>JBBSTD010000146.1:0-13447 GCA_038236215.1 Cytophagales bacterium | reverse complement strand
TCACTCGGGAGTGGGCTATACAAGTCCCTATAAATTTCTCCTCAAAAGAGGGATTGATATGAAAAAGCAGCACCTAGAAATGGAAAATGTTCCAACCAAAAATCTGGAAATTATGTCCTAAAATTAGGGGGTCGGTACAATTGATTGCCTATGTAAGTAAAAAGTAGCCAATCGCTAACAGGTCGTCGGCAGATTTAAATCCAGGGTTTGATAGTTTTTAAGTTTATGTAATGAGTCTTAAAAAGTAATACAGTGGTTATACCAACTATAAGTCTGTCGAAGACTTCGAACGTCTAGATTTCATTTTAAATTTTATTGCCGAAATGCTGAATGACTTCTTCTGATTGCTACCGTCCTTAGCGGTCAGGGACCACGCGAATTGCTTGTTACCCGTTCAATGCTATGGCTACAAGCTAATAACCTGAACAACCACAACCAGTCGATTACTTTAGAAAGGTATTTGAGTTTTAAAACCCGATGATACAAAGTTTCGAAGAAGATCTGACGTACAAGCAGTTCCTTTCAGTAAAAAGCTTCCAAAAATTGCTCAAAAATGTCGGGTTCTGACAAAAATCTAACTTTATCCGCCGGGTTTCTCCCTATTAATCACTCACATAAAAAAAGTTTAGCGGTGTGAAAGATAGACTGCCGAATAGGTAATTTCATACCCAAACAGTTAGTGCTCGGCTTCAATACTGCCTGGGCCAAATCTGCCTAATTTGTGAATTCAATCAATATGCTGTAATACAATAGTGATTATTCAGGACGTTTTTTTAAATTGCTTCACCTGATTTAAATATACCTCGGTACGCAATATGCAATTTGATGGACTACGCAATTATCCTACAGCATCCGGCACAATTTTTTGCTCTAACCAGACTACCAGTTGAAGAAGTCGACTTTCTGCTACCTCGCTTTGAGACCAACTTGGAGCGCTACTGCTCCCACCAGACCAAAGAAAGAAACTGGCGGCTCGGGTCGAGCTACGGTGAACATAGCAACACAAAGATTAGTGATAAGTGGCGAAGCACCTCTTTCTGCTCGTCTCCCCGAAGAAGGCCCTCCACTGGCAGCACCAGAATTCAGTTTTAATGTCTCACTTCCTAAGGTCTCGCGGTTGCGCCAAGTGCTGCCGGAGATCTTATGGGTCTGGGGACTGAGTCCTTCGTGAGACTGCTTATCGTTGCGGCAGTGTCTGGGCTTTTTTTAGTCCTAGGGCCTGATCGGCGAGTATGCTTTCAACTAATGTTTATTTCCTTATGTTTTACTTTTTATGACGAAAATTAGGATACTACAAGGAATACGTCAAGGTAAAATTGGTGGTGGCGAAAGTTATCTACTAGGCCTTGTTGAAAATCTTGACAGAAGTAAATATGAGCCTATTGTATTGGCATTTACCGATGGACCCATGGTGGAGCGTTTGAGAAACCAGAACATTACCACGCACGTTATTTATACAGAAACGCCTTTTGATGTAAGGGTATGGCCAAAAGTCTCAGAATTGGTAGAAAAGGAAAAGATTGATATCGTTCATGCTCACGGAACAAGGGCTATGTCGAATATGTTTAAATCTGCGATTAAAAATAATAAACCTTTGGTATACACCTGCCACGCATGGTCGTTTCACATTGACCAAAACCCAGTGGTAAAAAAGCTAAGAATACTCAGTGAAAAATATTTGACTGCAAAAGCTAGCGTAAATATTTGTGGTGCATTGGCCAACCGCGATGAGGCTAGGAAATTATTCGGTTCGTTTGATGCGGAGATAATTTATAATTCGGTTGACGAAAAAAAGTTCAACCCTTATGGCAGTTTCGAAAATCTAAGGCCAGGTTTCGGCGTGTATGATAATGAGATTTTGATCGCTTCTATAGCACGTTTTACGCTTCAAAAGCAGCCACTGGTTTTGCTGGCGGCTTTTGCTGATTTATGCAAAACCGTATTTAACGCTAAACTATTAATGGTAGGAGATGGGGAACAAAAAGATGCAGCTTTAAACCTTGTAAAAAAACTTGGTATTGAAGATAAAGTAATCTTTAGGCCGTTTACTCAAAATGTACCTGATGTGCTTGCTAATGTTGACATTTTTGTTTTGCCATCATTGTGGGAGGCATTTCCAATAGCATTATTGGAAGCTCTGTCTATGGGTAAGGCCACTCTTGCAACAGCCGTGGATGGTACACCAGAAATGGTAACACATATGCAAAATGGATACCTGATAGATCCAACTAGTTTGCAAGAAAACATCACTAAAGGTCTTTTAGAACTTTGTTTGAATAGTACTTTGAGAATTCAATTAGGTATGAATGCAATTGATACGGTGTACAAAAAATACCAGGTAACTGAGCTTGCAGATAAGAATGAAGCTATTTATGATAAGTTGGTAGTCAACTGAGAAAATTTATACAGAGTTTAAGGAGCCAGTAACTCCTGGATTATCTGCTTTTTTTAACGTCAAATATTCTTTAAAAAATTTTTTGGGTAAGATTGCTAAACTTAACCGTGTCCATGAATAGCTATTTCTGATTCTTGGGGATCAGTTTAGAATCCTTAATAGAAGGTGTAGTTGAAAGTTCTGAATCATTTTCATCGAACAGCATAGTGTCTATACCGTGCGGAGTATGCAGAAAACGATTACGGGCTTTGCGGAAATTTATGGAAGAACGGATGAGAAGAAAAAAGAGCGTCGGTAACACGATAATTACATCCAGTCGTAGCAGTTTGAAAAGATATTTGGGTGTCGAAAGCAACAGCATACCAACAGCTATTACCCACTGAATGCCCATTGCCCACGAAAACCACCGCACGCCCAACAGTAAGCCGCCGATCCAGCAAATCGTCAAGAGGCCGACCAGCAGAAGCCTGGGCATGACGAAAAGTTGAACCGCTTTGTCACCATAGTCGAATCTTCCTTCAAATAAAGCGGCGACTCCTTTTGAAAAATACTTCCGGAGGTAGTACAGATGTGCTTCCATCCACCGCGTGCGCTGATGTTCAAAAACGTTTCCTGTCTGAACTTTTTCGTCGTAAATATAAGCGTACTCTAAATAGACAATCCGCAGGCCCAGTTCCCTGATATACAAATCCAGGCCTTTGTCATAGCCTCCGATATCTTCGGTCTGCTGAATGAAGCGTTCCAGCAATTCTTGTCTGAACGCCATGCCTGAGCCGATGAGTGACGGCGAAATGCCCAGCGCTTTGTGGCCTTTTCTGAATATGTGATTGTTTACTTCCTCGCTGATGGCATCCAGCACGGCTAAGGTCGTGTTGGTGTTTTTGGCAACCCGATGACCTTGAACGGCATCCGCACCCTGTTCGAAGGCTACGTTTACCCGTTCCAGGAAATCGGCAGCCATTACGTTGTCCGCGTCGGCGATGACGACGATGTCGTAGGATTTCTGGGAAAGCCTTTGAAGTCCTGCTAACAAAGCTTTTGCAATCGTCGGTACTTCGAACCCAACCTCTACGATTTGAATAGGTAACTCACCCAAACGTGCCAGTGTGGAAGGCTGGAACGAATCCGCAACTACAACTAAATCATACGCCTCGGCCGGATAGGTCTGTTTCAGATTAGCCAGCACCGATTGGACGATGACGCTGTCTTCGCGATAAGCGGGTATCAACACGGCAATGCGGCGGAACGTAGCAGCGATAGGAGTATCTCTTGGTTCGTTGGTTGTACTAAAATATCCAGCAAGGGCAAATAGAGCCAGATAGATTACGTTGAGAGCTGTATAAAAACATATTATGACAGCTAGAATGGACAGTAAAGAAAGAATCATATCATTTCAAAAACTTTGTGAAATATAAATTTGATTCCGGCCCTGATGCTCCAAGGGGCTGAGCGATTGAGCCTTCAATAAAGTGAATCATAAACTATCTGCACTAACCCCAGATAGTTTGAAGAAACTTAACTTAATTTATCCAACGGTTCCTGGCGGAGATTTGCTTTTTCAAATCGCAGGCTGGTGGTGAACATGACCATACTTATGTACATAATTGAATTCGTGGGAAACTGACCAAAGATAGGATTTCCGTAACTTGCTACGCAAATACCCATAAAACCCGCCAACAACGATGACAAATCGATCTTCAGCTGGCTTTCCCTAAGACCGGAAATCTGATGATAACCAATCAAAAAGGCGCTTAGTACAATCATCAGAAAAAAAACAAGGCCGACGACTCCCGTTTCGATCCATATCTTCACGAGCCAGCTATCGGGGGGAGTATTGGCTAAAAATGAGTCGGGCGCATAGCGAGACGCCATTTCGCCGGAGGCACCAACGCCCACTCCGAAAGGTTTGTCGCTCAAATACTCTTTCAATTTTTGCTGATTGTTCAGGCGAACCTGCAACGATTCGTCTGCCGGGTCAAAGGCCGTTCTCATACGCTGAATCTGGTAGTTGCTAGAACCAAGGCTGGTAAATTTAAGGGCGCCGAACAGCAGTCCCGCCAGAAACATCCCCCCCACTAGCAAACTGGTTTTTCTTCGCAGAAGCGCATAAATCGGCAGACCGACCAAAAGCACTGCGAGTGCCCCGCGTGTACCCGAAACTGCGTAACCCCAAAATAGGATGATTGCTAAAATGCCATAAATCAACTTATTCAGCAAACCCTTCTTTTCTAACAGCCCGACTATTGCTAACAGTGTAGCGTAGGCCATTTCGGCTCCAAACTGACCTGCATCAGAATAGAATGAAAAACCACGCAGGTGACCAAAAAGCATGTGCGTGCCAGCCGCCCCTGCATTGAGCCAGGCAACCTCACCAGCTGTAAGGCCGATGTACTGTTGTTTGAAAGCCCATAGGGCGGCCAAAACAGACCAAAAGAGCCAGAGCTTGATCTGTAGTTTAACATCCTCCCGGTTTCTGAATAATAACAAGCTCAATACGGTTACCTCAAGCCAGTAAAACGATATAGCCCGAATGGAATAGACCCAGGCCAATGGATAAGGCGACAACGGATTGAAAAAAAGCAGGCAGGTATAGGCGAACCAGGCAAGCACTATATAGAATACGGGAGAATGCAGCCGTTTCCAGTCCATATTACGGGCGTTCAGCAATACACCCAGCAGACTCAATAGAAGTACAGCATCGGCTAACAGGCCATAAGGCAAATCTGCGGGAATGAACCGGAATAGGCCATTGACTACAAAACAGACCTGTAGATAAATGATCAGCCCGATGCGGGGTTGTATCAAGATAGCAATCACTGCGACAGCCGCAACGGGAATCCCGACGAATCCCGCCATACCCAGCATGCCAAACCGGGCGATGACAAAACCAGCCAGCAGGGCCAGCGTGGCACCGATAAAAGCAAATATTCCTAAACGTGTATTGACGCTCTCCCTTGCTTGTGCGAGTAGGTCATTCATGAATGATTAATTCTTTTTAGGCACCCTGAATCATGAATATCCGGAGGATTAAGGCTCCGTAGCGGTATTGCGCTTCCCCAATTAGATTGCCAGAGGTCCGGCCAGTACGAATCTCAGCAGGGATTCGGGCAACAACAGAAACCACAACCGCCGCTGCTCACCTGAAAGTAATTCACGAATTCTGAAATATGCTTTCGTCGGTGTGTCTCCGCCAGTCGGGGCAATTAATCCGTAAAAGGCCCCTATCCCGTTTCCGACAAGAGAAACAAAGGCATTCTTTTGGAATAAACGCAAAAACCGACGCTCATGATTGGAATGCATTTGGTCAGGCAGATTTCACGCGTTCAGGCAGCAGCGTTTGTCTGGATCTTGGAATCACATTGACCGGTATACTGAGTTGTTCGGCAACCGGGGTAATGTTGATCAAGTCCAGATCGGTTTGATTTAAAACGGCGATCAACGAGTGAGTAGTAGCCCTTTGGTATAAGGCCAGCAGAGTGCTGTCTTCTCTGGTCCAGGATGATCTGGCACTAACTACCAGGATGGATGCGTCCACCTGCGCTACGAGGTAGGCAGGAATGGCATGAGTCATTAGACTCGACAATTCGAGCAGCACGATATCATAATCGATGGGCCTGCCTTCGGCATTCTGACTCAACAACGTTTCTATATCCGGCGTATCGATAAATCCCGCACTTATCGTATAATCTACGAAAGTCAAGTTAGGGGTCTCGACGGATGGCGATACGGCCCCCTGCGGAAAGCAATAAACGACTCGATGACCTGCCTGGGCGTACTGCTCCGCCAACTGAAGGCCGAGCCAGGTTTTGCCCTGCTTAGGGCGACTGCTTACTACACCGATCAGCGTATAAGACAGTCGGTGGGGTCGACTTCGCAATTCGACAGCGATATTGGAACGCAACTGTTCCAGCGTTGCGTTGGCAACTCTTATTGCTTTGGACGACTTTCCGCTGATCCAGGGAAAAACAACCGAAATCGGTAGCCCAGTCAAGGTTTCAGCGCGTTGAGGGGTGTTGATCCGCTTGTCCAGGAAATACTTTAGCAGGATCAGTGCCAGAGCCAAAAACAATCCGGTTCCCACCCCCGCCGCAACTAACTTCCATTGCGTGGAAGGCATGGGAGACATCGGAAAATCCGGCTCGTCCAACACAGTCAGTGGTCCCTCCATTTCTGCATTTTTCAGTCGAGCTTGCGCTTTATTAAGCTCCGAGAGATTGTCGAGGTAGTCCTTCTCCGCCACATCGGCGTTGCGATTGAGTTGCTTGAGGGTCGATCCCAACGGCGTAAGCTGTCTCGTTGTGTTGTCCAACTCCTTAATTTGCTTCTCGTACACGTTGAGTCGGGCCGCCGATTCTTCGTAAGCCAGCACTTTTCTGAGCCATTCATCTACCAGGGTTCGCTGAGCGATCGACTCAGTCGTATTTCCCAAATCGTAATGCTTTGCGGCAATCACTTTCATATCCGCAGTCAGTCGACTGAGTTTGCTTTCTAAATCCCCTACTACCTTATTGGGCTGTCCGTAGTTTCTGGCATTGGCCAGTTGGGTCTGCACCTTGACGATCTCTTCCTGCTTGGTCACAAGGGCCTCATTGTTTGCGAGGGTCGATGCACGGTCTGACATGCGCATTCCCAAAGTGGCCATGGCAGCTTTGGCTGCTTGGTATTGCATCAATTCTTTGTTGTAATCGTTAGTCAGACCCGCTTTTGAAGCAGCCGCTGTGCTCGACTGCTGGCCGTAGTCGATTATTTTATTTTTGACCCCGAAAGATTTCACGCTTTCTTCTGCTTGTCCCAAATCGGCTTCTGCATCCCGAGTGCGGCTACTATAGTATTTCACCACCTCACCTGCCTCGGACGATTTGAAGTTCGAATAGCGCTCCCGAAACACTTGGATTAGCAAATTCAGCGTCGCCTGGGCCACCGCCGCGTCTTCGGATTTATACTCCAAGTGCAACATATCGCTCTTACGCGTGTTTTGTACACTTTTGATTTGATTGACCGAATAATAACTCCCCCCCTTGAGAATCAAGTCTTTTACTGGGTTCGTCCCTTTAGCATGTACCAGGCTATCGAGCCGCAGAAACGTATTGTCTTGGTTCGCGCCCTCGATAAGGTACGGTTCAATTATCTTTTTGATAGACTCGAGCCGATTGTATCCCTGTTTGCCTAGCACGAGCGGCTGGGAATCTGCCAATTGCAGGTGGCGGGCCAAGAGGTGCGTGCCAACCTGAGCCAGGGTTTCCTGAGAATTAATTATCGTAGAGAGGTTATCGAATTCATTGTAAATGACCTCCCCGCTGACGCGGCCACCTGTCCCTTCGGATAAGATGGAGTAGCCGGAAGCCAGGCCCGTGTAAACGGTCGCCGTAGAACGGTAAATCTCGGGTTGATTACGGGTAAAATAATATACCGTACAAGCAGTCAGTACGGGCAATAGCAAAAGCCAGAGGGCATTTTTTTTGAGCAATCGAAGTAAAAGCATATCTGAGCAAGGGATGAGGATGAATCGGAACTACTGATGCATTTGAAGGGTACGGCACCGAAGTTAGGTAACATTTTGAAACCTATGCCACCCTGGTTATTTTTTTGTATCGGATTCAGCCCCGCTGGCTGAAATTAGTAAATTCTCAATGGGTACCCCAACGAGGGCCTGAAGATCATAAAAATGCTTAAGAAATTCACCGGTTTGAAATTCCGTCGTACTTTTTGTTTGAGTGTAAGACGTGCTGATTTGCGCAAATTCGCGCGGTTCAAGCTGTCCCTGCTTATATTCTACTTCGGCTACCTGGAAGACCATGGCCGACGATTGCTCGTCCCGAAATCGTAGCTTAAGGATGCGTTGAGATGTACGCAGATCCTGGTACACCTGGATCAACTCACGTTTCAGATTCAATTGCTCAACTTCCCGCATGGCCACAATCGACTGATAGGTGGCCGCCTCAAAACGTTTGCGGTACCGTCGGCCCACCAATTCATCTATAGGAATCCGGACGTTTATACCGTATCGGTACCCATTGATCGCTGATGCAAAATCTGGTCCGGCTGGACCACTGGTACCCAGTCTCTGGTTACCGTTAGAGTAGTTGACAAATGGAGTTACGTTGTTAAATATAACGGTCTTGGAAAGCTTATAGCTGGCTTGCCCGGCCTCGACATTTGCCTGCCCCACTTTTAGGGTTGGGGAGTTTACCAGGGCTAGTTCGTATAAAGCTTCGACAGGCAGGATCTGATCGACCAGATCAAGGTCGAAATCCAGAAAAAATGTATCGGGGAAAGCTTGAACACCTGTATCTATAGACGACAACGCAGGACTTGGTACAGATCGTTGTAGCGTAGCACAGGTGCCAGATTCTGTGAAAGCAATAAAAATACCTATGATAAACCAAGTAAAGGAAAAATCGATCGACCAACGGTAACGCCGGATGGAGACCAGCTGCATTGTGGTATTAATGCCATTTAATGCTTCTATCATTTTCTAAGGTGTGTAATCTGTGGCGATAAGGGAACAAATTTACTGCATAACTTTGAAAAAATATCTACTTTTGACCAAATTACGGCAAAACTAATTACAAAAACATTACTCATCGAAGGCACGCCGCTCCTCAGCAAGATAAATATTTTGTTTTTATAAGCTGAATTTCCTTAGTACTCATGTTACCGTATGATTTTGTAATTACTTCCCTTCTAGACCTTGGATACTAAAACAGAAGCCGATATAAGAGATATCTCGCCTTGCCCGGGAACATTCCTGGGAAAACTCTACCGCTCATTTGCTATCCGCCAGACAACTGATCGGGTTCTTCAAGACTAAAACGGCCTATCAGTATGAAAATCGATGCTTATCTGAAAAATAAACCGGCGCTCAAACGTTGGGTGCTTTGGCTGCTTATACCCACCGGACAGGCGCGCCCGCGGCAGTGGGCACAGTACTTTGTCAATCCGTGGGTACATAAGCGGCACCGAAGTTCGGTTATTTGCTCGTCGGTACGGATGGATGTCTTGCCTTTCCGACCCTTTGTATTGGGAGCAAGATCCACGATAGAGGACTATGCAGTCGTCAACAACGGCGTGGGTACTGTATCCATCGGTCATGATGTGCGGGTTGGGATTGGCTCAGTGGTCATCGGGCCAGTGCAAATCGGCAACCACGTGATTATTGCTCAGCACGTGGTAATGTCAGGTATGAACCATAGTTACGAGGCTATCGACGTACCCATCAAAGCGCAGCCCGTTTTGGCCCGCCCGATCGTGATTGAGGATGAGTGCTGGATTGGTGCCAATACAGTTATCACGGCGGGCGTACGCATTGGTAAGCATTCGGTAGTAGGGGGAGGCAGTGTAGTTACCAAAGACGTCCCCCCCTACTCCGTGGTAGTTGGCAACCCCGCCCGCCTTGTCCGGCAGTACGATGCCGCTTCGGCCACTTGGAAAAAAACGTAACAGAATATAACCTATTGTTTCATAAACTTGCGTATCAGGGTTTTGCCAGCTAAGGTAGTGACCTTCGCAAGATATATCCCGCTGATTAGCGTCGATACCTCGATTTCGATTTCTTTCGATGATCTTTCCGGAACCAATCGCATGGCCGGATTTCCTGTGACAGTTATCAATTCGACTTTCTTAATAATGTCTTCATCCGTCAACACAATCGTCAATTTATCGATACTTGGCGATGGGCAAACAGACATGGTCCCAGCCACAGAATTCTCGAACTCTTCGAAAGCCAGGCGGCTGCCTGAGTCACTAGCACCATATTCGTAGGCCCCAATGTCGTATTTATTATTGATGGGCCGTTTTTTGTTTTTTAAATCGAATTTAATTCCATAACCACCGACATCGGCGCCCGCATCGATTAAGGGAGAGCGGTCTGCCGGACTAAAATCACCCGCTCCAACATTGGCAAAAGTCGAATTGTTGTCATCCGATGATTCAAAATTATTCACATCTGCATGCGGTACGCCCTGTCTAGCGTCAATGTAATGTCCCGAACCAGGAAACATGATGACATTGTTGATCAGGGTGGTAAAGTTGATTTCATTGAGAAGGTAGATTCCATGTGAACCCGAACGGTATATCGTGTTGTTTGCGATCAGCACCGGCGTATTAGGAAGCGATCCGGGCCGATCATCGCAGAATATTCCACTGCCTTTCGACTCGATCACCAAATTGTTAAAAATCTTGTTGCCCCCCAAATGCCCGATCATGATGATCCCAGTCCCATTAGCGTTTTTAATGACATTGTTATAAACTCGGCCACCTGCTCCCCCACCGATTTGAAGACCGTTGTCTTGGTAAAGAGAGAAGGGTGAAATTCCGGGATCTAAAATCGTATTGTGATGCACTTCCGCATCGGAGGCGGAGCCGTATTGGATGCCCTCGGCACCCGTGCGCTGGGTCAGGTTTTCGTAGATCTCCAGGCCCAGGATGTCGTGCGGGTACACTGTGGTTGGGGAGCCGTTACAGGTGCGGGTCATGCCCTGACCGGAAAAGGAATTGCCCACATAAAGGCCTTCTCCCCCTACATCGTGGATGTAATTGTGGTGTATCTTCACCTCTCGCATGGTAAAATTTTCTCGCCACGTGGCCGGGTTGCAGCCTGGGTCGGTTTTGATCATTATGCCCGCAAAACCGGCCCCGGCCACTTCTACGTGTTCTACTTCCACGTAGTTGCTCAAGTTGCCGACCGAGATACCGGAAACCCCGGATTCGGTCCTTTGCACCTTTATTCCGTACGGGTGCTGAGGATCGCCGGTACCTGTCAGCTTGAAATATTTACAATTAAACAGAGCCAAGCCTTTAGAATTTGACGCACCGTCGAATACTACCAAACCGCCGGAGTTCGTAACGATGACGGGGGCTTGCTTATTTCCCGAAATATTGAAGATCGAAATCTGGTTGTAGGTACCCGCCTGAATACAGACCTTATCCCCCGGATTGATGTCCAGCTTCCCAGCATCATAATATCCGTCCTTTGTGATCGTCAACTTACACCCGTCGGATGGCGATGGCGTTGGAGCAAGCTCGGTCTGGGCGACTACGGTCTTCTGGTATTCGTAAGCGCCAATATCGGTGGTTCCCTGGAAAGTTCGGGGTTGCCCGCCCAAATCGGTGTAAATCCTGAAATTATCGACCGATTCTCCGGCATTGATCAACGAGGAATTGGCAGTCAAATGATAGTCGTTGGCCTGTGGGCTCACAAAATGGGATTCGGGAGTTGCAGCACCTTTGTAGTTGCTCCGATCGTTTACCCGTACACCCACCAAAACGCTCATCGGGGTATTTGTCGCCGACTGTACAATGGCATTGTTGATGACGGTATTGACGCTTTTTACATTGTCGAGCCTGATGCCGGTCCCACCTGCCCCGCTGATCGTGTTATTAGCCAGTAAGAACGGCGAATTGGTAGTCGTTTCATCCCGATCGACCACATAAACCCCGTGCCGATTCGAATTTGCGATAATATTGTTATACACTTTATTGTTGCCCAGGTAACCTATCGCGCTCAGGCCATTGCCCGAAGCACCCAAGATTTTATTGTTGTAAAACTCCCCCCCTGCATTGACACCAATTTGGACGCCAGCCGCCATAGATTTTGTACCCGCCTTTTCGATGACATTGCCATATACCTCGGCATTCGACGCGTTTGCGTAAACTAAAGCTTCACTACCTACTTTTTCAATCCTGTTATTATAAATTTTCAACAGCTTGCTGTCATGTGGATGTATTTCAATGCTCTTACCATTGCAGTTTTTGGTCACCCTCCCGGCGTTAAAACCGATCAGTATCCCTTTTCCGTCGGTATCGTGAATATAATTGTCATGAATGCTCACATTACGCATCACAAAATTTTGCCGCCAGGTGGCAGGGTCGCAGGTAGGATCAGTTTTGGCCATGATTCCGGCGTAACCCGCCCCTGTTATCTCGATATGATTTAGGGTAAAATCTGTACTTAGATTTGTTACGTTTACTGCCGGTGTTCCGCCCGACGGCTGCTGAACCTTTATACCGTATATGTAGCCCGAATCGCCGACACCCGACAGACTAAAATATTGACTGTTGTAAAATGTGATGCCACTCGAATTGTCTGAACCTTTTAGTATGACCTGTCCGCCGCAGTTCTGCACCGTGATGGGCATATAGGATGAACCCGTGAGATTAGCGAAGGTAAGGGAAGAGTAGGTACCTGCTCTTATGCAAATGGTCTGACCCGGTTTGATATTTAATGCCTTAGCGTCATAGTACCCACTTTGCGTGATCGTAACCTGGCAATTGCAATTGGTCACAGTTTGACTGAAAGCATAGTTGAACATTCCCGTCAATAGAACGATAGCAAAAAAAAACTTCATAGATAAAGGAGTTTGGTAGTTTTGAGATTAAAGATTTCTTTTTAAAGTGTTACCATATCAGATTTTTAGCGTTTAAGAGAAAAGTATTGAAATTTAAAACATCATCCCGTTCTTTAAATAGCAGTTTCAATTAGACTCTGTACATTTATTATTCTGAAAAAACAGAAAAATAAATGTACAGTAATCCGACTGTGAATATGACTATTACAGTAGATCAGGTTTGTTCAGAACAAGTTGAATTCGTTCAGAAACAAGAGGAACTATTTAGCAATGCTAAATAGTATAAACATCAGAGGATCTGATGATTACAAACGAAGTGGTGAGTGATGAAATGGACAAAAGAAACGCTGTCCAGAGGAGAAAAAACTATATGCGACTAGCCAATCATGGAGGAGGAAAATTGACTATTGTCTAGGCGACATGCAAATGAACTTAAAGTAAAAAAAAGTATTTTTTATACCGCCAAAAAGTAGAATAAGTAAACAAAATGTTAATTAGCAAAATGCCACCTTATCGTAGGTTATTGTAGGCCAAATATAGCTTATAATTATTGTTAAATGTAAAAAAATTGGTTCTTTGACAATTTTTGTGGTCAGATGGCTTGGGCCAGAACACGTAGCCTAAGATGCTCGAATTTGGGCAGTCCGTAGCTGATGCGCTTGACGTAGCGGATGACGTTGTTCAGCCCCTCGGTGGCCGCGTTAGT
>JBBSTD010000145.1:0-13544 GCA_038236215.1 Cytophagales bacterium | reverse complement strand
TTATTGATAAAACAATTATTTCTCTTATACATAGGTTGTCAATGGTTGTAGTGGTGACTCTGCACTTTTGTGTTTGCTTACTTTGTTCGGCCTTCAGTCGCCCCATTGTTTTTGTTGTCAATCTAATATCTCACAGATATACCCATACTGCTTTACGAGTATAATTATCCTTGACGCGTCTATATTGTCTCCTTGAACTCTGAGCACCTTATCGTAATCTGAAAGGTCAAAATTAATTTTCAACGATGGGAATACTTCAAATAAGGCACAAAGTAGTATTTTACTTTGTGCCTTATTTTTAACATTTGTTTTGAAAACTTCAACCATTTCTCAACAACGCTGATATATTTGTTACTTTTAATTTTTTGGTGGTTATACGTAAGCTAATTATCGAGGCACGTAATGCAGAGTCACAACCCCCGAACCGAGCGTTTTTGATTCCAGTAATTTCAGCTTACTCATTTGTGTATTGCTGTCGAACAGACTGATACCTTCCCCTAGTATGACGGGATGCAGCGTTAATTTATATTCATCGATCAGTCCGAGATTCATAAGATTTTTGGCCAAGCCAGGACTTCCGAATATCGCCAGATCTTTGCCTGGTTGCTGTTTAAGTTTATTCACCTCTTCCACTACATTGTCTTTGATCAACGTCGTATTGTTCCAGTCCGCACTGGGTAATGTGGTGGAAAAAACGATTTTCGGAATCTCATGCACCCATCGTGCGTGTTTAAGTGAATGCTCGCTTGCATTTGGATCATCCAATAGGGTGGGCCAGTAACCTGCCATTAAATGATACGTATTTTTTCCGTAAACAGGAGTGCCTACCGTTTTTACCAGTTCTTCCCCATACTGCTGAAGTTCCTCATTGTAGGATAAAAAATGGAGGTCGCCGTGAATGTCTCCGGCAAAACCATCCAGGGAAATGTGTGCGAAAAGCACTAATTTTCTCATGTTGATTGTTTTTTTTCGAATAAAACTAGGTTGAGACAAAACTATCGCCGATCCCAGCGCATAGTTTATAAGATTTTATGACAATCAGGGAGCTGCCCGTCTCAACGCCCTGCCCACAAAACTCTCCCAACGTGAGATGAAACAGCAATTAAGGGCTACCGGAGCGATTGAAAACCCGCAAGACAGTTAACAGTCTAACCGAAACGCACAGGTGGCTCTCTGTTTTCCAGCAACTACGCCAACGTCAAATTAGAGCGATTAAAACTGTTAGCGAGTAGCAATTACTTTGCCTTAAAAGGGCAGTTGTATCTAAAAGCTATGCAAACAGCTTTGGCCGAATTGACACTTCTAAAAAATCACCTTAGCTAATACTCAGAAATAGGGTTAGCAACCTTAATTAAGAAGCAACCAGGAGGTTCCGAATTTATCCCGCAACATAGCAAATCGATTGGCAAACGGTGTCTTCTTAATCTCCATAAAGATCTCACCTTCTTCGGAAAGTAGTTTATAAATACGCTCTGCCTCTTCCGGTGTACCAATGCCTAAAGTGAGGTAGGCACTGCGCATAGGCTCAGCATTGGGAATGTCCGCTCCCATGAGTATTGTGCCGCCAATCTCTATTCTTGCATGGACAATAGGATTCTTCCATTCCTTTGGGAAATTGGGTAGCTGTTGTTCGTACCTAGTCATCATTGTTATGTTGCCACTCAAGTGCTGTTCATAAAACTGAAATGCTTTTTCGCAATTCCCAGGATAGTTGACATAAATATCAAGTTTAATCGAATTTGTATTCATGATTTTTTTGCTCGTTAAAAAATACTGTTAACAGCCAAGTTTGGCAATCATAATAGCCCATCAATAGCCTCCTGCTATAGTTAACTTGTCCACCATTCGTTGATGTTATTTATCAGCTGGATATGGCTTGGATTATCTTTTTTATTATGAGTTATTATCGATTGACAGAATCCTTGTCGGCACATAGGGACGGGTATAGGGTGGATCAAGGTATAGAGTGCGTCTGATAGTTTGATGCTCACAGCTAACGGATAAATGGTAGGCACCAAAAGGCAAATCTTCCAAGTTTAAAACTGTATTGTATTGTTGGATTCGTTTGCCGATCACCTCCTGATAGATGACCCCCTGAATCCCCTGCTGTAATTCAACTTTTAGTCGCTGATTAAACTTATTTGAAACGATAATGCGCACTTTAGTTGTATTGGGTAGTGCGTAAAACGATGCAGTAAACGTGGTGTCAATAATCGATTGAGTGGGTGAGCCCACTGCAATGTTACCCAGCCAGTAACTCACTAATAAGACATAAATACCCATAATTGATACAATAACTTACTAACGTTCAAATTTTTGAACCTTCTTCTATCTTCACCTACCCAGTTTCGATATAACATTGACTTGAAGGCAGGTCAAGTCAAGAACTATAATACAAAGGTAATATATTGCAATAGGTACCCTCTAGGCCAAATAAGACAAATAAAGGGGGCATTTTGGACAAAATGTCTGTATTTTAGTAGTCCATTTCTACGGATTGCGTACAATTACACACACTGTATGATACAACTATCTATTCTTTTGACCCGGCACTACCGACTGCTGAGCGTGGCCGCCATGATCGATGTTTTTGAAACCGCCAATCTTTTTTCCCAACAGTCGGGTAAGGAACCTCCCTTTCAGATCAACTTAGTGAATCCCGATCACTCAGCAGCCAATCGTTATCCTGACTATCAGGTATGCTCTATGCACGTACAGTCTTATCAGGATGTAATCTTAATCCCAGCCTTTGCGACGGACAATCTTTTACCTGCTATCCAGATGAATAGCGATTGCTTAGCCTGGCTTACTAATCAACATCAACAGGGTGCTGAAATTGCTTCCTTCTGCACGGGGGCTTTCCTGCTGGCTGCCTCTGGGTTATTAAATCATAAACCAGCTACCACCCACATCCAGGCGGCATCTGCGCTGGCCCGTGCCTTCCCTGATATCCGATTGGAAGCCGGAACCCTCTTTACCCAGGAGGAAGGCATTTATACGGGTGGGGGAGCTGTCAACGGGTTTTACCTGATGCTTCGTCTGGTCGAAAAGCATTGCGGTCGTCCCCTAACGATTCGGGTCGCCAAATACTTCGGGATTGATCTGGACCGTGAGCAACAGACTTATTTTGGCACGTTCGAGCCAGTCAACAATCATCAGGATGAATTGGTACTAGCACTACAGTGTCTAATCATGGGTAATTTTCAAGCAGCAGAGCCAATTGATAAACTCATGGCGGAGGTACCGGCCAGTCGGCGTAACCTGGCCCGACGGTTTAAATTGGCAACGGGCCTCACCCCCATAGAGTACATGCAACAAACGCGGATCGAAGCGGCCAAGCAGTTGTTGGAAAGTACGCAGGAATCAATTACAGAGATTATGATCCAGTCGGGGTACCATGATTTAAAGTCGTTCCGATCTGTATTTCAAAAATATACCGGTATGAGTCCCCGGCAGTACAAGGCTAAATTTTGTTCTTTTCCCGTTAACGAATTCCCACTGCACTAATTAACCACAGATTGACTTTATCGCTTTTGCACATGACGTTTGATTCTAATAACCCCGTTGTACAACTATGTATCAGAGGCATGGATTTGGAGGGTAGTAATCAGCAGGAGGCCAAACGATTATTCTTACACGCTTGGCAGATAGCAACAACTGATTTTGAGCGGTTCACGGCTGCTCACTACGTAGCCCGGCAGCAGCCTACGGTGGCCGACAAACTGGAATGGGACCAAAAGGCCCTGCATTTTGCGCTGAACCTCTGTGACCAAATCCCTACAATTGGCTTACCGTCACTCTATTTGAATATTGGGAAAGGTTACGAGGAATTAGGCGATAGAGAAGCGGCAGTAATCCATTATCAGAGGGCTATGTCCTATGTGGATCAGTTGCCGGATAATGGCTATGGAAATATGATTCGCCGGGGTATTGAAGATGGATTACATCGGACGAAATCAGAAGCGTGAACCTCATAACTGCAGCTTTTCTGAAAAAATATGGTTTTGTAATGCGCAATCTGTGGACAGGGCGTAGTATGCACAAAAGGGCTAAATTGTGCGATGTATCGATAAATACGGTTCAGAAAGTTAATGCGTATGTACTGCTAAAACTCTAATTATTATGAGTTTCACCATTCCATTAACCAGTGAAACTGTCATTGAATCACCTCAAACCATGTCTATTTTGACATTCGACAAAGCGTGCCGTAACGTGGCTTACATTGGCTTACCACTTCCTCCCTAAACAATATAGATCGACAGGTCACTGGCTGAAATCGGCAGTTCACCGTTTTTTTGTAGCTTTCGTTTTACATTCACTGAATCTTGGCACCATGAATTCAGTCCGTGGCCTTATTTCATTCAACGACCGCTGGTTGCGCCTGATCGCTATTCCGATCATTGGCTTTATGGTCCCTATCTTATTTTTCGGGAAAAGTCTGGACGGTGGCCTGAGGCAGTATCTGCCCGATTGGATACTGTCTATGGTGTACACAGTTATTTACTATGAGGGGAGTCTGTTCTTTTTTGTTAGGGTCCATCGGCGCTTTCCACTCCTATCCCAAACCCGCCAACGTATTGGCTGGCTAGCGGCCTGTACCATTACGTACGTCATCATCGTTGTTACGTTCGTTGAACCGGTCGTACATCGAATTTTTCGGGAAGGGGCACTTGACCGGAGCTTTAGCACGCTGCTATTCACCTACATAGCTATTCTGATCCCAGCGATATTCGGTCTGGCCATTTACGAAAGCTTTTACTATTTCAGTCGGCTACGGATTGCCCTTTGGGAAGCTGAACAATTAAAACAAGAAAATACATTGTCGCAGTTAGAAACGCTCAAAAATCAGGTTAAACCACACTTTCTGTTCAACAGCCTAAATACGTTGGCGTCCATTATTCCCGACGATGCCGAGCTGGCGGTTGAGTTTGTGCTGAAGCTCTCGAAAGTGTACCGGTATATTCTTGAGATCAGGGATTTAGAAACGGTTTCATTGCGCGAAGAACTAGTCTCCATGAAGGCCTACAGTTTTATGTTGCAAATTCGTTTCGGCGATAACCTGAACATTCGGATCAATCTACCAGATGAGCGGATGAATGAACGGGTGGTGCCGCTGGCTTTGCAGATACTCCTCGAAAATGCGGTAAAGCATAACATTGTTTCCAGTCAGAAACCCCTGCACATCGACCTGTTTCTGGCCAACGACAATATTATTATGCGCAACAACCTTCAGCGAAAGAACCAGCCGACCGACTCTACGGGGTTTGGTTTGCAGAACATTCAGAATCGGTACCAACTACTGGCCGATCGACCAGTAAATGTCATTGTCACTACCCAAACGTTTGCGGTCAGCCTACCCCTTCTTACCGCGCCTGTTCATGAACGTATTACTGATTGAAGATGAACTGCCAGCAGCCAAACGGCTGACAGCTCTGCTCACCGGGCTGCGGCCTGACTGCTGCGTAGTGGATGTGATCGATAGTGTCGAAGCGTCGGTAAAGTGGCTGCAGACTTTTCCGAAGCCAGACCTGCTGTTCATGGATATTCAACTGGCCGACGGACTTAGCTTCGATATTTTCAACCAGGTAACTGTGATGACCCCCGTTATTTTTACGACGGCTTACGACGAATTCACCTTGAAAGCTTTCAAGGTAAACAGCATTGACTACCTGCTGAAACCGATTGACAGGGAAGAATTATCTGCGGCTTTGCAAAAATATGAGTCACTGCAAGGGCCAGCGACGGCAGCCTTGCCGGCACTGGAGCAATTGCTCCAGCGGATGACCGCTCCCACCTACAAAGAGCGGTTGTTCGTTAAAACGGGGCAGCAGCTTTCGTACGTTCCGGTTAACTCACTGGCGTATTTATATTCCGACGAGGGCATCACATTTACGATTGACGAGTCGGGGAAACGCCAAATAATCGATTACGCCCTCGATGAAATTGAAACGTTTCTGCCACCCAAGCGTTTTTTTAGGATCAGCCGCAAACTAATGGTGCACCTAGTGGCGATTAGGCGTATATCGGTTTATTTCAATGGGCGGCTAAAACTGGATTTACAGCCCGCCCCCCCTTTCGACGTAATCGTCAGTCGTGAGCGGGTAAACGCCTTTAAAGAGTGGTTGGATGCTTGAACGAGTCACAATTCACTAGACAGATTGAACAACTGACCGGCTTCGGTCAACAGTCCACCAGATATCGTTAAGCGTTTAGGCTTCTATACAGAATATTTACAGCGTCATTAACCAAACACATGGCGTGTATGAAAAACGTACTCCTGGTATTCAGCTTTCTGGCAATCTGTAACAACGTTAGAGCACAAAGCGAATCGCCCAATGCGGGCCAGTTTTCACAAACGATTCGGGGAACAATTACCGATGCTGTTTCCAGAGCCCCGCTCGTGGGTGCTACTATTCAGATCATTGGTAGCCAGCCCCTACAGGGCACTTTTACAGATGAGACTGGTCGTTTCCGGCTGACGGACGTTTCTACCGGGCGGGTCCGGCTAAAAGTTACCTCACTTGGGTATGAGGACCTGCTCCTGAACGAAGTGATCGTAACGACCGGCAAAGAGGTTGTGCTCGACATTCCGGTGACCGAGCATATTTCAACCCTCAACGAAGTATCCGTTGCTTACAAACGGTCAGAAGAACGGACGGTGCCCAACAATGAAATGGCTACAGTCAGTGCCCGGCCCTTCGATGCCACCGAAACGATTCGATATGCGGGCAATCTGGGCGACCCGTCGCGGATGGCGGCTAATTTTGCGGGCGTGAGCGGGGCCAATGACTCCAGAAACGACATTGTTGTACGGGGCAACTCACCGACCTCGCTGCTCTGGCGACTCGACGGCGTGAATATTCCCAACCCGAATCACTTTGGCGCTTTGGGTACATCGGGCGGACCGGTATCAATGCTGAATACCAACCTACTGGCTAAATCCGACTTTCTGACCGGTGCTTTCCCGGCCGAATATGCCAATGTACTCGGCTCTGTTTTCGACCTCAGATTACGAAAAGGGAACGATGAAAAGCACGAATTTCTGTTTCAGAGTGGTTTCAACGGGCTGGAAGCAGGGGCCGAAGGACCATACTCCAAAAAAAGTAAAGCCTCTTACCTGATCAACTATCGGTACTCGTTTTTTGGCCTGATAAAGAACATAGGTTTCCAGATAGCCGGCACGCCTGTTTATCAGGATTTTACGTTCAAAACTGATATCCCGGTTGGGAAACGTGGTCAATTAAGCGCCTGGACGCTGAATGGTGACAGCAATATCACGTTTCTGGGCAAAGATATATCAACCGACAAACCTGATTCGTATGGCAATGAGAATAACAATACCCGGGTTCGGTATGCTACCAACATTGGGGCTATTGCTTACGAACATCGCTTTTCGAAGCGCACATATATTAAACTGACGCTATCGGGTTCCCGGACGAAGCAATGGTTTAACGGCGACACGGTTACGTACAAAAGCAATAAACATATCTTGGCCGAAACGCCCAGCGGTGAATCCGAATACAGGCAACGAAAATGGTCACTAAACGCATCTGTTACCCGTAAAATTGGTCCCAAAGACAAATTTTCGGCGGGGACTATCGTGGATTTGATCCAGTATGATTTTCAGGAACTGGATTTACTGCCGGTAACCCGTCCGGTTCGCAATGCAACTGGCCAAACCGCATTGGCGCAGGTATACGGCCAGTGGAAACACCGGTTCACGGAGCACTTGACCCTGAATACCGGCCTGAGTTTTTTGACACTGTCCCTGAATAATTCCACCGCTTTTGAACCCCGTGCAGGTCTGTCGTATCAGGTAACGCCCACATCATCAGTCAATGTAGCCTATGGACTACACAGCATGATGCAGCCTATGCTTACCTATTTTTACCAGAGTCAACAGGCGGATGGTACTTATTCACTGACTAACAAAAGTCTGGGATTCACCCGCAGTCATCATCTGGTGGCGGGTTACGACCGAATGCTGACTGAAACGATTCATCTCAAAGTAGAGGCCTACCACCAGTGGCTATTCGATGCGCCGGTTGACCGGAAGCCGAGTTATTTCTCGTTGCTCACGGTCGGTACAGGCTTTGGCCCAACCAATCGCGGAAATCTGGTCAATGCAGGTACAGGTCAGAACTACGGGCTAGAGCTGACGCTCGAAAAATTCTTTTCTAACAGCTATTATTTTCTAATTACCAGCTCTTTGTTTAGTTCGAAATACACGGGCAGCGACGGCATTAAACGCAATACGCCCTATAATAATCACTACGTAATCAACGCATTAACCGGACGTGAAATCCGGATTGGGAATCGGGGGAACATTTTAAGTCTCAACTGGCGAGTGTCGGTCGCTGGCGGGAAATTCATAACGCCAATCGACCTGGCGGCTTCTGCCGAACAACATCATGAGGTGCCAGATTTCGGTCGGGCTTTTTCCAGCCAGCAGACACCCTATTTCCGAATGGACCTGAAATTTGGGTACAAACTCAATCGGCAGCACCTAACTCATGAGTTTGCCCTGGACCTGCAAAATGTTACGGGGAATAAGAACATCTTTCAGCAGGCGTACAATCCGCGAACAAACCGCATTGGCTCTGCTTACCAGCAGAGCTTTCTACCGATACCTTTTTACCGGTTGACCTTTTGAACGAATCCGTGTTAATGAATGAGTAGTTTTGCCGAATTAGCGCGACTGCTCCGGCAGCCCGGTCGTTTACTTGAAATTACTTTGATGAGGGACAGGAAGAAAGGTGGTGATGTACTTGTTGGCTAGGACTTTTTTGGGTAGATTTAGAGCCCGCCCGCTGAAATGTGTCAGCGGGCAGTCTCGACTTGGATGTTATTGTTAAGCTGCATCAGGTGCTCAATTTCATCAGGGTCGATCGGTATATTAACCGTTAGGTCTTCGAAACCGTCATGAGTTAGTAACAGGTTATTCTCCAGTCTCACCCCAATGCCTTCCTCCCGGCAATAAATGCCGGGTTCATTAGTCAAAACAGTACCCACCAGCAACGGCTCGTGAGTGAAGCCTACATCATGTACGTCAAGGCCTAAAAAATGGGAGAAATTGTGATAACAATACCGGTCAAGATAAATCCCCGCACCGTGAGTTTGCACGTCTTGCATTGAACACAAGCCCAGATTTATTAACTCTTCAATCAACAGTTCGTTACAAATCAACTGCAGTTCACTGAGCCGGCAACCGGCCCGCATCTGTTGAGCCATTTGTCGATGTACTCGTAGTACAGCTTCATAATAAGCTCTTTGGCGAGGGGTGAAATACCCGCTGATTGGAATGGTACGCGTCAAGTCAGCGTTGTAGTATTGCCAAGCTGCTGCAGCATCCACCAGCAGTAGCTCTCCAGCATGACACATCTGGTTATTAGCATGGTAGTGCAAGGCACAGGTGTGGCGGCCAGTGGCCACAATGGGCTGGTATGCTGGTCGTGCACCCTGTAAACCGTAAGCGTAGACCAGTTCAGCTTCCAACTGATACTCCATAATGCCGGGTCGTACCGTGCGCAGCAGCTGGCGAAAGCCAGTCTCGGACACGGCACTGGCTTGGCGCAGTAAAGTTACTTCGCTGGGTGATTTTACCGTACGCAGGCGGCCCAGCAAAGGGTATAGACGGTGATATTGATGCAAGGGGTATGCCTGACGTAAAGTGGACAGTAGCCGATCGTCAGCGGTAGGTACCTGGTTCTCAGAACGTGGATGTTCGTTAGTGAGCAAATAAAGGTGCTCGCTGATGATTATCAATTGGTGGAGAATCGTCGCTAGCTCGTCGAAATAATATACCGTGTCCACACCAGACTTAGCAACCGCGTCTTGGAATGAAAGGCCAGGGCCGAACCATTTCACAAAGTGATCATTCTCACGTTGAATGAACAATATCTGTCGCCACTCTTCTCGGGGATGGTCAGGGCAGAGCACCAGGGCTGTTTGTGTTTGGTCTAGCCCAGTTAAGTACACAAGATTGCTGTTCGGATGATAGGGTAAGGTGCCATCGGCATTAGAAGGCATCATATCGTTGGCTACAAGCACTGCTACGGCAGCGGGTTGTAGTTGGGCAGTCAGTAAGCACCTGCGCTCGGAATAAGGATTGTCTAGTGATAGCATGAAACAAAGCTATCTGACGTACTAATTGAATCTACTGTAAATATACGACAATCACTGCCAACCGCTGCTTAGCAGACCTGTGTACTGAAAGAATGATAATCCTTGAGAAAATGCGAAAAGTCGTAATAGCCTAACGCTTCGTAATCGGCGCGGTAGCCCAGGCTTGCATATGCCGGCATTGCTCTTCGAAAGCGAGCGATGCGCAAGCAGGTTTTTGGGGATACTCCCAGTGTGGACATGAAATAACGCTCCAAGGTGCGCGGAGTTAAGCATAACCTATTAGCGAGTTCAACTAGCTGGTAACGAGTTTGTGAAAGTAAATCCGGTTGGCAAGCATGATACACCGTTTTCATACGGACGTCATCGGGCTGATTTATTTCCTTTCTCACCAAAGCATCCAGTTCATAACGCACTTGATCCGGTGTAACCGCGTGTAATCTCTCTTCTAGTAGAGATAGATCTGTGAGAAAAGCTTTTGCAGGCAATAGATTCAAGGATAAATCCATAGCTTGTATTCTAAAGATGTAATGAAGGGCTGCTGGGTAGAATTTAATGCCTATTAAGAAGTTACCGTAAGCGTGGCGGTACGTGAGAGGTTGCACTTGGGGACCAATACAAACGCTATGAGAACAGGCAAGGGCCGGGTAGTCAGGTAAGCCGAAAATTTCAAAAGTTGACCCGAGATTAAATACCAGTGAGGAGTGTAAAGTCGCAAAAATAAACTCTTGATACTGCATAGATGCGTAATGAGGAGAACGTAAGTCGAGCAGCCAATAACAGTCCACTAGAGAGCGTAGTTCAGGGGCTGGAATTAAGAAAGTGTACTGCTGGGCAAAATATGCAGTATGAACCATTTCTGAGTGTGTATTTGCCAAGGTATGATTCATCTTCGTTAATTAGATTGATCGCTTTACACGAACGCTTTGGTTACTAAAAAAACAATGGTAAATGGTATAGGAAGAGACTTATTAAATTAACGTGAATTCGGGATCATCTTGGGCTAAAGAAGTGCAATAGGGGCTAATCTGCGAAGAAAAACTCATCGAAATATTCATTACCGTCGATGACTTCACCAATCTCTTTCAGCAATGGCTCACCACCCGAAGCCTTACTCCGGCCCGACCACCCACCCACCCACCAAACTGAGTTATCTGCCAGTGAAATCCTGACTATTCTGGTCTACTATGGCACCGGCCACACGGCACCATCCAGGTTACAAAAACTTTCAGTACTACTTTCAGCGATTAGTAGAGCCAGGGATGAAAACCTACTTCCCCCGCTTAATTTCCTATCAGCGGTTCATCCACCTGATCCCCCGCCAAATTCCGTTGCTACATGTGGTGAGTAAATGCCTGTGTCTGTTCAATAAACGCACCGGATGCTATTTTGCTGACAGCAAGAAATTACCCGTCTCCTATAACCGGCGCATCCATTCGCACCGGGTCTTTGCCAACATTGCCCGCCGGGGTATATCCTCCAATGGCTGGTACTATGGCCTAAAATTGCACTTGGTTATCAATGAGATGGAGCAGGTAATGACTTATCTAATCACACCCGCAAGCGTCTCCGACAATAACGAAACAGTGCTACGCCGGTTGTTAAAGGGTTTACGGGGAAAGTGTTACGAGGACAAGGGCTATTTGAGCAAACTATTCGCGGAGTTTTATGAACAAGGCCTACATCTGGTGACTAAGATTCGGAAGAATATGACCAATATACTGATGGATTTAAAGGACAAAGTTCGACTTAAAAAACGGGGCCTGAATAAGTCAGTAAATGATATTTTTATGAGCGTTTTAGACATTGATCATAGTCGACACCGTTCACCAGCCAACGCCCTTGTGCATACGATGGCTGGCCTACTGGCCTATCATTTTTACGACGGTAAGCCGAGCGTGTTCATCAAACCGGTTAAATTTTAATCCCGTATTCACGTTAGTTCACTAAGTTAGAACATGCTTAACTTAATGTCCAGTTAAATGTAGCAGGTCCAGCTTTTTGTCCGACACATAATTAGACAAGTTTCTGACCTTTTACAACTTGTCGGACATTTCAGAGTATTTGTCCGACCTACCAAAATTCCACTTACACAACAATTAATAGATGATAGACCTACGCTTTAATTATCCCATTCTTGGCTCACAACACGACTTACTAATTAAAGGATTAGATGCCCTATCACCTACAAGCGAAGTTCGGAGCAATTCTATTGCCCCAGGGCGAGGCATTCGCCCTACACCACGATTTGAACGACCTGTTGCGGGCGCGACACTAGAATATGGGATCAACCCGTATTTAACTCGTCTCTTTTCTATTTTTGCATGGATGATAAACGCAGGCTCAACAGATGATTATTCGAGAATTAATACCCGACGATAAGGTGATTTATAAGCAATTCATTTCTAAAGGGTTGGTTGAGAACGAAGACAGCTTTAGAATTTCACTTTCGGATGAAGCCAATGAAGGTTTTCCGACGCAGGGAACCCCGTACAGCTTTACGCTGGGTGCCTTTTCGGACGTACAAGATTTAATGGGTATCGTTAGCTTCAAACGGGAAGTGGACAACCGTACAAAGCTTACTCACAAGGGATTTTTGTTCAGGATGTACGTAGCCAATGAATATTCAGGGCAAGGTATCGCCAAAGCCTTAATTAATGAGCTTTTAGGCCGAGCCAGCGCATTACCTGACATCGAGCAGATCAATTTAACCGTTGTCGCGTCGAACGACCGAGCAAAAGGTTTGTACCAGAAATTTGGCTTTCAAAGTTTTGGGGTAGAGCCAAATGCGATCAAAACGAGAGGTGGCTATTTTGATGAAGAGTTGATGAAGCTAATTTTTGAAAAAACGTCATCAAACTTTTGCATGAAATCGACTGCGAATATGGTATAATTGAGCTATGACAAATCAAACAGCACAGCTCCTTTCTTTTCCCGTCCAGATGCAGGCCGACGATACGCCAGTTTCATCCTTGAAGGAACCCGATGCCGTGTAGGAAGGCCGTATTCAGGCCGTGATTATATTGAACCGACTGGCAACCGGTGAACTGGCCGAATTGTCGGAGGAATCGAAAGAGAGTATTCGTACGATCAATACATTTTGTTTTCGGTGGAGATACTCGCCCATAGACTGTGATCTTTAGAAGTTTGGGTAGTTAAACAGTGCGGGATGATAATAGCCCTACCAGTACCTGATCAGTTTTATTATATGCTGCTCTACTTTTGCAACAGCCACAGCACTTATATAACACGAAAAATGACAAAAAATGAATCAAAGACTTAGAGCGTGTTGGGAAATTATATTTGGCATCAAGTCTGAATACGCTGTAAAATAATCTGAATATTGGCTAAGTAAAGCCAGTTTACCGAAGAAGATACCGTGTACTCGTAATCCTTGACGATGCGTCGAAAGAAATTTGTCC
>JBBSTD010000144.1:0-13760 GCA_038236215.1 Cytophagales bacterium | reverse complement strand
TTCTGATACCGGCTGGCTAATGATTCCAGCAGGAAATTCTCCAGCCCATCCATACGCATGTACCGGCATTCCTGATATTGCTTACCGACTTCACTGGTTTGTACCAGCAAGAACTCCTGCCGATCTTCCGGGCGGCTAATGCAGCCCAGGCCAACCACCAGCAGGTAGTTGATTAGCAGCAAAGAAGCGAGGAGATAGCGGAGCATTGAAATAAACGGAATTTACTGTTTGAGAAATTACAACGTGTAGTCTGGATTTGTTTTGCGGGCGGCTGCCACCAATTTCTGATGTTCGGCCGCATTGCCCAGTGCCAGTGCAATGGCTCCTGCTTCCTGTAATAATTCAGGGTCTTTACTACCAGTACGCATAGCCACCTGCATGTGTTGCTGGGCATTTTTCAGGTCTTTCTTATTATAGTAGACCCAAGCCAGGGCGTGGTTGACATCGATGTTGTTCGGCCGATTTTTGTATTCATTCAGTCCATATACCAATGCCGAATCCAGTTGACCCGTTTTAATATAGAGCTTACACAATTCCAGATCGACCGCGTGGCCCGAACGGGCATCTTCATCCAGCATTTTAACGACTTCGGCGTATTTTTTGGTGGCTTTCTCCTTATCCCCCTGCAAGGCATATATGTCGGCCATTTGCTCGTGAAACGAAAATTCGGGCATTATTTTAGCTGCTTTATCCAGCGTAGCCAGGGCCTGATCATATTGCTTGCGGGCTTTCTGGATCCGGGCTTTTCCGGCCATTGCAAACGCGTAGCTGGGCCGAAGTACCAGGATACCATCGTACTGATTTTCGGCCTTATCCAGTTGCCCGGTTGTTTCGTACAAATGACCCAGGGTGTTTTTGCTCCAGCATTGGGGTTCAGAACCGGGTAAGCCAGCCTGCACGGCTAGTTTCATCGCTTCGATAGAACTGGGGTAATTGCCATAAATTTCGCGTAGGTATGATGCCCGCGAGTAGGCTTCCAGCGAGGGCTTGAGAGCCTGCATCTTGTCGGACATGGCCACCGCTTCCTCGTAATTCCCCAACTCTACATTGGCATCGACCAGTACACCATACACGTAGGCGTTATTCGGATTAATCTGACGGGCTTTTTCGGCCAGGTCGCGGGCTTCGGCAAACTGGTGCTGCGACATTTTAACGGACGCCTTGAAGGTGGTGGCCTCGAAGTTTTTTGGGGCCATTGCCAGCACGCCATCCAGCACTTTCAGAATTGCCGGGTAGTAATACGGGTGCTCACCGGTAATCCTGGCTTCGGCCAGATAGATCATGGCAATCTGAAGCCGGAGCTTTACATCGTTTGGCTCTTTCCTGATTTTGGCGTTCAGTTCGGCCACTTTTTCTTTTGTCCGCTGCCACTCTACAGCCGTAGCTAACTCACCCCGCCGTTCAAAAAGGGGCGGTATGTCCATGATGGATGTGCTCGAGGTGCTCTCGGTTTCTGCCTTCTCTTTATTGGTACAACCGGTTTGGGCCAGCAATAACAGAAAAAGAAACGCTGTAAGGCATGGTAAAAAGACTTTTTTACTAGAAGTAATGAATGCGTTCATAGAGAGA
This sequence comes from Cytophagales bacterium, assembly GCA_038236215.1. Lineage (GTDB taxonomy): Bacteria > Bacteroidota > Bacteroidia > Cytophagales > Spirosomataceae > Spirosoma. The sequence goes on along the minus strand of JBBSTD010000144.1, from coordinate 12,191 downwards.
GAATGAAGACGTATTAAAAAAATAAGCCGACTGCGCGCAAAGGTACGCAGTCGGCTTACCGGATTTTATTTAGTGACGGATTACTTTGATCGTCTGGCTACCCGTTGGCGTTACGGCCTGTAGGAAGTAAGTGCCCGGCTGCTCGCCCAATGGCAACGTATGACGTTCGATTGTTCCCGCTTCAGAAATAGTTTTCTGATTAATAAACTGACCACGACTGTTGGTAATGCCCAGTTTCAGCGTCTGACCAACGGCTCCATTTACCTCAAAGGTTACTTCGCTGTTGGTGGTGGGGTTACCCAGCAAACGCATCGACAGCGGAGCTACGTTTTCGGCTGCTACACGAGCCTGACCACAAGGCGTACGGAAGTCGAAATCGAACGTAACCATAGACGCTGGATCACCCACGTAGCGAGCCCGGATCGTTAGTAAACGGCGGCTGTTAGCATCCATGCGCAATGGAGCTTCAATTTGCTGGTTTACATTCGTGCTCCACATACCGTTCACAGTACCCGCAGCCAGATACTCAACCGTACGGGCAGGATCTCCACCAACACGACCGTAGGTAATAGCACCTGTGCCACAGTTATACGCTACCACTGTTGCCGATAGTAGGCCTGTGGTTGGCGTCTGAGGACCCATATACTGTGGGCCGATAAAGCCTCTCCAGGGGTCCTGCACGAATGGGAAGGCCGCTTTCAGGGTGGTGTCATTCTTGGTCACACCGGCATTGAAGGCCAGCACCTTGCCTAATCTGGTCGGATCTTCGTATGACAGTCCAAGAACGGCCAGCACTACGCCACTAACGGCCTGTAGTTCAATGGTCGTCACGTCATCCTCCAACCGACGACCATTAGGGAAGCCATCCATGTTTGGAATGAACTGCAACGCGGTGGAGCCGTTATAGGTAGGATTGGTCAATCCCAGCGCAGCCGCCTGCACTAAACCCAGCGAACTGAAATTAGGATCGTTGCGCGGAGTAGCTGGCACAGCCATGTTCAGCCGTAGCATATCACCTATAACAGGAAGGAAGTTGTTGATGAACGGCTTACCTGCCGCCAGTGGATCACCATTTTTACCCGTAGCCAGTTGGTAGGGTCGCAGGTTGGGAACACCCGTATCGAAAATAGGCAGCAAATCAACGGCACGCGGGCTGGCATTATCAGGCAGCAATAACTTACCAAAGGCGTTCTCAGCTAAGGCCGTGCCATCAAGTGCAGGCTTGCCTTTCAGTGGGAACAGACCCGGCCTACCATTGCGGAAGTCGAACATACCCAGCGAATTGGTTTGGATTCGGAGTTGTGCCAAGCCCGGCACAGCAGGGCCAAATTTGGAATCGTCCATGTAGAGAGCCAGTTCGGGGTTGGTCAGATTCGGAGCAAACTGCAGGTCATTGCCGCCGTAGGGCGTTACTGAGTTCCAGCGGTCTTTCATGCCGATGGGCGTAATCACTTCATTAGTCAGGGGCATCCCCAGGCGCGACACCTGCACGTATTCGCCATCGAAGCCTACATCATTCCCAGCGTAAATCGTTTTGATTTTCTGGCGGCTGGCTGATGCCCAAACCCCAATCACATAGTCAGGATCAAGGATGTTAGCCGCCATCGCCACCGTTTTGCCAGCCTTCTGTAGAGTCGATACCGGCACTTCGAGGGCAATGGTATGCACGTTATACTTGTACAACGCATCACGACCGGGTTGACGGAATCCACCTACATCGAACGCACCACCCAAATCAACGAAGAACGGATCATCAACTGGACCACAGAAGATACGCTCACCCGTTGTTGCTGTTGTAATCGCTCTTGTTGCCAGTGCGTTATAGCTGGGTGCGCCTAATCCAACGGTGCTGTTCTCGATAGAGCGTGGGCCAACGTTGTGCGGGGGAACTACCCCATTGCTCACGATGGTTGTCCAAGATTGGCCGCCATTCATACTTCGCTCGCAAGTATAGGTGTTTTTCTGGTTTTGCTTGCCTAACCGGATATAGAAAAACGTAGTTGGATCTTCGTTTACTACTTTGAAGGTAAACCGATAGGTGATGTCATCACCAGCCGTGGAAGCATTATTTTTTACGTGTACTTCGTACCGGATGTTCTCACCAAAGGAGTACCAGTTTGGGCCACCGGCAGGGTCCTGAAAAGGAATATAGTTGGCAATCAGAACTATTTTCTCGGGATCGGTAGGGCTTTTGAAGGCGTAAACGTCCGTATTGTCGGCCAATGGATCGTTGGAGATCAATGGGGCTTCGCGGTGACTAGAGGCCGTCACCTGGCTATAGGGCAGGTAAGCAACTACCGCCGTTAGTATTATTAGAAGTATCTTTTTCATAAGATCTGTCAGATTGACGTGGTTTAAAACCTGTTTACTCGTGTGAAATCATAACCGCGCCATGGCGTTTGTACGTACGGGAACGACGATTTCAAGGTGGTGTCGTTCTTCGTCACCCCAGCAGTAAAGCCCAGTACATTCCCCAGCATGGGTGTAACCGGACTGGGGCTTGTTTTTGGATCATAGTCGTCGTACCACAGGCCAAGGGCCGCCAGTACTACGCCACTCACCGCCTGCAACTCAATCGTTGTCACATCATCCTCCAACCGTCGTCCGTTCGGGAAACCATCCATGTTGGGAATGAACTGCATATTGATGTTGGTGTAGGTCGGATTGGTCAGACCCAGCACGACCGCTCCCACCAGACCCAACGAGGAGAAGTTGGCATCATTACGGGGCGTAGCGGGTACGGCCATGTTCAGGCGCAGCATATCACCCAGAGTGGGCAGGAAGTTGTTGATGAACGGCTTACCTGCCGCCAGTGGATCACCATTTTTACCCGTAGCCAATTGATAAGGCCGCAGGTTGGGAACACCCGTAAAAAAGATAGGCAGCAAATCCACCGCCCGTGGACTGGCGTTATCGGGCAGCAGGATGCCTCCGAAGGCGGCTTCGGCCAGGGCCGTGCCATTCAGAGCTGCAGTACCTTTCAGGCCAAACAGGCCGGGCTTGCCATTACGGAAGTCAAATAAGCCTAATGACTTCGATTGAATACGCAGGGCTTTCAGCGAAGGGACCGCACCGCCAAACTTGGAATCATCCATGTACAGGGCGAGTTCCGGGTTGGTGACATACTTGGCAAACTGTAAGTCAGCTCCACTATAAGGCGAGGTTGCGTTCCAGCGGTCTTTCATGCCGATGGGTATAACGGCTTCATTGGTCAGGGGCATACCCAGACGGGATACCTGTACCCACTCACCGTCGAAACCTACATCTCCCCCGTTGTACAGGGTCGTGATTTTTTGTCGACTGGCCGAAGCCCATACGCCGATGACGAAATCACCATCCAGAATGTTGGCAGCCTGTCCAATGGATTTTCCGTCTTTCTGTAGCAAATTAACCGGAATTTTCAGGGCAATGGTATGCACATTATACCGGGCCAGATTATCTTTCGGCTTGTTGACGGGGTTCCCTTCGGGACGGAAGTTACCCACGTCGAAAGCACCAGCCAGATCCACAAAGAATGGATCATCGGCAGGGCCGCAGAATACCTTCTCGCCCGACGTTGCCGTGGCAATGGCTTCGGCAATGAGCATATCGTAGGATTTGCCCAGCCCAACCGTGCCGTTGTCGATGGACCGTGGCCCAATGTTGTAAGCCGGTACGATGCCATTTTGAACGATTGCTGTAAATGGGCCGCCGTTCACGCTTTTCTCACAAACGTAACTCGTCTTTAAGTTTTGCTTACCCAGCCGGATGTTGAAAAACGTAGTTGGGTCTTCATTCGTTTTGGTAAACGTGAATCGATACGTAATATCATCACTAGCCGTATTGGCTTTGTTTTTGATGTGAATCTCGTACCGGATTCGCTCACCAAAATTGTAGTAGTTGGGACCACCGTCGGGCAATTGGAACGGAATGTAGTTAGCGATGATCGTAATGGTGTTCGGATCGTCCGGGCTTTTGAACGCATACACGTCGGTATTATCGGCCAGCGGATCAGTGGAGATCAGCGGGGCTTCGCGGTGGCTGGACGCATAACTGCCAATAGCCAGTCCCAGCATGGCGAAACTGAGACATACTATCCTCAGTCTACCTAACAGTAAAGGAAATTTTTGCATAGTAAATTTAAATTAAACGTGAAAAAAATGTATTTGAATAAAAGTAAAAAGATTAACTGCACTGACTATAAAAAGTTATTACTTCAGGAAAATTTAATATTGCTGATACATCAAAAGCACCTTAGTGTAACTATTTGGCGAGAGATGCTAATTTTTTATGGCCCATTCATTCAGGAAACACGCATCAGACACGGCAGGATTTTTAGGTGAATTGCTACAGGTCTGTTTTAGGGCAAGAATTGATCGTTAAGAAGTAACTTTATATACTCTCAAGCCCAGAAAATAGATTTAGTGATTTTAGAGACTCTGGCTTTTTTGATTTTTCAGAGAGATTTTTCACTATTCCGCAAAATTCCAGGGCGTTTCAGGAGCGTATTTACGGCGTAAATTATACAGGAAGCTTGTGCTACAGTTGGCGAGGGAACTAAAGCATTGGTAACCTATTGGCCAGTGCGCACTGGTTCCAGGAATTTTACCTGATGGGTAGTCTAATGATAAACACGGTGCCCTCACCTTCTTCGCTTTCCACCCTCATCTCGCCCCCGTGCCCTTTTGTAACAATGTCGTAGCTCAGGGATAAACCCAGACCCGTGCCCTCGCCCGTTGGTTTGGTAGTGAAGAAGGGCTGGAAAATCTTCTGCTTCAGCGGATCAGGAATGCCCGTGCCATTATCGCTGATGCGGATTTCGGCGTGGTCATCCAACCGTTTTGTCGTGATGCGAACGATGGGTTGGTACCCTGTTTCTGCCTTTTTCTGTCGTTGAAGAACCGCGTAAAACGCGTTGTTGCTCAGGTTTAATAATACCCGACTCATGTCCTGATTGACCAGCATTACCTTGCCCAAAGCCGGATCGAAATGCGTAACCAACCCGCAGGAGAAAAGACCCGTCGCGCCCTCCTTATCTTTAGTAGCATTGCTGGCCTGCCGAAAACCATGATACGCCAGACGGAGATACTCATCACAGAGGGCGTTGATATCTGTTAGCTCTTTCGTTCCCGTGCTTTTTCGGGAATGTTCCAGCATGCCCTTAACAATGGACGATGCCCGATGCCCGTGGTGGGTGATTTTCTGGAGATTCTGTTTCAAATCTCCCAGTAATTCGGCTTCGAGGGTTGCATCCCTGTTGGGCCGTTGTTGTTCTTCCTGTAGTTCGTCGACCAGCTCAGCCGATACTTCGGAGAAGTTGTTGACGAAGTTCAGCGGGTTCTGAATTTCGTGGGCGATGCCAGCGGTCAGTTCACCCAGGCTGGCGAGTTTTTCTCGTTGAATGAGTTGGACCTGCGTTTCGTGCAGGTTTACCAGCGACTGCTCTAACTCAGCGGTTCGGTCTGCCACCTGTTTTTCGAGCATGTCATTCTGACGGGCCAGTAACTGTTGTTTTTCCTGTTCCTGCCGCAGTGTTTGAGCCGATAATTGTTCGACTTCATTATATTTCTGCCGGAGCGACTGGTACGTACGGGCATAGTCGCGCACTAGGGTAAGGGACAAGCCCAGCGGAACACTGAACAGCGCCACCAGAACTAAGAGTTTCAACGGAAGTTCGATCCAATCGAACATGTCAAAATCCCCAAAAAGAACACTGGACAGAATGCCGCCCATAATAACTAACACCAGCATGCCAATTATAGCGTATAGCGTTACCTTCAGCGAATTCCAGGGTAACCGGGCATCAAGGTCGGTGCTCTGTCGTTTTGCCAGCCAGCTAACCCGGATATACGCGATCAGCGTAAGAAAACCAGGAACCCAGTACAGCCTGTCGGGTAGGGGGCCAATGCCAATACTATACAGTGTCGCCACGGCCGATAGTCCTGCCAACCCCCAAAACATCCAGCCCGGAGGTCGACCTAAATAGGTGTTGACCGAAAGCAATAGCAGTACCGACGCTACGCTGATACAAACACGACTTAATGCTCCCCACAGCGAGTCGAGCGTTAGGGAACCAGCCTGATCATTGGCTTCATTGAACAGAAAGCCAAGGGCAAAGGACAGCATCGTTGCCGCCAGAACCCGATTAACGCGTTGGGTAGTGTTAGCCCGGTAAAATAAAAGGTGCAGTATACCCAACAGGCCAAATAACCCAGTTACCAGATACCCCATACCGCCAGAGGTGTGCTGGTTGTCGAACAAATCAAGTACTATTTTATCCGTAAGCCCAAACTCCATCCGGAAGGGGGCTTTGTCAACTACGGCACTCATCAACGGATCCTGCCGGAAGGCGTACCGTATGGCCAGCGTGTGCTGGCTGGTATCGGCAATGCGTATTGGAATCAGCGTCATCATCCGCTGCGACCCGCCCGAATCGTACGCTACAGGTTTGAGTACGGCAATTCGCCGACCGTCGAGGTATACCTCCGACTGGCCAAACTGGCGGATGGACATAACAGTCTCTTTGTTCCGCAAGGCGTTGAATCTGAACCGTTTTCGGAACCAGCCCCGGCCCGTTTTCCAGAGATCCTTGTTTTCATCAAGGTCGGTACTGGGATCACTTCTGGTCCAGTAACGGGCATCGTAGCGTGGGCTTGCCCAGCTACTACTGTCACCCGCCCTAAAATACCAGGCATCATCCCTGATCCTACGACCGGAGGGCGCCTTGCCTACAGTAGCTGTCTGAGCAGTTGCACCCAGCATACCAACGAACAGGAAAAAGCCAGCGAACTGGCCGAGAAATCGCATCATACGTTCAGGCTTTACCCTGTTTGTTATTACTTAACGGTAGCGGGTGGACTCAGATAACGGGCCAGGAATTTATAAATTTCCTCCCGCGAATCGCGGGCTAATTTAGTATCGAGCCGATTAAAACTATGGCCACCGGGGGCATCCTGATAAATTTTATACTCGAACTTCTTCTCGTGTGCTTTCAGCGCATTAATCAGGGATTCTACCTCCAGTACATTGACGTCTTCGTCGTTGGTGTTAGTGTGAATGAGTAGGGGTGTTTTTAGTTTTTGCGCATTCCAGACCGGCGACCGTCTGCGGTATTCCGCCACGTTATCGGCGGGGTCTTTGCCAATGTGGGTAGCCGCCGAAAAGATGGCCCGGTAGCTCGCTGGTTTGTAGCCCAGTCGCGCAATAATGTCGGATACGGGCACACCGGCATAGGCCACTTTATAATCGTCGGGGTGATCGAACACGTTCATCAGCGAAATCATCCCGCCGTGGCTCCAGCCAATGATGCCCACCCGGCTGGCATCCACCTGCGGCATATTCTCGACGGCCCACCGCTTCCCGGCCAGTACATCGTCATTTTCGTAATCGCCATAGTCAATCTGGTTGTAGAACGCTCCACCGTATCCCAAGCTGCCCCGATACTCGGGCGCAAAGATGAGGTATCCCTGGTCCAGCAATTCCCGCACAACATGGGCATACAACGTACTGAAATCGCCGTGGATACCATCGTGGACGAAAATAAGCAGCGGCAACTTTTTTGCCGACGCAAATTTCCTTGACACAAACGTGTAGGCTGGAATCACAACCGGGTTGCTGGCACCCTGTCCGGTTGGGTTTTTGATGACGTGGGGCGGCTTACTGTCATACCGAACTTTATCAATGATAGCTACATCGCCCAGCTTTTGATACCAGAGCAAATCATCGACACTTTTGGCCAGGCTCTGATCGGCAAACCGGAGGTTTTCCTCCAGCAATCGAACGCGTTCGTTTAGGTCAATAGGTGAAGTCGGTGCTGTTGGACTGACGGGTGGGGTTTGGGCATGAAGTGTACCGGAAACAAGGAGGAATAAAAACGTAGCAAGATACCGGTTATACATGAGGTAGTTGATCGAGTGATTGGCTCACCGCATTGTTCATGCAGCGATGGAAATTACAACTTTTCTCCTTCGGTCAACGTACTTTCTGCTGTCGGCACAGTAAAATGCCTTTTCTGCTACCTGAATTACTATTATCCTGTAGGAAATCCACTTTGCCGGTAAAACCCAACGTAGGTATATGTTCAACTTATCCTATATTTGAACTATTACAAACAGACCATTTTTGCCGCTTCCTCTTCAATCCACACATGAAGCACTATTTACGTCGATTCACTTTCACCTACCTATTCTCAGTCAGCTTCCTCCTTTCCACACAGGCACAGATTATCACTACTATTGTATCCGGCACCAATGTAAACGATGGAGGGCCTGCAACTAATGCCGCCTTGAATGCCCCAACGGGCCTTGCGTTCGACGGGGCCGGTAACTTGTACATTACCGACAGCTATGAACATACCATCCGGAAAATTGATGGCGCAGGAAACATCACAACTATTGCAGGCACGGGTACACGCGGTTCTGGTGGCGATAGCGGTCCGGCTACCCAGGCTCAATTCTATTCACCTACAGGTATTGCCATCGACGCATCCGGTATTATTTATGTAGCCGATAAAATTAATAACCGGATTCGAAAAATAGCCGCCAATGGAATAATCATGACCATTGCCGGGACGGGTTCGTACGGGTTCAGTGGAGATGGCGGACCCGCCATATCGGCTCAACTGGCTTACCCAACCGATGTCTACGTTTCCCCTACCGGCGAGTTGCTGATTGCTGACTTGGGAAACCGACGCGTTCGGAAGATAGCCGTAGATGGAACCATTACGACGGTAGCTGGCAACGGAATCTCCGGATTTTCGGGAGATGGTGGGATGGCGACAAGTGCATCGTTTCAATCACCGAATGGCCTAACGTCAGATGCTGACGGTAATCTCTACATAGCCGATTCATTTAACAACCGTATTCGAAAAGTTGATGCGAATGGCATCATAACCACCATAGCTGGAAACGGCGCAATCGGTTCGGCTGGCGATGATGGTCTGGCCACACAGGCCGCAATTGGTTCGCCATCGTATCTTACTTTCGACGCATCGGGCGTACTTTATGTTACCCAGGCTAGCGGCTGGATCAGGCGTATCGATACGAATGGGGTGATTTCGACCATCGCCGGAACAGGTACGGTCGATTTTAGTGGCGATGGTGGCCCGGCCACTCAGGCTACGCTCAATAATCCGGCAGGCATTCGGGTCAACGCAGCCGGTGATATAGTCGTAGCAGACAAAGGCAACTACCGGGTACGCAGAATCTCGGGTGGTACAATCTCGACCATAGCGGGCGGATTCACGGGTGAGAGTGGCCCGGCAACAAACGGATATTTAAGAAGTGCCGACTTCATCGACACCCCCACCAACACATCAGTCGACAAGTTGGGGAACGTGTACGTCACCGACCGATACAGCCATCAGATTAAGAAAGTAACACCCAATGGCATTATTTCCACCCTGACCGGTACCGGCGTTATTGGCTACACGGGCGACGGTGGCCCAGCTATACAGGCCAAACTCGCGTATCCACGCGGAGTTACTACGGATCAGGTGGGTAATCTATACCTGGTTGATCAATACAACAGCCGCATCCGCAAAATCGACGCGAATCAGATTATCACAACCGTAGCGGGCAGCGGGAAGCCAAACTTTATCGGCACTGCTCCTTTCGTTTCCAGTGCAGAGCTCTATAATCCAAGTACGCTACCTATTGATCAGGCTGGTAATTTATACGTGTTTAGCGCCTGCTGCGTGATGAAAGTAGCCCCGGCGGGGACCATTACCATCGTTGCTGGTACAACAGCGGGCACCGGATTCAGCGGTGATGGCGGTCCGGCTGTAAATGCCCAATTGAGTTCGCCAAATAGTGCGGTTATCGATAATAATGGTGTCCTGTACATTGCCGACGGTAGTAACAATAGGGTCAGAAAAGTAGATACCAATGGCATCATCACAACAATTGCCGGAACGGGTTTAGCCGGATATGGAGCAGAGAACGTTCCCGCTGTCAGTACACCCATAAGACCATCTGGTATTGCCCGCGATATAGTTGGTAATCTATACGTTTCCGAGAGCGATTTTTCACGCGTTCGCAAAATAGATCGTAACGGAACCATATCGACTATCGCAGGCAGTGGGATACAAGGCTTTACTGGGGACAATGGACCGGCTACCAATGCTCGCCTAAAGTCCCCCAGTGAAATAACCCTGGATGCAGCCGGGAATCTGTACATTGCCGATACAGGTAATAAACGGGTGAGAAAAGTGACCTATCCGGTTCAAACTGTCCTGACGGCCGTTAACGCCTGTCCAATTACGTCGGTTACACTAACAGCGGTGCCGACGGGTCCTGGCTTTAGCTACCAGTTTGGTCCAGGTGCCACACAAATTGGTAACACGAATCAGGCAACGGTCAGCACTGCTGGTGTTTATTCCGTAACGGTCAGTACATCACTATTTGGCTCACCGCCCGGGATAGCTAGTATCTCGATAGGCGGTCCCGGCGAAATTTATACCCTGCGAGACGGTTCCTGGAATGATCCTACAGTATGGTCGTGCGGAACCATACCAACAGCCGGGCAGTCAGCCCGAATAGGGCACATGATTGATATTCCCGACGATTATCAGGCAACAGCCGGTAGCATCCGGTATAATGATGGTGGCCGTGTTTGGTTCAACGCCCGCAGCCAACTAAAACTAATGGATTGAGCCTCTTCGTTCAACGCATTCGGCCCGTTTATCAATTCTGATAAACGGGCCGAATGCGTTACAGCCTTTTTTCAAAAACGCTTCTTACAAAAACGCCCGAATTTTCTCTGCCGTTTGCGCTAATTCTTCCTGACTAAGTTTCAGCTTATGGCTAAAATCCATGTCGGCCATCGAGTTGAGCGGAATCAGGTGGACGTGCGCGTGGGGTACTTCCAGCCCCACCACCGCCACGCCGATGCGCTGGCAGGGAATAGCTTTCTCGATAGCGGGAGCTACTTTTTTTGCAAAGGCCATTAGGCCTAGGTACAAGTCATTGTCCAGGTCGAAAAGATAATCGACCTCTTTCTTCGGGATGACCAGCGTGTGACCGGTGGCCGTAGGCATTACATCCAGAAAAGCCAGATAGTCGTCGGTTTCGGCAATTTTATGGGCGGGTATTTCACCAGCCACAATGCGGGAGAAGATGGAGGGCATGGTAAGGATGATGAATTATGAATGATAAATGATGAATTTGAGTACAGTAGTGATCATTCATCATTTATCATTCATGATTTTTTACCGGCTTATTTCAAGTACGTCGAATTCCAGCACTCCGGCGGGAACTTTGATTTCGGCGGTATCGCCGACGTGTTTGCCCAGCAGCCCTTTGCCAATGGGTGAATTCACCGATATGCGACCTGATTTCAGGTCGGCTTCTTCTTCCGAAACCAGCATATAAGTCATTTGAGTGCCATTCTTTTTGTTCTTGATGGTTACTTTCGACAGCACCGATACTTGTGAGGCATCAATCGTTGACTCATCCAGAATTCGGGCTGTTGACAGGACTTCTTCCAGCTTCGATATCTTCAATTCGTGAAGTCCCTGAGCATCTTTGGCCGCATCATATTCGGCATTTTCGCTCAGGTCGCCTTTGTCGCGGGCTTCGGCAATCTGGTAGGCAATGGCCGTCCGGCCTTTCGTTTTCAACTCATTTAACTCCGCTTTGAGCCGGTTGAGTCCTTCTTCGGTGTAATAAGAAATCTTTCCCATAATCGTATGCTTACTCGTTATGCTGAATTCGTACTGTTATTTGGTGTATGGCTAAAAAACAAAAAGAACGGTACACCGACCGTTCTGCAACCAAAATGGTTTTCTTTGCAGATGCGTCAGGGATACCATTGGCTTCCCGAAACGAGCGGTTTTGGTGTACAGAAAAATAATTGTTGCATCAGGACACTAATTACTGGTTGACAAGTACAGGATGTGCTGACTGTGACAGTAGCCCATCGTCGATACAAAAATAGACATACTTCCCGGCTATATCAATACAAAGCCGACTGGCCGGGCAAAAACTGATTAAACGAGTCATGGCAAATTTCCTTCGCATCATATTCATGGGTACGCCCGATTTTGCCGTTGCCAGCCTGCACCGGCTGCTGGGTGCGGGTTGCCAGGTGGTTGCCGTCGTAACCGCTCCCGACCGGCCATCGGGACGGGGATTACGCCTTACCCCGTCGCCGGTAAAAAAAGCCGCCGAAGCCGCTAATTTACCCGTTCTTCAACCCGAAAAGCTCCGCGACCC
>JBBSTD010000143.1:0-13909 GCA_038236215.1 Cytophagales bacterium | reverse complement strand
TCAGTCATTGGGCTACCAGACGCCTGCTCAGTGGTACGTCAATGAACCAAGTGGGAAAGGGGAAAGTACAATTTTTAACCCGGCCTTCTCAAACCTGAATTAGCTCAAAAGCTGTCCAATTAATTGGGAGCACCATAGGGTAATGGAAGAGATTCGGGCGAAGTATCAGTTTGGCCGGGGGATTGCCGCTCCCCAACTCGGTATCATGAAACGGCTTATCTACCTGAATATCGACAGCCCCAGGGTCATCATCAATCCAGAACTGGTGTCAGTTAGTGACGAAATAGACCAACTCTGGGACGATTGTATGAGTTTTCCTAATTTGCTGGTGCGTGTTCGGCGACATTGCCGCCTGACGCTGACTTACCGGGATGAACAATGGCAGCCGCAAACCTGGACTGTTACAGAATGGAATCTGTCCGAATTGATTCAACATGAATATGACCACCTGAACGGAGTACTTTGCACGATGCGGGCGGTGAATGACCAGGCTTTCCAATGGCGGCCAACACCGGAATCAGGACAACAGGAACGATGATGAATAATACGCGAGAAATTGTGTCCCGCGAAAAGTGTCCGTATATTTGAGGAAATAATTCCAGGCTTCATTATGACACCAGCAAGAGTGTATCAGCGATTGGGTGGCAACCAGGTTGCTTCGTTGCCGCGAGCCGTACAGACTGGTTCTGATCTGGCTAATCTGGTTATTCATGGGCTACCAAAACAAACGATAAAGAAACTGGCTGATTCGCTGGGTGTCGACGAACGGGAAATTATCAGCCTACTACCGGTAACGCCCCGAAATCTGCAACGGTACAAGGATACCGATAACTTGAGTGCGACCGTTGCTGATCGGCTTGTAACGCTGGCTTCACTTTTCGAGTGGGGTGAACATGTATTGGGAAAGGGCTATTTTAACGAATGGCTACATACAACTAGTTTACCGTTGGGCGATAGGCCAATGACGCTGCTGACTTCCAATACGGGCATTCAAGCTGTGAAAGATGAATTGATTCGGATTGCATTTGGTGTACTGGCCTGATGGAGTTGTTTCGGGTTGCTAAAAAAATGTATCAGCAGGACATAATCGGTACCGGAGCCTATTTGGCCGGGGGACGCTGGAATACCGCAGGGCAGTACATGCTCTATACTGCCTCAAGCCGTTCATTGGCTATTCTGGAGGTACTGGTTCATATTTCCAGAGGCAAACCGGTTGACGATTATACAATTATTGTCCTCTATGTCCCCGACGATGTATTCATCGAGCCTGTTAACCAGGAGACCTTGCCGCCCGACTGGCGAGTGCAGTACAATCAAACTCAAGCGCTTGGTAATTCCTGGCTTGATGGCAATAGGTCACTTTCATTAAAAGCACCATCAGCCATTGTGAAAGCGGAATTCAATTACCTCATCAACCCAAACCACGAAGCGTTCTCATCATTGAAAATACTGGAGTTTGAGCCGTTACAATTCGATGACCGCTTTTTGCCCGTTAAATGACTTTTAATTACTCGTTATGTTTAATCTACAAACCATCCTGCGGCCCCACATTCAATCATTGACGCCCTACTCGTCTGCCCGGGATGAGTATACGGGTAAGGAAGGCGTATTTCTGGACGCCAACGAAAACCCATTCGGTCCGACGCTCGGCGGTCTGGCGTTCCGGGGGTCCACTACCGTAATCGATGCCTACAACCGTTATCCCGACCCGCATCAGTGGGCCATAAAAGAGAAATTAGGCCCGATAAAGGGCGTTCGACCCACACAGATTTTTCTGGGGAACGGCTCCGACGAACCCATCGACTTGCTCGTTCGGGCCACCTGTACGCCGGGCAAGGACAACATCCTTATCATGCCACCTACCTACGGTATGTACGAAGTGTCAGCGGCTGTGAATGACGTGCCGGTTATTAAAGTGCCACTTACAACTGATTTTCAGGTGGATACCGATGCTGTGCTGGCTGCCATTACGGAGCGTACTAAACTTATATGGTTGTGTTCACCCAACAATCCATCGGGGAATCTGCTTCAGACCAGCGCTATTCAAACGATTCTGGAAGCGGCTACGCAGTCGCTAGTGATTGTGGATGAAGCCTATATCGACTTTGCCAATACTCCTTCCTGGACGGGTAAATTGGCTGATTACCCGAATCTGGTCGTACTACAAACTTTCTCTAAAGCCTGGGGGCTGGCGGGTCTGCGACTGGGTATGTGTTTTGCGTCGGTTGAATTGATTCAGATACTCAATAAAATAAAGCCACCGTACAACATTTCGGCACCTACTCAGGCACTGGCATTGGAGGCCCTCGACTACGAAGCGGAGAAGAGCGACATGGTTCGCCGGATTCTGGACGAACGGCAGTATTTGGCCGAGAACCTGCGGACACTGCCCGGCGTTCAGGTCGTCCATCCGTCCGACGCCAATTTCCTGCTCGTTCAGTTCGGAACGGACGGGGGAGATACAACGTCGGAGGCAAAAACTGTTTTTGAGCACCTGATCGAACAGCAGGTCATTGTCCGCGACCGGTCGAAAGTAACCCTGTGTGCGGGTTGTCTGCGTATTTCGGTGGGTACCCGCGTCGAGAATGAACGACTCCTGGCGGTACTCAAGCATATGAACAACGCACCGGTAACGACTGATTTACCCCTCGGAACGGGCGATGAGGCTACCAAACCTGAGCTGGTTTCCAATGCCTGATTTTTTAGAATGTGGCGTTTGGTTAGTCAAACCAGCGTACTTTGACGGGAAGAGTCTAAATTTGCCCCATGAGAAAACTGTTTCTGATTGCGTCTCTGACTGTACTGGCCTGTTTCGAGTTGTCGACCACGGCTGTTGCTCAATACAATAACTGGTCAGTTGGTTTCCGGCTGGGAGAACCATCGGGCATAAATGTGCGCAAGTACTTTGGCACTAATCACGCGTTCGACCTAAACATCGGTACCTACGGCGGGTTATACGGGACGAAACGCAGTTACCGGACGGGCGAGTACAAAAGCGTCGGATTAACGATTCAGGGCCATTATTTATGGCACAAGGCCCTGACCAAAAGCGAAAGTATTCGAGGCTATTACGGCTTTGGTGGTCAGGTTAACAACCGTCGGTACTATCCCCCCCGGCTCAATGGTGATTACGAAAATGCCCTCTCCCTGGGTGGGTCGGCGGTTGCTGGTCTGGAAGTGTTTCCGACGGGTAAGCCGTATTCGTTTTTCCTGGAAACCGGTGGATACGTCGAATTGCTACAGGCACCCTTTTTTCTCAGCCTAAATTCGGGCCTGGGGTTACGGTATAATTTTTAAAAAAGCGGTAGGAACTGTGAGCGAGAAGCGAGGAGTTGCTGTTACTGAAGACATTCATGTTCAAAATATATAGTTCTTCGGCGGGGTCGGGTAAAACCTATACGCTCACGAAAGAATACCTGAAACTGGCTTTGGGGCCGGGCGAGGGTAGGAAGGACGATTATTTTCAGCATATTCTGGCCGTCACGTTCACCAACGCAGCGGCCAACGAGATGAAGAACCGGATTTTGGAAAAGCTATCCGAACTGGCTAACCGGGTTGAAAGTGCTTTACTGAACGACCTACTTCTTGAACTGTACGGCGTAGCACCGGGCGATGCATGGTTCGATGGCCGGAAAGCAGAACTACAGTGTAAAGCCGAATCCGTTTTCAAAACCATCCTGCATCGCTACGCCGATTTCAGCGTAACCACCATCGACTCGTTTACGCAGCGGGTGGTGATGGCCTTTACCGATGAACTTGGATTGCCGTATTCCTTTGAGGTAGAACTGGAAACCGACGAGGTACTCGAACTGGCCATCGACAACCTGATCGAGAAAGCCGGTACCGACGAAATGGGGGAGATTACCACCATTTTGAGCGAGTACTACAACCACGTCGCCAGTGAAGGGAAAAGCTGGACGCAACTGCCTGAGTTACTAAAAGAGTTTGGGCGTAACCTAACCTCCGATCAGTTTTATGAGGCCGTCAATGCGGCTCAGGAACTCTCTCCCCACGATTTGCGCGCCATCCGATTGCAATTGATGAACCATAATCGAGGAATCGAAACAACCATCGTTGACCAAGGGAAACGGGCCTGGAAACTGATGGCCGATGCCGGTCTGGACGAAACCGACTTCAGTTACGGAGCGAATGGGGTGGGGGGCTACCTGAAAAGTATCGCAGCAGGGAATGCGGGTAAAGAAGCCGGCACGCGGGTGTATAATGCGCTCAACAAAGGAGAATGGTACACGAAAAAAACGCCCCTCCCTGTGCAGTCTCTCATCGATAGTATGACAGATGAGCTAGGCAACTGCCTGGATCAGATCGACGTCATCCGGAGTGAGAGCAGTCATCAGGTGGTGCTGTTTAACTGCCTGTTGCCCCACCTCCAGAAACTAGCCCTGCTCAAGCAGATGCGGCTGGAGTTTGACGACCTGCTGCGTAAGGA
Organism: Cytophagales bacterium; assembly: GCA_038236215.1. Taxonomy (GTDB): domain Bacteria; phylum Bacteroidota; class Bacteroidia; order Cytophagales; family Spirosomataceae; genus Spirosoma. The sequence goes on along the minus strand of JBBSTD010000143.1, from coordinate 9,462 downwards.
TGGCCGGGTTCATATTTCGGAATTTAATAAAAAAATCCTGGCTATTGTAGCGTCAGAGCCGGTTCCGTTTCTGTACGAGCGGCTGGGAACCAAATACAACCATATCCTGATCGACGAGTTTCAGGATACCTCGCGCCTTCAGTTTGCCAATCTGTTGCCCCTTATCGAAAACTCCCTGGGTGGCGCTCATTTTAACCTGGCGGTGGGCGATGGCAAGCAGGCGATTTACCGGTTTCGGGGGGGCGACATGGATCAAATCGTGTCCCTGCACCGGCAGGACCTGGAAACGCTGAAAGGAACGCACAACCCCGGCTCCTGGACCGCCGAGCGAATTGATATGCTGGACGGGCATCTGGAACCGGAACTATTGGATACCAACTGGCGAAGCGCGGAACCCATCATCCGGTTTAACAATACGTTCTTCGATTTTACCGCCCGGAAGTTTGAAGCCGACCACCCCAAACTGGCCGATGTGTTCGATGCCGAACAGCAGTTTCACCAGAAGACGCAGCCCAAAACGAACGTGGCGGGGCACGTGCAGATTGACTTCGTAGCCAAAGATGAAGAGGCCGACAAAGACCTGACGGCCCGGATGCTCGAAACCACCATTGCGCATCTGAATAAGGCCATCGCCGATGGCTATCGCTACGGTGATGTAGCCATTCTGTGCCGCAAAAAAGCCCACGCCCGGATACTGGCCAACGAACTGAATGCCCTGGGGATTCCGCTGGTATCCGCCGATTCGCTGTCGCTGGAATTTTCCGATCCGGTGAAATGGCTCGTCACTCTCATGCGGTTGCTCCAGCGACCCGACCTTCAACTACTCCGCTATGAACTACTATACCTGTTTTATCGGGTAGTGAAAGGGATCTTCCCTGATGAAGCACTGACCTCAAAACTGCAAAAGGTGGCGGAGGGTGATGTACTGGATACTTACCGTCACCTGACGGAAGCAGGCTATTCGCTTAATCCGTACGAACTGGGGCAACTGAATCCGTATGAGTTGGCCGAGCGATTGACGGCCCAGTTTGGGTTATTCAATCAGGCCGAGCACAACCCGTTTCTGTTCCGGTTTCTGGATGAAGTACTGACGTTCAACCAGAAACGAAGTGGTCATTTAAGTGATTTTCTGGTGTATTGGGATAGTGTTCGGGAAAAGATTTCGGTGGAAGGAAGTGCCCGCAACGCCGTCAATATTCAAACGATTCACAAATCGAAGGGGCTGGAGTTTCCGGTGGTCATCATTCCCTTTGCCAACTGGCGCGTGGAACCGATTAACGATAGCACCATCTGGCTCGATCTCAGTGATATTCGTACGGATTTGCTCTCTTATGAAAATAGTGCGGGAAAACTGACCCGGCTGCTGTCGGCACCTGCAAATACAACAGGCACACTAAAAAATACACCGGCTCCAATAAAGGCGCAGTACGAAGAGGAACTAACCCGTACGTTCATCGAAAATATGAACCTATTGTACGTGGCCTTCACCCGTCCGTCTGACCGACTGTATATAATTGCCAGGGCATCCCAATTCGAAAAGCCGGGAAATCAGAAAGACGTTAGCTACTGGCTGCACGCATTCCTGCGGGATAGTGAGGTGGCCCGAAACTGCGGTTGCGCCTGGCAGGATGGTCGCTTTAGCTACGAGATAAGCCTGTGTACTGACTCGTTCACGCACCGTAAAACGGACGATACACGGGACGAAATTATTCTGGACGACATCGTGAGTGGAAGCCGGGGGCAAGACCTACAATTGCGCCGACAGGCCGACCGGATGTTCGACGTTGCCACGTTTGAGCGCACCCGCGAGCGGGACCGTAAACTGATGGCGGCCCTGAGTTTGCTGAAAGGTCCGCACGAGATTGATAAAGTTCTATATCAACTGGTGAGTGAAGGGCTGGTTCGGAAAGTGGAGTGTGTCGAGTTAACCCAGCGCCTGCTGGCTATTGTACACCATCCAACACTGGCAATCTTGTTCGATTCCAGCCTCCGGATTGATACCGACCGTAGCATTCTGAGCCGAAAACGGATTCACGGAGCGCCCCATCGCGTGGTTCACTACCCCGATGGGCAAATTGTTCTCGTTCAATATGAATCGGTTCCCCTGATAGAAACTGAACCAGCACCAGCGCAGAAGACAATGGAGGTGCTGAAGTATTTTAATAACCTGTACCGGGAAATGGGCTACCATGAAGTGGAGGGATACCTCGTCTATCTGGCTGATGAACCAAAGGTGGTACGGGTGGGCTAATGAATAATAACCGGGTCGCCGGAGCGATGAAAAATGATGAATGATAAATTGATTGTCGGAACAGTTATGCGCTACATAGGTAAGCGTTTAGTAAATGCGGGAAAGTTGAGACTTGTTTCAGTTCTCATCATTTATCATTCATCACTCATCATTGGCAACGCCCAATCGCCCTACGCCCTGAAAACAGGCCGGGAATTGACTTGGCTGGGGGTTGGGGCTGTATCGCTGGGTACGTCGCAGGTCATACAAAAATCCGTCGACCCGCTTACCCCGGCGCAGATAGCCGTGCTCAATCGGGCTGACATAAATTCATTTGACCGGAAAGCGACCTTTCGTTATTCGGCATCGGCCGACAAACTGAGCACGGTAACGCTGCTGGGTACAGGCGGAGTACTGGGTGTGTTAACCCTGGCTACCAAACCCATGCGGCAGGATATAAAAACAGTCGCCGTAATGTACGTCGAATCGGCCCTGCTGGTTAACGGTATCAACGGTATAGTAAAAGGGCTGAGTCAACGGACTCGTCCGTTCGTATATAACGCGGATGCACCCCTGGCCGATAAGCTGGACCGGGATGCCCGTGAGTCGTTCTTTTCGGGTCACGCGTCCAATGCATTCGCTACGGCGGTTTTTACGGGTGAAGTGTTCCGGCACTATTTCCCTCAGTCAAAACTAAAGCCCTTTGTCTGGGTTGGTTCGCTGGGTCTGGCAACCGCTACAGCAGTGCTGCGCTACGAAGCCGGAAAACACTACCCATCGGATTTGCTGGCGGGTGCCGCGTTTGGCTCGCTGGTAGGGTGGGGGATACCAAAATTGCACGAAGTGAAAAACAAAACGGAGTTGGGTCGTCGGCTGGATGTGCAACCGTGGAGTAATGGCCAGGCTAAGGGAATTTACCTGAGTCTAGCCGTGTTTTCGCGTTAACTTTGACGGCTAATCCGTCCGTATTTATTTGCGTAATGACTAAGATTACCGAGCATATCAAGGCCGCGAACGGCAAGCCCATTTTCTCCATTGAAGTAATTCCACCCATCAAAGGAGACAACCTGAAAAGTCTGCTCGATAACATCGAGCCGCTGATGGACTTCAAGCCGCCATTTATTGATGTTACCTACCACCGCGAAGAATACATTGAACGGCCCCTGCCCGATGGTAGTATTCAGAAAATCGTAACCCGCAAAAGGCCCGGCACGGTCGGTATCTGTGCCGCTATCATGCATCGGTTTGGCGTGGATGCCGTTCCTCACGTGCTATGTGGAGGGTTCAGCCAGGAAGAAACAGAAGACTTTCTTATTGATCTGCATTACCTCGGTATTGACAATGCCTTGGTGCTTCGGGGTGACCCCGCCAAACCCTTCACCACGTTCAAAGCGAAAGAGAATGGGTACATGTATGCTAGCGAACTGGTAGAGCAGGTGGCCAACATGAACCGGGGTGTTTATCTGCACGAAGAAGATACGGCACTGGCACCCAGTGGGTTCTGCATCGGCGTAGCGGCTTATCCCGAAAAACACTTCGAAGCGGTCGACCACGAGATTGATTTCCAGTACCTGAAACAGAAGATTGATAAAGGGGCGGATTACATCGTGACGCAGATGTTTTTTGACAATAAAAAATACCTCGACTTCGTAAACCGCTGTCGGCAGGAGGGTATCACCGTACCCATTATCCCCGGCCTGAAACCCCTCAGCACCCGAAAGCAGCTCCAGATACTCCCCAAATTATTCCACCTCGAAATGCCTGATGACCTCGTTCGGGCCGTGGAAGCCTGCGAAAACGATCAGCAGGCGCGTCAGGTTGGTGTGGAGTGGTGTATTCAGCAGGGCCGCGAACTGGTGGCGGCTGGCGCACCGGTGCTTCACTTTTACACGATGGGTAAGGCCGATAACGTCATGAAGATTGCCCGTGAGTTATTTTAGGGGTGATACCGTGAAGCGAAAGACGAAAAGCAGCCTTAATAAATAGCTTAAGTGCTAAAAGCAAAATACCCGGCTTACAAGTCGGGTATTTTGCTTTTAGCACTGTTGACACAACACTACACCGTGTACATCCAGCCAAATTTATCGGCTGTTTTACCGGTACGCAAATCGCTGAGGTAGTGCCTAACCCGAACGGCAACCGACTCTTCGGGGGCAAATTCGGGCAGCATATAATCTTTTCCTTCATACCCGATAAGCGAGTAGGGCGATGACCCAACGGCCGTTCCGGCACCGAAAGCCTCGGTAACCCGACCATTTTCTATACCGCCAATAATCTCTTCGATAGAAACCTTACGCTCCTCAACTTCCATTCCCCAACTGCGGGCAATCTTCAGGATTGAATCCCGGGTAACACCTTTCAAAATCGAATCGGATGTAGCGGGGGTTACTAGCTTACCATCAATAACGAACAGAATGTTCATTGTTCCCGACTCCTCGATGTACTTATGTTCAATGGCATCCGTCCAAATAAGTTGGTCGTACCCCTGTTGCTGGGCCATCAGGGTTGGATATAAAGAGCCACCGTAGTTGCCCGCACATTTGGCGTACCCTACTCCTCCCGGAGCCGAGCGGATGTACTCGGTTTCTACCTTCAACTTAGGTGGGTTGGTATAATAAGCACCCACCGGGCAGGTAAAAATGCAGAACCGATACGTTTTGGAGGGAGCCACACCCAGGAATGTATCCGTAGCGAACATGTAAGGACGAATGTAAAGGGAGCTATCGGGTGTACTGGGTACCCAGTCGGCATCCACGCGCAGCAGCGCATCCAGCCCACCCATAAATACCTCTTCGGGCAGCGTAGCCATGCACATACGGCGTGCAGACTCATTCATCCGTTCGAAGTTAGCCTGCGGGCGAAACAGCAATACCTCACCCGCTTCGCTTTTGTAGGCCTTCATACCTTCAAAAATAGACTGACCATAGTGTAGTGACGATAGGGCAGGGCTAAAGGTGAAGTTTTCGAAAGGCGTCACCATCTGATTCCGCCATTCGCCATCTACGAAATCGGCCACAAACATATGGTCCGAGAAATGTTTTCCGAAAGGCAGATGATTGAAGTCTACCTCCTGAAGGCGGGAGCGTTCCGCTTTCCGCAGTTCAATTTGCAATGCGTCCGTCGTCATAACAGCGTATAATTTAATGAGTCAGCCCGTGGAATAACAGGCTGGGACAAAGCTAAAAAATTAGCATGAGTAAGTTTAGTTGTCAAGACAACTTTTTTTAAGATTATACTCTTGGCTCCCAGATTACTTCCTCAGCCGTTAGTTCCTGCGCCATTATTCGGCTGAGTACGAACAGGTAATCGGACAGGCGGTTGAGGTACTGGATGACCAGTTCATCCACGGGCGATTGGTTGTTCAATGAAATAACCAGTCGTTCGGCCCTCCGGCAAACAGTTCGGGCCAAATGGCAGAAGGATACGGACTGATGGCCACCGGGCAACACAAAGGCCCGAAGTTCGGGTAAGGTGGCGTCCATTGTGTCCATTGCCTGTTCAAGCAGGAATACATCATCCGATTTTATAGCGGGAAGGGCTCTTTTTGTCTTTTTTTCGGGCGGTCCCACTGCTCCGGCGTACCGGCTTGGATCGGTGGCTAGTTCAGACCCAATTGTAAACAGCCGGTCCTGAATTTCTTTCAGCAAGTTTCTGCGCCCCGCGTTCACCGGCTGGTCGCGTACCAATCCAATCCAGGCATTTAGTTCGTCGACTGTTCCGTAGGTATCGATGCGTAAATCGGCCTTACTCACTCTCCTTCCGCCAATAAGTGCCGTTTGGCCTTTATCACCCGTTTTTGTGTAAATCTTCATCGTGTTTTTAAACCTAAATGCTCAACAATTGGCTAATCTAACGGATTTCAGGCAATCGGGCCTTACCTTTGCGCCCTGATTTGAAAACCCAGAAGTAATTTTTATAAAGTGAAACGGACTCCCCGGCGGGTGCAACCCTGCGTTGGTCGCTCGGGGGCACTCATTCGCTCATCGCATTAATGAAAACAAGTACTTTTTTTGTCCGCGTATGGCGCATCGTGTCAATTCTCGGATTTATATTATCGCTTTTCAGTAGTTATATCTCCTATCCTGAATTGGTAGCGGTTCGGTTCGATGAATTGAATCGTTCGACACAAACAATCAGTCGTGAACTGATATTCTATCTGGCAACGGCTATTTTTATCATTAACAATACCTTACTCAGAGCCGTTGCGAAACTGTTCGTGCGCGTTCCGATGAATAGCCTCCCTTCGTTTGTGCAGGAACGCTGGGCTTCGCATCGTTCGGAATTAAACGAGATTGTAACCAATTGGTTTAGCGCGCTTGCATCCGCAGTGAATACCGTGGTGGCACTCGGGTTGTTTGTGTTGTCGTCACTCAATCGGGGTGACCGCAGTATGCAACCGTACGATTATGCCTGGTTACTGCCCGTTACAACGGCTATTTTTATTGCCGTTCTGGTTTCTCTGCCCATTAGTTTGCTTCGGAAGCCTAGTGAGGATGCGTAAAACAGATGAACTATTACTGAGTAAATTTCAGTACGATCTGCCCGACGAGCGGATTGCCCGGTACCCATTACCCCAGCGTGATGCCTCAAAACTGCTCATCTATCAAAACGGGGTAATTCGTCATGAGCAGTTTCGGAGCCTTCCTGATTTTCTTCCTTCTGCCAGTTTTCTGGTGTTTAATAACACGAAGGTCATTCCAGCGAGGTTGCATTTTACCAAATTAACCGGGGCTGTCATTGAGCTGTTCCTGCTAAACCCCTTTCCGAATGACCTGCCCGTTAGTCAGGCAATGGAAGGTACTGGCTCGGCCATCTGGCAGGGAATGATTGGTAATCGTAAACGATGGAAGCCCGGCGAGATGTTGCAGGCGATATTGCCAACTGGCCGGGGTGAAGTCATATTATCGGCTACCTGGTATGATTACGATAAATCTGTCGTTGAGTTAAGCTGGCAACCGGCCGACCTCACGTTTGCGGAACTAATCCAGTACGCGGGTGAAATTCCGTTGCCGCCCTACCTAAAGCGGGATGCGACGGATGCCGATAAGGAAAGTTACCAAACCATTTATTCAACGCAGGAGGGGGCTGTAGCCGCGCCTACTGCCGGTTTGCATTTTACCCCTGCTGTATTCGATGCCCTGGACAAGCGCGGCATAAACTATGACTACCTGACATTGCACGTAGGGGCCGGTACATTTCAACCCATAAAGGCAAGCGATGTTCGGCAGCATGAGATGCATACCGAACAGGTCATTTATACACAGACAAACCTGAAAAACCTGCTCAATCACCTGGATAGGCTTATAGCCGTGGGGACAACATCTATGCGGGCACTGGAGAGCCTGTATTGGATAGGTGTTAAATTGGTATACGGTGAGACTAATCCGTTTTATCTGGACCAGCATTACGCTTATCAACGTCCGCCGGACAAGCAACCAACGGTAGAGGAGTCCATAACGGCAGTCCTGAATTACCTGCTGACTACCGAAATAGATTCTATTTCTATTAGCACCGGTATTTATATTACGCCCGGCTATCAATTTAAGCTGTGTAAAGGCATCGTTACTAATTTTCATCAACCTGGTTCAACGCTGATTTTGTTGATTGCCGCGTTGCTGGGTGACGACTGGAAGCGGATTTACTCAGAAGCCCTAGACCATGACTATCGCTTTCTGAGTTACGGCGACTCATCACTGCTTTTGCCATGAACCACTAATTTTGCAATCTAATTAAGAGTGAGCCGAAGCGGAGTGAAGCTAATCGGTCTTACATTTTTTTGCTCTTTCACTACATATGAACTTTATCGAAGAACTCCGCTGGCGTGGTATGTTGAACGACATGACCCCCGGCACCGAAGAACAACTACAGAAAGAAATGACAGCGGGCTACATTGGATTCGACCCAACGGCCGCATCGCTCCATATTGGTAACTTGGCCACTGTTATGTTGCTGGTTCACCTACAGCGGGCCGGTCATAAACCGTTTGCGTTAGTGGGAGGGGCCACCGGAATGATTGGTGACCCATCTGGTAAAGCCGCCGAACGGGATTTCCTGTCAGAAGACACACTCCGACGCAATCAGGAGGGCATTCGCCAGCAACTGAGCCGGTTTCTCGAATTTAGCGGTGAGGACAACTCCGCCGAAATGGTCAACAATTATGACTGGTTCAAGGAAATATCGTTTCTGGGTTTTCTCCGTGAAGCGGGTAAACACATCACCGTCAATTATATGATGGCGAAGGATTCGGTGAAGAAACGGCTTGAAACTGGAATTTCCTTTACTGAATTCTCATACCAGCTACTACAGGGCTATGATTTTTACTGGCTTTATAAGAATAAAGGAGTACGCTTACAGATGGGAGGTTCCGACCAGTGGGGTAACATTACAACCGGCACCGAACTAATCCGACGGAAAGAAGCGGGTGAGAGTGCCAGCCAGGAAGACCATTTGGCGTTTGCCCTGACAACGCCCCTCGTTACTAAAGCAGATGGGACCAAGTTCGGTAAATCGGAGAGCGGCAACGTTTGGCTCGATCCAACCATGACGTCGCCCTACCAATTTTATCAATTCTGGCTCAATACGACCGACGCTGATTGCCCCCGCCTGATTCGGGTGTTTACGCTACTGCCCCATGAGGAGATTGAAGAACTAGAGAGCCAGCATGCCGAAGCACCCCACTTGCGTATATTACAAAAGGCCATTGCCAAAGAAGTGACCACCCGTGTTCACACAAAGGCAGGTTATGAGTTAGCCGTTAAAGCATCTGACGTATTATTTGGTAAAGCAACGCTGGAAACGCTTCGCTCCATTCAGGCCGACGAGTTCGACATTATTTTCGAAGGAGTACCGCAAACGGAGATTTCTCCGGAGGAATTAGCGAATAGTAAAGACATAACCGACCTCCTTTCAGTGGCCAGCAGGGGAGAGGTGTACGCATCTAAGGGAGAAGCCCGTCGGGCAATTACCCAAAATGCAGTTAGTATTAATAAAATAAAAGTGGCCGATCCTGCTGCTTCAACAGATCTGGAATGGCTTCAGGGACGATATGTACTCGTTTCGAAGGGCAAGAAAAACCATCTGCTGAAAAAAGTTTGATTTTATTATTTAAGGTAAGTAGCCACTAGTCAGTCACTTACCAACTAATATTTGGCGGGGCAAAAACTATTTTCGGATTGGGGCTTGACAACGGGGGACTGGCTGGCTACCTTTGCACTCCCAAACCGAAAGAAGCG
>JBBSTD010000142.1:0-13945 GCA_038236215.1 Cytophagales bacterium | reverse complement strand
TGGGCTTACTTTTAAGAGCTTTGAGTTCGCTGTATTTTTGACGGGCTAAAGCTACATATTCTTCTTCGGTGAAGGGCAGGGCAGTTTCGTTATGCATACCCTAAGCTACGGCACGAAAGCGACAATTTGAATTGCACCCTCAGTAACTGCCAGACGCGCACCAATGTATCCGAAAAGTACTTGCCCCGAATCTCCTTAAGCCGAAGTACGGCCCGTTCCCGAAATCGCTCCATATCCCGGGGTGACAATAGCGGGTACAACGGGTTCAGATCAAGCCGAAAACCGTATTGCTGCCGTAAATCAGCAAGGGTGCTCAAGTAGAGTACAATCAGTTCTTCGTCATAGTTGATGTGTTTCTGTTTCACCAGTGGTTGCACGTACACCGGCCGACCGTTTTGGATAATGGGTTGTTGTTTTGCTACCGTCCGGCTCCAGCTAACCGAATGCCGCTGCGCCGTATTGACCCGTTTGATGTGGGTGAGCAGTGAGTTATTATCCCGGTGAAACCGAACGAGTGCCAGCACTACTTCCAGTTCCGACAAATCAGCTTTACCCGTGCCCGACACCTCAGTCAGGCTGGCCATTTCGGGCAGGATAGACGCACGATGCCGTTGATGAAACTGCCGGATAGACCGGTACAACCAGACCGAAAACCGGAACAGGAAATCAAGCTTCCCTTCGGCCTGTAGCCGCTCACGCACGGTGGGCCTGGGAGTATCGGCGTTAGGTTCGTCGTGAAGCGTCAGCAGGTCTTCGGGTGTGTAGTGCCCAAAAACCTTGCCCAATGCATCACGAAATACTTTGGGGAGAATGATAATACTGTGAACTGGCCCAGACCCACTCCCGGCCTCAACCAGATAACCGACGTAGTCAAGTTGAACGCACCCCCGTGGCGCAGGCATCAGATAGCGGGGGTCGATAATACCGCTTAGCGCATCGGGTTGGTAAGGATGGCTCTCAACCAGAACGATCATGCGTTAGAGTCTAGTAGGTTCAAGACCAAGTTGTCGCATAAACGAAGGGAGAATTTCTAAATCAAGCGGGGTTTCATCAGAGCGTTTTTCGTACAGTCGCGAGAATGAGAAAAGTTCTATATCTGGTGCGTCGGCAGGTTGATACACGAAGATATTGGTTGCCTTGTCAGATTCGTTTTTGTAGATTTCTGACCAGAGGTAATACAGCACCTTCGATTTGAACATACTGAGCGTAACAACTTTATCGTTCGGATTCACGAAACGATTTCCTAACTGCTTGTCTTCGCTACCCGTCAGTTCAACAATGAATCGATTGACACATTCAATAAAATTTCCCCACTTGTAGGTGTAATCATTGCTAAGTACAATGGTGAATTGATTTGCATCTGTGTAGTCTATTGGCACATACTCCCAATCCCACCGTCGTTTGAAGGCACTATCCATCGGAAATAGTGATTGATCGGAAGTATTCATAGTGGCATAGAGGTATAAATTAGGGGGTAATTTCAATTGGTCAATACCACCAGTTAAAGCCGTGTAATCAGCGGTATTAGTTATATTCTCTTCGAGGTAAGCAACTAAATCAGCATCTGCCAGTAGTGCATATTCTGAAAACCCTATTTCGTTTCGATCCAGTAACTGAAACAAATCGCCGAATATCTGCGCACAGTTACCTCGATTGATCTCATCTATAGCTAGGCAAACCAATTCTCTCGGATGCTTCCAGGCATACACGTAAGCTTTCGTAAATATTTGAGGTACAAACGCGTAGGTGATATCCTTCCCAGATACGAAAGGTTTGTATACCCCTACAAAACCCGCATATTCACTATCAGGATGAAAGGTGGTACGAAATACTTTCATGCTCTTACTATCCAAGCTAAGCCGCCGTGACTTGCCCGAACCGGGCGCACCAAAATAGACTTTTTGGTAAGGGCCACTTGTTGAGAAGACTGGCGGAGCCACGTGATCTGAGTCCAGTTTTGTATCTATTAATACTTCTGGTATAGAAGGCAGATAATCATTTGATATGGCTATTTTGTTCTGAAGTGCGGACAGGTCTAAGGAAGCTACAGTATCGTAAAATACGTTGCTAACATCGAACAAAACGCTTTTCTCCTCGTTTGTAAAGCCAAATGACAGATCGGTATGTTTCGCAAGTGAGACAACCACCTCGGTAAAATTCAACATGTTACTATCGACTAAATTTTCAATATCAACATGTCGATAATACCATATTGCGAATGCGTAGAAACTGGGTTTGTCTCCGTTTTTCAAAAGCAGAAATTTAGAAATATGGTCTACATACCTTTCAACTAGGCATACTTTTCTAGGTCTGCTTTGATCAATTTGCACTATGGGCTGCCAGGCAGTTCCCCCGACAGTAGTATTCGGCCCATTTGAAATGAAACGTTTAGAACGGTATCCGTGTGTGCTATCTTTTGTATCGAATACATTGATGTAATTTCGAGAACTTGATTCTGCGGATTTGGTTTCATCCTCTACAGTCACGAGTCCTAGTTCATTGATTGCCTGTTTATAAGCAGGATTACCTTCTGCAAATACAACGCTGTTAGATTCGGATATTTCTAACGCTCTCTTCAATATCAGAAACTCGAAAAATCGACCTCTAGCTGCTGACTCAGAGAGGTTTTTGACTGCCTTTTCGATTACCTTCGCCGATAAAAATTTAGGCATTATTATTCTCCGTTTATCTGATCAACAATAGACTCGCAAAACTTTTTGTTAAGATCAATTCCGATTGCACGATAGCCAAGCCTTCTCGCAAATAATAAACTTGTACCACTTCCTACAAACGGGTCTAGAACCACCCCATTATCCGGAGTAGTAGATAAAATGGGTATTCTGACAAGTTCATCTGAGAAGCGAGCTTTGTGTTGATGCTTACTACGAACTGTGGCAACTTCCCACGTATCTAAAGGAGGAAGAATAGAATCAGAACCGACTTTCCTAGCCACCTTTTCTTTGTCGAAATAGTACCATCTACTTTTCACCAAGTGGAAGACGTATTCATGTGACATCGAGCAACGATCTCTAACTTGATCAGGAACCGGATTAGGCTTTATCCAAATATTATCGTTGCGCACAATCCACCCTTCATCCTGCATTCCAATCGCAAAGCGGTGAGGAATCAAAAGAAGTTGTTTAGGAACACACAGCTTTCCATCACCCTTCTTATCTTGAGGTCTCACACCAAATCGCCGGGCATTTTGCTTAACCTCACCGCTCTTATGCTCACCTTTTCCACTCCAATATGTGTCTCCAAGATTAACCCAAAGGCTTCCATTATCTGCCAACACGGGTTTACATAAATTGAAGGCGTATATCAGTTTTTCAATAAATTGCTTCGGGTGTTCTTCAAGCCCAATCTGGCCCTCAACTCCATAGTCACGTTGGCCGTAAAAAGGTGGGGATGAAACAATACAGTTAGCAGTCACACCAGTATCAGCTAGAAGTTTCAAGCCCTCATTTACATCCATATTTAGCACAATCGTTTTACCATCATGATAATAAGCACGTTCTTTTAACAATGGGTGGTTAAACGTTTTATCATCGATAACTTGTGGTTGTTGAGCGATATTAGCCTTCGTAATAGTCCTTGTTCGAGGCTCTATAAGAGGTGAATCAAGAAAAGGTAATTGGTAATTCATATAATGATTTGATAAATGTGAGCTTCTCATCGTAGATTACTCTGCCACTAAAATTCAATTTCGCCCTGCTTTACGTTTTTACTCCGCAGGTACTTTATTTTCTCCTCCGCTACCCGTAGTACTTCGTCGGAGCATCGCTCGTCAGCCAGTTCGTAGGCCACCCGGTCAGACAGGTACATGACCAGCAAAACCATCACATCTTCGTCGAAAATAGCGGCCAATTTATCGACGTATTCGCGCTGCGGTTGCCGCTGACCCCGTTCCAGTTTGGACACAATGCTCGTATCTACATCGAGTAGGGCGGCTACTTTACGAAGGGGCCATTGACGTTGCTCTCGTTGGTTGCGGAGCCATTCACCAAACGTACTTCGTCCTATACTTACCTTGTCCATTCGATTTGGATTGGTTTAGTTGGACAAATAATGTCAAAACAAATGACTGATGCAACTATTCGGCAAAATAAGTTCTGTTTATACGATCACTCGTAAGCTTTTGAGTAATTTAGCCCACCATCGACCTTACTTAGTTAAACCAACAATGACTATGAAAACTCTTTTGACACTAGCGACTTTTTGCGGACTGGCATCGTTAGGCATGGCCCAAACGCCTGCTGTTCCATCGCCCGATATGCAAATAAAAACGGCGTTACTGGCTGCTCCGGCCGATAAACGCGACGCAGCGATGGTGTATGGCTACTCACCCAAGAACGAGTTCGTTGTTTTACGCAAAGGAACCAACGAACTGGTTTGCCTGGCCGATGATCCGGCGCAAAAAGGCCTGAGCGTATCCTGCTATCACAAAGACTTAGAACCCTTTATGGAGCGGGGCCGGGTGCTGAAAAAGGAAGGCAAAAAAGCCCCGGAAATTCTAGCCATGCGCGAGCAGGAGGTGAAGGACAAGAAGCTGATGATGCCAACACATCCATCGACGCTATATTCCTACTCGGCCAAAGATGAGCAGTACGACGCTGCCACCGGCGACGTGAAAGATGGCTACCTGCGCTACGTGGTGTACATCCCTTACGCCACCGCCGAAAGTACCGGACTACCCCTGAAGCCCGAAGCACCGGGGATGCCCTGGATCATGGACCCCGGCACCCATCGGGCCCACATCATGATCAATCCCCCCGTGTCTACAACAGCCACGAAGTAACAGATAGTCAAAAACGAATGCGTAGCCTACGCATTCGTTTTTGGTTCTGCCCCCCGGAACGCATCCTTTTTATCGACAGCGGGTAGCTTCACCGGCCTGCCTTCCCGCGCCGACTTATAGATTGCTTCCATTATTTTTTGATCCTGCAACCCCTCTTCGCCGGGCGTATACGGTATGGCATTTCCCATGATGGATTCTGAGAAGTGGTCAATTTCAGCCGCAAATTGGTCTTTGTCCGCTATTTTATGCTGGGTGAGCCGATTTTCCATTCCCTCTGCCTGACTGGTCTGCAATTGTAACCCCTGGTACGGGAAAGCAGGGTCCATTTCAATCCAGCCGGTCTCGGCCAGTACTTTATAACTTCGCTCCTCGTGATGGCCATAGCCGGTGGCGCAACTGGTTTGTACGCCACTCGGAAATTTCATGAGCCAGTTCACCTGCTCTTCCACCTCCCGGAAACGCGGATCGTCCGGTGTGCTATGAATAAAGCCCATTACTTCGGTTGGTTCTTCAGCCAGCAAATACCGGATAGTATTTAGGCAATAAAGACCCACATCGGGTAATGCCCCTCCCCCGGCCAGTTTTTTATCAAAACGCCAGTGCGACGGGTTATCGGAGTTTTGTCCGTTGTTGGCTACAATGCTTTTCACTTTACCAAAATCTCCTTTCTGAACCATATCCCGCACGAGTTTGTGGTGCGGCTCATACTGAATACGATAAGCAACCATCAGCTTACGATTAGCTTTTTTACAGGCATCGATCATTGCCTGACACTCTGCCACCGAGTTAGCCATTGGTTTTTCGCACAGGATATGTTTCCCCGCCTGCGCCCCCCGAACCGTGTACTCGGCGTGCATGCCATTGGGCAGTACGATGTATATGGCATCCACTTCCGGATTGTCCCGTATTTTATCGTAGTCCTCGTAGCTATAGCAACTCCCACTTTTAATGCCATACTCCGTAGCTACTTTCTTCATTTTTCCGGGACTACCACTCACCAGAGCAACCACTTTTGATCTCGTACAGGCCCCAAAGGCGGGTAGTATCTGATTGAGCGTCAGGTGACCCAGCCCCACGAGCGCGTACCCCACCCGTCTTGCATTGGGCAGGGGCGTAGGCGGAAGCGGGTCCTGCTGCTCGGTGGCAGCTTTTATTTGCTCCAGCTTAATGGGTTTCGTGGTATCGGCAGGCACTTCGGCGGGTGGCGAGGTAGCTACCAGTTTGGGAACAGAACCGCTGGAGGTTGTATTAGAAACAGAGTTGACGTTCGTTCCTGTTTTGTCACCACAGGCAACAAGTACACTACCAATAGCACCGGTAGCCAGTCCCAACCCGGCCGTCCGCAGGAACTGCTGCCGGGACAAATCGACTGATCGTGACTGCTTAAACAGGGGTTGTATTAAATCAAAAATCGGTTTCATACAGTAGCTTATTTACTGTATGAAACCGATTGGCAGAAGTGGTTGTTTGCCGAATTCTTATTTCATCGGCGAATAATCCGTGGGTTTCATGTAGACAGACTCTACTTTGGTCGTCAGAGAACCACCACCCACTTTCTCCGATTCCGCTTTGGCCGCCATCCACTTGGGGTCTTTCCGGAACTCCTCAAAATGCTGCTTTCCTTCGGCTTCGCTGGGGTGCGCCAGAATATACACCAGTTTAGGCGGGGTGGTAGCCTCTTTTTCTTCCGTAATAAAGTAGCCAACATTCGTCATGCCATGCTTACTGAATAACTTAATGGTATGATCCCGAAAGCGCGACAGCAGGTTCGGCATGTTACCCGGTGTAGGCGTGTACGTACGCAGCTCGAACGTGCGTTCGGGCGACTTCTGAGCTACTTTAACTTTGGGTGATATGTCGGATTCGGTCATAAAAATCTGATCGACGTGATCCACCAACTTACCGTTGGCTTCGGTTTTGGCTACCACGGCTTTCCATTCCGGATCGCTGCCAAACGCTTTCCAGGAAGCATCACGCGCGGCCCGGTCGGGATAGGCCAGAATGTAGATCAATTCTTTGTTGGTGGTGTCGGTTGGCGTCCAGTAGCCAATGTTTTCCATACCATGTTTTTCAAAAATCTTCGTGGTGTATTGCCGGAACCGGTCCACTATTTCGGCATACTTTCCGGGAGTCGGATGGTAAATTCGCACTTCGTAGAGCCTTGATCCAGCTTTGGCGGGGCTGGAACCGGGTTTGTCGGGTTGCGGGGAAGCCGGTAAGGCGAACGCGCTGATGCTCAGAAGCAGGCTACCCGTCAATACTGCATACAGTTTGGTAATCATGTTGTCGATTGACTAAAAAAAAAAGTTAACACGGGTATAAGGATAAAGGAACAATTTTCTAACCTTATCTTGCCCAGGTAGCGATGAGAGAAGCAAAAATAATTCCCGGCTAGTATCGCGAATTGCTCTATTTAACGATGATTATTTTGCACTCATCCCGAAACAAAGCGTATTAGCTTGCCATTTCGGCCCAAATCCTTATTTTTGTTGGTTGCCCATCATTTTAAATCACTTCTTATAACGTATGCTTAGCCGCGTTGCCAACTCTGTTTACTGGATGCACCGATACATTGAACGGGCCGAAAACTATGCCCGTTTCATGAGTGTAAACTTCAATCTGGCGCTTGATCTTCCCCCGAATGTAGATCAGCAATGGGAACCACTCCTCATCGCTACGGCGGATAATGACCTGTTTAAAAAATATTACAAGCAGCCAACGCGGGAGAATGTTATTCAGTTTATGACGTTTGACAAGCGGAATCCCAATTCCATTCTCATGTGCCTGAGCAACGCCCGAGAAAATGCCCGTACCATTCGTGAGATTATCTCGAAAGAGATGTGGGAACACCTCAATCAGTTTTACATGATGGTGCGCGATACCCCCCCCAAGCAACAATGGGAGTTGGGGCAAACGCAGAATTTTCTGACAGAAATCCGAAACAGTACGCAGTTGTTTTACGGCATTATTGACGCCACCATTACCCGCAATGAAGCCTGGCACTTTGGGCGGCTGGGTCGGTTTATGGAACGGGCCGACAAAACATCCCGCTTTCTGGACGTTAAATACTTCACACTGTTGCCCGAAATAGAGCTGGTGGGGTCTACCATCGACCTGATGATCTGGTCGGCCGTGCTCAAGTCGGTGAGTGCGTACAACATGCACCGGCAGCAGTATCGCTCGCTGACCCCATCGAGTATTATTGAATTCCTGATTCTGGACCGAATGTTTCCCCGGGCAGTAGGCCACTGCATCCGGCAGGCAGAGTTGTCGCTCTACGAAATTTCGGGTAATAACATCACCAATGGCTTCGGCAATTCGGCCGAACGGTTAATCTCCAAACTCCGCACCGACATTGAGTTTACCGAAACACCCGATATCTTCAGAGCGGGTTTGCACCAGTATCTGGACAATTTGCAGACACGCATCAACGATATTGGTGCTGCCATCTTCCAAACTTATTTTGACTCGAAGCCGGTAGAGGTGTAGTGGTTGAGTGGTTAACTGGTTGAATAGGATCAAAGCTCAACCAGGTAACCACTTGACTAGTCAACTACTCACTGAAATATGGGTAAGGATAATGCCAGATAAGCCATACCTGCCCTATTCCGGAACCGGTTATTATCGGCCACAACGTCGCGCTTGGCAACGGACATTTCGGTAATAAGCCATTGATAACCAAGCTTTATACCAACACGTTGTGTAAGACGAATATGAGCATACACCTGGGTCGAGAGGGTTCCCCTGTTATTGTCACCCAGCAAGCGTGCGTTAAAATTACCGGGTGAAGACTTCTGCAAAGCGTTTGCCCCCTGAAACGGAACCAGCAGAGAATCGGCCCCGGATGCTGACTGAATGGCAAACTGGCCCGTTGATGACTGGTACTGCCCCGTACGTGATTTGCCGAAGGTGAACCCCAACAAATCGGCGCTGGCTCCCAATTCCACTCGTCCCAGATTAACTTTTGCCCGAACGCCAACACTGAGCGAGGTCATGGATACGTGATCAAAACGAACGGTGTCCATGTTGGCCGGCATCAGGGGTAAGCCAATTGAACCTAACCCCGATTTGCCCCGCGTCAGGCGGGCGGGTGCCGTGTAGTAATCGAGATTATCCCCGTAAAAGGCTCCAAGCCGCAAATTCCAGCCGAACGAAAACAGCTTTTGTTCGCTAACAGTAAGCAGTTGGTAATAGGAAATCGACGGGTTATAGTGACCGGTGGAATAAGCCATTCCGATATCATACCCACTGCTAAGGCGGGCCGCCACTGGCGATTGGGCAAAACTGGTAAAGGAAACCAGTACTGAAAACGCAACGAGTATTTTCTTCATGCAGAAAAAATGGGCCGTTAAGGCGGGCAAATATAGGTTTATTACCGATTGATTTGAACAGAAACAACTGGCTTCTCTACGCTGCGTACCGGCATCTTATTGTATGGAATCCTCTACTCCCAACCAAGAAAGCAGGTTATTTCCCCGGGCTGTAAAATCCAGAGAAATAACCTGCTTAAACTTACCAGTGCTACCCGTTGTAGGGAATTTATTAGCTACCCATTTTCAATACTACCGCGCCTAGCGGTGGTACATTCAGCTGAATAGACTGGGGCCGTCCGTGCCACGGTTCGTTTTCGCTCTTGATGGGTGCTGTGTTGCTAATCCCACTACCGAAGAATTCCGTGGCATCGCTGTTGAACAGTTCGTTGTATGAACCCGCCGACGGTACCCCAATACGATAATTGGTACGCGGTACGGGGGTCATGTTCAACACAATAAGCAGGGTATCGGCGGGGTTGTTGCTTTTGCGGATGTAGGTCACCACCGTATTCTCGCGGTCGGTAGTGTCGATCCATTCAAACCCATCGGGTGAGAAGTTCAGGGCATACAACGCCGGTTCTGTCCGGTACAGGTTATTTAATGCTCTTACGCACGCAGCCATACCTTTGTGAGGACCAAACTCCAGCAGATGCCAATCGAGACTGGCATCAAATTTCCACTCCGATGTTTGCCCAAACTCGCCACCCATAAACAGGAGCTTTGTGCCGGAGTGCGTAAACATGTAGGAGAATAACAACCTAAGGTTAGCAAATTGCTGCCACTCATCGCCGGGCATCTTTCCTACCAGGGACTTTTTACCGTATACCACCTCATCGTGCGAAAGGGGCAGCATGAAATTTTCGGTGAAGGCATAAACCGTACTGAACGTCAGTTCGTCCTGGTGAAATTTACGGAAAGCCGGATCGCGCTCGAAATAGCGGAGCGTATCGTTCATCCAGCCCATCATCCACTTCATACCAAAGCCCAGGCCACCCGTGTACACCGGACGCGATACGCCGGGAAACGCGGTCGACTCTTCGGCGATGGTCTGCACATCCGGAAAGTCTGCGTAGATAGCCTCGTTAATTTCTTTAATAAGCGATACGACCTCCAGATTCTCGCGGCCACCAAATATATTTGGCTCCCACTCCCCGGCATTACGCGAATAATCCAGGTAAAGCATGGAAGCTACGGCATCCACCCGTAAACCGTCGGCATGACAGCGGTCCAGCCAGAACATGGCATTGCTCAACAGAAACGAGCGAACTTCCGGCCGTTCGTAATTAAAGACGTAACTTTTCCAGTCGGGGTGGTAGCCCTTACGCCGGTCCGGGTGTTCGTACAGGTGCGACCCATCGAACTCGTACAGCCCGTGCGCATCGCCGGGAAAGTGCGAAGGAACCCAGTCCAGCAACACGCCGATACCCGCCTGGTGCAGCCGCTCGATAAGCATCATAAACTCCTGCGGTGTACCAAACCGGCTGCTGGGCGCAAAATAACCCGTAATCTGGTACCCCCACGAAGGAGCATACGGGTATTGCATAATCGGCATAAATTCTACGTGCGTGAAGCCCATGTCTTTTATGTAGGGCACCATCGCATCGGCAATTTCGCTATAGGTCAGTTCCCGCTCGGGGTCGCCGGGATCCCGTCGCCAGGAAGACAGATGCACCTCATACACTGACATGGGGGCATCCAGCGCATTTTTGGCGTGGCGGTTCGCCATCCATTCCTGATCGTTCCACTCGTAGTAGGTATTCCAGACAAGCGAAGCCGTTTTGGGCGGCACTTCCCACCAATGAGCGTAGGGGTCACCTTTCTCCAATTCGCGGCCACCTTCGTGAACAATAAAATACTTATAGGACTCCCCCTGGTCGACATTTGGAATGAACATTTCCCAGACACCCGACGAATCCCACCGGACGTTCAGCGGGTTGCTGCCTTTGTCCCAGCCATTGAAATTACCAATAACCGATACGTACCGGGCCGATGGTGCCCACACGGCGAAATAAGTACCCTTAACGCCATTGTGTTCAATGACGTGCGAACCAAATTTTTCGTAGAGACGGCGGTGTTTCCCGGCCCGAAATAAGTGAATATCGAATTCCGTAAATCGGGAATAACTGCCAGAATCAGGATTACTTTCGACTGCCACCGGAAGCGTTTCCTGCGTAGTCTTACTTTTAGTGGATTTAGAGGCAGCAGCCTTCTTTGGCTGGTCGGTTTCAGCGTCAGGAGATGATGCCGCCGTAGTTTTGCGTTTTGCCATAGGTTAAATAGAATAGGGTTCCGTCGGTCAAAGGTTTGAGAGCCGGAAAGTTAAAAAAAAGCAGGTTAACAACGACACTACTTAATTCCAGATGCGGTTTGTTTAAATGATTCGTGAGTAATCAGGAAAATGAAAGGTGCCAAGTCGCGAAATAAGGCTGACCAAACAGGCTAATTATCCTGCCCAGCAGTTGGTTGCAATAGATTCGTTTGTAACATAGGGATATCACTCGTTGCACTGCCATCACTCAGGCGGATTTTTTCTATCTCCCGGATCACGTTAAGAATACCTTTTAGCGGAATTTTTACCCACGATGGCCGGTAGCTAATTTCGTAGCCTAATTCGTACACCGCTTTTTCGAGCAGGTAGATCAGGAGTAGAAAGTTAATCTCTGTGTTGTTCTTAAACAACGGATGCGGGGCGCCAAATACATCCAGGTAAGCATCCAGAAAAGTACTCCGGATGAGCGAAAACCACCGGTCCGACACGCGCTCGAGGTGTTTTGCATCCAGCCCTTCTGTTTCGGACGAATTGAATAGTTTTGACGAAACAGCGTAGTGATAGGACCGGATCATACCAGCCACATCTTTCAGGGGTGAGTGTTTGATTTTGCGCTCGGTGATGGTACTTTCAGGTTCTCCCTCAAAATCAATCATCACGAAGTCGTTGCTCGTGGCCAGTACCTGACCGAGGTGGTAATCACCGTGAATCCGGATTCGGAGCGATTCAAGCGGGCGGGTTCGGAAATCGGCAATGAAGTTCTCAATCATTTCCCTGGCTTCCATAAACACCCACGCCAGTCGCTGCGCCTGCGGGTCGAGCTTTGTATAGTTGTCTACCAGCAGCGCGTATCGCCGTTCGAGCAAATCGTCAATCCGTTTGATCATAAACGCCCGGTACTCGTCGGTGAAGGGTTCCGGTGCAAAATTGGGGTCTGATGGTTCGCCATCCCGGATTGGTTTGTAGAGGGCGCAGTGCATTTCGCCCGTTCGCTTACCCAGCAATTCCACTTTATCGAACACATCTTCCCGAATGGCAAACATTCGGTTAGGTACTCCGTACAAAAAATCGTTTAGGTAATCCCCGGTTTGCATCCAGGAATCTTTGTCATTCGGCACCATACGCTGCACCATGCCAAGGGTTATGTCGGCACTGCCACTCTGTTTCCAGATAATACTCCCCCCGAAAGCCGGAATATGAGAAAAGTTGCTCTTATCGGTCAGGAAGGCAACCATGTCCACTTCCGGGTTCGTTTCCTGAAACAGTTTCCGGTAGAGTTTCAGAAAGTATTTATCGCCGTAGGTCATGGCCGAATTACTCGAGTCGACCGGCAGCACCCGCGAGGGCAGGTCGCTATCGCCCTCATCCAGCCCTTTACCTCTATTAAAGACTATCTCACCACTAGTCTGAGGAATGGTAGAGTTTGTGTAGATGTTCGTAAACAATGTCCGGCGAAAGCGTTCGTCGTAGATAGCGTCGATCAAAAGTCCCTTTTGACCGGCCAGCGTAACGTCGCCAATCTGACCTTTCTCCGGAATATCGGTGATTTGCTCTGCCGATGGGTCAGGGATAAACGACAGAGGAAGGAGATAATTTTCGGGTACACCATCGGCATAACTAGCCTCCAGAATAGCGAGATAAGCCACATCATTATCGCCCAACTGAAGGGTATGTACCGTTTGTATAGCAAATCCCGTTTGCTGGCGGGCCTTACCCGCAAACCAGCGACAGGTATTTACGTAAGGCGGCAAAATTGTCTGGGTAAGCATTGACCAGAATGACGTATCGGGTGCACTATCAGACCATGCCGTTTTAGAAGTTATAGGTTGAGTCTCGTTCATAAACAGATGCGGGGGTTACTTTAATCAAGTCGTTTCAGCCCCGTATTGTTTTCAGAAAGGTGGTTAAAAGGTAGTACAGTCAGCTATTTACATTCGTTTAATCAGTGATTCACCGACTAACTTTTTTTATTCTGTTGTTCCCACCTGACTTCCCAAACAGAGGATTCAATTCGCTGTGAAGCTGGTCTTCTATGTACTGGACTAAACCCCTATTTTCTACCTCGAAATAGCAAAACGTGAAGGTTAATTCAGCATCACTAATCCACCTGCTTAGCTGTAATGAATACGTTTTACTGTCTTTGTATCCACAATGCGGCATGAAGCGGTTACCAAGTTTTGTAGCTGTACAACTTCCTACGTACACATATTTGCTATCAGCGTTTTTATTATCCTAGGCTAATTCAAAATCACCAGTAACCTGCCTATCCTTGAATTGCTCTACTAGTTCTCTGGGCTTGTCAACCTCGATCCAGTAGATATGATTCCCTTCCTTTGGTAGGTTGCTTAACTGATTCTTGATTCCTGATATCGGCAGCAGTCATAGCATGGCACTCAATCGAAGTTGGCATTTCCGTAGCCCGTATAATTTCGGTTGTTGCTTCAAGCTGTAAAACCAATCTTTCTTTTACTCCTTTCAAGTCAATCATCTTGTTTTTGCGGTTATTATATGGATAAAAAAGTAGTGTCGGGGTCATAGAAACCGACACTACAAGTCAACATTCCA
>JBBSTD010000141.1:0-14097 GCA_038236215.1 Cytophagales bacterium | reverse complement strand
TGCATCAAAGGCCGAAAACGATTTATTCTGGTAGATACTCTGGGTTTACTGTTGGCGGTCAAGGTAGTAGCCGCCAGCGTATCCGAAAAAGCAGGAGCTAAACTGCTGATTGAGAAAATTTGGGCCAATAGTCTGCTCAAGGAATTATGCGGTAAGTTGGAGATCGTCTGGCCGGGCCGCCGGTGCGGTCGATTCAGGTTATCAGGGCGATGATTTATATGATTGGGTGGCGAACCTAACGGGTTGGCTGTGGGAAGTAGTCAAACGAAGTGATAAACTGACGGGCTTTGTATTGCTACCCCGACGTTGGGTCGTTGAGCGCAGTTTTGCCTGGCTTAGTTTTAACCGTCGCTTGTCAAAAGACTACGAAAAACTTCCTCGCAACAGCGAGTCTGCCTTGTACATTGCCATGTTACCCATGATGCTCAAAAGGCTCAACTAACCATTTTCAGACAGTCTCTCAGAATTTGGGGCAGGGTAACTTTTTGTCCCGCCGTTTCACCCCCGGCCGCCGTCCTTCTGGCTTGTCGAAGACATAAGACAGTGATAACTCGTGGGAACCACCGCTGTTGCCAAGGGTAGAAATGGTTAGATCGTAACTATAGCCAATGGAAAATTTCTCCATGCGCCAACCGATCAATGCTGCTACAGCGTCGTTATTATTGAGTGTCTGATCGTACTTCTTGAACGGAATACCCCGATAATAGGCACCAATTGTTAGCGGAGAGTACGTTAAATAAGCTCCTAAATCCAATTGGTCGTACTTGCCCTGGTGTTTGTACATGATAACCGGTGAGATGCTGATCTCTCTGTCTTCTTCATCGGCCAACCCGGTAAAGCCTCCCAATGGAATGCGCAGGCCAGCCTGAACACTTACCTTAGCTGGAAGCCGGTCCCGCCCGCCAATGAAAAATCCTTGGTCTGGCCGGTTGATGTGATGCACGGCTGTTCCCACCCAGAACCAGTCCGAATAAAAAAGCCCCCCCGTTGAGAAATCAAGGTACTTCTGTGAGGGTAAACCACCCTGCAACGCCGGGTCCCCGGAAACGCTGCCCGTAATGAATCCCCGGTCGGTAAACTGATCGCCAGTGGTAAGACCAAAATAATTGACACTTCGGTTTACGTACGACCCTTGCAAACCCAACCGGATAAAGGATGATTCACTCACCTGAAACTGGTATGCATATTGCAACCCAATGTCTGTCGACAGAATCCGGCCCTGACCCTGGTTGTCGCTTTGAATCGTTAAACCGATGCCACTGCTGTATTTATCGATGAAATGATCGACCGCTACCATCGTCGTTACGTAGTTGGTAATGGCAGGCCACTGGTTTCGGTAATTCGCCGTAATGCGGGGGGCCAGTGCCGAGCCGGCAAAGGCGGGATTCAGGTAAAGAGGAGCCGCATAAAACTGCGTGAACTGAGGATCCTGAGCAAAGGCCATCTGACTCAGGGTAAGCGTCAAAATCGTCAGTATGTATTTTTTAAGCATAACGGCAAAATCAGGGCAAAGACTGGGCCAACTTTATTGTTGCAACGCTGGCAACCGAAACGAAGTATTTGAGAAAGGAGCAATCAATAAAATTAGGCGAATTTCACGGATTTTTATGCCAGTGAGTCAATAAAATTTTAACGTATTACTATCGTTTATACTAACGTAATGCCCTTGTTGTTGTTATGTTGTGGGGATGAATTTGAGCGGTGGGCTTCATTTGTTATTTGTTCATGGTAAGGTTTAATCATGTTATTCGTGTTGCTGGACTTTTGGCCGTGCTGTTTCTGCTGGCAGGACAGACTGTGTCTTGGGCACAGGGATTTAAGATTAGTGGAAAATTCTGTGTTCCAGATCTGGAATGTAAAGCAGACTCTGCTACGTTTACGGATAGTGTGCTGACAGGTGTAACAACCCGCGTATGGGAATTTGGCGATGGAACAACCATTACTACACAGCGGGACTCAATAGCTAAGCATGTATATCAACGGGTCGGCAAATTTACCGTTAGGTTAACCCGGACGGTTAGTGGTACCGCGCAAGTACAGACACGCGATATTAATGTTAATACGCCCCCTCCATCTTTCAACAATTGGCGTACGGACACTACCATTTGTAAAGGAGAGAAAATAACGCTTGACCCATATGCCGGAGGTCCGCCACAATCGGGTCTCCGCTTCATATGGTATCCAAAAGGAGATACTACCCAGAGTATACAGGTGGACAGTTCCGGTTGCTACTCGGTGGAAGCCATCAGTCCGAATGGCTGTTCCTACCAGAACCGCATTAACGTTGATGTCTGTGGGGAGAAGAAAGAATCACAGGGTGTGAAATGGTATTTTGGGCAAAATGCTGGCCTGGATTTTAGCGGTGGCGGATCGCCAAAACCCATTACAGACGGTAAACTGAGTACTATAGAGGGTTCTTCATCCATTGCCAACACGAAAGGGATACTCCTGTTTTATACCGACGGGATAATTATTTACGACAAGGATGGAAAACCGCTCAAATCACTTGTGCCGGGCGACACGAATACAGTACAGAAGCCGCTGGCAGGGAGTAAAAACTCTACTCAATCCGCGCTGATTGTGCCAAAGCCAACTTGCCGGGGTTGCGAGTATCTCTACTATGTGTACACAACCTCCGAGATTCGGGGGCAGAAAACCCTAACGTATAGTGTGGTGGATATGCGGCAGAATGGCGGTAAAGGAGCTATCGTTGAAAAAAATCTTCTTTTAGCGAATCAGGGGACAGAACAATCGGCGTCGGTAGAAAACAAGCGGGATTCCACCTATTGGGTCATTACCCGCAAGTATGGTACGAATCAGTTTGAGGTTCGCCATTTAACCCGCAGTGACAATACCGATCCTGTAACGTATACGGGTGGTCAGGTGATTGATTCGCTGGCCAATGCCGAGGGTTACATCAAAATTGGCCCCGCCGACACGTCCAGTGCCAATCAGGCTACCCGTCCTATGGCAGTTGTCATTCCCGGACCACCCAAAAACTCGGTTGATTTATATACGTTCAATGACTCAACGGGTGTGCTCAAATTTGACCGGACACTCGACTTAGGGCCTGCCCCGCCCAAAGCTTACGGCGTCGAGTTCTCGCCCGATGGCAAGAGTTTGTACGTAACCATGCTGGCGGATACTAACAAAGATGGTAGCCAGAAAGGTAGCTCGTATATTCTGAAGTATGACCTGACGCAAAAGGACTCGCTGCTGACAAAGTCGAAAACGGTGGTCGATAGTAGTACAACGCGGCAGTACGGCTCTATCCAGATTGGACCAGATGGTCGTATCTATGTGGCTATTGAGGGAAGTAAATCCCTGGGTACCATCGAGAACCCAAATGGTGGTCTGCTCGACAGCTTAATTTACAACCCAGCCGGTCAGTCACTGGGTGGGCAAACCAGTCAGCTAGGGCTACCCAATCTGGTGGCAAACTTCAACGATCCGTCCAGCGGTCCCGGCCTGATGTACAGCGATACCTGCGTAAACGCGCCGACCGTGTTTCAGATCGGGCCAAACTGCCCGAAACTGAAGGAAGCGTATACGCTGGATTTTGGCGATGGTAGCCGCCCTTACTCGACAACGGCTACCAAACCCGTTACGCACTCGTATGTATCGCCGGGTCAGTATCCCATTAGCCTTCGGATCATCACAAAAACAAGTGCGGGAGGTATTTGTAAAGACACACTGATCAAGGATACCCTAACGATACTGGCCACACCGGACGAGATAAAGCTGGGGGCCGACACCGCTATCTGTAATAAGAAGGGAATCACGCTCGATATAAAAGTAACGGCAAAGGTATACGTCTGGCTGGTGAATGGGGCCGTTGCGGGGAGGCAACGAACGATAAAACTCGACAGGCCCGGCTACTATATCGTAGTGGGGTTGGCAGCCAATGGCGAATGTTTCAAAAGTGATACGATTGAAGTACAAATCAAGCCCACACCGTCCCTCGACCTGGGGCCTGATACCCTCTTCTGTTACCGCTCGTCGGTTGATTTGACAGTTCCGCAAAAAACGTGGACCCAGTTTCAGTGGAGTAATGGCGGTAATACCAAAACTATTTCGGTGTCAACACCGGGCACGTACACCGTTACCGCACAGGCTACGGTGAATGGCACAACCTGCGAAAACTCCGATACGATCCGGGTCAATGAATTACCGAAGTTACGCCTGGCGGCTACCCTTACCGGTCCTACTACCTGTACATCTGCTGATGGAGCTATTGCGCTGACACCAACACCCGTTGGAATTTATCGGTATAACTGGACTCGTTTCGATGGGGCTATCCTGACAGGTACTGGTAGCAGGCAGACAAGTTTGACCGAAGGTGGCTACAAAGTAAATGTAACGGATACGGTTCATGCCTGTAAGGCAGATACCGCTTTCACGCTGAAATCACCAGCGAATCAGCTGGCTATTGCTCCCAGGATTGTAGATGCCTTGTGTAGTATACCTAACAGCGGTACCATTAGTCTGACCGTTACGGGTGGAACGCCTGCCAGCTACGTATGGCTGGATGCGAACAACAATCTGATTACCACTACGCCAATTTTGGGTACTGCCAATCCGGGATTTTATACGGTACAGGTGACGGATATACTAGGGTGTAAAGCCTTGAGGGATAGCATAAAGGTTGGCCTGGACAGTACCGGCTTCGCGCGCTTAGTGCCAGACACGCTCAAATGCCCGGGTCTCTCAGTGGTACTCGCTCCGCGTTCCGGCGATCAGCCCGGCAATGTTTACCAGTGGAGTACCGGGGCGACTTCGCCAACGATACTGGTTGCTCAGCCGGGCGCGTATAGCCTAACCGTTAGAAACACGCAGACGGGTTGCGTGGGTCGGAGTAGTACACAGGTTGGCGAACGTCCACCGCCCGCGTTTTCGCTTACGGAACTGGCTTCCCTGTGCGAGGGCGATCAGGGCCAGGTGCAGCTTTCGGCGAACGGAGCACCCGGTTTTCAGTATTTATGGCTCAACCGCAACGATACTACGAAGGCGATAACCGTAGCACAGGCGGGCTCGTACACCGTGCAGGTAACCGATCCGCTGGGATGTACGGCAACGGGGTTGGCTCGTGTACTCAATCAGTGCGAGCCGAGAGTAAACGTACCCGAAGCCTTTACGCCCAATAACGACGGGGTGAATGACGTACTTCAGGTGTTTACGGCTTACGTTACGGATTATGAATTCAGGATATATAACCGCTGGGGTGAGGTGATTTTTGCCACGAACAACCCAGAGCAGAAATGGGACGGAACATACAAGGGGACTACCTATCCCTCAATGCTTTATCCTTACACCGTGACCTTTGTAAGTGAGTCATTTCCCGAGCGGGGACGGGCTACAAAAAGGGGGTCGGTATTGCTGATTCGATAGCGATTTTGTGCCGTTTTTTTTGTAAATTTGGCCTATACGACTGGGCAAAAAAACACAGCTTTTACGTTAACATCTGGCCGTATCTGCACGAATTAAAACCATGCGAAACGACTTTTTAAAAGGCTCAAACGAGGGGCTTACCGCTACCGATAAAGAAATTGAACGGGCACTTAGACCCCTCTCCTTTACTGATTTTACGGGACAGGCCAAACAGATCGAACTCCTTGAAGTATTTGTTCGGGCTACCATGCAGCGGGGGGAGGCACTCGACCATGTGTTGTTACACGGACCCCCGGGTTTGGGTAAAACGACCCTGTCGCACATTATCGCCAATGAACTCAATGCCAGCATAAAAATGACCTCCGGGCCGGTGCTGGACAAGCCGAGTGATCTGGCTGGCTTATTGACGAACCTGCAACCGAACGATGTGCTGTTTATTGACGAAATACACCGGCTCAACCCCATTGTGGAAGAGTACCTATATTCGGCAATGGAGGATTACAAGATTGACATCATGCTGGATTCGGGTCCCAATGCCCGAACGGTTCAGATCAAACTAAATCCGTTTACACTCATCGGCGCCACTACGCGGGCGGGTATGCTAACGGCTCCGCTGCGGGCGCGTTTCGGCATTAGATGTCGGCTGGAGTATTACGATGCTGAGTTACTAACCACTATTGTACAACGGTCGGCGGCTATTCTGAGTACGCCTATCGATGAAACGGGAGCCTATGAAATTGCGCGCCGGAGCCGGGGAACACCCCGTATCGCCAATAACCTGCTGCGCCGAACCCGCGACTTTGCCCAGGTGAAAGGGAAAGGTATCATCAACATCGAAATCGCCGAAATTGCACTGAGCGCGCTTGAGGTCGACCAGAATGGGCTTGACGATATGGATAACCGTATTTTACTGACCATTATCGAAAAATTTAAGGGTGGCCCAGTGGGCTTGTCTACTATTTCAACCGCCTGCGGTGAAGAGTCCGACACAATTGAGGAAGTGTACGAACCTTTCCTGATTCAGGAGGGCTTTTTGAAGCGGACCGCGCGCGGGCGGGAAGTAACCGAGAAAGCCTATATACATCTCGGTATCGTACCCAATTTCCGGACAGGTGAGATATTCGGATAGGGTACAATAAAAAATGTCGTCAAGAAGTAGTGTTTACTTCGGACGACATTTTTTATTGTTATCGACCGCTACATCAGTTTGCTTTCGTAGATGCAGTGGATGATGTTTGCTACGGCCTTGTCAATCAGGAAATAGTAAATATTCTTACCACTACGCCGTATGTCGAGAATACCCTTATCCCGCATATTGATCAGGTGGTGCGAGATTAAGGATTGCTCAGCGTTGAGGTTTTTGTAAATCGCTGACACATTTAGTTCGTCATTCTCATTCAGCATGTGAATGATTTTTATTCGCAGAGGATGCGCTACGGCTTTCAAAACATAAGCGGCCCGGTCAATGCGCTTTTCATCATCTACAATTTTTTCAGTAACCATGTGAGGTGTATTTAAAGGGAGATAAAGGCAGAAAGGTACACTAAAAATAAACATATGTAAAGCGTTAACCGGCTGAACATGAGCACGCTTTTTATTTAAAGGCACTTTTCTGTGACAATATTATTAATTTATTCGCCCAAAAACGCATAAGTATGTATTTTTACTGGAAAAGAACACAAAATTAGTATCTTCATTGGGGAAAATGATAGAGTCGTATTGGCTCAATCAGTCCATCCGTCATAAGCGCATAAAGCGCGACGGTACAGGCAAAAACTGAGAACGAAGCAATAAAAGACCGTCCATCGGCCAAGTAGAAAAATCTACTTGGCCGATGGACGGTCTTTTATTGCTTCAACGGGTTATTTCTGCCGGAAAAAAAGCGTGAGGGGGACACCCGTAAAATCGAAATGATCCCGCAGGCGATTCTCCAGAAAACGTTGGTAGGACTCTTGTACGTACTGAGGTAAATTGCAGAAGAAAACGAACGTGGGCGAAGGCGTTGGAACCTGTAGCATGTATTTGATTTTTACGTGCTTTCCCTTCAACGCCGGTGGTGGGTATTTTTCGATTTCGGGTTGCATAGCTTCGTTCAATTTGGAAGTAGTCACCTTTTTCGTCTTGTTTTCAAATACCTCCATTGCCTTTTCCATCACCTGGAAAATACGTTGTTTCTCGTGGACCGATGCAAAAATGATGGGCACGTAATCAATGGGCATCATTCGTTGAATCATTTCTTTGCGCAACACGTCGGCCGTGCGGTGGTCTTTCTCAACCGCATCCCATTTGTTGACCATAATAACCACGCCTTTCTTGGCTTTGACAGCCTGACCAATGATCGTTAGATCCTGCGCTTCAAGTCCACGGGTAGCATCGAGCATGATAATACACACATCCGACTCTTCCATTGCTTTAATGGCGCGCAGGGTCGAATAAAACTCAATGTTGTCATTGATACGAGCCTTTCGCCGGATACCGGCGGTATCGGTCAGGATAAAGTCTTTGCCATACGCCTTATAACGGGTATCAATTGCATCGCGGGTTGTACCGGCAATATCCGTTACGATACTGCGATCCTGACCAGTCAATACGTTCAAAAACGATGACTTACCTACGTTAGGTCGACCCAGAATAGCGATGCGTGGAATGCCTGCATCCGGGTTTTCAATACCCGCCGTTGGAAAATGCTTGATGACCTCATCCAGCAGATCGCCCGTACCCGTACCCGTCATTGACGAGATAGGGTAAGGTTCACCCAGGCCAAGCCCGTAGAACTCAGCCGCACTATGCGAACGTTCTGCCGTTTCGGCTTTGTTGGCTACGACGTACACAGGCTTATTGGACCTGCGTAACACATTGGCGAAATCTTCATCCAGACCGGTTATGCCCGTTTGTGTATCGACCAGGAATAATAACACGGTCGATTCCTGAATGGCTATCTCGACCTGTTCGCGAATTGATTCTTCAAACACGTCTTCGGAACCAACTACGTAACCACCCGTGTCAATGACGGAGAAGTATTGGTTATTCCACTCAGCCGTGCCATAATGCCGGTCGCGGGTAACCCCACTTTGGTTATCCATAATGGCCTGCCTCTGTTCGGTCAGGCGGTTAAAAAAGGTTGACTTGCCCACATTGGGACGGCCAACAATTGCAACAATATTTGCCATGATTATAAGTCAGTGATTGGTTAGTTGATGAGTCGGTGAGTGATAGGTAAATCAGTTGCTGACCGACTGCCCAACTCACTAACTTGATTACTAACGCTTACTCATCGTATCCCAACCGCTTGAGCATGCGCTCTTTTTGCCGCCAGTCGGGTTCGACCTTAACGAATTGTTCTAAAAATACTTTTTTGCCGAAAAACCGTTCCAGTTCTTCGCGGGCCATGATGCCCGTTTTTTTAATCATTTTTCCGCCCTCACCCAGCAAAATAGCCCGTTGTGTAGCGCGCTCAACCAGGATCTCGGCCTGAATAACGATGATATCTTCTTTTTCCTTGAAACCGGTAACGACCACCTCGCTGCTGTAAGGCACCTCTTTTTTATAATTCAGGAAAATCTTTTCCCGGATAATCTCCGAAGCAAAAAATCGCTCCGGTTTATCCGTCAATTCATCTTTCGGGAAGTAAGCAGGGTGTTGGGGTAACCGACTGATGAGTCCTTCAAATACCTGCTCGATGTTGAAGCCATTGAGGGCCGATATGGGAATGATTTCCTGTGCCGTGAAGTTCTCCTGCCAGTACGCAATTTTTTCGTTGACCTGTTCCTGCGTAGCCTGATCGATCTTGTTGATCAATAGCAGGACCGGAACCTCTGACTTTTTCAGGCGTTCGATAACGTCGTTTTCGTCGTGCAGTTCAAAAATGTCCGTCACGAACAGAATAACGTCGGCGTCTTCGATAGAACCGCGCACAAAACTCATCATCGATTCCTGGAGCTTGTACAGGGGCTTGATAATGCCGGGAGTGTCGGAGTAAACGAGTTGGAATTCCTGACCGTTGTGGGTTCCGTTCAGGATACCCATAATACGATGTCGGGTGGTTTGCGCTTTAGCAGTGATGATGGAGAGCCGTTCGCCAACGAGTTTATTCATTAGCGTTGACTTCCCTACGTTAGGTTTGCCAACAATACTGACAAAACCGGCTCTGTGGTTGACTGACGGATCGCCAGTCGGACTATTTTCCGTAATATCCTGATCCATAATTGAGGTGATCCCGGTGGTTGATTACCAGCGGCTTTAGCAAACAACTCCCTGCCAGCAGAAAACGTTTCCGGTAGCAGATAAACTTTTTTTGTACAAAGGTAGTTGGATTTCTAGAAAGTAGTCGTACTTTTGCAGACCAAACACCGCGGGATGGAGCAGTTGGTAGCTCGTTGGGCTCATAACCCAAAGGTCGCTGGTTCGAGTCCAGCTCCCGCTACTAAGAAAAGCCTTGATTAACTGTACTACAGTTGGTCAGGGGTTTTTCTTTTTACCTAACGTGCGTCCATGTGGAAAAGCAACATCACACTAGGCATCTACACGCGCCTGCGTTCAAAAATCATCTGGGCCTCATCGCCCGTTTCAAAATCCCCCCAATAAAACTGCCCACGAACGTTAGGCCGATAGAGCCGTACAGGTTAAATGCTTCCAGTCCGCGTAATTCATTGTTGGTCGGATGGTCGGTGAAGAAGGTAACCATAATCCAAAGGGCTGCCGATTGAATAATGGCCAATACCCAGCCTTTGCGTGGTTCGACAAAGCCAATGGCAGCCGCCGAACTAGCCGCCATGATGTAGGGCCAGTGAATAACCGGCGATTTTTTGATAATAACCAACAGCACAACGCTATTGATCAGGACAAAGGCAATGTTGGTCAGCAGGCGTTTGTCGAAAAAGGCAGTCGACGTATTGGCGGGAGGAATACCATTTTTGCTTTGTTCTTCCAGCGAAACCGCCTGATCCAGATCGTGCTGCGCTTCCTGCGGCTGATTTAGTTTCTGACGGGTACGCCCCCGCCAGTAGTAGGCCATCGAATCGCGCCCCTGCGAATGAAAAACAGCTTTGTCAAACTCGGCAAAGGCAGTATCAAAGTCTTGTCGGTCATACAGAATTTGCCCAATTTCGGTGTGAATGTCTGCTACCGTGTTGTCATAACTTTCGCCTGTTTTCAAGTCGGCCAGGGCGGCTTCGGGGTTCCCGCGTTTTACCTGGCAACGTGCCCGATACAGGTACGCTATACTCCACTGGGGATGCTCCTGAATAGTCTGGTTGAAGTAATGGAAAGCGGAGTCAAACTGGCCGGTGTTATAGAGTTTTACCCCTATCTGCAACTGATCCAGTTCTTTATCCGATTTGGTTCGAAGGTCGGCGTAGTAGCGGAGGTAAATAATGTAGCTGACAATGGCTACGGTCATCAGAAGTTCCATAAAGAAGGGGTAACGTCTTGGATGAGCAACAAACAGGACGTCAGTTAAAATCCCAGCGATAACCCCGCTCCAATAGCCGTTTGCCCGGTCATGGGAATGGGTGAAGCCGATAAACCGACGCGGGGCTGGCTGAGCATTTTGTTATAACGTGTTACCGCCTTATTTACCTGTGCGTTTCCAACGAGTGTAAGGGTTAATGAGGCCACTAGTGAGCCGCCGTATACCGTCCAGTAAGTTCCCCCGCTGTACCGGTTGTTATTCTGAAATAGAATATAAGCCAGCGGTACCAGTGCGGTCAGTCGACCGACCGTTACCAGCGTTCGGAAGGCTTTGAAATGATGGGTTACTTCGGGATCGTTGAGTTCAAAAAAAGGTATTTCCAGCGAATATGGGGAAGACAGCTTTTTACCCCCGTAGAAATAAACGCTGCCCAATGCCGACGAACCGTAAGCCCGCTCAATGGGCAATAGATGCGCTGGAACGGGCACCGTTCGATAGTAAGACGTCTCGTCGGGCTTGCGCTGAGCGAGCAAATTCATGCTTGTCAGCAAGCAAAACAGCGCTATTAGCGGGAAGATAACAGGCCCACTCAGTTTATGTGCGATCATTACAGGTAGGTGAATGCAGAACTACAATGAGAAACGTATCAGCGTAACTTTAGTTGATGATTCATCGGCAAAAATGCCATTTTTCATCAACCTTTTCACGCTACTTCCTTTCACTGGAACTGAACAGGCGAGTAATAAAATACGAAATCCAGTCGAGGATTGCCTCAACCGGATTTCGTAGCCTTCGGCTAAATAAATGTACGTATCCGTCTATTTCACTACCAGCGTTCCCTGCATGAGCAAGTAGTGGCCGGGGAAGGAGCACACAAATTGATAGTTGCCCGGTGTGGTTGGGGCAATGAAATAAATGGTTTCGGCACTCTCGGGCTGAAGGATGTTGGTGTGATACAACACGTCGGGCGTGTTGGGTACATAGTTCATTTTAGGGCCGTTCAGGTTTAGCTTCAGGGCCGCTTCTCCCACAGAATTAGCCTCTCCCGGTTTCGTAATTACGAAGTTGTGCAGCATATCGTCGTTGTTATTGAACACGAGTTTTATACGGCTTCCGGCTTTCACTTCCAGCTTGTCAGTATCGAATTTAAGGCCCGGTTTTGTGCCAATGGTCAGCGTTTGGTCAGGGCCGTTTGTCCAGTCAGCGGGCATAGCTATGACGCGTTTGGCACTCTTGGGAGCGGCAGCAATCATTTTACCCGTTTTCCCTTTGCTATTCGTTGGGGGCGTATCTTTTGTAGAAGCCATTGCCATCATGTCGGCGTGGTTGTGGGCCGAAGGAGCACGGGCGGCTATGGTCAGTTTCTCACCGGCAGCAATGGCGTTGAGCGTGTAGTAGCCTACGGGGTGCAAAAGAGCAAGACTACCCGATGCCGAACGGACGCCTTCCGCTTTCAATTCATGAATGAAGCCTTCGCGCAGCGTAGTGTCGGCCACAATACGGGCACTCATACCATCGGAAGCTACCACTATGCCCCGGATGGGTACGGTACGGGTGTCGATGATTGGGCTACCGTAGGTTTTATGGTACATGTAAGTGAAACTGTTCAAGCTGTAGTTATCCGGATTTTCGGCCGTTTTCCGGTCAACAGGCAGTGTAAAAGCTACTTCAAATCCATCAGGTTTAGACGTAATGGTTTTCATCTCGAAGGGCGTTTTTCCCGTCCAGACCAGCCGCTGAATGCCGTAAGGATCTTTTCCCGTAGCAGCCCAACCCCGGCTGGTCATACCAACGATCAGGGACCCATCCTGCCCCCAAACGGTTCGGATAATACCCGACTGAAATCCCTCACGGAAAGGGAAGCAGGCGCCCTGCCACTCGCCATTTACTTTTTCCAGCGCCACCCGCATAATCTTGCTGTGCCCCTGATCGCCTACAAACAGTTGTTCGGCGAATGGACCGAAGGCTCCATTAGTCGTATCCTGCTTAAAATCGGAGGTCGAGATGCCCATCAGCGTGTGCGGAAACCAAATGGCCGGTACTTTCAGGTTTTTGACGTTTTTAGCCTCGTCAAACATAGGTTTGTCTGTGCTGGGAACATCGCTGGGTTTAAGTGCCAGGGGAGAACCCGGTTCGCCAGACCAGCGCAGGCCAGCAGGATTACCCGCAAAAGCACCTTTGGTGAGGTGCGTCATCCGGCCGGAACCCACCCAGTCGCCCTGGTTTTCGGTGTACAGAATGCTGCCATCACGCAGAATGCCGAAACCAGCGGGAGAACGCAGACCAGTTGCCCAGGGTGTCATTTCACCTTTATCATTCAGTTTAAGCATCCAACCGCGCCATTTGGCGAGACTGGCCCCGTAACCAATCCAGCCGAGGTTAAGCGTAATGACCATATCGCCATCTGGCAGCAACAGCGGGCCGTAGCTGTACTCATGGTAATTACCCGATAGCGGCCATTTATAAAATGAACTGTATTCGTCGGCTACATCGTCGCCATCAGTGTCGACGAGTTTAGTTACTTCGCCCCGTTGCGTGCATAGAAAATAACCTTTTGGATTCCACATTAATCCCAGCGGCTCGTGGAGGCCCGACGCAAACTTTTTGTAGGTGGGTAAGCGACTGCCCTCCATATACGGATTGCTGACCAGCCATACGTCGCCCCGGCGCGTACAAACGGCCAGTCGGCCATCGGGCATAGGGGCCAAGCCGCCCACTTCAAGTTTGATATTCTCCGGGATGGGAAGGGTCACAATCCGGTAGTAATCCTCCTCCACCGCCGGTCGCTGGGCAAAGGCAGAATAAGTGAACGAGTGAAAAAGCGAAAGAGTTAATAAAACTGTCGCGAGAAATAGTCTCATCTTATTAACCTGTTTGTCATGGCTCCAGTCACCCAGAACGAGGAATATCAATTGTCTCATTAATAGTAAATGTTTGTAGTTATTAACTCTGAATCTCTGCATTCAGAAATGTCCATTGAGCATTAAATTCCCGAATCAACATTTCTTTCTTTTCGCGTCTCCAATTTTTAATTTCTTTCTCCCGTTCTATTGCATTCAATACATATTGGTGATGCTCCCAATAGATTAGATTGTGGCAACAGTACTTACCTGCAAACGTTTCAGGTTTTCCTTGATTATCAAGGTGTTCCTTAATACGACGTACTAAGTCATTCGTCATACCAACATACAGTACTTGAATTCGCATTTCCAGTGCATATTACCTTTTCTCCCCTTTTGTATCTTTCATCTGCTATCTCAAGTTGACTGAAACAACAAAAATCAGCCGTTTTATAGATT
>JBBSTD010000140.1:0-14101 GCA_038236215.1 Cytophagales bacterium | reverse complement strand
CGTAAGCCCGCAAGTAAAGATCGGGGCCCCCTTTTAGTTTGGCGCCTTGTAAATAACCCAATAGTTGTTTACTAACCTTCCCGCAAATCTAACGGGCGGCCCCGTTTGGTCTTGAAGGCTGCGTCGTGGACGCGACGGGTTAAGTTGGTCATTTTTGGACATTTTGTAGGTCTAAACTAATTGATTCAAGTTAGTCTACCTGTCCAGTTTTTGGGGACCACTATAATTAACCTGACCTCATACGGCAGAAAAGTGTAAAACTTTCGCTTACTACAGGACGTTTTGTCAACACATATATACATGCTTAACGGACGTGATGGGTATCATTTAACCCACAGTTCGCCCTAAAACAAGCAATACGATGGATAGAGAAACCGATAGAATCATAGAAATGGCATGGGAAGACCGAACCCCTTTTGAAGCCATCAAAGCCCAATTCGACCTAAGCGAAGCGGACGTCATCAAGGTAATGCGGAGCGAGCTTAAACGCAGCAGCTTCAACTTATGGCGGAAACGGGTAAACAGTGGCGTTAGTCAAAAACACGCCCAGAAGAGAAACCAAGACGTAGACCGATTCAAATGCACCCGTCAACAGCCCATTTCGCTGAATAAAATCAGCAAGCGATAGAGTGAACTCTCGTAACTAACCAGCCAAACGAATGAACAAAATAATTACGCAGACAGCGTTGAACGATCTGGAGCAGCGGTACCGGGTTACGCTCATCAATTCGCTGGCGGGGTTCAGGCAGGCGGTACTGATTGGTACCAAATCGCCGGAGGGCCATACGAACCTCGCCCTGTTCAATTCCCTGATTCATATTGGCAGCAACCCCGCGTTGTACGGCTTTATTTGTCGCCCCGATACGGTGCAGCGGGATACGCTCAATAACATCCTGGCGACGAATCAATTTACCCTGAACTACGTCAAAACATCCGACTTCGAAAAAGCCCACCAAACGTCGGCCCGCTATGAACCCGGCGTTTCTGAGTTTGCGGCAGTAGGATTCACCGAGCAATTTTCGGATGCCTCCAGTGCGCCCTTCGTGCAGGAAGCGGTCGTAAAAATTGCCATGACCTTTGCCGATAAAATACCGATCCCCCTCAATGGTACGCTGTTGATTATTGGTCGTATCCAGCAAATAGAGATGGATGATAGCGTGGTAGGCGATGATGGATTTATAGACATTAAAAAGGCAGATGTACTAGCCTGTTCGGGCCTTGATGCCTATTACAGCACTCAACTTTTGGGCCGTTTGACCTACGCCAAACCGGATAAATGGCCAGCCTCCCTCTGAGTCTCCCGATAGATTCGACTGTTTTCGATGAAGAACGTAAAGAAGCAAAACCTACCTGAAAAAATCTGCGTCGTTTGCCACCGGCCGTTTACCTGGCGCAAAAAGTGGGAAGCCGTTTGGGACGACGTAAAGTATTGCAGCGACCGTTGCCGCAACAACAAAAAATCCGAACCCGGCACCCGGTAGGCCGGGCAGTTATGGTTTAGTCAGATTTTCAACCCAGCCTGTCAGCGTACGTTCTATGGGGTGGTTCGGTTTAGCGGCACACTGAATTTGCAAGTTTTGTGTGATACTCATTCTCAAACTGTTCTGGGCTTTTATAGTCCAGCGACGAGTGTTTCCGCACTCGATTGTAATAGCATTCGATGTACTCAAAAACTTCTGTACGGGCATCGTCCATGCTCAGAAAACACCCCCCTTCTAACATTTCCGCTTTCAGGCGGCTCCAAAACGACTCGGCAAACGCGTTGTCGTAAGGGTCGTCGGCCCGGCTCATGCTAGGCCTGATGCGCCACAAACTCACCAGCTCTTGCAACTCATTTGATACGTACTGACCACCCCGATCAGAATGGACAATTAATCCACTCGCAGGTTGGCGAACCTGAAGGGCTGCTTGCAAGGGTACAATCACTAGCGAATCCTCCATGTTGTCATCAACCCGCCAACTTACTACCCGGCGTGAGTATAAGTCCATCCAAGCCCCCAGGTAAGCCCATTCGCCATTAACCAATGGTAGGTAGGTAATATCGCTCACCCACACCAAATCAGGCGATGTCGGAAAAGGCAAGTCCAACAATAGATTGGGCCAATACCCTTTGTTATGAGTGCTATCGGTTGTCCGAGGTACAAAGGATTTTGGTTGAATAGACTGTAAATCTGCTATTTTCATCAATGACCTTACCTGTTGCCGCCCTAATTGATGCCCCTCATCTTGAAGCTGGGACATAATCCGTCTGCTGCCATAGCGCCGTTTGTGTTCTCGAAAAACGCGCTCTACCAACGCTTTTTTTGCTTCTTTTTTAGGCGTTAACTGATAAGTCTGACCGAGTTGGTAGCGGTAATAGGCCGTTCGACTTACGCCCAACACCAGACAAAGTGTTTCAACGGTAAACTCGTTGGTCAGCGTCTGAATCAGGTCATACTGCTGCGTCAGGTCGCTCGACTGAAAATGCTCAAGGCTTTTTTTAGGATTTCGCGCTCGTTTTCTAACTGACGCACTCGATCCTTCAACTGCTGGTTTTCAAGGGTCAAATCGCCAGGCAAGTGATTATTTTTTTTACCCACTTGGTTCACACTTTTCCAGCGGTAAATGATGTTCTCAGAAATGCCCAGGGCGTTGGCAATGTAGGCAGGTGTTTGTCCATTGGCGAGCATTTTCAGCACTTCGGTCTTGAAGTCGGCATCGTATTTACGCCGTGTTTTAGTGATTTTTTCGGACTGCATAGTCTTGCGAAGTTAAGCAAATCCGTGTGCCGATAAACCCGACCATCTCACTATTGTAGTAATCCCTTCAATTCATTCATAGCGGCCGTGGGAGCCGCTTTTCCGTAGAGAATCGAATACACGCTATCCGTAATCGGCATATCGACTCCGTACTGCCGGTTTATCTCATAGATGCTTTTAACGGCGTAATACCCTTCGGCAATCATGTTCATTTCGGCCTGTGCCGACTGGATAGTGTACCCCCGTCCGATGAGGGTACCAAACGTACGGTTGCGGCTAAACGGCGAATAGGCCGTTACGAGCAGATCGCCAAGATAGGCCGAGCCGCTTAGGTCGCGGTGTTTAGGATAGATGGCATCCACAAACCGTTTTATTTCCTGCATGGCGTTGGATACCAGTACCGCCTGGAAATTGTCGCCGTACCCCAGGCCCCGCGTGATACCACTCGCCAGCGCAATGATGTTTTTCATCACGGCACTGTACTCGATACCATAGATGTCATCCACGGGGGTAGTCTGCACGAACCGGCACCGCAGCAAATCCGCTACGCTGCTGGCACAGGCCGGGTCTAGCGACGCGATGGTCAGGTAGGATTGTTTTTCCAGGGCCACTTCTTCGGCGTGACACGGTCCCGCAATAACGGCCATCTGCTCCACCGGCACGTCATACTGCTCACTCACCCAGTCCGTTACCAGTTGATTAGCGCCCGGAATCATACCCTTGATGGCCGAAATCACCGATTTACCGACAAAATGTGCCGGTTTTAGTCCCGTCAGGGCGTCGCCGATGAACGCGGCTGGTACGGCCAGAATAACGTACTCGCTGTCTTTAACTGACTCACTAATTTTGGTACAGACCTTCACTTTGCGGGTGTTGATTTGAACGTCGCTCAGGTAGCTGGGATTATGCCCGAATTTTTTGATATGCTCCGCATCGGAAGCTTTACGAAGCCACCATTTGACGCTGACATTGTTTTCGGAGAGGATTTTAACGAGGGCCGTTGCCCAGCTTCCTCCCCCCACCATCGTAATCCGAACGGGCTGATTTACTTTCATGCCGTAAAGAAACGGATAAAGTGAGTAACGGAACACCCCGCTCCAGGGGATATCTACCAGAAAACGCTTATGGGCAGGGGCTTTTCCCGGCAGGAAAACCAGTGGCTGCATAAAAATTAGTGCTATGGCAGTCAGCTATCTACCCTCATTCGACAAAACAGGCAACTAGTAGACGCACAAAACAGGGTACTCATGGGTAAACATCCGCCATTTTCACGCTTTTATTCAGCTAACGCAGAAATGAATGTTTGTGAAAGCTACTCAACTCATACTGGCAGGTATTCTTTGCTCGGCTGTTGCCAGCCCGTTCCTCCATCGCTCCTTTCTCTTTAGCCAGCCGGGTGTCCAAAAACCGATCAAAGCCCCCGCCCGTCAGCCGAACATCATTCTGGTACTGGTCGACGATATGGGCATTGCCGATGTAGGTTGCTACCGGAATCGCACCGGAGATACGACCGATAAGCTGGTTCCGACACCCAACATCGACCGGCTGGCGGCCGAAGGAATCAAGTTCACTAATTATTATAGTGCCGCCCCCATCTGTTCCCCTTCGCGGGTAGCCCTGACGACCGGTATGGCTGCGGGCAAATGGAACATCACCTCGTATCTGGATAACCGAAAACACAACCGCACCTGCG
The DNA here is from genome assembly GCA_038236215.1 of Cytophagales bacterium. Classification (GTDB taxonomy): domain Bacteria; phylum Bacteroidota; class Bacteroidia; order Cytophagales; family Spirosomataceae; genus Spirosoma. The sequence continues at coordinate 9,670 of JBBSTD010000140.1, read as the reverse complement.
AACAGGCCGATTTCCTGGACTCCGCGGCCCCATCTGTAGCGCGTTCGCTCAAAACGGCGGGGTACGCCACCGCCCATTTTGGCAAGTGGCACATGGGCGGTGGCCGCGACGTAACGGATGCACCTAGCATTACCACCTACGGCTTCGATGAGTATGCCAGCACCTACGAAAGCCCCGACCCCGACCCACTATTAACCTCTACAAAGTGGATATGGGCCAAAACGGACAGTATCAAACGGTGGAAACGTACGGCCTATTTCGTTGACAAAACACTCGATTTTCTGAAACGGCATCCCGACCAGCCCTGTTACATCAACCTCTGGCCCGATGATGTGCATACGCCCTGGGTACCCGACGAAAGTACACTAGAGGAATTCCCCAAAGGCACCGAGAAACCCCGCGAGTTCAATGGCGTACTGGCCGAACTGGACAAACAGATTGGTCGGCTGATGGCGGGCCTGAAAGCGCAGGGGGTGGACAACAATACGCTGGTTATTTTCACCAGTGATAACGGCCCGTTACCCAGTTTTGAGGGTAGCCGGGCGGCTCCTTACCGGGGGACAAAACTGTCCCTGTACGAGGGCGGCATTCGCATGCCTTTTCTGGTCCGCTATCCGGCCAAAACCCCCAGGGGGCAGGTCGATACCCGCTCGGTACTATGCGCCACGGATTTGTATTCGACCTTTAGTAGTCTGGCCGGTCAGAAAGGAACCGGCTCCACGTACGGAGAGAATGTAGCCTCCGCTTTTGAGGGCAAACCTTACTTTCGCAAGACAGCCCTTTTCTGGGAGTACGGCCGCAATAATGAATCATTCCGGTATCCGCAGGGCCGTGACCGCAGCCCGAACCTGGCCATGCGGCAGGGGAACTGGAAACTTTTGATTAACGACAATGGCTCGGGCGTTGAGTTGTATGACCTGAGCCAGGACCCGTCAGAAACAACGAATGTGGCCGAAAAGCAACCCATGATGACCGGCCAGATGCGCACAAAACTCCTCGCCTGGCGTAATGCCCTTCCCCAACTACCCCTAGCTAACTCCAGCAAGCCATGAAATCTATCCTTTTGAGTAGTATTGCCGCCCTGACTGTGATAACCGGGTGTAGCTTATTTGCCCCGCCCAATGCCCGCAACGCCAAAAACCGGCCAGCGGCTCCATCGCCCCTTGTGGTACGGGTACTACCCAACCAGACCTACCAAACCATGCACAGTTTTGGGGCATCGGATTGCTGGTCGGCACAGTATGTTGGTCAAAACTATCCATTGGCAAAACGCGAACAAATTGCCGACTGGCTGTTCAGCCTGGATACTGATACCGAGGGTAATCCCAAAGGCATTGGGCTATCGCTGTGGCGGTTCAATATTGGCGCGGGCAGTACCGAGCAGGGCGATTCGAGTGGCATCAAAAGCCCGTGGCGACGCTCCGAATGTTTCCAGCGGCCCAATGGAACGTACGACTGGAGCAAACAGGCGGGCCAGCAGTGGTTTGTAGAAGCTGCTCACCGGCGCAAGGTGCCTTACCTGCTCGGCTTTACCAATTCGCCCCCCGTCCAGTTTACGACAAACGGCAAAGCGTACGCATCCGGCAAGTTGGGCGATTATAACTTTAACCGGCAGAAGCTAACAGAATACGCCCGCTTCCTGACCGATGTGGCCGAACACTTCAACCGGAAAGGCTGGCCCATGCACTACCTGAGCCCGTTCAACGAACCGCAGTGGGACTGGGGCATCAAAAAGGGGCAAACGATGGCGACGCAGGAGGGTACCCCCGCCACCAACACCGACATGGCCGAACTGACCCGCGCCCTAAGTCAGGAATTGACCAACCGGAACGTACCAACCCGCCTGGCTATCGGTGAAGCCGCCCAGTTGAATTACCTCTCTCAAAGCGGCACAAATCGAAGTCAGACCAATCAGGACAATGTCATCAACGCGCTCTTTGCGTCCGGCAGTCCGGCATTTATAGGAAATCTGCCCGCCGTTGATCCGTCGGTGAGTGGGCATAGCTATTTTACCACATCGCCGGTTAGCAAGCTGGAAAGCGTCAGGCGTGAGTTGGCCTCGGCACTCCAAAAAGCGAAGGTGGCCTTTTGGCAATCGGAATACTGCGTATTGGGCGACAACGACGGAGAAATAAACGGCAGCGGCCGGGACCTGGGTATGACAACCGCGCTGTACGTAGCCCGCGTCATTCATGCGGATATAACACTGGCGAATGCCACCTCCTGGCAATGGTGGCTGGCGCTCAGCCCGAGCAACTACAAGGACGGATTGATTTACGTCGAGAATAACGGCAAGATGGGCGAAAACCCCGCGAACCAGCAGAATGGCGACATTATGGCTTCCAAAACGCTCTGGGCATTGGGCAACTACGCCCGGTTTGTGCGGCCCGGCATGGTACGAATAGCCCTGCAAACCAACCCAAATAACGCATCTGGTCCACTACTATCGGCCTACCGAAGTTCGGATGGGAAACGGCTGGTTGTGGTTGTGGTCAACCCCGGTCAGGAACGTCCCCTGCAACTCGATGGCCTAACCTCTTCGGCAAAGCAGGTGGATGTGTATGAAACGTCCGCAACGGCCAATCTGCGCAAACGAACAGTATCGGCCAAAAAACTAACATTGGCGGCCCAATCCGTAACCACCATAATAACTCCCTTATAGCCGCGTTGAATCGCAACGCTGTACGCTGAAGTCAGGTTTTCATTCAGTTATGCTTTGGCGAATCAACGTAACATGGGGCTGGCTAATGGCAAAAAAGCCAGACCATCGGCATAAACATTCCTTTTCAACGGCTGTTTTTGAGAATACTTCACTATCGGAAGTTTTTACTTCATCTTTTCCCGTACCCATTTGGACTCCCTTGCCGCCACTAAAACCCTTGAATGCCATGAGCAACTGAATGCGTTCTACGGCGTTCAGGCCATTTACGGCCGGGCAGATCCGATGCACGAACTGGTTGGTACCATTCTATCGCACCGGACCAACTTTGCGAACGAAGAAATAGCCTATCACACCATGCGCGAACGGTTTCCAACCTGGGAGCAAGTGCGCGATGCTCCGTTGCCTGCGCTAATCGAAGCCATCCAGACAGCCACCTATCCGGAAGTAAAAGCCCCTTACATCAAAAATTTGCTGGCGTATCTTTTTCAGGAAACAGGCGCAGCATCGGTCGATTTCCTGGCCAATATGGCTACGGAAGAGGCCATGAAGTGGCTGACAGCCTTACCGGGTATCGGTCAGAAAACGGCTACGCTGCTGTTGCTGTTCAACTTTCAAAAGCCCGTACTTCCCGTTGACACCCACGTTCATCGGGTCACGCAACGGCTGGGCTTGATCGGGCCAAAAGTGAGTGCCGAAAAGGCCCATGCCCTGCTGCTTTCTTATCTACCAGCCGATGCCACGCAACTATTCAATTTCCACAAGCACTTCTTCTGGCACGGTCAGCGCGTTTGCAGCTGGTACCACCCCAAGTGCGGTGAGTGTGTGCTACGTCCCCTATGCGACTATTATCAGTCGGGTCAGACGGCCATTTTGAGCAGCACTCCCAGGCGGAAGTGATCCAATTAGTAAAGCAGGTTTGACAGAGAGAGAGAGACGTGCAAATTGCTGATGGATAATGCCTTATGTCTTCAGCCTTACGTTTACCTTCGACTAAGTAAGTAGTACATATTACAGGCAATCACGTGTCAAAAAGCGGTGTGGTTACCTAAAAATAAAAAAAGCAGGCTGACATAATCGGCCTGCTTTCCTGTTTCTATCCACACCATAAAGGTAGATTTTGGGGTCTACCCTTTGATTCTATCAAATGTAAGGGTAAATTTTTAGTTTCAGAGTGCCGTTTAATCGTTTTGCTAGCTAAAAATATATTCATAGTCCATTTAAAGGAAAATAAACTACCAAAAAACATGACTTTCCTTTCTTATATGGTAACATTTAGTAAACTAAATCTGGCTCTTTACGAAATATAAATCTGAAAATGCCATTTTATGGAGGAATAGTAATAGTACTACTTCGCGTCCATCTACAGGTTATACTCAATCAATACCCACCATAGAACTTCCGCAATCCCCACTCGACAGAAACCAGCACCAGAATGACAAAAAACAGCCACCGCCAGTTGATGAGTTCATTCATTTCTTCGGTGCTGGTCAGCCGGGCCGGGTGTGGCTTGGTGGTTATGGTCCTGACAAGTTCATCGGTTTTGCTGGCCGAATAAAACTGACCGCCGGTTTGCTGCGCCAGTTGCCGAAGCAGACCGTGGTCGGCCGTGGTGTTGATGGCTTCCAGTTGCAGGTCGCGCACCACAAACTGCCCCGACGATTGCTCGGCCTTGTTATTGATTGTTACGCTGGCCCGGAACCGGTACGCTCCTTCGGGCAGGCGGCTAATTTCGAACCGGCTGTTGTTTGCAGTAGGCGTGTAATTGAATGACCGGGTTATCCCTTTCTCATCGCTGATGGCGAGTTGAATGGGTTTGTCGTACAGGCGTTCGTAAATGTCGTTGTACAGTTCGGTTTCAAAAATAACTTTTTCGCCCGCCACAAACTCATTCCTAATAGGATACACCCGGAGTTTACGCCGGTCTTCTTTCACCGAAATCAGTTGAATAACTTTCTGGATTAGTTCATCCACCACCTCCTGTTTATCCGTCAGGGCAAACTCTTCGAGCCGCCAGCCCCATACCCCTTCTCCGGCCAGTACGGCTGCTTTCCGGGGGCTGGTCACGTTAATAGCCAGGAGTGGTTTTTTGGTACGTACGCTGCCAACCTGCTGCCAGAGTACCACTTCGGAACCAGGCTGTAGCCGAAAATCACCGTAGGGAGCCAGTAAAGGGGGAAGTTTACTTAGAATATCGAGTCGGGCCGGGTCGAAGTTGAGCTGTTTGAAGTCAGGATTCAAAGCACCCGTCACTTTGTCGCTCTGGTTGATCTGAGCCGCTATCTGCATCACCGGATTTGAGGTATTGAACGAGCCGATGGCCGACTGATTACCCAGAATAAACAAAACGGGCGTGTTTTTTGCCAAGTATTTTTGTAGTAGCGCGTTGCTCATTCCCCCATTGTCGGGAATCTGGTGCAGGATAAGGAGATCGTACTGCTTATCGGCCGATGCGGTGGCTTCGGCGGGTGTACCCGTCAGAATACGGATGTCCAGCTCGTAGTTCTGGTTCTTTTCCAGGATACTCCGCAGGGCTTTTATATCGGGGTGCGGTGCCAGTGCCAGCAACAACACTTTTTCTTTCCCGTCAATCACGTCCAGGTACACATCCTGCCGGTTGTTTCGGGTGCTGAATTCGCCGGGTTGGGGCAGCACTTCGACCACGTAATGCTGAACGCCTTTCTGCGTAGCCGTAGTCTGAAAGGTTACTTGACTAAACCCCTCATCTTTTGAGAAATTAACAGACTGTCGCCCTAACTCTTTCCCGTTCTGACGCAGCACCACCGTACCACTGCGCCCCTGAAAACCATTACTCACGATTTCGGCCTGTACCGGAAACTGATTGCCCAGGTATGCAATCCGGTTGGCAATAACGCCTTTCAGTTGAATATCCTTCTTCGGAATTGTATCGCCCAGCCCAATGGTTTGCACCGAGAAAGGGTATTGCCCAAACGTGGGTGATAATCCCTGATTGAAAATACCATCCGACACCAGCACCACGTCGGTCAGGTTCTGCCCTTCGTAATCCGACCGAATACCCGACAGCATCCCCGACAAGTCCGTTGTGCGCTGGGTAAAGGGAATTTGGGTAAGATCCGACCCGGCTGTGGTATCGCCAAACGTACGCACGGCTACATCCAGTCCTTTATCGGTCAGTTGCTGACGCAGGGTTTGCAAACTGGCCAGGGACCGGCTCAAGGCCGGACGTCCCGTTGCCGCTACTGACTCCGAGTTGTCGATAGCCAGTACCACTTTGGGTTTTTCGGTGAAGGTTCGCAGACTGCGAATGAGCGGATCCAGCAACAGAAAGCACAGGAAACTGACCACCGCAAAACGCAGAGCCGCCAATCCATAGGTCGTTCGTTTGTCGAAGCCACCTACGGTTGTACCAGTACCGGCCAGACGTGGCCCGGCCAGGCGGGGCAGTGGCTGATACATGGCCCAGGCGTAAGCCGCCCCAACGAGCAGACACACTAAAACCCACCAGGGTGAGGATTGAAAAATAACGTCAGAGCGCACGTAATCAATGATGAATGATGAATGATAAATTAATTCGGGTAGAACCAGATTAGGGCTTTCTACCCGATGGGATTTGTCATCCCGACGCAGGAGGGATCTCTATTATCCGACACTTGAGATCCCTCCTGCGTCGGGATGACAAAAAATAACCTTATTATGACTCATCAACGCACCAGCGACCTGGTCATCATTTATCATTAAGTCAACATACCCCCATCCACTTGCAGCACTTGTCCGGTGATGTAGCTGGAGCGGTCGGAGGCCAGGAAAACGGCGCAGTCGGCTACCTCTTCGGGTTGCCCACCCCGTTTCATCGGGATTTGCTGCTTCCAGTCTTCGAGGGCTTTCTCATTGATTTCGCCGGTCATCTCGGTTTCGATAAAGCCCGGTGCAATGGCGTTCGACCGAACATTACGCGAACCCAGTTCCAGCGCGACCGATTTGGTAAACCCAATGATACCCGCTTTGGAAGCCGCGTAATTGGCCTGCCCCGCATTACCCCGAATACCCACTACGGATGTCAGGTTGATGATAGACCCCGATTTGGCTTTCATCATGGTCTTGATGGCCGCTTTCGTCAGGTTGAAGACCGACTTTAGATTAACGTTGATAACGGTATCCCATTGCTCTTCCGACATCCGCATCAGCAAACCGTCCTTGGTAATACCGGCATTATTGACCAGTACATCGAGCTTGCCGAAGTCGGCCAGTACCTGAACGATGAGGTCTTCGGCAGCTTTATGGTCCGACGCATCGGAGCGGTATCCCTTCACCTGGCCGCCAAACGCGCTGAGTTCTTCTTCCAGTGCCTGTGCCTTTTCAACACTCGACAGGTAAGTAAATGCGACGGAGGCTCCTTCCTGGGCGAATTTCTGCGCCATAGCCCGACCAATACCCCGTGATGCCCCGGTAATGAGGGCGACTTTTCCTTTCAGTAAATCCATATTTACGGTAAATGCCCGCTTTAACGTATAACGGGCTTTAATAAACAAAAATAAGGCCTGGGTTCGACCAGGCCCCTTAACAAAATACTAGGTTGTGTTCTTCCTACTGTATAAACCGGTAGCGATTAGCAGCACCCTCCGCCGTCGTAGAAATAAGTCGAGGGCGAAATAAAGATATCGTTGCGGTTCAACCGGGCGAAGGCACCGGCTGTTTTGTCGCATACGGACAGGGGTTGGTTCGGCATGAGTACGTGGCCTTTGCCATCGTCGAAATAATCCTCATCGCCGTAATAAATGGCGGTTTTCCCGGTAAACACGCAGGGACCATCGGCGGGCATGGGGTCTTTGATGGCGCAGACTTCCACGCTTTCAATGTACAGCAACTCAGTGGTAGCATAGTGCCGGGGCGACAAAAGGCGATACGCCCGTTTGGCCCGTATCTCGACCGTACCAAACCCAACACCCGTCACAAAATCCAGGTACGCCTGGAGGGGAACAGAACCCGTCAGACACAGCGCCCGTAGGCGTTCGTCATTGCGGAGTTCATCGGACATGGGTTGCTCACAAACGGGGTCCGACATCACCAGTCGGCCGTGCGGTTTCAGCACGCGGTACGTTTCTTCCAGCGCCCGTTTCAGGTCGTCGGCTTTGAAGATATTGAACAGGCAGTTCTGCGCGGCCACATCCACGCTATTGTCTTCTACCGGCAAATCCAGCGCGCTGCCCAGCCGCAGGTCCATAAAATCGCGGTGGAACCAGTCGTTCTGCGCTTCGGCTTCAACCAGGTTTTGCTGGCAGGCGTCAATCATTTCCGGCACCACATCGACCCCGATAACGGAACCCGGCCGACGACTGAAGTACGAAAACTGCAACAGTTCCATCCCACCACCTACGCCCACGTACAAAACGGTTGGGTCATTCACCAGATCGCGGGGGTTCACGGTGCTGCCACACCCGTAGTTCATTTCCAGCATCCGCTTCGGCATACGTAGACCCGGCAGTTGCCAGACCGGACTGGTGGTGCAGCATAATCCGATTTGAGGTTCTTCGGCGGCCTGCCGGTACACGTCTGCGGTTGTTTCCAGGTAACTCATCCAGCGAAAAATAAACACCGCAAAAATAGCAACTTAGCCGCAAACGGCAAGGTAAGCGGCTGGTTTTGGTTTCGTGGACGAGCCTCAGTACCTTGGCAAAAAATAAGTCATTTGTTATGCGCCCCTATCTCCTACCCGCCTTACTGTGGTTGACGACTACAATCACGCTGGCCCAGAAAATTCATGCCCATAATGACTACGAAAAGCCCCGGCCCTTTGTGAATGCCTACGAGCAACGGGCTGATTACATCGAAGCCGATGTGTGGCTCCAAAATGGAAAACTGGTTGTGTCCCACAATAAACCCAAAGACAATGCCCCCACGCTCGATTCCTTATACATCAATCCCATTGTGGCCCTGTTCGAGCAGAACAAGAACAAACCCAGCCCCGACCGGGACTATACCTTTAGTCTGGTAATCGATGTCAAAACTAATTCGGCGGAGGTTTTGCCCGTCTTGTTGGCTACATTATCCAAACACCTGACTTATTTTAACCGGGGTGCCAATGCGCACGCCGTGCAGGTAATCATCAGCGGTGAGCGTCCGAAAATCACGGCTTTTCTCGATTATCCGTTACTCCAGTTCGATGGCCGCCCCAGCGAAGTGTACGACGAGGAAACGTTACGAAAAGTAGCCCTCATCAGCGACAGCTTCAGGTCCTACTCCCAGTGGGATGGTAACGACGATATCCCGAAAGACGATAAGGACAAACTAAAACGGGTTATAAAACGCGCCCATAGCGATAAAAAACCCTTCCGTTTCTGGGCCATCCCCGACACGCCTAACGGCTGGAAACAATTAAAAAAGGCAGGAGTCGATATTATCAATACCGATAAAGTCGCGGAAGCCGTTCAGGAACTTCGGTAAAAGCGGGGATTGGTTTACTTTTTTGAGTATCGGCGTAAGGTAGTGACAGTGCAGCGAGTACGACTTAAATAGTACCATACTATCCTTATAAAGTTCAAAAAAATACAGAAAGTACGACAGAAATTTCGCATATTAACGAGTTAGCTGCAATTGACATGACACACTCAGACATCATAGATTTAATAAATAAAGGTTCCGAATAATGGAATAGATACAAATATGCCGAAAACTGCTTATTTGATCTTTCTGGAATGAATCTTTCTAAGAAAGATTTACGCAATTTTTATTTTTCTGGCTGCACACTTATTAATGCTAACTTTCATAAATGCCATTTGGGCAACACCAATTTCTCCAAAACGAAAGCAAATGCGGCATCATTTAAAAAGGCATATCTTAAAAATGTAAATTTCTCATATTCAGATTTACGCTCTGCAGACTTCAGAGGTTCAAGGCTTTGTTGCATGGCTCCTTATGTGCCTAAAATGACCTCCAGTCGCTATTGTTTACGAGAACAATCACCATACATAAGTAATCAATTGTGATACATTTGACTACTTGCATTGCCTGTTACCACACTGGAACCGGGTG
>JBBSTD010000139.1:0-14203 GCA_038236215.1 Cytophagales bacterium | reverse complement strand
GTTGGAGCATTTGCGACTGTCATTGGGCAGCAATCACTTTGCCCTAAAAGGACGGTTGTATCTGAAAACCATGCAAGCAGTTTCCGCTGAATTAACCACCCTAAAAAATCAACTCAACTAATACTTGGCAGCGGGGTTGGCATAATATCAGTTATAAGATGATTCATAGAAAAAATTTAACTTAATTAACGTGATCACTAAGGGTATAACTTGGATTCCGTGTCAACCACATTATTAAGCTCTGACTATGAACAAACCCAAACTCTACCCGATTCCGAAGCAGGACATTGATTTACACTTAAGTAGACGACTCAAAGTAATCTAGTAATTTTGAGTCGCCTATTAGGTATTCAAATTCACGACAATTAAATACTAAATCAATCGATTCAAAAGGGCACTTTTCTATGCACATCAGACCAATAAGATGCCAGTGATCTCATAGTTCGCGTTAAAAGAACCTCATTTTTTTACCCTATTCAGGTAATCAATTGTCTGTGGCACCTGGGTGGCATAACTTGGGCTCTCGTCTTCAATGTAAAAATGTTTAATACCCGATTTTTTGGCCGCTTTCAAAATGGCCGGAATATTGATCTGGCCGGTACCCAGAGCTACATCATTCACCACTGGCGTACCACCCGACATATTGCCCGTCACCCCTTTTCGAAGGTCTTTAAGGTGCATGAGTTTGTAGCGTTTGGGGTACTTTTCGAGCAGGGTTACCGGGTCTTGACCCGGGAAAAACGCCCATAGCACATCCATCTCGAAATTCACGTATTTAGGGTCGGTATTTTGTACGATGTAGTCGTAAAGGGTGCCCTTCTCATGGGGCTCAAACTCGTAGCCATGATTATGGTAACAGAACATGAGTCCGAAATTGTCCTTTAGTTTCTTGCCGATCTCATTGAAATCAGCCACTGTTTTCTTTGCCACTTCGAGCGTAAAAGGCCCTTCGTGCGGCACCCACGCCACTCGTACAAACTGTGCTCCAAGGGCTGTAGCGTTTTGACCGACTTCGGCCGTTTTGTTGAACGCATCGCCGTAGCTGACCCCGAACGACGAGCATTTCATACCCCGTTCGTCCAGTAGTTTGCGGATGCTGGCAGCTGTTTTGCCAAACAGATTGGAAAATTCCATATCTGTAATGCCCAGCGACTTAATTGTATCGAGGGTAGCGGCCATATCTTTCTGCATACTGTTGCGGAAGGTATACGATACCATACCGGGCTGCTTAAACTGGGCCTGAACATGGGTTAGATTACAGGCAAAAATCAAAATCAATAGACTGTTTTTCATGGAGATTAAAGGTATTACAGAGTCGCCTGATTACGACTCGACAAGATTGCAATTATAGCCGAGCTTTCCATCCTTTATCCTACTGGCAGCTCCAAAGTTGCAACGCTTTTTTATCATTCTGTATGTGGCCGTTCTGTAAGTCGCAATCTGAAGTCCGACCTACCCGCTGCGATATATTACTCAGATGCGCATCCACCGTCGATTTGTGCCCAGTTAGGATGTAATCGATCAGTTTATCATCGCCCCAGATGGTGTTCACAAAGTTCATCAGATATTTATATCTAACGCTTCGGTTAGCCTAAAGGGGATGGTTGTGTCTATTACCGTTTCGTCCTTTACATCTTTCACTACTTTTCCCTTATGGTCGTAGATCATACCAAGATTTGATAGGATACTAGTTGAGCCAAAAAAAAACGCCCAGTTCATAGCCTTGCGCGTTATTGCCATTGCGCGAGCGCTCTTCCCCGCTACGGAGGCTGTGCGCAGAAAATTATAGCGGTTAGTCAGGTCATTCCAAGGGTTATTGCTTGATGAATTCATGGACAGACGTAAGCTAATATTTTTAATATACTGACCTGTTCTGAAAAGCGTTGCCACTGCTGGTTATGCACTTTAAAAAATAACTTGGCTTACAACTACCTAACAGGGTATGTCCTGAAGCTGCTATAAGTCGGAGCCCCACAATTAAAACTAAGGAGAAGTAATTTTACTGAACGACAGTCTTTAAAATTGATAGCGTCCTATCACTACACCGTTGATTACGAATTCGTCCGATATACAGTTATGGATAGCTTTTCAGCAGGGTAATGAAGATGCATATACCATTTTGTACCAAACCCATATTCGGGCAATGTATCGCTATGGTATGAGCCTGGTGCCAGCATCGGAGTCATTTGTTTTCGACTGTATTCATGACGTATTCACTGAGGTATGGGCTAAAAAAGACCGGCTCTCCGTACCTGACAATGTTCGATACTACCTGCTCAAATGTCTAAAGGTTAGAATTCTTCACCTGCTCCAGCGGCAGCAACGCCCGCATCAGGTACTTCCTCAGACTGATTTTGACCACCTCTGGGCCGACCCCTCCGCTGAAGATATCTTTGCCGAAAAAGAAGACACCCTGGATCGGCAGACACTGGTTCAAAAACTAATTGCCCAGTTGCCCCCCCGCCAGCAGGAAGCCATTCGGCTCCGATTCGTAGAGGAACTGGACTATACCGAAATTGCCGATGTGCTGGCTATTAACCGGCAGTCGGCGCAGAACTTGGTTTTTCGGGGCATTGAGAAATTACGGCAGTGGATAGTGCCGACAATTATACTTTTTCTGAGTTTTTTTTAGACGAAGTGAGTATGAAAGCAGAGGCTATGTCATCTACTGACAAAAATCTGCTTCTGTGCAAAAAAAATACGATACCTATACCGCTACCGATTTTGTCTGCGATGAAGCTTTCCTGCACCATTGTTTGGACCCAACGTCAACATCGGAGCAATTCTGGGTGCAATGGCTACTGCAACACCCGCACCGGCAAGCAGACTGGACGCTGGCCCGTCAATTAGTTGAAGCCGTTCAGGCCGGACTTAGCGATTACGCCCGTACGTACCTTTCCGAAGAAGCCGAAGCCCGATTACTAATCCGAATTTTAGCCACCAATAAACAAACTCAGTCTATTGCGCAGATTCGCCCCTTTTGGCAAAATGCCTTTGTGTACCGGGCTGCTGCTGCGTGTTTTGTACTGGTTGCTGGTTACTGGGTCTACAATAGTCAGTTGAGTAAACCTTCTGTATATCAACAGCAGATTGCTACGCTGGCCCAGCCTACCATCGAGAAGTCGAACCTGAGTACGGAGCGGCAACGCATTCGGTTGCTTGATGGCACTGTGGTGGTACTGTCGCCCCAAAGTAAGTTGCGTTACCCAACCAATTACGGCCAGCAAAACCGTACCGTGTATTTACAAGGTGAAGCCACGTTTGATGTAGTGAAGCATGCCCAAATGCCCTTTATGGTGTACGCCGGTGAGGTCGTCACCAAAGTACTGGGCACTAAGTTCCTGGTGCGGTCCTTCGAGCAAGACCCAAAGGTAACTGTTACAGTGCAGAAGGGGCAGGTAAGCGTCTTCAAAGGTCAGCCCATGACCGATAAACGAACTTCAGACAAAACGGTACAGGGGGTTTTACTACAACCCAATCAGCAGGTAGTTTTCTCACGCGAAACCCAAACCTTCACCAAAACCCTGGTATCCATTCCTCAGCGCATCGATACCCGGCAAACGGTTCCTGTCAACTTCGTTTTCAGTGAAACGCCCGTTACCACCGTATTCGATAAACTCCAAAGTGCCTACGGCATCGATATCATCTATAACGTCGAAATGCTGAAAGATTGCCAATTAACGGCATCGCTTACGGATGAATCCCTGTTTCAGAAACTCGATATAATCGTTCAGTCGATTGATGCTTCGTATGAAGTGGTCGAGGGGCAAATTGTCATTACCGCCAAAGGCTGTACCCTAAACTGATAGTCACCCCTAAACCGATCCAATATGAAGAAATCGTAACCCATCACCCACAAAAAAAGCAGGTGGTTTTTGCACAACCACCTGCTTTCCATTCCCGATTGCCGAAAGGTATGGCTCAGGTCGAACGGGAACGTATTGTCTGAGTTCTCCAAAACCCCAACAACTCCTCCAAAATTATGGAAAAATGTACATTTTACCTGATCCAGTGTATGAAACTATCGTTGGTTCAACTCCTGATTACCTGCCTTTTCATAAGTGTGTCCTGGGCCACCGATGTGTCGGCGCAGGAATTGCTCGACCGGCGGCTGACCTTACAGGTGCGCAACGAAAAAGTAAAAACCGTGCTGACTGCCATCGAGAAGTCGGTGAACGTTAAGTTTTCATACAGCCCGCAAATTATCCAGTCCAACCGGAAAATATCATTTCAGGCCACGAGCGAACCGCTGGGCGAGGTGCTGGATAAACTGCTGGCTACGCTACAGCTTACATACAGCGTAACAGGCAGCCAGATTATTCTGAAACAACTCTCCAAACCCGCAATATCGGTGATAGAAGCTAGTCTTGGCAATCGACTGATAGCACCTGCCGACTCACCAGTCGATGTGACTATTACGGGTACGGTAGCCGACGAGAAAGGCGAGGTACTGCCGGGCGTGAGTATCGTCATAAAAGGAACGACACGCGGCACCTCGACGGATGCTTCCGGGACGTTTCGGCTAGCCGTGCCGGACACGAAGGCAGTGCTTATTTTCTCCTACGTGGGCTACGAATCCCGGGAGTTAATGGTCAATAACCAAACGTCGTTTACCGTCGCGCTGAAAGCCGATGACAAATCACTGAACGAAGTGGTGGTAATCGGGTACGGTACGCAGAAGAAGGCCGACCTGACCGGGGCCGTAGCCAGTATTTCGGCGGAGAAATTCAAGAGTAAAGCCGCCGTATCCTTCGGCGAGGCTCTGGTAGGTCAGATGGCCGGGGTGCAGGTGCAGCAAACAAACGGTGCTCCCGGTGGCCAGGGGCTGACCATCCGGGTGCGGGGTACGGGGTCTATCTCGGCGGGCAGTGATCCGCTTTACGTCATTGATGGCTACCCCATCGACGGCAATGCGTTTTCACTCGTCAACCCGTCCGATATTGAGAGTATTCAGGTGCTGAAAGATGCGGCTTCGACGGCTATCTACGGCTCACGCGGATCGAACGGCGTCGTTATAGTAACCACCAAGAAGGGTACTATTGGTGCCCCTACCGTTTCGTACAGCGGTTTTTACGGGGTGCAGCAGGTGGGCAAAAAGATGCAAATGATGAACAGCCGGGAGTACCTGCAGTTCTTTAAAGACGGGCATAATCAGGCGTGGCTGGACCGTGCTCCGCTGCCCGGCGATGCGCCCCACACCATCAACGATCCCAACTCGATACGCGAAAAATACACCAACTCCAGCTTTTATGTCATTCCCGAAAGCTTCAACGATCCCGCCAATTACGGGGATATAAACTGGCAGGATCAGATTTTTAGAGCGGCCAAAACCCAGCGGCACGAATTGTCCGTAAGTGGGGGTGTTGACAAGACTCGCTACGCGGTTTCGGGAAGCTACACGGATCAGGACGGTATCCAGATCAACAGCGGCTACAAGCGGTACAACCTGCGAACAAGCGTGAACTCAACCGTCGGCAAACGCCTGGATGTGGGTGTTACAGTAAGCGGGTTTTATTCCGAAACCAACAACATTGACAACGGTAAGGACAGTCCACTTTCCTACGCCCTGTACCTGCCACCCATTTATCCCCTCCGCAACCCCGACGGCACGTACGGCTCACAGGTGCGGAATGGCGAAATCTGGGCGGGCGACGTCGCCAATCCGGTGGGTATTGCGGAGAATATCACCAACTTCACCAGTAAAAACGGGTTTATTGCCTCGGCTTACGGGCAGTATGAACTTGTTGATGGGCTCAAATATCGTATCAGCCTGAACGCGACCCTGGAAAACCAGCGGCTGAAATACTACCGCCCGTCGTTTGTGGATACTGACGGCTCCCGTGCCCCTAAAACTGCTGATGCCCGCAACGAAACCTTCCTTGACCGGAACTGGCTCATCGAGCAGACGCTGAATTACTCGAAAACGCTGGCCACCAAACACGCCATCAACCTGCTGGCGGGTTACACAACGCAGAAGTTTTTTGGCGAGTACGCCCGCGTAAACGCGCAGAATTTCCCCAATGACGCCGTCAGGAACCTGAGTGCCGGGCAGATTGTGGGCGGTGCCAATACCGAATACCAGAACTCGCTGATTTCGTACTTAGGCCGTTTCAACTACTCCTACGACGATAGATACCTGTTTACGGCCAGTATCCGAACGGACGGTTCCTCCAAGTTTGGGTCCAACAACAAATGGGGTACATTCCCCTCCGTATCGGCGGGCTGGCGCGTGAGCAATGAAGCGTTTATGCGCGATGTCCGCCTGGTCAGCGACCTGAAGCTGCGGGCCAGCTGGGGCCTGGTGGGCAACAATCGAATTGGAAACTACGATGCCATTGCCCGTACCGGCACCAGCTACAACGTGCTGAATAATGGCCTAGTCAATTCCGTCGATCCGGTCAATTATCCAAACCCCGATTTGGGCTGGGAAAAAACCCGGCAGGTAAACCTGGGCTTCGACCTGGGTCTGTTGAACGAGCGAATCCACCTCGAGGCCGACTTCTACAACAGCCGCTCGGTGGATTTGCTGCTCAACGTACCCGTGCCGACCCTCACCGGCTACGCTTCCCAATTGCAGAACATCGGCCAGGTAGAAAACAAAGGCATGGAGTATCTGGTCCGGACGCGCAACATAGTGGGCGCATTCAAGTGGTCAACGGATTTCAATATCTCCTTTAACCGAAATAAAGTGCTGGCCCTGGGCCCTGATGCACGGCCTATTTATGCGGGTGCACCCAGTGCCGGTAACACGTTTATCACCACCATTGGTCAGCCCATTGCCACGTTTTTTGGCTATCAGTACGATGGCATCTTTAAAAATCAGGCCGAACTGGACGCGTCACCCCACTTAGCCAATGACCACCCCGGCGATCCGCGCTACATCGATACCAACAAAGATGGGATTATCAACGCGAGCGATAAAACCTATCTGGGCAACAATCAGCCGAATTTTATCTACGGATTCAGCAACGACTTTTCCTTTAAACGCTTCGACCTGAACGTACAGTTGACCGGTTCGCAGGGGGCCAAACTGTTCAGCTTCTTCAACCGGATGGTGGGCATTTATCACGGTGACCGCAACGGCCTGATTAAGCTGAACGACCGCTGGCGTTCGGAAACGGACCTGGGTTCGGGCGATATTCTGCGGGCTAACCGCGACCCCAAAGGGTTGCAGAAAGAACCCTCCAGCTATTGGGTTGAAAACGGGTCGTTTCTGCGGATTCGTAACGTGTCACTCGGCTACACCTTCAGCCCCGAACTTACCCAGAAGATGCGGATCAAAGGCTTACGGGTTTACGTAACGGGCCAGAACCTGTACACCTTTACGAAGTATCCGGGCTTCGACCCCGAAACCAGCAGCGAAGGCAGCGGTCTCTCGCGTGGGGGCGACTACTTAGGCTACCCCGCAGCCCGTACTATCATTGCCGGTCTTAACGTTTCGTTTTAATCCTCCTTTTCAACTAATTATAATCATGAAACGATTAATCATACTGGCCCTGTTGCTGACGGTTTCTTTCAGTTGCAGCAAGGAGTTTATCGACCTCCAGCCTATTTCGGAAATGAACGCCGGTACGTTTTACAAAACCGAAAAGGACATGAACCAAGCCGTCATGTCGCCCTACGCGTCGCTGCGAAATCTGTACAATCAGTCATTTATCTACATGGGTGAAGTGCGGTCCGACAATACAACGTTTTCGTGGGTGCCGGGTAACTCCAAAGACATGACCTCCATCGACAACTTCGGGGATGTGTTGCTGTCGGACAATTCGTTCGTGCTGAATTTCTGGAACAATAGCTACAACACCATCCTGCGGTGTAATATCGTACTGGATAAAATTGACGAGGTAGTTTTTACGGACAATAAACTTAAAGACCAGTACAAAGCCGAAGCCCGGTTTATTCGGGCGTTAACGTACTTCTGGTTGGTGCGTGTTTACGGCGACGTACCAAAAGTGGACCATCAACTATCGGTCAGTGAAGCCTACACCCTGGGACGCGCGCCCACGCAGGAGATTTACGACTTCATTGTTGACGACCTGAAATTTGCGGAAGCGAACCTGCCCGCTACGTACACCGCCGTTGACAAAGGGCGGGTAACGGTGGGCGGTGCCAAAGGATTGCTGGCCAAAGTCTATATGACGATGGCGGGCTACCCACTCAAAAAAGGAGCAGCCTACTACACCCTGGCCGAAGCGAAAGCCCTAGAAGTGATCAATATGCCCATGTATTCGTTAGTTGCGGATTACAAGACGCTGTTTGATGTGTCCAAGAAAAACAGTTCGGAGTCGTTGTTCGAAGTGCAGTACAAAAAGGGCGGCACCAGTACGGGCAGTCCCTGGAACAATGATTTTGCCCCCCGATTCTCTAACAAAGAAGTCGTGTTGGTGGGGGATAAAGGTGGTTTCAATGCCCCTACGCCCAGTATGTCCAACGCTTACGCACCCGGTGATCCCCGCAAATCCATTTCCATGAGCGATGGATACGTATCCGTACCTGGCGGAAAGGCTATCAATGAGAAATACGTCAAAAAATACTACGACGTATCGTTCAACGCTTCGGATAATGACAACAACTGGATTGAACTGCGGCTGGCCGATGTGTACCTGCTGTATGCCGAGGCATTGGTACGTCAGAGCAAACAGCCGGATGTTGCGCTGACGTACCTCAACAAGATTCGGCAGCGGGCCCGAAACAGTACGGGTGGTGCGCCGGGTATCCTGCCTGACTACGCACCTTTTAGCGCTAATGATGCTTTTTTACTGGCCATTGAAAACGAACGACGGGTCGAATTAGCCTTCGAAAATCACCGCTGGTTTGATCTGGTCAGGACCGAGCGCGCCAAACCTGTCATGATCCAGGAGCAGCAGGTACAGAATGGATTTACCCCCTCCGCCTGGAGTGACCGGATGCTGTTATTTCCCATTCCCCTTCAGGTGATTCAGTCGAATCCCGAAAAAATTAAACAAAACGACGGTTATTGATTCTTATGCAGCAAACAATTAGACAATCACTTTTCGCTGGCCTGTTCATTTGTTCTCTGATACCGCTGGCCGGTCGGGCGCAGCAGGTCAACACGCTCACCAATAAAGAAAAAAAACAGGGCTGGACACTGCTCTTCGACGGGGTCAATACCAATGGCTGGACAACTGCCCAAGGCAAACCCGTTCCGGCAGGCTGGGTGGCCGAAAACGGTACGCTCACCGCTAAAAAAGGCGGTAAAGGCGGAGACATCATCAGTACGAATCAATACGGCAACTTCGAGCTAATGTTGGATTTTAATATTGAACCCGAAGGCAACAGTGGGGTGAAGTATTTTTACACTACCTACGAAAAGGGGGGTAGCCTCGGCCTAGAATACCAGATTTTGGACGACAAACTAGCCGAGGACAACAAAAAAGATAATCACTTAACGGGATCGTTTTATGATGTGATGCCCCCCGATGAATCCCGGAAAAAGGTAAATCCACCGGGTCAGTGGAACACGCTTCGGATCGTTGCCAGCGGCAAACAGGTACAGCACTACCTGAACGGGGTAAAAATTCTTGAATTCATACGTGGTAGTCCGGCGTATACGGAAGCGGTTAGCCATAGCAAATTCAATAAGGCGGTTCCGGTATTCGGGACAGTAGAAAAAGGCCATATTCTATTGCAGGAGCATGGTAGTGAGATTGCGTTCAAAAACATAAAAATCAAGGTATTATAAACGGGCTATATGGAAAACAGACGGGAGTTTATCAAAAAAGCCGGGCTTGGCTCAGTTGGTTTAGTGGCGGGCAACTCGGTGTTTGGAATGAGTGCCAAAAGCTATAATCGGATCATTGGCGCCAATGAGTTGATTCGGGTGGCCACTATCGGGGTCAACAGCCGGGGCAAGGGCATGGGGGGCGTATTTGCCGGTCAGAAGAACGCGGAGGTTGGCATCGTTTGCGACGTGGATGAACGCGCCATCCCGAAGGCCATCGACACCATTTTAAAAACCAAGCAGAAGCTAAAACCAAAATCAGAAAAAGACTTTCGCAACGTCCTGGCTGATAAAGACATCGATGCTATTTACATTGCGACCCCTGACCACTGGCACGCGCCCCTCACCATTTTGGGCTGCCAGGCCGGGAAACACGTTTACGTTGAGAAACCAGTGAGCCACAACCCCCGCGAGGGCGAGCAGGCCGTAGAAGCGGCCCGTAAATACAAGCGTGTGGTGCAGATGGGCGCCCAGCGACGATCGGCACCGGTACTCACAGAGGGCATCGAACAACTGCACAAAGGCATCATTGGGCGGGTGTATCTGGCTAAAACCTGGTACACCAACAAACGAGGTGCTACGAATCTGAAACCCGGCACGGTGCCCTCCTGGCTTGATTATGACCTGTGGCAGGGCCCGGCCCCCCGTGTCCCCTATCAGGATGGGCTGATTCACTATAACTGGCACTGGTTCTGGAACTGGGGGACCGGCGAAGCGCTCAACAACGGTACGCACGAGGTAGACGTGGCCCGCTGGGGACTAGGTGTCGATTACCCCATCCGGGTTAGTTCGGCTGGCGGGCGGTACGAGTTTAAAGATGACTGGCAAACCCCCGATACGCAGGTAGTCATCATGGATTATCCGGGCCGGGTATCGCTGATGTGGGAGTGCCGCAGCTCGAACGGACGCAAGATTGAATGCCAGGACCGGGGCATTATTTTCTACGGCGAGAATGGCAGTTTGGACACGGGTAACGATGCCTACAAGGTGTACGACCTGGACGGCAAACTCGTGAAAGACATAAAGTCTGCCGAAGGGGACGATAGCCTGCAGGGGCGCAATACGGCAAGCCCCAGCGTGGGCATGGATAACCTGCACGTAGCTGATTTTCTGGACGCCATTAAAAACAACCGCCGTCCTAATTGTGACGTTGAACAGGGATACAAAAGTGTGGTGGCCATGCAACTGGGCAACATTGCCTGGCGCGTAGGCCGCAGTCTGGAAATTAATCCTGAAAATGGCCATATCCTAGGGGATAAAGAAGCCGCAAAACTCTGGACCCGCGACTACGCAAAAGGCTGGGAACCGAAGGTTTAAAAACCCGTGACGCGTAAATTGTTTGACTGAAACTTGATCTTTAATGAAACCTGTTTTATTGATTCTTGGCCTGCTCGTAGCGTCTGGCTCACTCGTTGCCCAGTCCATTCCTGCCGATGTGTATGCCTGGAATCAGGCACCGGTGGTGAAGCACGCGGGCTACGAAGAACGTACGTTGCTAACGGGTGCTACGCGGGACTTTTCCACCTTTCGGGTGCTTGGCATAACGCGCCCGGCAAACCTGCCGGAGCATACGCCACAGCAGATAGCCGAGGAAACCCTCGTGATTGTGAAAGAGGGTGAGTTGACCCTTACCCTAAGTGGTAAAACAAAAACGCTGGGCCCCGGTAGCGTCGCCCTGATTCTGCCGGGCGACGTCCACCAGCTCAACAACAAGGGGGCTCGTCCTCTCACGTACTACCTGATGCAGTACCGCGCCCGGCAGAAACCAGCGCTGACTCCTGATCAGTCGGCGGGTAGTTCGATGTGGGTCGACTGGAATGATGTAGCCTATCAACCGCATCAGAAAGGCGGCATCCGGCGAATATTTGACCGCGCCACGGTCATGACCAGCCGCTTTGAAATGCACGTCACCACGCTCAACGCCGACTTATGGAGTCACCCGCCCCATACCCACCGGGCCGCCGAAATTCTGTTGCCCATTGACAACAGGGCTCAGGAGAGCATTGATGGGAAAGTGCATCCGGCGGTAGCAGGCGATGTGATTTTTCTGGAATCTGACGTCCCTCACGCCATTCAGAACACCAGCGCGGTAGGCTGTACGTATTTTGCCTTTCAGTTCGAATAGGAATTGAGAGTTACGCTACTCTCATACGAACGAGACAGGGAATAGAGTCAGGGACGTTTTCAGATAGCGCCTTTCAGGGTGGACAGCACGTAGCCTACCTTTAAAACAATATCGCCGAATTCGTATGGGTATACGGACTCGGCGATATCGTGTTAAAGGGAATATTAGAGGTAGTTAACACGTTTCGGGTAAATCCGCCATTAGAAGCCTGTAAATTTCTGTCTGTTAATGTGTTATGAGATTTTAACACCTCTCTCGCCGATATTTCAACGAAAGGGCTGGATTAGGCTGAATCAATCATCAGAATGAGCACTAACCACTGTATTTTTTGACCGGCTTTGCTCTTAACGTCGATTATGGCCGTAAAACCATCAATATTGATTGCATTTGTGGACACCTAAACAGCATAATTATTAGCTGCTGAAAACGACCGATAAAAGCGTAAATTTCGATGTAACTGTTTAAGGGAAAGCTTTTTAACCTTATTACGTGGCGAATTTACCCCAAATGTGTCAGCTACCTCAATATTACAAGACCTGTTTGAGAAACCTGACCTACCGATGCATTCCTGACCCCAACACCGTCTTTCTGACCAGGTATTCAATGCCTAACGTTAGCCCTCGGATCACCAACCCAACAACCCCATGAAAATAGTCTTTCTCCTTTTTATGCTGGCTCTGTGGACCAGCACATACTCTTTAGCGCAACCCATCCAGACCGGTACCAGACCCAATATCGTGATCATTCTGGCTGACGACATGGGGCAGGGTGATATCAGCGTGTTTAATAATGCCAGCAAACTGCGCACACCAAACCTGGATAAGCTGGCCAACGAAGGCATGGCTTTTCAGGATGCCCATTCGGGTTCTGCCGTTTGTACACCTACTCGCTATGGCCTGCTAACCGGGCGATACGCGTTTCGCAGCAAGCTGAAGCGGGGCGTTCTGCAAGGGTATTCGACACCACTCATCGACTCGGGACGTGCCACCATTGCGTCGGTGGCCAAACAGGCTGGGTACGCTACGGCTTGTATCGGCAAATTGCATCTGGGTCTAAACTGGCAAAAGCAGGACCCGGCCAAACCCTTGTTTGAGGGGGATCCGCAAAGTCCGGCCAGTGTCAACGTCGATTATGCCAAACCCGTAGACGGCATTCGCCAGCTGGGTTTCGATCATTCGTTTGTACTGCCGGCCTCGCTGGATATGCCGCCCTACTGCCTCATCAGAAATGGCTGCCTTGTTAACCCCAACATGCAGACCATTCAGGGGCACGATATGCAGGAACGGGAGGTTTTCTACCGAACCGGCGACCTATCGACGGGGATGACGATGCCCCAGTTTCTACCGGCCTTCATCAACGAAGCCAACACCTTTATTGAGGACCACAAACTCAGTCCGTTTTTGCTCTACCTACCCCTATCGTCACCGCATACGCCCTGGGCCATCGAAGAGAAGTTCCGGGGCAGTTCAGCCATCGGCACATACGGCGATTTTGTGCAGCAGACCGATTACTACATCGGGCAGGTTCTGGCTACGCTGGAGCGAAACGGCCTGAGCCAGAACACCATCGTTATTTTTGCCAGCGACAATGGTTCCTACTGGACGGAGGCCGACGCAAAAGCCAGCGGCCATCATTCGAACAATAACCTGCGGGGGATGAAAGCCGATATTTTCGACGGTGGTCACCGCATTCCGATGCTTGTTCGCTGGCCAGGCAACGTACCTGCCAATGCGACCAACCAAACAACGGTCTGCCTTACTGATCTGCTGGCTACTATCGCCGAGGTAACCCGGCAGCCTATCCCCTCCGCTACCGCCGAAGACAGCTATAGTTTGTTGCCCCTTTTCGACCAAAAGACGACTGCCAGCTACAAGCGCCCTTTCACCATTCACCACTCCGCCGACGGTAAGTTTGCCATCCGGAAAGGCGACTGGAAATACGTCAGTTCGCTGGGGTCGGGGGGCTTTAGCAAACCCAAAAACATAGAGGCTAAAGCCGGTGAAGCCACGGGGCAGTTATACAACATGAAAACGGACCCATCCGAGCGGACAAACCTGTTTCTTAAGCAACCGAAGGTTGTAGCGGAGCTGGCTAAGGCTCTGGCCGTTTTCGAAGAAGTGGGTAGGCAGTGATGCAGATGAGTGGCATCGTATTCGACTGATTATAGTTGACAGTTATTAAATTTTGATTCATATAAAAATTAAACTCAGCCGCCGAGTCGCCCCGGCGGCTGGTCTTCAGAACCGTGCGTGAGATTTTCACCTCACACGGCTCCTCGTTGTCTGGCAGCTATACCTGTGCCGACTTAACCACATTTTCCCGGTCGGATGCAGTTT
>JBBSTD010000138.1:0-14205 GCA_038236215.1 Cytophagales bacterium | reverse complement strand
ATGGTTGATGAGTATCTGGCTCAGAAAAGTTTTCCGGGCGGCACCGTCCGCAACTGGGACAGTTACGGCCACAAAATCAGCGAACTGGAAGAACGGCAAAAATACATACTCGCCGATCCGCAAACGTCGGGAGGCTTATTAATTGCCGTTGAACCGAAAGACACCGAAGAATTTGAACGGGTAGCCACCGAAAACGGTATGACCCTACACTCGTTCGGAGAACTGGTAAAAAAACAGGAGAAAGTAGTGTACGTAAACTAAAAGAGCGAAAGCGTGAAGGTGCGAATAAACGTTTCACTTCATGCTCTTTCTGTCTTTCACGCTTTCGTTCTATCATTCGATGAAACTTTATTTTAGGGAAATTGGAGAAACCGGTCCAGTCCTTGTTATTCTTCATGGCATTTTTGGTTCTTCGGACAATTGGCTAACCATCAGCAAAACCATTGCGGCTCAGGGATACCGCATCTTCGCAGTTGATCAGCGAAATCACGGACAGTCGCCCCGGGGCGATGATCAGGATTACCAGAGTATGGCTGCCGACCTGCATGAATTCCTCGTTGAACACAAACTGGAAAGACCGGTGTTGGTTGGTCACTCGATGGGCGGTAAAACGGTGATGCAGTATGCCATGACCTATCCGGGTACATTTGCCAAACTGGTTATCGTTGATATTGCCCCCAAGTTTTACCCGATTCATCATGCCGATCTTGTTCGTGGACTGAAATCAATTGACCTGGCAACTATCAAAAGTAGGGGCGATGCCGATGCCGCTCTTGCTGCCTTCGAACCCTCCCTTACGGTGCGGCAGTTTTTGCTCAAAAGTCTGTATCGAAATGATGAAGGCAACTTTGCCTGGCGACTGAACCTGCCCGTTATCGAGCGCGAACTGCACGGCGTAGGCGGAGAACTGACCAACCCCCAAATCGTGACCGAGCCAACGTTGTTTATTCGGGGTAGTGAATCGCCCTATATCCTGGATGAGGATATACCGGCCATTAGGCAAATTTTCCCCAATGCTCACATCGAAACCATTCAGGGTGCCAGCCACTGGATACAGGCCGAGAAGCCAGCCGAGTTTGTGGAAACATTACTGTCGTTTTTGGTCTAACGTTTTCAGTTTTCGGTATACCGTTTACGAAATACCGAAGACCACCCCTGTATATGCCTACTCTTTACCTCATTCCAACCCTGCTTACCGACGATACGGCGGATCTCGTTTTGCCCCCCACTATTCGGGACGTTATCGAAAAAACGGATACGTATTTCGTTGAAAATGTGCGGTCTGCCCGACGGTTCATTACGGGCCTGAAAACGAGCCGGGTCATCGACGAAACCACGTTTTTCGACCTCGACAAGGATACCCCCCCCGCCGACACACGCCGTCAAATTCAGGCAACGATGGAGCGAAGAAAAAATGCGGGCGTGCTGTCCGAAGCGGGTTGCCCCGGCGTGGCGGATCCGGGTGCCGTTGTGGTTGGCATGGCGCATTCGCTGGGTTGGCGGGTAGAACCATTGGTGGGGCCGTCGGCCATTTTATTGGCCCTGATGGCATCGGGTATGAGCGGACAATCGTTTGTTTTCCATGGTTACCTACCCATCGAACGGCAGGACCGCGCCCGCGCCATACGAAACCTCGAAAAAGAAGCGCAGCAACGTATTCAGACACAAATTTTCATGGAAACGCCCTACCGGAATGATGCCCTCTTTGCCGATGTGCTGGCCAACTGTCAGGCAAATACCCGCCTGTGCGTGGCCTGCAACGTAACCGCACCCGACGCGTTTATTCGTACCCTAACCGTTAAAGAATGGAAATCCGCCATCCCCGATTTGCGCAAAAAACCAACGGTATTTTTACTTTTGTAGCGAAAAAAGTGGTAGCATTCATCTATGATTAAATCGTTCACGTTCTCGCCCTTTCAGGAAAACACGTACGTCGTTGCTGATGACACGACGGGCGAAGCGGTCATTATAGATCCCGGCTGTTATGATCAGGCCGAAAAAGAGACGTTGAGTAAATTCATTACGGATCATAAACTCAGCGTTAACTACCTGCTGCTCACCCATGCTCACCTCGATCACGTTTTTGGCGTGGCTTACGTGAAGCGCAAATTTGGGGTCAAAGCCTACCTCCATCCGTTGGATAACGTCATTTACGACGATGTGCCCACGCGTTGCGCTCTGTACGGATTACGCGGGTACGAACCATCCGAAATTGACGAACCCCTGAAAGAAGGCGAGCCAATACGCTTCGGCAATACCGTTTTAGATGTCATCTTTGTACCGGGCCACGCGCCGGGTCATGTAGCGTTCGTAAACCATGCCGACCATTACGTGGTTGGGGGTGATGTGCTGTTCAATGGAAGCGTTGGACGAACCGATTTCCCCCTTTGCAGTCACGAGGCCCTACTGAATAGCATAAAGACCCAGCTTTTTACCCTGCCTGATGATTACATTGTTTATCCCGGTCACATGGAACCAACGACCATTGGAAAGGAGAAAAAGACAAACCCGTTTTTAAAGGAATTATGAATGATATGCGTCAGCATCATTCATAATTTATCATTCGTGATTCATAACTTATCATCGCACCGGCGACCCGGTCATCACTAAGAATTGAAGCATCTTCCCAACGCCATGACCTGCGGCAACCTGTTGTGCGGGTGCATTGGCATCGTAATGACACTGCGCGGGCATCTCGACACGGCTGCCTGGCTGGTTGGACTGGCCTTGATCCTAGATTTTGGTGATGGTTTTGTGGCCCGTCTGGTCAACGTTTCCGGTCCGTTTGGGAAAGAACTCGACTCACTGGCCGATGTCGTTACCTTTGGCGTACTGCCTGCTACAATCGTTTTCCAATACGGCTGGTTTCAGGGGTTGGGGCCAATCTCGTACGGGGCTTTCCTGATTGCGGTTTTATCCGCTCTGCGACTCGCCAGGTTCAACATCGATACCCGCCAAAGTGACCAGTTCATTGGCTTACCCACGCCTGCCAACACCATGCTGATTGCGGCCCTTCCCCTAATGGAACGATATCAGCCACAGTACGATGCCATCTGGCAAAACGACATTGCCTGGGGTATGCTGATTGCGTTTTCGTTTATGATGGTTATGGATATACCCCTTTTTGCGCTCAAGTTTAAATCCTTCGGTTGGGCCGAAAATCGCGTTAAATACAGTTTTCTGCTTGCTTCCGTCTTACTCCTGTTATTTTTACAGTTTGCGGCCATCCCACTTATTATTCTATTGTACATTCTTGTTTCAGTTTTCAATAAAGAGCGAAAGACCGGGCCGCCGGAGCGATGAATTGGAATAATTATCCAATTCACTCATTCACTCATTCACTTATTAAGAAATGACATACATCGCTGAAATTAACATCATGACCCGCTCCGAAATTCTGGACCCTCAGGGAAAAGCGGTCAAACTGGGGCTTCATAACCTCCACATGGACAGTATCGATAATGTCCGTATCGGCAAGCACATCCGGCTCAACGTAGAAGCCGATACCGAAGAGCAAGCCCGTCAAACCGTTGATGAAGCCTGCAAACAACTACTGGCCAACCTCATTATGGAAGAATATTCTTTCGAACTGCACCCCGCCTGATAGCGGTGCAATGATTGTCTTTTTCCGACATCCGTTGTACAAATGAATCCCTTAGGAGAACATCCCCCACAAAAAATGCTATTTTTGTGGGGGATTTATTTGTATTAAATGAACACGGTTTACACAAGTATTAAAGGGCTAGGATTTTACGTTCCCGACAATATTGTTACGAACGATGACCTGACACAGTATATGGACACGTCTGATGCCTGGATTCAGGAACGGACGGGCATAAAACAACGACGTTACTTTACGTACGGCAAAGACACCAATGCCAGTATGGCTACGGCAGCCTCCCGCATGGCCCTCGACCGGGCCGGCCTTGATGCATCAGCCGTCGATCTGATTGTTTATGCTACCATTACCCCGGATTATTATTTCCCCGGTTCGGCGTTTTTGATGCAGCGCGAGCTGGGTCTGGAGGGTATTGGGGTTATTGACATTCGAAACCAGTGCTCCGGCTTCATTTACGCACTTTCCATTGCCGATCAGTTTATAAAGACGGGTATGTACAAAACCGTTTTGGTGGTTGGCTCCGAGATTCAATCATCGTTTCTGAATAAAAGTAATGAGGGGCGGGGCGTAGCCGTTATCTTTGGCGACGGAGCCGGAGCCGCTGTTGTTCAGGTGACTACCGATCCAGAACATCGTATCTTGTCGACCCATTTGCACGCCGACGGTCGCTATGCCGAAGAGTTGTACGTACGCGATCCGGGTAGCAGTCGCGAGGGGCAGTGGATCAACGAAACAACCTTAGCCGACAAGCAGTACAACGTGACAATGAACGGTAATACCGTTTTCAAACATGCCGTTGTCCGGTTTATGGAGGTAATTAACGAGAGCCTTGAAGCCAATAACTACACAGCAGAGGACATCTCGCTCCTTGTTCCTCATCAGGCCAATATTCGCATTTCGGAGTACGTGCGCCAGCAGATGGGCTTACCGGAAGAAAAAGTTTTCAACAACATTCAGCAATACGGCAACACTACGGCTGCTTCCATCCCCATCGCGCTGACCGAAGCATTCGAGAAAGGCCACGTTCAGCCCGGCGATTTGATTTGCCTTGCCGCTTTTGGCAGCGGTTTCACCTGGGGATCGGCCCTTATCAAGTGGTAAACCCGTAGAGACACAATACCTTGTGTCTCTACAATTTCACAATCAATACGTCCCTACCGACAGCATAACCAGGGTGCAGGCTTCAATGGGTTCGATGCCTTCAGCTCGTAACTGCGCCTGAAACTCCGGATTTTCGGCACCGGGATTGAATATTACCCGGCGGGGTTTCAGGCTTTTGATATACTCGTACAGCGGAGGTTGATTTCGTGGCCCAACGTACATCGTAATAGTGTCTACGTTGCTGATAGCCGGCTGCCCCGTTTGTATGGGATTCCCATCAATCTGACCTGCCTTTAAGCCTACAAGCTCGATAGCATGACCATGTCTGAGCAGGCTATGAGCCGCTAAGTTGGCATAACGGCCCGATTTTTCCGTTGCCCCCATCACCATCGTCTTCCTTTCATCCATATTCATCGTTCTAGCAAAAGACAGGTTTACTGCTGAATTTTAAACTCGTCCGGGAGTCTGGTAGTTTCATCTGCTACCTAACCTATACACCAGAAAAAAATCATCAATCTTATTTACTCAACTAGCAACATACCCGTAATTAACAGCTTATCCGGATACCTGATTGTGTAACGCTATCATGCACGGAGTAAAATCGATATATCAATAAACTGACAACTATTTCATGCTGTAGTTGTTAAACATTCGTTGTGTACGCATACCTGACAACCAGTTCGTGTGTTGCCACATAAGTCCAACCTAAAACAACAAACGCCGGTCATGGATAACAGAGGGAGCCAAAGTTTCTGGAACGAAAAATGGACACCGATTGTGTTTGACGGTATCGAGAACCCTCCCCGCTATGAAGTATCCAACTATGGGCGATTACGCAGTTTTCAACTATCATTGTCCGCTCAATCCAGTGCGAACGATGCGGGTAAAAACAGTCGCTTAATTAAAGGATCAGTCATTCAGGGGTATAGGTCGCTCAATATCCGTTCGGAAGGAAAAACCCTGAATCGATACGTTCATAAACTGGTAGCCGAGCATTTTGTCAACCACCCCGATCCCAACCAGATTTTTGTCATCCATCTCGACCACGACAAGCAGAATAACTACCATTTGAATCTGCGCTGGGTTACGAAGGCTGAAATGATTGAACATAATAGAAACAATCCCAGTCTAAAAAACCGTCAGCTGCCTCGCCAGACAAGTAATTACAAGCTGACCGAAAGCAAGGTCAGGATTATCAAGAAATTGTTACTGAATGATAAGAATCGACTGAAAATGATTGCCAAACAATTTGGCATTACGCATACCCAACTCAACCGGATTCGGTCGGGCGAGAACTGGAAGCACGTCACCCTGGAATGATTCGCCTATAAACGACCCCTGGCAAAACCGAGGTATTTTAACGCCTGTTCTATCCCGATCAATAATTGATGGATTCGCCCACTAGTGGGCCGGTGACACCCGCTAAGGGTAATGATACAAAGAAGGATGTACCGACGTTCTCGGCGGTTTCAAACCAGATGGTGCCGCCTGCGTGTTCAACGCCCCGTTTGGCAATAGCCAGACCTAGCCCAGACCCGCCCCGCTTTGTACTAAAATTAGCCAGGAATACTTTACTACGAATAGCCTCTGGAATACCCACGCCATTGTCGTGAATTTCGATTTGTACCGCGTCGCTGTTCGTATAGAGTTTGACCTTGATAACCGGTTTTCGCTCAGAAGGCACCGACTGAATGGCGTTAATTAGCAGGTTGGTCAGAATACGCCCAATGAGCTGACGGTCACCAACGGCCATAACGGGGCCGGTTTCTACTTCCCGCTCCAGAGAAATCCGCACATCATCGGCGTACAGGTCAATTGTTTTATTAAACACGCCCGTTACCTCAAATTCTTCCCGCTTGGGTAATGGCATTTTCGCGAATTCCGAAAACGACGTGGCGATATCGCTTAGGTTATCGATCTGATCCAGCAGTGAATCAAACGTTCTCAGAATAACGCCACGGGCCGGGTCACTGGCGCCCGCCGTACTGTTTTTGGAATTAGGAAACGTTCGCTGCAAATGCTGTAGCGTCAGCTTCATGGGTGTTAATGGGTTCTTGATTTCGTGGGCAACCTGCTTGGCCATTTCACGCCAGGCCGATTGTTTTTCGGTCTGAGCCAGTGCCTGCTTACTCTCTTCCAGTTTGAGCAGCATCCGGTTATATTCGCGAATGAGCAATCCAATTTCGTCGTCCGATTGCCAGAGCAGCGGATCATTGGGTAATTCGAGATTCGTCTTCTTGACCTTCTGCGTCAGCATCCGAAGCGGTCTGGTCAGCATGTGCGATGCGAAATAAGACAACACCAGAAAGAAGATGAATAGCGCCGTGAAAATACTGAGCGATGTAGCAATCACTTCAATGATTTTCCGGTCGAGTTCGGGTTGAGCATAAAAATAAGGGATGCTGAGTACGCCCAACAGCCGCCCATCGTATGCTTTGATGGCGGCATAAGCCGTTCGGTATTTTTTGCTCCCCAGCGATTCATCCAGCAGTACCTGATTTTCTTTGTCCTCAATGATGTGAATATAGGCGTCCGGGTTAATGCGTTTCGAGAGGTATCCGCTTTCGTAGATGAGCGGTTGCGTGGAGGTATATAGTTGCCCCTGTGTATCGAACAGATTAATGTCGATAGTGGCATCGCGGGCAATCTTACTTAACTCCTCTTCCATCGACCCTTTACTGCGTTTCTGGGCGTTGAACTCTTCCAGATAGGGCAGGAAGTTAGCGGCAATGTTGCGCGTATTACTGATGTACGTATCTCGCTGATCGTCGACGTAAGTAGAACTGATAACCCCCAGAATGATAAGAATCACGAAGATCAGCGGCATGAAAAAAGCCAGGTTCAGCAGAATCTGAATCCGGGTCGAATAGTTAATATTCAGTTTGGAGAAGCGGTAATTGATGGCATACCCAAGAATAACCAGAATGACTGTAAAAACCAGCAGCAGATACAGGAATGAGAAGTTGGAGAATATATTCCCGAATGGATATTCTGGCGAGGACACCACGACAATACGCCCATCTTTGCTCCTCTGAGCCACGTGCTGGTATTTGTTATTCGACACACCCGTGGTAAACAAGGCAGGATTGTTCAGTAACGAGACATCAAGCTTCCGATCGTAATTATACGTACCGGCCCCACTGTACAAAAGCTGATGGCGCGCGGAACCCAGCGAAGGGATACCCTGGCGCGGACTGGAGAAAAAAGCGTAACTGTATTCAGGCGTATCGGGCCCCTGGGTAAACTTCGTATCGACCAGTAGTTCAGGGTATACACTTTTTGACCGTTGATTACGCAACCTCAAATCCAGCAAAACATATCCCAGCGTATCCGATACTACAGGAAGATTTTTTTTACGCGCCGTTGCAGGCGGAACAGGGGCCCTTTGAATCGGAACAAAGCACACATATTGTTTAATAAACTGGTTCCCTACCTCATTGACGAAGAACACATTCGGATACTCTGTTTTATAATTAGGCTGTTTATAGCGGGCTCTGAACGTAGCCAGCGATACTGGTCTTGGACTAATATCGAGCGGTCGGCCGTTGGCCCGGAACGAGAACACCTCAATATCGTATTTGTCAAAATACTTATCGAGGTGTATACTTTTTACCCGTTGCTGAATGCGTTCACGTACCAGCAGGGTATCCGTTTGCAGCGCCTGGCCTATTGCGGCATCCCATTTAATTGATTCCAGCGCTGTACTCATCAGGAACTCACCGTACGCATCATTTTCGGCCAGTAGCTGCTGGGCAAATCCCTGTTCACGGCTTAGTTGCTTCCGGATTTCCTGGTTGTATACCACGTAAGCCGTAATAAAGGCACAGATGAAGGCCGCAAAAAAAAGGTATATAGAGGTCGTATAACGAAACGCATACAGCGTTCTGGGGAATTTACTGGCGTATACGATCAGGAAATAAAAACTATTCAACAGAAAAATACTATTCAACGATTCACCTTTGAGCAACCAAATCCCGCCACTCAGGAACGTACCGATCAGAATAAGCAGGAAACTGACACCAACGTGGTGGAACCGGTTGTACCGAATGAAAAGACTGACCAGCAAATGAATGACCAGAAAGTAGATGCAGGAGATAACGATGAAAATAACCAGGCAAACTATTTTTAGAAAAGAGAAATGAATGTTGAGCGTGATATCGAGCGTAAACTGCGACTTTTCGTAGATGTTGTTGAGCTCTGTGTAGTAGAGCGTAAAAACAACGTAACTAACCACGACGCACCCTACTGACAGGAGCACTTTCAGCCAGTAGGGCAAATTGACCAGAAAGAGATACGTATGCGAACAATAGTAGTACCTAACCCAGTAAAACACCAGTATGGCCACTACCAGTGCGTTGAGCAGCAGATCGCCCAGGGATGGATTCAGCTCCGAAGCCGCGTAATATTTGGCATTGAACAAATCGGACTCTATGAATAAAAACGGCACACCAAAATAGAGCATCACGACCCGCAATAACACTAGATAGCCAGCCAGAGCTACCAACCCCCATTCGTACTGACGTTTGTCTATCAACCGAATCATCAGTTGAAACACGTAGAGACCCAGGAAAATAACACCCAGTGTGGCCAGAATAACGGTATTGACCGGCGTGGAATGATTTCGGTAAGCATCTACCCTGGGCGGTACAACAGAAAACAGAAAGGCTGATGCATTGTCATAAATGGCCTGATAGGTGTTTTGCCGCCTGTCAGTAACCGCCAGCGGATCAATAGCGAACAGTTCCGGATTAAAGCCCGACTGTAGATATGAATTGTTACTGTGGTATAAGCGGTAAATGTTGACCAGCGAGAAAACATCCAGCGTTTTTTCACCGGCTGGTACCCGGCGGTGGCTAACGATGTAACGCCCCTGGTCGAACTTGACAAGCTTTGGTACGCTGGCAACCGTAGACAGCCGGGCTATGTCGGGAACAAAGCGGTAGTCGGACCAGTATACTAACTCTTTATTGTGGAATATGAAGTAGGGGAACTTCGACGGAATTTTGACTAAATCGGTAAACGTTGGATTCGGATTCTGCGCCAGTAAACCCGATAGCGTATCCAGTTCGTCCGTACTGGTCTGCATCTCGGCCTTCACCCGTTGCTGAACGGCACTCACGTACTGCTCATCCGTAGCACCCGGCGCATTCTGCTCCAGCAACAGGAAGTACAGGACCGATAAACCAACGGCCAGTGCTGCTAACAACAGGAAAATATGGTTTTCGATACGTTTCACTTAATGGGCAGTAGTGTCTTAATCGGGTATCGCCCTAAAATCATGCCAAGTTTTGGCACTTCTTCATTCTAGCTGTCTATCCGACTTTAATTTACGGAACGGACGGCGGCTTATCAACCGTATAACCACCCGACTCATACCCAATTTCGGCACCCAACACATACAGTAAATGCTTACGGTCAATAATGACCTGCACTCCTTCTACGTTATACACTTCGTCGGAGGGGCCGGGCAGGTCAAGTCCCAGTAACCAGGAGGCTCCGCAACCGCCCCCCCGCACCCCCACACGCAAGCCATAGTCTGCCGGAATTTTATTAGCCAGCAACGTATCCAGAATTTGCTGACGGGCTTCGGGACGAACGTAAACTGGATTATTAAGTGTCAACATAAAGCAGTAGTAACCCTTTTTTCAAAATTACCTATTTTACGGATAACGTTCCTTCTTTCTATGGACTTACTGAGTGATTTTCTGAAACTGATTGTGCCCGCCGGATTGGTCTTGTACGGCATGTACCTGACCGTTAAGTTACTGCTGGAACGGGAAGCCGGCCGCCATCGCTTCGATGTACAGGCTCGCTACACCGAAACGGTTGTACCCATCCGACTACAGGCCTACGAACGAATGGTTCTGTTTCTGGAGCGCATCAGCCCCAACAATTTATTGCTGCGGCTGGGTGGCAGTTCCACTACGGTGCTGGAGTTTCAACAACGGTTATTGCAGGAAATTCGGGATGAATACAACCACAACCTGTCGCAGCAGGTATACATGAGTCAGGCCGTCTGGGATCAGATTCAGGCCGCCATGAACGATGTCATGATGCTCATCAACCAGGCATCGGGCGATACCCGTCCTGATGCCCCCGCCCTCGATCTGTCGAAGCGCATCTTCGAGCGGATCATCCAGTTGGATAAGCAACCTACCTCCACGGCGCTTAAAACCCTCAAGGAAGAGATTCAGACGATGTTTATGTGAAGCCAGTCAATGAGAGGCTACACATGAGTTAGCGCGCCGGGTTTGTTTGAAGTAGTTCGGTTTAGCGGCATACTAAACCGAACTACCCCACGACTCTGCAACACATTTATAGCCCTTTTCTTCCCTTGATGAGGTGTATCAACGCCATTCGTTGTACCTAAAAGCAAGTCAGCTAGTCAGCAATTAAGCTAACTAGCTGACTTTCAGAGTGACCCCGGTTGGATTCGAACCAACGACCGCCTTCTTAGAAGGAAGATGCTCTATCCAGCTGAGCTACGGGACCTGTTCAATGCCGCAAAAGTACGCGGATTCGTACCGTTATACAAAACCTGATGCGTCAATTTCGTTTTTATAAAATGCCAGACGACCTAAACCAAACATAACTTTAACGGCTCTCTGACCGTTAACCAGGTACAAATCCATTAACCCAATAGCAAACAATGAGTAGTCAATCCGAGAAACTGAAAGTTATTTTTTTCGAGCCAGCATCTGATAATCAGCCCGGCCGGGTAGTGGCTGATGGCTATTTTAGCTTTGTACCTACCTTTAAGGAAGGGGAGAGCATTAATATGACACTAACCCGGAAAGAAGCGGCAACGACACCGATACATGATCCTATCGGGCACAAGACCCACCGCATCATAAAAACAGACTGGGTTCTAATGATTGACCCCCGCACGAAGGAAGCCCTGGCAACGCTGGTTGTATCGGTCGAGAAGATCGATATTATCAACAAGGTTGATGATATATCATCCGCAGTTACCACGCCTTATTAGTAAACACGATAACCGGTTAAATTTTTTAAATTTAACTGTGACGCACCGACATATATGGGTCTTAATAGTACTTTATCCAGTAAAGCTAACCCATAAATAAAGTATTAGAAGCTCCCCATATTGAGGAGCTTCTATTGTTTTGGATAAACATCAAACCTGTTCGTTCGCTCGTAATCTTTGATGACCCGGTTCCTGTTTTTGATTAACTTTGAGTTAGGCGAAGGACTTTTACTACACGTAGCGCTAACCCCTTTCCATGAGACTTGTGTTTATTTCCTGGCTGATCAGTTTGGCTACCCTGTCAGCATTGTCTCAGTCTATACCATCCAACGTTTACGACTGGAATCAATCACCCGTTGTGAAACAGGCTGGCTTTGAGGATAAAACTATACTGGAAGGTACTACCCGCGATTTTGCCAGTTTATCTGTTCACGCTATTACCCTGTTTGCAAATCAGCCTTCGCAACCTGAGCAGCAGCTAGACGAGGAAGCCCTGATTATTGTTAAAGCAGGCGCCTTGGCCCTACAGCTAGGCAACCGGCATAAAACCCTGGGCCCCGGCAGTGTTGTGGTCATTATGCCGGGCGATTCGTACCGGTTGGAAAATAAAACGACCGAGCCACTTATCTATTACATCATGCGGTACACCTCGAATGAAGTACCCGATTTAGATCTGTACCGACTGACGGGTGGTTCATTCTGGGTTGATTGGGAAGACGTGCCTTTCACACCTAACAGTAAAGGTGGTATCCGCCGGATGTTTGACTATGGAACAGTGATGACGAAACGGTTTGAGATGCACGTTACAACCCTCAATCCTGGTATGCAGAGTCATCCGCCCCATACACACCGGGCCGCCGAAATTCTGCTTATGGTTGACAATAGTGCCCAGGAAAGTATCAATGGAGCGTTGCAAACGGCAGCGGCAGGCGATGTTATTTTTCTGGAATCCGACGTACCACACAACATTCAAAACGTTAGTCAGCGTAGTTGCACATACTTTGCCTTTCAGTTCGAGTAAGCGAAACACCACGGGCTATTGTATCGACAAACGATACGGCTGGCAACGTGTCTATTGCGGAACAGCTTACCTGAGGCCTCTCCATAACGTTGGAATTATTGCAACTTTCAGCTAGGGTTGATTTTCGCGAAACACATTACAATAACCAGTCAGTTTGGAACCGGATTAATCGTTGCAGGTAAAGTCTAACCCATTTTGATGAATACGTCATGTGCGTGTTGGTTCTCTTCATTAATCACGCCGGAACTGCAAGAAAGTAAGACAGTCGCCGTGGGGTATAAGCCGGGCGTTGGTCAACCGAGATGATCTACTTAAATACCTTATCCTGCGCGAATTTCAGGTCGTGGAGCATGGCTGGTACCAGCACGTACGGGTCATAAGGTTTATTTTTTACGTACAGCGTTTCAATGGGCAGGTACCCCCGGTAGTTGCTGCGCTTGAGAATCTGCATCAGCCGGGGCATATCGGTTGGTATTTCGCTACCGATTCCGAATACGCTCTCCTTCACCTGCCAGTTGACGGTATAGGGAATGACGGCCTCAATGTCGACGTACGGATCAGCCACCTTAAAATTGCCCGTATCCAGAATGATGCCCGCCCATTTAGAGTCGACCGCCTTCACGACTTTAATGCACTGCTCGGCCGTTTGCAGCATATCGCCGTGATTCTGAATGCCGATAATAACGCCGTGTTGCGCTCCGAAAGCCGCGCACTCTTTGTAGCAGTCAATCATCCAGCCCGCTACCTCGTCCCAGTTGTTTTCGTAGCCTTTCGGAATTTCACCGGCAAACAGCCGTAGCACGGGTGCGCCCAGTTTCGAGGCCACCACAATCCACTCTTTGGCCCGCTTTACATCCGCAGCCCGAACGGCGGGGTCGGGCGACGCAAAATTATTGCGGATGCCGGTTCCGCTGATGTCGATTCCCAGCTGAAAAGCCTTTCGTTTCAGGTCGTAGATGTACGCGTCGGTGGGCACTTCCGGATAGCCGGGGAAATAATAGCCCGTCAGGTCAACGGCTTCGATGTTCTGCGACGCGCACCAGTCCAGCAGTTCGGGCAGTGTCAGCGTGGCCTGCTTGTCGGCCTGCCGGTTGCCGGTCAGTACGTCGTTGAACGAGTAGGCGTTCAGTGCCAACCTGATGTGCGCCGGATGGCTGGATTTGTCAGCCTGCTGCGCCAAGGCCGTAATGCAGGTAACTGCGTTAAAGGTCAATACTGTTAAAAAGTGCCTAATTACTTTTCGGACGCGGGTTCCCGTTGTCTGGCGTGTAATCATACTGATTGATAGTTGAAAAAAAAGTTTGAGCTGGTAATTTTATGTGATTCCGATACGGTTGAATATAGTGTACCCCATTCTTTGTACCACCATCCGGCCAAACGGAATGGTTAGTTGATACATTTATTTTGTTTTTCTTCCCCTTCCACCAAGACTTTAGCTGGTGTGCGGTAGCCCAAAGATTGATGAGGCCGCTGGTGATT
>JBBSTD010000137.1:0-14354 GCA_038236215.1 Cytophagales bacterium | reverse complement strand
TTAATCAAACAGCGGAGGTCGACATTACGGGGGCTGAGTATCAGGTACTGCACCTGAATCTGGTTGATTTACAGGGTCGGGTATTGCACCAGCAGCGCATCGAGCAGACCGAATCCGTCCAACGGGTGCGGGTGCCCATGGGTGCGCAATCGGGGCTGTTCCTGCTCAACGTCAGTACGACAACACAGCACCAGCAGGTAAAATTGGTGAAACCCTAACTAGTAGAAGTCCCGCGGGAACAACGGCTATTTGTCGCTGGATGCTCACGCGGGGCTTTTTTTGTCATGATAGCACCGGTTCAATTGTGCACTTTCCTACGCATAATCGGACCGGTGGTATTGTTTTGGCTAACTACCATTCTACCTGACTACCAGTTCCACGCGCCGGTTTGAGGCTCGCTGCGTTTCATCGTCATTACTGGCAATGGGTTTCGTACCGCCGTACCCTTTGGCGGCAATGCGATTTTCGGCAATGCCGTGTCGAATCAGGTAACTGGCCACTACTTTCGCCCGATACTCCGACAAAGACAGGTTCAATCGCTTGTCGACCACGTTGTCAGTGTGGCCCGCCACTTCGATATTAAATGAGGGGTTTACCCGTAGCGCCTGCACAAGTTCGTTCAGTTCAGTGTATGATTCCGGTAATAGTGTATAATCGCCCTGAGCAAACAGAACGTGCCGAAGCACGAATGAGTTACCCGATTTGAGATCGGCGAACGCCGACGTAGTCAAACGGGCGGTTGTAACTGTTCTTGCCGTGAGGGGTGCCACGTCACCGGAAGTTGTACCCGGTTTTACCGACGAAGCCAACGGGCTTCTGACCGGCACTTTTCCTGTCGCGGCAGAACGGGCGGCCCGTTTCAGAACCAGGTATTTACCGGCTATTACCTGACGCGGCAATGCACTGCGATACGAGGACTGGTTGTTGATTAGCAGTTCCCAGAAGACCGAAATAATACTCCCTCTCCAGTCATTAAAGTACTCTATTCGCAGGTCATACAACCGGCCACCGGTCAGGATAATATCACCCACGAAGTTACTGTCGTCTTGTTTCCGCCACTCGTCAATTACTTTTTTACCGTTTACCCAGACCCGCACACCATCATCGGCCAGCGCACTGAATCGGTACTTCCCCGACTTAGGCGCGTATAATTTGCCCGTCCACCGTACCGAAAAATACTCCCGATGCACACCGGGGGCCGGATACTGTCCGTTCCAGTCAAAATCGACTGCCGGGTCAATACGGGTCAGTACCTTACGTTCAAAGTTCGGTCCATTGAAATACTCGCCAATCAAACCGTTTACCGGTTTTCCCGTCTGCGCTGCTACCCGGCTACCCAGTAGCACCAATAGCCAACCGATTGTCCATACCGTTCTCATACAACTCTACTTTAGCAATAGAGAAGTTACGGACTCTAGGCATTCAATCAAACACACACGCGGAATCAGGCTGGGCAATGGGCTGTTGAGTTAATGTACGGGTTATAATATATACGTCTTACTCTTCCCGTTACGGCACATGGATCTGGCGGGTTTAAGAACTTCTCCGGTAGCACTCCATCAATCTAAACAACCACACGGGCATCAACTTACTCGTCTATAAGTGGAACGGGGAGCGATAGAAACCCATCAAGCTGGTGATTAGTGCTGAATGGCAATTACAATACCGGCTTTGCAATGGGTACTCTGACTGAAGTATCGCTTCATAGTTCAGGGGCAATGCTCCCGAAACTAACCATTTAGGCGCTTTAGGGTTGTATTAATACCAGAAAAAGCCATTCTCCTGCATGAGAAAAGGCTCTTTTTGCGCTTTACGATGATTAAGCATCAAATCCACTCTGGCTTTACTTCTACCTGTGGTTACACGCAAAGTATTTAACCTACCTGTCCCGTTTAACACACGTGATTGTTCCTCGTAAAAGCAATATTCCTATACCCGATCTTTATTTATGGTTTTTGCCCATCGTCTGCTCCTAAGTCTATTGCTGCTGTCTTTGACCGTGTCCCTGCATGGCCAGTCTATGTTTAGCCAGCCCATCCGGCTGAATCAAGTTGGCTTTTACCCCAATGGCCCTAAAATAGCCATTGTGTTTACCGACGCAGGCGGGCCATTTCAGGTGACTGCGCCCGACGGCAGGAAAGTCCTGTTCTCCGGCACACTCAGCGAAGCCCGCCAGAGCAGTATTTCGGGGAAGACCGCCCGCACCGCTGATTTTTCGGCGTTTCGTACCGCTGGCACGTACGTAGTCAATGTGCCGGGAGTAGGGA
The DNA here is from genome assembly GCA_038236215.1 of Cytophagales bacterium. Taxonomy (GTDB): domain Bacteria; phylum Bacteroidota; class Bacteroidia; order Cytophagales; family Spirosomataceae; genus Spirosoma. The sequence goes on along the minus strand of JBBSTD010000137.1, from coordinate 12,087 downwards.
AATCTTACTCATTCACAATCAAACAGAACATTCATCACGACCTGGCAGTGGGTGCCCTGAAGGGTTTCTACTACCAGCGGGCATCGACTGATTTACCCGAAAAATTTGCCGGGCAGTGGGAACGCCCGGCTGGTCACCCCGACAATCACGTGCTCATTCATCCATCGGCGGCTTCGGCCACGCGTCCGGCGGGGAGTACCATTGCATCGCCCGGCGGCTGGTACGATGCGGGAGATTACAACAAATACATCGTCAATTCGGGTATTACGATGGGGACGCTCCTCTCACTTTACGAAGACTTCCCCGATTTCTGCAAGACGGTAACCGATAATATACCGGAGAGCAGCAACCGGCTACCCGATTTACTCGATGAATCACTCTGGAATCTGCGCTGGATGCTCACCATGCAGGACCCCACCGACGGGGGGGTGTACCACAAACTGACTAATCCCAAATTCGATGGCATGGTGATGCCCGACAAGGCGAAGCCCGCGACCGACCGTTACGTGGTCCAGAAAAGTGTAACAGCCGCGCTCGACTTTGCCGCCGTGATGGCACAGGCCAGCCGAATTTTCACCGCGTATAACCGCGAACTCCCCGGCTTATCGGATTCCTGCCGAATTGCTGCGGTAAAGGCATGGCAGTGGGCCAAACAGAACCCGAATGCGTTGTACGACCAGGACGCGATGAACAAAGCGTTCGACCCGGATGTGGTCACCGGCACCTACGGCGACCGCGACGCTAGCGACGAATGGATATGGGCGGCTGCGGAACTGTACCTGACGACCAAAGACGACGCGTACTACACCGCCGTCAACCTGTTTCCCGATGAGAAAACACCCCTGCCTTCCTGGCCTCAGGTACGCACCCTGGCTTACTATTCACTGGCTCGCATGCGCAGCCAGCTAACGCCACGCGGTCAGCAGGATTTACCCAAGATTAAAGCCCATATCCTGCAACAGGCCGACCAGCTTCGGCAGGATGTAGGGAGTCAGGCATTCCAGACCCCGATGGGCAAATCGGCCAGCGACTATATCTGGGGGAGTAGTGCCGTAGCTGCCAATCAGGGTATCGCGCTCATTCAGGCGTACCGGCTCACGGGCGAAGAGTCGTATCTGGATGCGGCTCTGGCCAACCTGGATTATCTGCTGGGACGCAACGCCGTTGGATATTCCTTCGTGACGGGATTTGGTCATAAAGCACCCATGCATCCCCACCATCGCCCGTCCGTTGCCGATGGTATCGACGCGCCGGTTCCCGGTCTGCTGTCGGGTGGCACCAATGCCAACGCGGCCCGGCAGGACAAGTGCGCGGGGTACACCACAACGGTAGCCGACGAAGTTTACCTCGATAGCGACTGCTCCTATGCCTCCAACGAAATCGCCATCAACTGGAACGCCCCGCTGGTGTATCTGGCCATCGCCCTGGAAGCCTTACAGAATAAACTGACCACTGGCAATACCCGGAAATAACAGCAATTTCCCCAAACCTCAGCTCACGTTTCAACTACCATGAGAACCCGCTTCACCATTCTTTTCCTCCTACTGGTCAACATAGCCGCTTTTAGTCAGGTTCGCCTGGCCCGGCTCTTTTCCGACCATGTCGTTTTGCAGCGGCAAAAGCCCATTCCAGTTTGGGGTTGGGCCAAACCCCGCGAAACCGTGAAAGCTACCTTGGCCGGGCAAACCCAGCAGGCCAAAGCCGATGCCAGCGGCAAATGGATGGTCACCTTTACGGCCCTCGAAGCCGGTGGCCCGCACACGCTGTCCATCATGACCAAATCGGGTAATGCCCAGGTCAGCGACGTGCTCATTGGCGAAGTGTGGTTATGCTCGGGTCAGTCGAATATGGAGTTTGAGGTGAAGCAGGCAGACAATTTTGCAGTGGAGAAAAAGAACGCCAATTTCCCCCAAATCCGCCATTTCAAAGTAGACCATGAACTGGCATTAACTCCGCAAACGGAACTAAAGACCGGCGATTGGAAAATCTGCTCGTCCGAAACCGTTGGCGATTTCACCGCCGTTGGGTTCTTTTTTGCCCGTGAGCTATACCAGAAACTAAACATCCCGATTGGGCTGATACACTCGTCCTGGGGCGGCTCACAGATTGAGGGGTGGATCAGTAAGGAAGGCATGATGAGCAATACCGAACTGCGGCCCACCGTCCAGAATCTCCCCGCCACCTGGCAAGCCGCCGACAGCCTGATCGACGTTAAACTGCGTCAGCAACTGAAGGTTTCGCCCACCCTGACCGCAGCCGATGAAAAAAAGTACCTCGACCCAGCCTATGATTTTGCGGGTTGGATTAAATCTGACCCGATTGGGCAATGGGAATGGAAAGGGATGCGGGGTTTTATGGGGCAGGGCTACATGGCCCGGACTGTAACGATTCCCGACGAGATGGTAACCGAACAGACCACGCTTGCTCTAGCCGAAAACGACAGCCCAAACCAGATTTACATCAATGGCAAACTCGTCTCCGAAGGCACATTGACCGGGATGCGGAAGATTACCATTCCGGCCAACACCTGGCAAGCGGGAACGAACCACATCGTTATGAAACTGGGTAATATGGTAAACCCCGCCTGGTATGGCTTGGGGCTGAAGGGGTCGGCGGAGGACCTGTACGTGGCCGACAAGCTACAGCGCATCAGCCTGGCCCACGACTGGCAAATCCTGCCCGCCTTTGCCGAAAAACACGAATACAAACGGTTTATGAACAACGTGGCGGTCAGTATGTACAACGCCATGATTGCCCCGCTGGAACCCTTCGCCATGCGGGGCGTTCTCTGGTATCAGGGCGAAACCAACGCCGGGCGGTCATATCAGTACCGGCAGGCAATGCCCCTGCTGATTACCGACTGGCGGCAGAAGTTCGGGCAGGATATGTCGTTTTACATCGTGCAACTGTCCAGCTACGGCCCGAATCAGAACAGCAACAAAGGCAGCGGCTGGGCCGAACTCCGCGAAGCCCAGACCATGACACTCAGCCTGCCCAGAACCGGCATGGCCGTCACGACCGACGTGGGTAACCCCGCCGATATCCACCCAACCAACAAGCAGGACGTGGGCCATCGGCTGGCCCTGAACGCGCTCAAACTCGACTACGGGCAGAACATCAATTACAGTTCACCGATGTACGACGGGGTTAAATTTGAAGGCGGCAAAGCCATTGTTACGTTCAAACACGTTGCCAACGGACCATCCAGTCCGGGATTAGTGGCGAAAGATGCATACGGGTATCTGAAAGGTTTCGAGATAGCGGGGGAGGATAAGGTGTTTCACTACGCCAAGGCGGAAATCAACGCGAAGAATACCGTCGTGGTGTCCAGCCCCGACGTGCTAAAACCTGTTGCCGTTCGTTACGGCTGGGCTGATTCGCCCGTCGATGCCAATCTGTTCAGTTCGGATGGATTACCTGCCAATTCGTTTCGCACCGATACCTGGCCGGGTGTGACAGCCAACGTTAAGTTTGACTTCTAATGCTTCTCTCCTCAACGTTTCCATGAATTATCTCCCCTCATTTCTGCTGACGCTGGGTTTGTTGGCGGTTACTTTTTGTACACAGGCGGCACCCCGCCCCAAACTGACGGACCCTAACGCAACCCCGGAAACCAAAGCCTTATACCGAAACCTGCATAAACTGGCTAAAAAGCACATTTTATTCGGTCATCAGCACGCTACCGAGTACGGTCACGGCTGGAACGGCGATACGGACCGCTCGGATGTCAAGTCCGTAACCGGCTCGAATCCGGCCGTTATCGGGGTTGATTTCAGTGGTTTATCGGGTCGTTCGCCGGAAGCGATTGAGCGGGCAAAAGCGTCACTGCGCAAACAGATTGCCGACACCTACAACCGGGGGGGTGTAACCACCGTGGCCTGGCATTTTACCAATCCCGTTACGCCAAAAACCGGATTCAACTGGAAAGATTCAGTATCAGCCCCGGCCGTACCCGACCTGATACCGGGTGGTTCGCACCATGAGCAGTACAAAGCCATTCTGCAAACGGTGGGCAGTCTGGCCAATTCGGTAAAGGGAAGAGATGGAAAACTGGTACCGATGCTGTTTCGGCCGTACCACGAGTTCGATGGTGGCTGGTTCTGGTGGGGTAAACCGCACTGCACGAAGGCCGATTTTACGACCCTATGGCAGTTTACCGTTTCGTACCTGCGCGACAGTTTACAGGTGCATAATTTCGTTTACGTCTTCTCGCCCGATTGCCTGTTCAAGACCGAAGCGGATTACGTGGACCGCTACCCCGGTGATGCCTGGGTCGATATGGTTGGTTTTGACGACTACGCTGATTTTGGGCGCAACGGTCAATATAATATGCCAGCGGGTATTTCCAAGCTAAAAATCGTGTCGGACTTTGCCCGGAAAAATGGAAAATTAGCGGCCTTTACAGAGACGGGACTGGAGTCGATACCCGATTCAACCTGGTGGACAGGCTCCTTGCTGAAAGCATTGAAAGCGGAGAAAGTGCGGCTCGCCTACGTACTGGTCTGGCGCAATGATGCCCGGTCGGCCACGCACTTCTATGCCCCCTATCCGGGGCAGGCCAGCGTTCCCGACTTCCTGCGGTTTTACAACGACCCCTACACGCTGTTCGAGGCTGATTTGCGGCATTTGTATCGCTGATACATTGGGAGAAATCCTATTTATCAGCCGGTTATTTACGATTATCCCCCTGCGTCATACCGGCGCAGGGGGATAATCGTAAAATCGACTAAGCCAATATTTTGCTCAGGTTTTTGTAGCTGGTCTGGATGCTTTCGACACCCGGTGCCATATCTTGCTCCACGAAGATGTATTGGAGACCGGCAATGCTGGCGGCCGCGAAAATTTTCTTGAAATCGACAACACCGTTTCCAACTTCGGTAACCGTTTTCAAATCCGACTTGATGTCTTTGACGTGCCAGAGCGGAAAACGCCCCGGCTGGCCCTTGAATAACTCGACCGGGTCTTTGCCCGCTTTGGTGGCCCAGGCAAGGTCCAATTCCATTTTAACCAGGTCTTTATCCGTCTGCGACAGGATTAGCTCGTAAGGCGTCTTGCCCCCTTCCACCGCATCGAACTCAGTAGCGTGGTTGTGGTAGGCAAAGCCGATACCCGCTTTTTTGGCAGCCTCACCGGTTTTCTGGAACACCTCAATCGACTTATTGATATCATCTACCGTACCCACTGGCGTACTGGAGCAGACCAGATACGACAGCCCACCCTCTACGGCTTCGTCTACCAATTGCTGGTAGTTGTCCCGCAGGTTGAGCATAGGAGGCATTTTCGTCGGCATAGGGGGGGCACTCGGTGCGGATACACCCGCCGTGGCTGTCGTGCTGGCTGGGGGCGTTGGCCGTGGTCGGTAGGGCGCACCACCCGCGTGGTGCGCCCGCCATTTCAGGCCCAAATCGCTGGTGAGCGCTTTAAAGTCTTTGGCGTTGTAGCCGTAATAGCCACCCCGTGAATTGAATGCCGATTCTACCTCTTTGTAGCCAGCATCCGCTACCTGCTTCAGCGTTGCTTTGGGGTCTTCGTTCATCTGCCGAAACAGGGTGTATAATTGGATACCCACGGGGCGCATGGCAGTAGGACCAAACAGGCTTTCGGCCTGACTTATTTGGGGTAATACTAAACCACCCAGGGCCAATGCCCCAGCACTCTTTAAAAACTCTCTGCGATTATTCATTGACATACGAAAATAGAAAAGGTTGTTATTTATCGACTTTGACAGATGTGCTGCCCCCGGTAGGCTGAAACTGAATGCTCACTACCTGCATCAGCACCTGGTCGGCGGTAGCCTGCGGATTGGTAAAGACAAAGTATATGGTATGCATACCAGTAGTAGAGGTAATATCCGCCGTTAATTTCTGCGACATCCGGCGCATCATGGCTGCCCGGTCCACCGGTGGGGCGGTTGCTCCGGCCGAAGCCGTAGCGGTTCCTGGTGCTGTAGTGGCGGCAGGGGCCGCACGTGTGAAGGCGGGATTAGACACCTGAATAACCGGCGTTTTGCCCACCAGCGGGCCGGTTGGCGAATCCAAATGGACTTCAACGGTGCCGCCAATGGCTCCTACCCGGCTGGTAGCCTGCGCTAGTATGTCAACCTGCCCAATGTCGGTCAGGTCAATTTGCTTGTAACCAATATATGATTCGTTTCCGATGACTAGAAACGATTTGGCTGGGGTGATGGTGTACTGCGTTCCTTTTTTAAGGTCAGCATTCTCGGGCAGGACTTCCGGGTTGCGCAGGATGATGACACTCTCCGACGAAACGGGCTTCATCAGTTTCGTGCCCCGGTCGGTGTAGGCGGCTCGTAGCGCAAAGCCGCCTTTCCCGTTTTCTCCTTCCGGAATAGCGGGCGAAAAACTACCCTGCACCGGGTACATTTTGGCCGCTACGGGTTTCTCATCCAGGCTGATGATGTAATGAACCATAGCTGTCGCGTCAGATGTGGTGAGTTGCGGGTGGGCACTCATGGAGTGATCGCCCCAGACGCCCCCGCCCCCGTTGATTACTTTTTTTGCCAGCCGGTCTACCGCTGTGGCATCGCCCTTGTACTTTTTGGCGACATCCGTATAGCTGGGACCAACCGATTTTTTGTCAATCATGTGGCAGGACTTACAATCATTTTGACCAATAAGCTGCTGGCCGGTGGCGTACCGGGCAACCGTTTCGGTACCCCGATGATTTTGCGCTACTTCGATTGGATCGAATCCTTCGGGCAGGTAGTCGATGCTCACGGCTACCTGAGCCGGGGCAATTTTTCCCGGTGCCGCGCCGGACATGGCCAGCGTTCCATCTTCCTTATCGCTCACCCGAACGGCGTAGTCGATGGGCTTGCCGGGGAAGAAAAACGATTTGTTCCCTTTTTTCACGTCGAAGGCAACCACGGGCGGTTCGTTACCCGCTTTGATTTCCAGCGATTTGCTACTCGATGCACCTTTGGCGTCCGTTACGGTCAACGTAGCATGATATACCCCTGGCTTATCGAAGGTTACCGTTGGATTGGGTTGCGTAAACATCTTCGCCGGGCTTCCTTTGGTAGAAACTTTCCAGCTATATCTCAGTGCATCACCGTCATAATCTTTGGTGCCTTCCGATGATAGACTGGCTGTAAACGGGATGGCTCCACCCGTTTTGCTGGCCACTGCCTGCACCAGCGGTGGGCGGTTGCCGCCGTTGTATTCTATTTTGACGATGCGGGCATTATCATTCCCCCGGAACCACGCGCTCCCGTATTCGAGGACGTACAAATCGCCATTGGGCGCAAATTTCATGTCGATAGCGCTACTGAAATTCTCGTCGGGCAGGAACCGTTCCATGGAGGTGTAATTACCCTGCTCATCCAGCGTGACGGTCATAATCCAGCCCCGCATAAACTCCACGATAAACCATTTGCCTTCGTAATAAGCCGGGAAAACGTGGCTGGAATTTTTGAAATCCGATTGGTGGAACATCGGTCCGCCCGTAGCACTGCGCCCCGACCGGCCCACTAGTGGAAACTCGGGGGAATTGGCGTAGGGATACCAGATAATGGCTTTTTCGGTAGGCGGCAAATCGGTTAGCCCGGTGTTGTTCGGCGATTTATTGACTGGGTGCGCCGGGTCGTAAACGGCACCGGATTTAGCCGTGCCAAAGTCGTAGTAGGAATAAGGTATATCATTGCCGATGATATACGGCCAGCCGAAATTTCCCGCCTTTTTGGCCCGGTTAAACTCGTCGTACCCACGCGGACCACGTCCGGTAGAGTCGGCACTGGCATCGGGACCAACTTCACCCCAGTAGATGTAGCCGGTCTTGTTATCGACCGAAATCCGCCAGGGGTTTCGGTGCCCCATCGTGTATATTTCGGGGCGGGTTTTGGCGGTGCCTTTGGCGAACAGATTATCGTTGGGAATGGTGTAGGTACCGTCGGCTTCGGGGTGAATCCGGATGATTTTCCCCCGTAGGTCGTTAGTATTTCCCGATGATTTTTGGGCATCCCACGGGCCGCGACCTTCCCGCTCGTCGATCGGGTTGAAGGGTGTGTCGCGGGGGGATGTATTATCGCCGGTGGTCAGGAACAGGTTGCCCCGATCATCGAATACCATGCCTCCGCCGGTGTGGCAGCACTGCTCACGCTGGGTTCCAACTTCCAGTAGTACCTTTTTGGATGACATCACCAGTTCACTACCCCGCAGTTCGTAGCGGGTCAGCACGTTTTTAGCCACGTCGCCCGGTTCGGAATAGTACAGATAAATCCAGTGATTCGTGGCAAAATTTGGGTCGGTCACGATGCCTAGCAGACCGTCTTCGGCTTCCGTCACCTTACCATCTTTCGCGGTGTATTTGGTATTGACCGGAATGGTGGCAATGACCGTTGTTTCTTTCGTGGCCGGATTATACGCTTTCAATGCGCCTTTACGCTCCACAAATAGCACGCGTCCGTCGTTTAGAAACGTCATTTCCATCGGTTCATCCAGGTTTTCGGCAAGAATCACCTTGGTGAAACGATTATCGTCCGGCTTATCGCCGGGGGCAGGCTGTGAAGAGCGGGACGACAATAAACTGACCGCTAATAGACTCAGCAAAGCCGTTCGTAGCAGTGGGTATTCTTTCGGTAAACCAACGTTCATAAGGAATTGCTATAAAGACGGGGAATTATTTCAACAATGAGTTTATAAAGTTCTTTTGTAATGGAGCACTGGCCAAACCAATCTGGTGGAATAGTCATTTATAGACTCCGAATACCGTAATTTTCCCTCTGGACCTTTCCCTATCATTTGCCAGCATCCTTTCAGAAATGCCGATAAACTTCTGTCGCCCGCAATGGTTCCTTACTTATGGCGTCATCCAAAACAGCACTCTACACCGCCCTGGCGGCTAACCTGGGCATCGCAGTTACCAAATTTGTAGCGGCCGGTGTAACGGGCAGTTCAGCCATGCTCTCCGAAGGCATTCACTCGCTGGTCGACACGCTGAATGAGTTGTTGCTGCTGCTTGGGCTGAACCGTAGCAAGCGCCCCGCCGATCAGAAGCGTCCTTTCGGCTACGGTCGGGAGCAATATTTCTGGTCGTACGTGGTGGCGCTGCTGATTTTTGCGGTGGGGGGCGGCATTTCGCTTTACGAGGGTATTACGCACATCCAGCACCCGGAACCGGTGGAGGACCCGTTTTGGAACTATATCGTACTGGGTATTGCGTTTGTGCTGGATGGGTACTCTCTGATTACCGCCTGGCGGGCGTTCAATGCCAAACGGGGGAATCAGTCGTTGTGGTCGGCCATCAGAAACAGTAAAGATGCCGCCACGTTTACGGTATTGTTTGAAGATGCTTCCGATGTATTAGGTCTGATTATTGCGTTTCTGGGCGTATTTCTGGGTCAGTTTTTCAACAATCCCCTGTTCGATGGGTTGGCGTCGATCCTGATTGGTATTCTGCTGGTGGGCGTAGCGGGCGTGCTGGCCCGCGAGAGCAAAAGCCTGTTGCTGGGTGAGGGCGTTGACCCCGAAACCGTCAAACAACTCAAGTCACTCACCGAAGCGGATTCAGCCGTACAGAAAGCCCTACGTATTGCCACCATTTATCTGGGTCCCGAAGAAATCACCCTTGCACAGGACGTTGTCTTTCAAAATGACCTGAATACGGACGATATCAACAAAGCCATCGTACGCATTCATGCCTCCATCATGAAGGCATTTCCATCCATAAAACACGCGTTTACGCAACCCGTGGCCATGAGTGAAGCCAGCGGAAGACGCTAACTTCCGGGTGGTTGAGTACGCACAGTCAGAGTAGCCGACTTACTCGATTCTCAAACTCTTTACCGGGTTAATCATAGCCGCTCGTAACGACTGCCAGCCAACCGTTAAAAACGCGATTGACATGGCGATAAGGGCCGTCGCCAGAAACATCCAGACACCGATGCTGATACGATATGGATAGTTTTTCAACCACTCGCTCATGGCGTACCAGGCGGTAGGAAACGCAAAGATGAACGGCAGGAGTACTAGTTTTAGAAAGCTGGTAGACAGCAACTGGACAATGCCCACAACCGACGCTCCCAATGTTGATCTGACCCATTCTGTAGGTCGGCCCGGCGGGGAAATGTTTCGGGGATTATCATCGTGATTCATCAGGAATGAGGTCATTAACTCGCTTTGGGAAATTCATTCTGACCGTAACGAGGTGGCCGGGTTCATTAAAGCCGCCTTCATCGACTGATACGATACCGTGAGGATGGTTATAAGCACGGTCGTTCCCAACGCCACGGCAAAGACCCACCAACCGAACGAAATATGGTACGCATACCCATTCAGCCAGCCACGCATCAGCAACCAGCCGATGGGGGCCGCCAGAACAAACCCGATTAGCAACAGCCGGGCAAACTCACGCCCAAATAGCCACAGCACCTGATTCAGCGTCGCTCCCATCACTTTCCGAATACCTATTTCTTTCTTTCTCGACTCGGCAACGAACGATACCAGCCCGTACAGGCCCAGACAACCAATCAGTATCGCGATCAGCGAAAAAACCTGTATCAGGCCCAGCAGAATGTGCTCTTTCAGGTAAAACTGATCCAGCATATCATCCAGGAAGTAGGCTTTATACACGTACTCAGGAAACAACGTATTCCAAAGGGCTTCAATGGCTTTTGTCGTGGTCGGCAAATAGGCCGGATTTAGTTTTAGGGCCGCTATGTTATTCTCCGGGTGGTAATTGATGAGGGTTGTTGGCGGAATGGCGGAATACAGCTCGTCGGTATGAAAATCATTGAGTACCCCAACGATGACTTTACGTTGCCCCCAAATGGTAAGCTGTTTGCCCAGTATGGCATCAGGTGATTGAAACCCCAGTTGCTTTACCATCTTCTCGTTGACAAGGGCCTCATTATTGGTCGTATCATTGCTGCGAAAGTTATGGCCCGCCAGTAGCTTCAGACCGAAAAGGGATACGTAGTTCATATCACCGATTTTGACCCGGGTTGGAAATGTTTCGGGCTCCGTGTGCGTATCAAACGAAAACGGAACCGGATCCCGCTGGCGTGATGCCGGGGCCTCAGCGCCCAAAGCAACCTGGTCTACACCTGGCAAGGCCCGTAACTGATTGCGCAGGGTTTGCTGACGGAGGGGGTCATTAGTAGGCACCGGAACCGTCAGGATAGCTTCTTTATAGAACCCTAAATCCTTCTGGTGCATGTAACGTACCTGCGACATCATCACGATGAGGCCGATGATAAACAACTGCGTGATAAAAAACTGGACTACCACTAAGCCCCGCCGGACCGATATACTACCCACCTGTTTCGTGGTTAGCTGACCACGCAGGGCAGTTATTGGGTTAAAGCCAGACAATACGAATGAGGGATAAAAACCGGCAAGCAGAATTACCCCCACGATAAGACCCGCAAACCAGGTTAAGGAACGGACGTTGGCAAGGTCAGCGATGGAAATATCGGCACCGAGAATCGCTAATGCGGTGTTGAGTATAGGTAAGCATAAATGGGCAAAAACGATACCCAAACACACGGCAACCAATATTATAAGCGTTGTTTCGGTCAAAAACTGGCCAATCAACTGCATCCGTGTACTACCCATTGCCTTGCGCACCCCTACTTCTTTCGACCGTTTGAGCGCGTAGGCCGTAGTAACATTGATGAAATTGATGCAGGCTGCAATAACCAGAAATAAGCCGACAATAATAAGCGCATACAGGATAGGACGGGGAGCCGTTCTGCCATATTGCGGATTGTGATTCAATTCAGATAGAGGCAATGCATGAAAATCCAGCCGTTTGGCATCCAGAGTCGTCAGGTGTTTCTGACCCGTAGCCATCAGGGCATCGGTCAAACGCTGGGGTGTTACGCCTTCCCGCAGGGTAACAAAACACATGGCTTTAATGGCCTCCCAATTTTGCATTGCCCCTTTACCACCAGCCCCCAGTAGAGCCGGAACCGTACTGTAAGAAATGAGCACATCGTAGGGTAGTTTTGCCGTTTCGTACAAAATCCGTCACTTGGACTGCACCGAGTTTGCAATAAGTTGATTATCAACTGAATTGATTCAGAAAGTCAGGTTCATAAAATAAAAACCAAAATCGTTAGTGGACCTA
>JBBSTD010000136.1:0-14555 GCA_038236215.1 Cytophagales bacterium | reverse complement strand
TTTAGCCAATATTGGCTTGAGAATCGCTTCGATGCTCATGGGTCGTAGGGTATGAAATGGGGATTTCAAGCTTACGACCCTTTTTGCATTTGGCCAAATCAAATCCTAAAACTGCTCACAGTATTAAATGATAGAATGAGTAGCTATGGGCAGTAGCGGTTATTCACTCATTCTATCATTCACTCATTCAAAATTTATTTACCGGGGTATCGTATTATACAGTAATACCCCAATTCCTGCAAAAATAGCATTCGGTAGCCAGACTGCCACAATAGGGTTTAGATTGCCTGATTCGGCAATGCCCTTGGCCAGCATAAAGAACAGCAGATACATGAACGCCAGAATAAACCCCAGTGCTACCTGCCAGCCTACACCCCGGCGGCTTTTACGGGCCGACATGATGACCCCCATCACGGTCAGAATAATAATGGCAAAGGGCCGGGTATCCCGACTGTATTTTTCCAGCAGATACGTTTCTACCCCATCTGCTCCACGGCTTTGCAGCAGGTTTATGCGTTTGATGAGTTCGGGGCGGGTAAGGGTTTCGTACAGGTTAAAATCTGAGTTGAAATCATCCGGTTTCAGGTTCAGCGTTGTATCCATCCGCGTGCCGGGAGTAAGGGTTTCCTTCAGCCCATCAATCGCGCGAATTCTATAGTCGATGATGGCCCACTTTTTCTTTTTTGCATCCCACTCAATCCGGTCGGCAGAGAGTTTTTGCTGGAGCAGGTTGCCATCAACTTTTTCCAGGGTGAACTTGTAGCCCGTATTAATCGAGTTATTATAACTCTCCAGATACGCGTAGGTATTGGGGGCAATTTTTAGATGCACATTGCGGCCCGAATAGATGTAGGAGTCGTTGATATACTTTATCTCGAACGCAATCCTAACTTTATTGGCCTGAGGAATAATGTAGTTGACCATGAAGTAAGTAGCCACCGCCAGCACGGTTGCCCCCAGTACGTAGGGAAACAGTAGTCGAACAAAACTCACCCCACTGCTCAAGATAGCAATAATCTCGGTTCGGGCCGCCAGGCGTGAAGTCAGAAAAACGGTGGCGATGAACACCATCAGTGGGCTGATGTAGTTGGCCCAGTAGGGCACGAAGTTCATGTAGTAATCCCAGAAGATTTCGTTGCCGGGGGCGTGGGTTTTATGAAAATTATCCACCTTTTCGGTGTAGTCGATCATCACTACCACCAGCACGATAACCAGTACCACGAAGATGTACGTTTGCAGAAAACGTTTGAGTATGTACCAGTCTAAGAGTTTCATAAAGTAAGTTGGTCGGTTGGTCAGTTAATTGGTTAATCAGTTAATTGGTTGGTGAGTACTCTACTGGCCATCCAATCAACTCATTAACGGATCAACTAACTCACCAACAAATTTTTGGCGACTTCGTGACTGACGAATACGGTACGATCATTTCCGACCTGCACCAGTACCGATTTATCGAAGGCATTGATTTCACTAATCGTCACGATGGACCCCAGTGTTAGACTGGAGTGGTTGAGGTGCTGCAAAAATTCAGTCGAATGTTCCATAACGGCCCTCAGGCAAACGGCTTCTCCGGCTTCCGCATCCGATAACTTACGGTAGCCCATTTCCGGCATCTGGCCCGTTGGCGTTGGAATGGGGTCGCCGTGCGGGTCAAACTGAGGGTTCCCTAAAAATGTATCGAGTCGAACAACCAGTTCTTCGGAGCGGATGTGCTCCAGTTCTTCCGCCATTTCGTGGACTTCATCCCAGCCGAATCCCAGCTTTTGTACTAGAAAAACTTCCCAAAGCCGATGCCGGCGAATAATCTGGAGTGCCAGCCGCTCGCCTTCTTCGGTGAGCCGTACGCCCTGGTATTTTTTGTAGTGGATAAGCTGTTTATCGGCCAGTTTCCTGAGCATGTCGGTCACTGAAGCCGCCTTGGTTGCCGTCATCTCCGCGAGCGCATTTGTACTCACCTCTCCCTGCTGCTTGCTGGCCAGATTGTAGATGGTCTTCAAATAATTTTCTTCAGTGAATGACTGCATGAATGTTGTTATTGAATCAAAACGGCAAAAGAATGAAAAACAGTTTGCTCACAAAGGTAGTTTTTATGTTAAACTTTCTAAAAATTTAGGCTGGCCTAAATTTTTATTTCAATAATCCTTATATTTGTTATAGTTGTTTCGATCGTTAGCCGTATTCCAAACCGAAAACAGTAACGATTTCACATACCTGATTGAGATGGAGGCCCCCAATACACCGGTAAAAAACCGGCAACAGACGACAAAAGATAGCGAAACGACTCAGGGATATGCGTCCGTTCATGTACCCGTTGGGAAAGGATTTTTCCAGACGTTACGGGCTTACATCGGCCCTGGTCTGATGGTTGCCGTTGGGTACATGGACCCGGGGAACTGGGCTACAGGCATTGCAGGTGGGGCGCGTTATGGGTATCGGTTACTGTCGGTCGTACTGATTTCCAATCTGTTTGCCATGTTGCTCCAGCATCTGGCACTCAAACTGGGTATTGCCTCCGGGCGTGATCTGGCTCAGGCCTGCCGCGACCATTTTAGCCGACCGGTTTCGTTCGTTCTGTGGATACTGGCCGAAATTGCCATTGCCGCCTGCGATCTGGCCGAGGTTATCGGGTCGGCCATTGCGCTTAACCTGCTGTTTGGCTTACCCCTCACGGTGGGGATACTTATTACGGCTTTAGATGTGTTGCTCCTGTTGTTTTTGCAGGGAAGGGGCGTTCACTTGCTGGAGCGGGTTGTGGCCAGTCTTATCTTTTTAATTATCGGTTGCTTTGGCTACGAAATGCTGGTGTCTAAGCCCGACATGGCGGGCATTCTGGTTGGTTTAATACCCCGTACCGAAGTAGTAACCGATCCGGGTATGCTCTATCTGGCTATTGGTATCCTGGGCGCTACCGTTATGCCGCACAATTTATATCTGCACTCCAGTATCGTGCAAACCCGCGACTTTAGCCGCGATGATACCGGTCGGAGGTCGGCTATCAAATTTGCCACCATCGACTCTACCATTTCGTTATTTCTGGCGTTCTTCATCAATGCCGCTATCCTGATACTGTCGGCAGCTGCATTTCATTTTTCGGGCAATCAGCAGATTGCCGACATTACCGATGCGCATCGGTTGCTCGATCCTGTTCTGGGCGTTAAGTTTGCCGGTATTATGTTTGCCGTAGCCCTGCTGGCTTCTGGGCAAAACTCCACGCTGACGGGTACTATGGCGGGGCAGATTGTGATGGAGGGCTTTCTGAATCTGCGGATCAAACCCTGGATGCGTCGGCTCATTACCCGCCTGGTGGCCATCGTTCCTGCTCTGGTAGTCGCTATCCTGTATGGTGAGAAAGGGACATCCGAACTGCTGGTGTTGAGTCAGGTCATTCTATCGTTACAGCTCAGTTTTGCCGTTGTGCCGCTGGTCCAGTTTACCGGCGACAAACTAAAAATGGGGAAATTTGTCAACCCGGTTTGGGTGAAGGTGCTCTCGTGGGTGGTAACGGTACTTATTATTGGCCTGAACGGGTATTTGTTGTGGGATGCGGCTTTGTCTAAGTAAGGCCATTTTCTGCCGTGAAACTATTAGCTAGAAACGTACGTACTTACTAGCAGGTTTGTAAGCACAACTACCTTAGCTAATCGATCTATGCCGGTAAAATTTTTACTCTTCCCGGTGTTTTTTTTCCTTATCGCGCCAATAGCCTATTGTCAATCGGTTGTAACATTTGATCAGTTACCGGCTAATTATCAGCTCTTCGCGCGTGACAGCACCAATCAGGCCACCATTATTATTAGTGGAAAAACCACCGCGCCAAGGCCTGACTCGCTGTCAGTAGAATTATGGCGCGAGGATAAGCTACGATCCCGGTCCAGTATAAAGCTGGAGGTCAGCCTACTAGGGTCGTTTCGTACTGCCCTTCGCATCAGAGCCGAAAAAGCCCAGTATGCCATTCGTGTGTATACCCACACGGGTCGTGATTCCACGCTGGTTGCTGAACGTACCCGCATTGTTTGCGGGGATTTCATTCAAATATATGGGCAGTCAAATGCCGCTGCAGTGAGCCCCAGCTACCCGTTGGATGATACGTACATTCGGAATTTTACTTTTGCTATAAATACCGATCCTTCTGAAGGAAAAACAGTCTGGTATCCGTCAAAACAACCCTATGGGGGGAGTGGCATGATAGGCTGGCGGCTTCAGGAGTTGATTCTGGACCGGTTCGGTATTCCTACCTGTGTGCTGAATGGAGCGGTAGGGGGGCAGAGTATTGATTTCATGAACAACCGCAACGAACAAAACCCCGCCGACCTCACTACCGCCTATGGACAATTACTGTTTCGGCATCAAGAGGCACAGGCTATTCCGGCTCTGCGGGCAATTATCTGGAAACAGGGAGAAACGGATGCGGGTGGCGCTATCAAAGACGCCGTTTATTACAGTCAGCAATTTGATAAACTGTACAAAAATTGGCAGAAAGATTATCCGTCCAAACCCCGCATTTACCTTAGCCAGCTCAATTTCCTGCCCGATCATAACCCCAACGCGGGCCGCATCCGCGATTTTCAGCGACGGACAAAAAAAATATACCCTAATCTGGAAACCATAGCCACCATTGGCACAGCCGGGTTTGAGGGAATCCACTACACACAGAGGGGCTACCTTCAGACGGCTAATGAGCTGTTCCGCCAGATTGCCCGCGATCTCTACCATTCCTCGGATACAGCACAGATTAATTCGCCGGATATTCAAAAAGCATATTACAATAACCGGAAGGACACCGTTACGCTGGTTTTTGACGACCGCATGCAGATGGTCTGGCCCGCCGATTCAACCCTGAATGATGGGAACACGGGAGAAGCGTACCAGCGCCGAATGAAAGACTTTATTTACCTGGGTGGGCAGGCTAATATAGTGAGTAGTGGCTCGGCCAATCAAAAACGAGTTACCCTGGCCCTGACGTTTCCCATTTCGGCTACGTCTATAACGTATCTGCCGCCGTTTTTCGAAGACTCACACACCGCGTTCTACAATGGTGTTCACCTGACGAATAATCGGGGGATGCGTGCTTTCTCGTTTACGGATGTTCCGATTGGCAACGCGCTGCCCGTTGTTTCCCTGAAAAGTGCTGACTTGCTGACCAGAAACGATGTGGTCCTGGCCTGGAATGCTCCACCGGCACTCCCTGATAACTACGAAATTGAGCGGACTGATAGCCCGAATGGACCGTTCGTTACGATTGGCCGTACCAGCAGGCAGGATACCAGTTTTACCGATACCACGATTAAACTTCGGAATACGGTTGTCTATTACCGGCTGCGGGCTGCTAGTACTACGGCTGAGTCGCCACCTGGTGCGGCTCTGAGCGTGCAAACGGCCGATATAGACCCTAATGAGCCTGCCGATCTACAACTGGCTATGGCTGCATCGACCAGAGTACCCGTTGTGGGTAGTCCGTTTAGCGTGATACTAACGCTGAAAAACACGGGACCGGCTACGGTTACACAGGTCGTCGTAGAGAATCGACTCCCTAAAAATATGGTCTTTGTTTCCGGTAGCCCGGCAGTTAGTTACGCATCCGGCGTGGTATCGGCCACGTTCACCTCCTTAACAGTGGGGCAGGCTATTAGCTTAACCTACGCAGTAACGGTGCAACAACCCGGTCGTTATGTTAATGCGGCACAGGTAATTCAATCACCGCTGCCCGACCCCGATTCTACGCCGGGCAGCGGTACGGCAGATGGGGAAGATGATATTGCTGTATTCGAACTGCGGACACGGCCAACGGATAATACGGCGGTTTTTGTCTCGCCAAATCCCAATCAACGGCCCATACCATCGGTTATCAGCGATAACCCACCCGCTTCTATTGTTAGAACCGATCAGGCCGATTTGAGCCTGGCAATGGTATCCAGCAGTCTGGTTGCCCGGCTGAATGAGGTCGTTCGCTTTACGCTGACTGTGAGCAACGCCGGTGGTGCTCAGGCAAAGGCAATTACCGTTGTTGACAGCCTGCCCCCCGAACTGGAATTAGTAGACGCGCCCGGCTGGCAAGTCAACGGAAATCAATTGTCCATTGGCCTTACAAACTTAAACCCCGGCGAGAGCCGTGCGGTCATTTTCAGGGCGCGGGTTGTGGGCACAAAAGACATAGTGAATGCGGCTCAAATAAACCGGGCCGACCCCGCCGACCCCGACTCTACGCCGGGTAACGGAACCACGAATGGCGAAGATGATACCGCCCGGGTGTTTATCCGCCGGTTCTAGCGCTTCTTTTACCGGGCTACGGCCAGCCGCTTTGTTAACAATCCCTGGGCTGTTTCAACCCGCAACATGTAGTTGCCGGTAGGTAAGTTGCTGACGTTCATTTGTACAGAGGTAGTTGTTGGCCGCGACGTATCGACCGACAGGAATCGTCCTTGCATGTTGATTAGCTGTACCGACTGTACACCCTGAGCCAGCCAATCTGATTCCAGCACGGCCACCGTCGATGCGGGGTTTGGGTATAGATGAGCCTCCGCGGCTGTAGCAGAAACAGCCGTAACAATTTGCGGTGCCCGAAACACGGTAGACACCGGAAAGTCCCGGAACAGCGTTGTCGATTCGGTAGTCGTGTCGGTCCCAAACCAGTCGGTCAGGATGGCGGCATACACCTGCCGGAAATCGGTTTGCATTTTCAGGTTGTTGTTATCCAGATCGCTCAGGTTTGAATTTTTACCCACTATGGGCGATTTGACGGCCGTGCCAAAGACAAACATGGGGGCCGACGTGCCGTGGTCGGTGCCAAAACTGCCATTCGAGATAGCCCGCCGTCCAAACTCCGAGAAAGTCATTCCGACCACCCTATCGGCTATTTTTAACTGGGCCAGGTCATTCTGGAAAGCCAGCACCGCATCCGAGAGCGTCCTGAGCAGATTGGCGTGCGTTCCCGTAGTGGTGTCGGTGCCTACCACCTGAGCGGCATGGGTATCGAAACCGCCCATCGTGACGTAATACACTTTCGTCTGCATCCCACCCGCAATGAGCCGGGCAATAATTTTAAGCTGATCGCCGAGGGCGTTGGCAGTTGGGTAGGTAGCCAGATTTTTGCTTTTTCCAGCCGCCGTTTTTATCTGACCAGCGTAACTGACCGAACTGGCCTGTTGCTGCCGTATGTACTCGATTTGCTGCCCGGCATAGCCCGCCAGATTAGTGGCCGGGGCATTCGGTTTGTCCCCCACCAGCCGGGCAAAGGTGTCCGGGTCTTGGAGTACTATCGCCATCGAACCCGTCGGGCCGAGCAGCGACGTAGCCGTTACGTACCCTATCTGAATGGCTGGTGGATCGGGCATCTGAGTGGTTGGATAACTATCGGGATAGCCCGGGAAACGTTTGTCGAGGTAGCGCCCTGCCCAGCCTGAGCCAGCGGTTTGGTTCTGGTCAACGGCGGTCATCCAGATATCGCTGGCCCGGAAGTGCGAAAAATTGGGCGTTGGGTACGAAACCCCCTGCACAATGCTGAGTTTACCGTCGTTGAAAAGTTGCTGCATGCCGGTCATGGCCGGGTGTAGCCCCGTTTGGGAGTAGTTTTTCAGTCGAAGGGCTTTCGCTTCAGGAATAGCTATGTTTCCCCGGAATTTTGGATCGGTATATATGCTCATCTGGTCGAGCGGAATGACCATGTTCAGACCATCATTACCCCCCTGCAACTGGATAATAACCAAAACTCGGTCCGACTGGTCGGCCAGATCGACAAGCGATTGAATGAATGACGACGGCCGGGCGAAGGCTTTCGCTCCGTAGCCATCAATCAGGACTGGCAGCAGCAACGACGAAGCCGCATGTTGGAGAAAATTACGACGCTTCATGGATAAAGAGCGAAAGAGTGAAAGAATGAAAGAGTGAATGAGTGTGTGGCGAGTCGTTTCTTTCGCTCATTCACTCTTTCACTCTTTAGATAACCTGGTATTCGGCCATACGGAAAATGTATTGCAGGAAGGCGGTCAGCTTCATCTGAACCGCCTGTTTTTTGGCCGCATCATTGGGGGCCTGGATATAGTCGTTCCATTCGCCAGTCCATTCGTAGCGCGGAATGGAGTTGAGCAAAACTGTGTCGGTCAGGAAATCCAGTTGCGATTTGTCGAGCGGAACCCCCAGTAACTGACTGACTATATTAGCTACCAACACCCCAGCATCGGCAGGATTGGAAAGCGTTTTGGCATATACTATCGAATCAATAACGACCTTGCCGTTCAGTTTCAGGGCGTTGGTTGTTAGGGCATCACCAAAGAAGCCGCGTAACCCCAGTGTGGTTGAGTTGATCCACTGCTGGTAGTAGCCCGTTTGGTAGTAAGCCGTCCAGCCGAAAACCGTGGGTGGATTCAGGATTTGCTGTTGCTGCTCGGTAATGCGGGCAAAAATGTAGTTACCAATTTGGTAAAAGGCGGTTATGTTCTGCGCCGGGTCGGGTGCCTGTAGGCCCCAGAAGCGGAATGTACCGATTACCAGTTCGGTAGGCGATTTGATCATCCCCCCCCGAATGGCTTCATCATAGAAATGCTGACTTTGAAAGAGAGCCGTTAGCACGGGCTTTATCTCGAAATTAGCTTTTCTGAAAATCTCGGCCAGTGGCTGAATAAAATCGGTTTCGACGGCGGGCGTGATATCGGAATTGATAAACCAGCGGTAAAGTTGACGGCAGATGTAGCGGGGTGTTTCTACGTTACTCAGAATCATAGTGATCAGATCGTTCAGTTCATCCAGCCCGGCCGTAGCCGTTGACCGTCCTTTGATAACTGTGTTCTGATAGGTAGCCGAGAAGGTTTTGTCCGTTTTGTCGTGCTGGTTCAGCCGAAATGTGCTGCTTACCGGCGTGGTCGTGGCACTACGGTAACTGACATCAGTCCAGCCCGTTAGTACTCTGGCCGCTTCGCGCACGTCGGTTTCGGTGTAACCTCCGTTTCGGCCAATGGTGAAGAGTTCCTGAAGTTCCCGGGCGTAGTTCTCATTAGCCCTACCCACTATATTTTGATTCCCGTTCAGAAACCGGAGCATGGCCGGGTCCTGCGTAACGGCAACGGTAAATGCT
Organism: Cytophagales bacterium; assembly: GCA_038236215.1. Lineage (GTDB taxonomy): Bacteria > Bacteroidota > Bacteroidia > Cytophagales > Spirosomataceae > Spirosoma. Next base: position 5,488 of record JBBSTD010000136.1, on the reverse strand, counting down.
TTGAAATTACCCAGCGCATACTGCCGAAGCAACGTATTGTAGCGGTACATGAATCGGTAATCATTAACCGTCGAGAAATTCGTTACAAAATGATTCGACCAGAAGAGCGTCATCTTTTCAAGCAGCGATACGGGCTGATTGAGCATTAAATTGGCCCACCAATAGTTGAGATATGCATTGAACTTCCCGGCATTCGCCGTGTCGAACGGCTGATCGTGGAAGGGTTTGCCCGTTGCCAGATCGAGCGGGGGAGGGGGTGTGGGCTGGTCGGCCAGCAGTTTCGTGATGATCTGGGCCGCCGTTTGTCCGGTTAATGTTTTAACCTGATCGGCAGTCGGTCCGAACGTGGCCCGTCGGAGCAGATACGCAACCTGGTCTGCCGTCAGTGGGTTTGTGTACGCATCGAGTAAGGCCACAGTAGTAGGTAGTTAGCAGGCTGACAAAAATTCTCGTCTGGCTGACATTAAAGTTAATTACAATGTTTGAGTACTATTCATAATTAACTGACTTTTAATTGGGTACATAGCAAAACGCCCTGTATCCAGTTGGGTACAGGGCGTTGATTTTTTTTTAATTAGTCGCAGCCGTCGTGGGTACAGCTGCTTTTACAACTGAGGTTGTTGCAACACAACACTCTCATCAACATGACCGGATTTACGGTTACGCATAATGAAGAGCAGAACGGCAAAGGCAACGATCAGAATAATTGGGAAGGTGGTCATTCGCAGAAGGGTGGCCTGCCCGGCGGCTAGTTCCATCTCCTCGCCCGAAAGGCCTGCTGCCGATTTCACTACCCGCTCGGCGTCGATCCAGCCACCAATGATCGGCTGGAAAATAGCGGTTGAGAACATACCCACGCCCCCAACAATCGACATACCCAGCGCACCACTCAGGGGGATATTCTCAGCCACGAAACCGATCATCGTTGGCCAGAAGTAGCAAACACCAATGGCAAAAAAGACAGCGGCTACGTAAGCCATGTTACCCGTTTGCGTGCTTAACAGGTAGATGCCAAGCGTAGCGAATACGGCCGATCCCAGCAATACGCCCGTTTGACTAAACCGTTGAACAACCGGCCCGGCAAAGAAGCGCCCAATAGCCATCAGCCCGGTTACCAAGGCCAGAATCAGCATAGGGCTGGCACCGCTCTTACTCAAAATCAGGCTTGACCACTGCTGTGGGCCAAATTCAGAGATGGCGGTCAACGCCATGCAGAAGAAAATGAAGATGTACAAAGGTGTGAGCATCGCCTGGAAATTTTTGGACAGGGAGGTAACGCCTTCCACTTTTGGCTGTGGGAAAGCCTGACCAAAATACAGGAACGCATAGAGAATCGTAGGAATCAGGATGACCCAGATTTGAGACTGCCAGGCGAAGCCGGAGTCGGTCATGAATTTGGAAATCAGGCTACCCACAACAATACCACCGGGAAACCACATGTGGAAGCGACCCAGCATCTTGTTCATGGTTGATCCCGAATACATATCCGCGATCATAGGATTACAGGCCGCTTCGGTACAGCCATTACCAAAGCCAATGAACAGCGTCGATATCAGGAGGCCGGTGTAGCCACCCGAATAGATGGTTAGTAGAATGCCCAGCGTGTGCGACACGAAAGCAACCATCATAATTCTTCTTGGTCCTACAGTGTGATAGACCAGTCCGCCAACAATCATAGCGATGGGAAAGCCCAGAAACCACATTGAGTTGATAAAACCCAACTGCTCGGCAGTCAGCCCAAAATCAGTACCCAGTTGCGGTAAGATACCCGCCCGTATACTGAATGAAAAAGCAGTTGTGATTAGTGCGAAGCAACTAGCCAGAAACAGCCGTGATGGATTAATAGCTTGATTCATTTTCTGCGAGAGGGGATTTAGTGGTTTATTAGTGCATCAACTAGCAAAAGACGAAAGGCAGGATAAACTCATCGCTCCCTGAGCGTTTTTGTGCAAAATTTCCGAAAAATAAGAGAAAAGGGCTAATTTTCCAGCATAGGGATATGGTTCAACGTTCATGGTTCATAGTTTATAGCTACGTTAAGCCGTTTAATTGCCTGCATGTTCACTGGCTTAGATCGCTTCGCGCTACCACAAACCGTAAACTGAATACCGAATACCGTAAATTGATTTACAGTAAACTCAACCCCGTATTTCCCTTTTCTTGCCTGTATACACTCAACACAACGACCTATGCATAGAAAATTAAGAATGGGCATGGTGGGTGGCGGACTGGATGCCTTTATTGGGGCCGTTCACCGCCGGGCCGCTGCTTTCGATGGCGAAATCGAACTGGTCTGTGGATGCTTCAGCTCATCACCCGATAAATCGAAGGCAACGGGCCATGCCCTTTATCTACCCGAAAATCGCGTTTATGGCTCCTTCGAGGAGATGATTACGACAGAAAAATCTTTGCCCGAAGGCGAACGGATGGATTTTCTGACGATTGTAACGCCCAATCACCTGCACTTTCCCCCGGCTAAAATGGCCCTCGAAAACGGGTTTCACGTGATGTGCGACAAACCGATGACGCTCACGCTGGACGAAGCCAAAAGACTGGCAGAAATTGTGGAAAAATCAGGGCTGGTGTTCGGGTTGACGCACAACTACACCGGCTACCCGATGGTGAAAGAGGCCCGCGCCATGATTAAGAACGGCATACTGGGTAAAATCCGGAAAGTGGTAGTGGAGTATCCGCAGGGGTGGCTGTCGAAGAAAGAAGAAGATACGGATTACAAGCAAGCCATCTGGCGTACGGACCCGGCCAAATCGGGGGCGGCCGGGTGCATGGGCGACATTGGTACCCACGCCGAAAACCTGGCCGAGTACGCCACCGGCCTGAAAATCAGCGAACTCTGCGCCGACCTGACCAGCTTTGTACCGGGTCGTCAACTCGATGATGATGGCAATGTGCTCCTGCATTTCGAGGGCGGAGCTAAAGGCGTTTTGCACGCCAGCCAGATTGCAAACGGCGAAGAGAATGGGCTGAAAATTTACGTGTATGGCGAACTGGGTGGCCTGGAATGGCATCAGATTGAGCCAAATACGTTGAAGTATAAAACCCAGGAAGGCCAACGAATTATTCGCCCGAACGTAGGCACATTGTCCGAGTCGGCTAAAGTGCATTGGCGGCTGCCAGCGGGCCACCCGGAAGGATTCTTTGAAGCATTTGCTAATCTGTATCGCAACTTCGCCTACGCTATCAAAGCCCACATGGAAGGCCGCGACCCCGATCCCTTATACGACTTTCCTGGCGTTCAGGACGGCGTTCGCGGGCTGGCGTTCATCGATACGGTCGTTGCCTCGAATCAGGCGGATGAGAAGTGGACAAAATTTAAAGAGTGAAAGACACAATGAGTGAAAGAGCGATTGAAGATGATGTAAACGAGCATTGGGAGGAACCTATAGCCGACTATTCGTCTTTCTCGAAGAGCCAGTTTCTGGATGACATTGAGCGTCGCTTAAGGAACTTTATGTTGCGTAGCGTGAAGGTTTGCCGTGTTCTGCCCGATACATATGAGGGGCGGCACTTTGGTCACCAGCTGCTACGTTCATCTTCTTCTGCGGCTGCTAACTTCCGGGCTGTTCGGCGGGGGCGTAGTCAGAAAGAATACTACGCCAAACTTAGCATTACACTGGAAGAACTGGATGAGTCATTATTCTGGTTTGAGACACTCGTTGCTCTCGAACTCATTCCTGAAAATCGCCTGTCGGATTTGCTCGACGAAGGCTACCAATTACTGAAAATCTTATCTAAATCCCGCAAAACAGTGAGCGACTGAAAATAAAGAGCGGAAGAGCGAAAGAATGAAAGAGCGAAAGGCTGACGTAAGAAAGCCAATGTCGATAACTTTCACTCTCTCGCTCTTTCACTCTTTCGCTCTTTAAATTCATGCAAAAAATTAACATTGGTGTCGTCGGCACCGGATTTATCGGCCCTGCGCACATCGAAGCGTTGCGTCGTTTACCGAATACCAACGTCCTTGCCTTGTGCGAAGTGACGCCCGAACAGGCCCGGCAGAAAGCCGACCAACTGGGTATCGAACGATCCTGCACGTTCGAGGAACTGCTGGCCATGGAGGACATTAAAGTAGTTCACATTTGTACGCCCAATTTCCTGCACTACTCGCAGTCGAAAGCGGCTTTGGAAGCCGGTAAGCACGTTGTGTGCGAAAAGCCGCTGGCTAAAGACCTGCACGAAGCCGAAGAACTGGTGAAGTTGGCCAAAGAAACCGGACTAGTCAACGCCGTCCATTTCAATCTGCGCTATTATCCGCTGATTCGACAGATGAAAGTGATGCGGGAGCAGGATGACCTGGGCGAAGTGTATTCCATTATTGGTTCTTATCTACAGGACTGGCTATTTTACAATACCGATTACAACTGGCGGCTTGAACCCGACAAATCGGGCGACTCGCGGGCAATTGCCGATATTGGTTCGCACCTGATGGACAGCCTGGAATATATTACGGGCTTGAAAACGGTAGCGGTCATGGCCGATTTCAATACCGTCCACAAAGTTCGGAAGAAGCCATTGAAACCCGTCGAAACGTATTCGGGCAAGATGTTGCAGCCGGAAGACTATGCCGATGTGCCCATCAATACCGAAGATCACGCCAACGTATTGTTGAAGTTCGACAATGGTAACCGGGGGGTTATCACCGTGTCGCAGGTATCGGCTGGACGTAAAAATCAGATGAAGTTGGAAATTGCCGGGTCGAAGAAAACCTACGCCTGGAACTCCGAAGTACCCAACGAAATGTGGATTGGTAACCGCGACGGGGCCAACCAGTCGTTTATGCGTGACCCGTCTTTGGCGCATCCCGAAGCTCGCTCGGTTATCTCGTTTCCCGGCGGACACAACGAAGGATTTCCTGATACCTCGAAGCAACTATTCAAAGAAGTGTACGCGGCTATTGAGACTGGTAAGCAACCCGAAAATCCGACCTTTCCCACCTTCGCTGATGGCTACCGTGAACTGCTCATCTGCGAAAAAATTCTGGAAAGTAACCGGAAGCAGGCGTGGGTGGAGGTGTAGTGGAAATAGTTAACTTTGGTGAAGCAAAGACGATGCACTGTTATGGTATCCTACAAAAAATACAACGGCATTATTACCATAGAGCCTGGCAAGCGGGGTGGAAAACCCTGCATACGAGGTATGCGGATTACGGTAGGTGATATTTTAGGCTGGTTAGCAACAGGAATGAACTTTGATGAAATTATTTATGACTTTCCCGAACTTACCCGTGAAGATATTCAGGCTGCTTTGCTTTTCGCTGCTGACCGTGATAATGGCACCCTGTTAATGGCTGCCTGATGCGACTATTATTTGATCAAAATATTTCCTTTCGGGTGGTTAAGCAGTTGAAGGCCATCTTGCCAGATATTAAGAGCGTTTGGGAATGTGGGCTGTTTAATGCGGATGACTACCAGATTTGGGAGTATGCCCGGCAAAATGAGTACACAGTTGTTACGTTTGATAAAGACATTCC
>JBBSTD010000135.1:0-14764 GCA_038236215.1 Cytophagales bacterium | reverse complement strand
GCATTCGCATTTTTTCAAACCATTTTTTTTCGACCCCCACCCCTTTGTTATCACCGCACCCCTTTTGGGGGGGGGCTTGTGGTGGGGGGGGGTCTTGTTCCCTTAAACGCCAAACGCCCCCCCCAAACCAGACTGGCAGGCAAGGCTGAAAAAAATTCTAACTCAGGACCCGATAGCCAATCAACAACCGGAATTACAAAAATGGATGACGGGCTGGCAGGCGTGTTATCTGAAATCGGATTCGGTATATGTCGATGCGTTGCTGCAGTTGAGTTTAGCTCAATTTTACCGAAATGATTTCGATGCGGCCATTTCTACGGCAAAACAGGTACTCCCCCTTTATCAACAGCCAACACTCGCACTCAGAGCAATTGACCTAGTCAGAACGCAGTATCGACTTGGGGTCTATCACAATGACAATGGAGAGAATACGGAAGCCATTAGTCATTTGAAGCAAGGCGTTATCCTCGGCAAAACAACTAAAAAAGCCGAAAAATACGTAGCCAACTGCCACCTGTATCTAATATATGCGTACTACATTAAAGGAGAAATTGAAAAAGCCCAGATGCACGCCGATATGGGTGGTGCACTGTCATTAGCCATTGGCGATTCGGTAGCTGCTGCCAAAATATGGGAACAAAAAGGTCAAGTATTACACGAAATGGGCCGTCACCGGGAAGCCAGAATCGAACTGGAGAAAGCCATTCAGATACTCCGGCACTACCCCAACCAATGGTTCTCGCTGGCCAATCAACACCGGCTGCTGGGCACAATCCTATACGCACTTGGTCAGCCCGACGATGAACTCAAGGAACTTAATATAGCTTACCAACTGGCCGAAAAAAACCAGCATCCAAACCTGTCCGATTTTCTGAATACCATTGGCTATCATTACTACAAGCAAAAAAAATACCGGCAGGCATTAGTGTATTATGAGAAAGGGCTGGAGGTCGATAAGAGTGCATACAGCAAAGTTACTCTGTACAACTACCTCGGTCGGACGCATTCACGTCTGGGTAATTACCAAAAGGCTTTGGGTCTCTACCAGCAGGGTATTGCCACTATGTTTCCCAGCACTAAACCAACCAACCTTATTAGTCTCCCCCAGGCTCAGACAATCCGAAGCATTGCCCAGAAAAACTACCTGCTCCTGATCATTCAGGACAAAGCTGATACCTGGCTCGATTGGGCTAAAGCCACTCATAATGACCCTGCCCGGCTCAAAAACGCCCTGCGCACCTACGCCCTGGTCGATACCATGATCGACTTCATGCGCTGGGAACATACGGGGCAGCAGTCAAAACTGTTCTGGCGCGGCAAAACCCACCGGCTTTACGAACAGGCCATCGAAACAGCGTTCCGGCTCAACGATGCTTCCTCTGCCTTCCACTTCATGGAGAAAAGCAGGGCGGTATTGCTCAATGACAAACTCAATGAACTGGGTGCCAGCCGGCAGCTTGCCCCGGCTCAACTCGCGCAGGAGCAGCAGCTTCGCCAGCGCGTAACCGACTGGCAGACGAAAGTAGCCGTCGAAAAATCCACAACCCCCACTTATGCCAACGCCCTCGACAGCCTGCGAATGGCTCAGGAACAACAGGAGGCCTTTGTAAGAAACCTCGAACAGACCAACCCTGCCTACTACCGCTACAAATACGACAACCAGACTATTTCACTGAGTCAGGTCAGAGAACACCTTGTCAAACGCAAAGCCTCCCTCCTCACTTACTTTATTGGCGACAGTGCTCTTTACGCGCTGAGCGTTACGCCCACTGGCGCTAAACTCCTGCGTCTGCCCGCTGTTGCCTACACAAAACCAGCCGATGAACTACTGGCCCTTAACGCCGACCCCGACGCGCTCAACCGGCAATTTTCGCACTACCTCACGGTTTCCAATCAGCTTTATCGCCGGTTGCTGGCTCCCATGATGCTACCACCCGGCCGGGTTATTGTCTCGCCGGATGGAGTACTGCTGCCCTTCGAGGCCCTGAGCACCTCGGCCACCAAACCCGATTTCCTGGTGAATCAATACGCCTTTAGTTACGCTTATTCACTGAACCAACTGTTCAAAGAACCAACCGATGCGGGTCGTAAAGCGGGCTGGTTCAGTCAGTCGGGTACGTTTCTGGGCATTGCGCCGGTCGCCTTTTCGGCCCGGCTGGGGCAGGTATCGCTGGCGGGGTCAGACGAAGTACTGGGTCGGATTGGAAGTGAGTTTTCAGCTCCCGCCCTGCTTACGGGGAGTCAGGCTACTCGGCGGGCGTTTGGCGAACAGGCAGGGCAATATCGTATTATCCAGTTGTTTACTCACGCTGATGCCGACAGCACCGACCGGGAACCCACGCTGTTTTTCGCCGATTCCACCTTGCGCCTGTCTGAACTGACCACCACCGGGCAGTTGCCCGCCGAATTAGTCGGTTTGTCGGCTTGCAAAACGGGAATTGGGGCCAATCAGCGGGGTGAAGGCGTGTTCAGTCTGGCGCGGGGGTTTGCTTCTTTAGGTGTTCCGAGCGTGCTGACCACACTCTGGAACGTGGAGAATAAGGCGACCTACACCCTCACCGAACTTTTTTACAGTAAGCTGGCCGAAGGGTTGCCCAAGGATGTGGCGTTGCAACAGGCTAAGATAGCTTACCTTGTCGATGCCGACCCATCGGACCAACTACCCAGTCGCTGGGCGGGTTTGTTGCTCGTCGGTAACGCCGAACCCATCAAAGAGCAACTTCCTTTAAATAAATGGGTAGGTGGGTTTGGTGTATTATCAGGTTTGGCAGGTGCCTGGTGGTTCCATCGTCGCAGACAGCGGTCCCGCTGAATCAGGCCTTACACTCCCCTCGTCTTGGGTATCAAAATCACTGCCCCGTTCCTAGTAGTTGGGCCATTTCAAGATGGTTCGTTTGTCCGAGTGTTACCCGCCCCTATCTGAGGTTTTTGCAGTGACCGATCCTGCTCATTAATGGAACCAACCCAGTTTTTTCCCTAAATTTCCCCGTAAATACACTTCCTCCACGGAATAGTGATAGCCAACAGCTGGTTTCCCTATCCGACAGATAAAATTTGTGTTTTTTATTTCTAAGAGTTGCTCTCCTAAGGCCTATTGCTAAGTCATTCACACTGACGACTTAACAATTTTTTAACCTAAGCGATAGAGTTAACCGTTTCAGGGATTTGCTCAGATACCCGAACCTTCCGGGTTGCTTTTCCGTCTATTTCAGTGGAACTTTAAAACGCCATCAGGCATCTAGTTATCCATTGAATGAAGCCCAAAAAGGAAAAGCGTAACCAGTGGTTAGTCTGGTTACGCCGGGTTGCTGAAGTAGCGGGAGTGCTAACCAGCGTAGAAGTAGCCGCCCAAGGTTTTTTAGATTTGGCGATCCGAATCTTGAGCCTGCTACATTACTAACAACTATCCGGCATCGTAAGGTGCCGGATTTTTTGATATCTACTTTTGTAGATACAAACCTAAAATACTGATTTGATACTTACAATCATTAAACAACAAAAAGAATTTCCTTGACTTTAAAAAATCAAGGTTCACCTCTATTTACACGCAAAGTCCCATGAATCCGAATAATCCTAAAAGACTCGTGAGTCCCATCCCCAGTTCCTTTTTGACCGATTTAACCTGAAACGTTTCGTAGTTTATGGAGTACTGCCTACATAAACCGAGAAACAGGTATTCTGACGCTCTGCAGGATGAGCTCAAACTGGCGATGGTCGTTTATTTTCCTACTATATCCAGATATGTACCCCATGAGTGAACCTCTCATTACTAATGATGCCATCACGCTTGGCCTGTTTCTGGTGGTTCTGACCCTTATTTTCACTACTTCGCAGTCCGAACGTCCCTTCTGGCAACGGCTGTACACGTATGTGCCATCCCTGCTGCTGTGCTACATTTTTCCGGCTACGCTAAACAGCTTGGGCATCATATCGGGCGCGCAGTCCAGTTTGTACAACGTGGCGACTACGTATCTGCTACCAGCGGCTTTGATACTGCTCACGTCCACCGCCGATTTACGGTCCATTGCCCGGCTGGGCAGCAAAGCACTCATCACGTTTTTGTCCGGCACAGTGGGAATAATCATCGGGGCACCCATTGCGTTTTTTATCGTGATGGCCCTGCTTCCCGGCTTTCGGGAGCAGGCCATTGCGGGCGAATACTGGAAAGGGCTGGTCACCATTTCGGGGAGCTGGATTGGTGGCAGCAGCAGTCAGCTGGCCCTGAAAGAAATTTACGGCTGTAGCGAAACCCTATTCGCCGTTGTGCTGGTGGTCGATGCGGTAGTGTCGACCAGCTGGACCGCCTGCCTGATTTGGGGAGCAGCGCACAAAGACAAAATAGACCGCTGGCTCCGGGCCGATACTACGTCCATCGAGGAAGTTAAGCAGCGCATTCTACAGTACAAACAAACGCCCGACCGTCCGGCCAACCTGCTGGATTTGAGCACCATTCTGGCCCTCGGATTTGGAGGAGGAGCCGTTGCCCACGGACTGGCCTACGTGATTTCGTCCCGACTGCAACCGTACAAACCCGCGCTGGCCGAATACGGACTGGACCCGTTCACGTCTAACTTTTTGTGGGTGGTTATGCTCTCTACCACGCTGGGCATTGTCTTATCCTTCACCCGTTTACGCAAACTCGAAAAGCTCGGAACCACCGACCTGGCCACGCTCTTCGTTTACTTCCTGATAATGACCATCGGAATGCGACTCGACCTTTCCAACCTGGGTGGTAACCCCGGCCTGTTTCTGGTGGCGATTATCTGGATGCTGATTCACGTACTGGTCATGCTGGTAACGGCCCGCATCATCCACGCTCCATACTTTTTTGTGGCCGTGGGTAGTCAGGCCAACATCGGCGGGGTATCCACGGCTCCGGCAGTAGCTTCCATTTTTCACCCGGCTCTGGCCCCGGTGGGCGTATTGCTGGCCGTGTTGAGTCACGTTCTGGGCACGTACGGCGGACTGCTCACCGCATGGCTCATGCGGCTGGTAGAACGTTGATGGCTAATTCCTACTGGGGCAGAGAACCTTAAAATTCGCTTTTGCCAGGCATTTTATTCTTTTCGCTCACCGTGTCAACTACTTTTCCCTGCGAGTCAATTCGCTTACCAATCGGGTTAATAGTAATTGTCTGTAATATAGGCCTTTGAGGCTGGTACAATCGTCAATAAACTACATGAGTAACCAACGTATCGTTGTAGCCGGTGGGACCGGTAATCTTGGCGGCCAAATAGTAAAGGCTTTACTGGACAAAGGGGCGCATGTTCGGGTTTTAATCCGTTCAACCAGCGACGCTAAGAAAGTAAGTCATCTTGAACAAATGGGCGCAAACGTCGTAGTGGTAAATATGACTAGCGAACAGGCAATAGCCACCGCCTGCACTGGTGCGACCTGTGTAGTGTCAGCACTGGCAGGTTTACACGATGTGGTTATTGAGGCCCAGAAAGTACTGTTGAACGGCGTTGTTTTGGCCGGAGTGCCCCGGTTTATCCCCTCCGATTATTCGTTGGACTTTACGAAATTTACTGACGGAGAAAACCGCAATCTGGATTTGAGAAGGGACTTCCATACCTACCTGGATAAGGCTCCCATTACAGCCACAACCGTTTTTAACGGAGCATTCATGGATATGCTGACTAATGAAATCCCAATGATACTTTTCGAGAAGAATTTGGTACTATATTGGGGTAATGCGGACCACAAAATAGGGTTCACTACGGTAGCCGACACCGCTATGTTCACGGCCAATGTAGCCCTCGACTCATCCACACCCCGTTATCTGCGCGTTGCGGGTGATCTGATAAGCCCCAGGGAAATCAGCGCCGTGATGAGTGATTTGTCCGGAAAAAAATTTCGTATGCTCAGAACAGGAGGCCTTGGCTTACTGGGCATAATGATAAAAATAGCCAGACTAGTTGCACCGGCAAAGACCGACCTGTATCCGGCCTGGCAGGGAATGCAGTACATGCGAAATATGATGGACGAACGGGTAACGTTGAACATCACCGATAACAATCGTTACGCAGGTATGACATGGACAACCGCTAAAGACCTACTCTCGGAGCAAAAATCCAGCTGGCAATAAAAGAAAACAACTGGCACGGATGACCATCGACCCAACGGTTTGTCACGGCGAGCCAACCACAACTAACAGGTGATCTTTCAGAATAGACATCAATTCCTATACCAGCTAGTCATCCATTCGTTGAATCTGGTCAATGACATACATATTCCACTATATGCTGACACAGCCGGATTGACTACCAGCCCAGGTAGCCTTGGGGCGTAACGCCGTTCAGCCGAAGATAAACCATGCATTGCCCCCGATGGTGAATAATGTGATTTTCCATCGCGTAGAGATACCGCCAGTTTGGAATTTTACCACCCACAAAGTCAGCCTGCTCGAAAAGTTTCTCGTCCGGAATCGTGGTGATGGTTTGCCGCATAAAGGCGTAGAGCGCCTTCACCTCATCCAAGACCTGTTGCTTAGTCACTGCCTTCGACAGATCACGGCCGTTTTTGTAAGGATCGTCAATGCCCAGCCGTTCCGCCAGCAGTGTTGTTGTGAACTGGCAGCAATGCCGCCACTGTTCAGCAAAGGTCATGGCTTGGGGTGTGTATTTGAAGTCGTATGATTCGGCCGGCATCTGTCCGGCAGTAATCAGAGTTATTCTCTCGGACACTGCCCACGCCTCAAGCAACTCCCGACGCACGCGCTGGGCTTCAGATTCGAGGTCAATGGTGGTGGGGCGGGCAAGGGCTGCCGCCGGCAGCAGGCTGGTACCCAAGAGGTTCTTGAGGAAACGGAGTCGATTCATGATCGTAAGTTGCCAAAAAGTTAATTAGGAACCAAGTTAGCAAATAGTACTGTTTTTAGGCGCATTTAAATCAAAAACCCACTGAGCAAGAGAAGGGGATACCGTCAGTATGTTTACAGTTGAGAAATTAACTGGTTGGACCGACATCTGACCCATAAAATCTACTTTTATTTACTAAGTGAATTTGCTGCGTGCCGGTAACAAGTTTAATCATCTGGTAACGGGCGTAAGGCAATGAAGTAACGCCAACTATGGAATTTTGAATTCGCATATCCCAATTAAGCTATTGATAATCAAATACCTTACCTGGCATAGCTACATTGCTGACGCGCGTGAGCAATTACCATAAAAAGAGTACCATTTTGATAACCAATAGGTTACCAAAAAATCTGATTACCAAAAACCCCATAGTTCGCGTTAAAGTAAGAAGAAGGCCAAAAGCTTGATTGCCCGTTTTGGGGCAGGTGATGAGTACACGATACTGGTTCTAGTTTCCTTTCGGCACTCCTACCCGATACAGATCGAATCCACCTTTGCCACCGGGCCGGTTGGAGGAGAAAATCATTAGCTGGTTCGTGTACGGTTCGATACCGGTCAGTATGGGGCGGTACTCATCGCTGGCGGTGTTTATGGCAGGACCAAAATTAACCGGTACCGACCACCGACTGCCCTCCCACTGGCTGTAGTATAAATCGTAACCGCCATAACCACCAGGCCGGTTGGAGGTGAATACTAATCGGTTACCCGAAATGAACGGACATTTATCATCGGCTGATGACGACAGTTCCGCTACGCGCTCGATGGCTACATCGGCCAGGGCTGGCAACTGGTTTTGCAACTCCGTTGGCGTAATGGCGGGCAGGGTTGCCTTAAACACATCGAATGAGCCATTCCGGTTCGAGGTGAAGTAGACCGACTTATAGTTTTGATCGAAGGTGGGATAGCCATCGTCAGCGGGTGAATTCAGGAATGTAACCGGCACTGGGTCCGAAAACGTTTTGCTGATAATGGCCGTTGTACTGCCCGGAGTGGCCGATGCGCCCGTTGGGTTATTTCGGTAGTTGTGCGTTAAGTATATGTCCAGATTACCAGTCCGGTCAGAGGCAAACAGCATCAGGTGTTCACCGTAGTGCCGGTTGAAACCATCCCTGATTAAATCCCGCTCATACGACTGGATATACGGCCCTAATTCATTGGCATTGGAATTGGCGATGCTGGCTGCCCAACTAACAGGAGCCAGTTCCTGCAACACATCCAGGCCACCATATGGGGCGTAATCGAATGAAAACAGACCGGAACGCAGGTCGTAGTAATAATTAAGCGATTCCCGTACGAAGTCAAAATCGCTCCTACCGCCCCGTTTTGAAGAGAAAGTCAGAGCCGATACCGCACCTATGGTTTGCAGGTTAGAGTTATAGTCATCATCGACGGAATTGATGGCGCCCATGTTCTCGACCGTTTCGGGAAAGGCCACTTCATCATAACCGTGCAGTTTTTGTTTCTCCGGATCACAACCAGAAAGTAGCCCAAGCAAACAGCCAGCCAGTAGCACGCGCTTCATCGTTTGTTTCGTTTTTTTCATAAGACCCGAATGGCTCGAAAACCGTTGTAAACAAAACCCGACAAATTGATTTTTACCCATCACCAATGCTACCGCAACCGGTTACTTTCTAAAAAGGCATGCCCATCAGAAGCGCTACACTTATCTCTTCACCCAGCATGGCATCCGTTACGGCACCAAATTTAAAAAGTTTCACCTCTCTGCCAATGAAGTCGCTAATGCCGTTTGAGATTGCCACTTGTTCGCGCAGCAACAGCGGTTTTTCTTTACCGGTACTTGTAATCAGCAGGATGCGGTCAACAACAGGCCCACCCCTTATTTGCGCCTGTACCTGGCTAATCAGCGCATTAACGGTGTCGGTGGCCCGGTTATCCCCTTTCCCCGTCGCTACAGCCACCGCCATACGGGCTTTCCCAATTACTTTTTTAACATCCGGGAAGTCAGCCGTGTCAATACTTGACTCGCAGAAACTGGCCAGAATATTTACCGCCCGTGCTGTATGCTCTACACGCTGAAGATAGGCTTCCGGCTCCTGAGTACATATCCAGACACTATCCGCCTGCTGCTGTAGGTTAAGTATCATGCGCTCAACCCATTGGCGTTGTTCAGGATCAGTATCCTGAGCAACGCCAACAGTGGGAATCGTTAGCTTTCCCTGCTCCCTAAAAAGTTGAATGAGTAATGCCACCTGGCGGTAATCATCAGGACTACCAAGATCAGACAGGATAATGGCTATTTTGCCGGGTAATTCCAGATCGCCAAGTGCATCTGTCAGATGCCACTTTGCTTCGTCGTCGGGCCTGTTAGCCTCGAACAGCACCTTGTTGGGAACGGAAGAAGCCCGGAGTACATCGGCATTACCATGGCATATGAGTAAACTGGCACTGTAGACTGGCGCTTTGAGGAGCAGATTAATCACAGCCACCCCCATTTCGCCTACACCAATAATGGTCAGCGTCGGTACCTCTTCGTCGTCATACATCGTATAGATTATTAGTCAGAAGTGTTTCACTCGTCGAAGTAATCGTTATCCATCCGTTTTATTTCGTACGTCTGCTGAACGGTTACGCCGAGATTATAATCAATCATGAGCTGGGTTAGTTCTTCCCCGTCAATCAGCACAATCTTGGTTTCGTTACGGGGCGCGTAGTCTCGGGCTTCTTTGGTGAAACTGGATGTGGTAATAAAAACGCCTTTCTTGGCTCCCTGCCCTGCCAGTGCACCAACGAATTTATGCAACTCCGGGCGGCCCACTACGTTTCCGGGTGCCCACCTTTTGGCCTGGATATAGATAACGTCAAGTCCGAGTTTATCTTCCTTTATGGTTCCGTCAATGCCTTCATCGCCACTTTTGCCAATGGCTTTACCCGCATCTTTAATTGACCCACCATACCCCATTTTAACGAGTAACTCAACGACCAGTTTTTCAAAAAAAGCGGGGGACAGAGAGACAATTTTACTCAGCAAATCTTGAGAAAGTGCTTTACGAATGCTCTGGTACACACTCTCCAGCGTTTCGTCAGGTGTTTGGGCTGATACTTCATCTTTTGTCTGACTTATTTCTTCCGAATTGCTTTCAGGGCGTTTAGCCGTTTGAAATTCAACAAACTCCGGAAACTGCTTCAAATACCTGACATTGATCTGATTGGGCTTCTGCTTCAAAACGTCTTTCCCCCGCTTAGTAATTACGATCATAGCCCTTTTGGGTGAATCCAGTAAGCCCGCTTTTTTCAAATAGGTTCTTGCCCAACCTACTCGATTTCCAAACAGGAAACTTTGACCGCTTGGCAGTAACTCACTTTTCTCTTCTTCGGTAAGATGAAACTGTTCACTTAATATTTCGACCAAATCATTGAATTTGTACTCTCGGCCATCGGCAACCAGCTTTAGAAGTGGCAGCATAGCGGATTGATAATCAGGGATAGGCATAGGTATAAAGTAGGTAGGCAAAGATAGTGCCGATGTGTTTAAGCAATCTTGCATTCACTGGGAAAGAGTATTCCACAGTCTTACCTACCGCTCAATTTCCATTTCCAGTAAGGCGTAGCTTAAACTTTTGCCGTGGGTATCCATGGTCAGGGAAGTGGTTACGCCACCGGTTAGGGCTTGCTGGCATACGAACTGAAGGGCGGGCAGGTTGGGCAACTCGTAGCGGGTTATTTCCCCCGCCACAATGTCACGCAGGTGATACCGCACAGCTTCGGCTGTTACGCGGTCGCGGAGGAGTTCGTAATCGTCGGCGTTGTAGGGGATTAACGACAGGATCAGTGTGTTGCCTTTATCGCCCGCGCGGCTGTGGGCCAGGTCGTAGAGTTTGAGGGTCATGACTGAAACAGGGTAAGCTGTGGCGTTATTTTATGACGCTCCATGAGCGTGGAGACAATACCAACCAGTTCGTGAACGTACTTCCGGGCACCTCCACCCCCCGCCGGGCCGTTGGTGTACAGTGCTTCGACCTCTTCACCCACTAGTGCCGCCATGCTGGCCGTGGCCGCTTTCCCGGCCACCCGCAGCCGAATTTCGTACGGGTCAGGATACTGCCCAAAACTAGTTCGATGAACGGATGTACTGCCGATGTAGTCGATGCGCAGATCAGCGAAACGGTCCCGTAGCCGTTCCTGAATGATGGCCCCTGCCAACTTCGCCCGGCCCAGGGCATTCGACCCGGCGTAGGAGATTTCTCCTTCGCCCACAAAACCCGCGTCGTAGCCCACGCTCACTTTCAGGGTGCCGGGGGCAGCCTGTCCCCGCCCACCCGACACCCGCACCTGATTCGGCCCGACTTCTTCCAGGCTTACCTGGGTAAAATCGGCCACTACATCGGGGGTCAGGTAGCGACTGGGATCCATCACTTCGTACAACAATTGTTCTTTGACGGTGGCCAAAGTCATCAGTCCGCCGGTATCCGCTACTTTGCCAAACGTGGCGGTGCCATCGGGAAGAATATCGGCGAAGGGATGGCCCAGATGCGCCAGGTTGGGAACGTCTTTCCGGCCGGGGTCGGCAAAGTACCCACCCGTCAACTGACCAGCGCACTCCAGCAAATGCCCAATCACGGTACCCTGCCCCATCTGATTCGCATCATCCAATGACCAGCCGAATTCGTGTACCAACGGCGTTAGAAAAAGGGAAGGGTCGGCCACCCGGCCCGTAATAATGATATTAGTCTCCGTAGCCAAAGCGGGCAAAATAGCATCGGCGCCCAAATAGGCATTGGCCGAAACCAGTGGCCCCGAAGCCGTAAGCGGCTGACCTGTTTCAAGAGCTTTCTCATCGCCGGAAAGCATATGAAACACATCGTCGCCCGTAATGGCGGCCACCGTAACCGACAGCTTTAGCCGACGGGCGATGGCGCAGATTTTCTCAGCCGCAGCCAGTGGGTTAGCCGCGCCCATGTTCGTAATCAGCCGAACGTTTCGGGCCAGCAAATCGGGTAGTAACAGCTCGATCCGGCGTTCCAGCAGCGGGTCGTAGCCCAGGGCTGGATTTGCTCGTTTGCGTTTCTGAGCGAGCGCAATGGTCCGCTCGGCGAGACATTCCAGCACCAGGTAATCCAGGTTAGCCTGCTGGAGTAAAATCAGGGCCGGTTCGAGCCGGTCGCCGGAGAAGCCAGCCCCGCAACCAATGCGGATTCGTTCGTTCATAAATGGATGGAACCAGTCAACAGGGCGGCCAGCGTCATGACCAGCGTGGTACCGAACGCCCATTTGAGGATAAATTTCTGGTGGTCGCCCAGGTCTACTTCGGCCAGTCCTACCAGCAAAAAGGTTGACGCCGTGAGTGGACTGACGGGGAAACCCACCGTCATCTGCCCCAGCAAGGCCGCCCGTCCGATTTCCAGCGGGTCAATACCGAACTGTGTGGCCGTCTGACTCAGAATGGGCACCACACCAAAATAATAGGCATCGGGCGTGAACAGCAAACTCGCGGGCATACTAGTGATGGCCGTGAGTGTTGGCAACCAGCCCGCATGCTGTTGCGGTATCAGTGAAATAACGGATGTCGCCATCGCTTCAATCATCTTCGAGCCGGTGAGGATACCCGAAAAAACGCCCGCGGCAAAAATCATACTCGACACCATGAAGATGTTGTTGCCATGATTCCGCAGTACCTTTTGCTGGTCGGCCAATTTGGGATAGTTTAGGAGTAGCACCAGCGAAGCAGCTACGATAAACAGCGCCGGAGCCGGAACCCAACCTTTCATCAGGGTCACAATCAACACCACCGTTAGGACAGCGTTGACCCAGAACAGCTTAGGCCGACGAAAGAGTCGTTGCTCGTCAGTCAGGTTGTCGTGGTGGACGTACTTAAACTCGGCGATACCCAGCCGTTTCCGCTCTTTCAGACCAAACCAGTAGGCCACAAACAGCACCCAGATAACCCCCGCGATAATGGCCGGAATATTGGGATTAAAGAGTTGGGTGGCATCCGTTTTCAGGGTCGAGATAGCCCGAGCCGACGTACCCGACCACGGAACGAGGTGCAGCGGGCCCACGCTGAGGGCCACAACACCGGGCAGGATCAGTTTGTTGATTTTCAGTTGTCGGTAAATCGGCAGAAACGCCGACATGACAATCATGAACGTAGCGGTGCCATCCCCGTCCAGGTGGACAACCATCGTCAGCAGGGCCGTACCCATGATAACCTTCAGCGGGTCACCCTTTACGTAGCGAATGATAGCCGACACCACGGGATCGAACAGGCCCGCGTCGAGCATGGTGGCAAAATACAGTACGGCAAACATGAGCAAAATTCCCGTGGGAGCCACCTGCTTAATACCCGTCAGAATCATTTCGCCCAGCTCTTTGGGACTAAACCCAGCTAGTAGTCCCATCACCAAAGGCACCAGGACCAGTGCCGTAATCACGGAAAGCCGTTTGGTGATAATCAGGACAAGAAACAGGGCAATCGTGGCAAAACCGAAGAATGAGAGCATACAGAACCGGGGAATGACTGCTGGTTGGTCGACTAAGCGTTTATCACAGGAATTTGTCATCCCGACGCAGGAGGGATCTCGATTACTTTTGCTTGAGATCCCTCCTGCGTCGGGATGACAAATTCTCGCGGTTAGAGAGCCTGAAGCAACCTACCTGATTAGTTTACAACGGCTTACCCGTTGCCACTTCAATCAACTCTTTATCGTGGTGGTTTTTCACCTGGCTTACGTTGTCAAAAATCATGGTAGCGCCGTTGCTGACGGTGTACTGCGGCCAGGTGGGAAGTCCCTTTACGTTCGGGTTGCCGCTTTGGGCAAACGCAATCCAGGCCCGGCTCATTTTGTCGGCAAGGGCTTGCGCGTCTTTGCCGCCCCCCGTCATTTCTTCGCATCGACTGATGTTGTCGAACACAAACGGAACTTCCATGCAGTGCATCGACTTGTATATGCCATCGTTGACGGGCGAGGCCCAGGTAAACTCGTAGGCATAAACGGGCGCGGCTCCCGCAACGCCTGACTTTTGAT
Source organism: Cytophagales bacterium (assembly GCA_038236215.1). Taxonomy (GTDB): domain Bacteria; phylum Bacteroidota; class Bacteroidia; order Cytophagales; family Spirosomataceae; genus Spirosoma. The sequence continues at coordinate 921 of JBBSTD010000135.1, read as the reverse complement.
TTGCCTGCCGGATCGTGTTCTCCCGGAAGTTAATATCCACGTCCATGTAATCGGATGGCTTTTCCGTTTCGGGGTAGGCTTTCTTGACAGCGGCTATGTACGCACTGGTTTTGTCAGCATATCGCTTTTGCAACGCGGCCTTGGCTACTTCCATATCCGCCGGGCGATTGGCCGGGTTGAAGGGTCCAAACTCCGTTTTAGTCGAACCTACCAGCAGGGGAATGTCTTTCGACAAGGCCATTGCGGCTGCGTCTTTGGGTTGGTTAGGCAGAAATGTACCATCGAGAATGGGGCCCCATCCCAGGCCAAACGCGGGTTTTCCTTCTGCTTTCAGAGTCTCGCCCACTTTACGAATAGCCTTCTTGCCAGCCGCGTTCAACCGTTCATACGATATTTTCTGTAACGAATCCACCTGATTAGGTTGCAACTGCAATTCTTCCAGCAGGGCCGCGCTTATTTTTCGGGCTAGTTCGCTTTCCGTAAAACTGGTTATGTAACTCCCGCTCTGCACAATGGCTTTTTGAAACAGACCTTTGGCCGATGGCGCGTTCATCAGACTGGTCACTTTACCACCCCCACCCGACTGCCCGAAGATGGTAACGTTATTAGGGTCGCCACCGAACTGAGCAATGTTCTGCTTCACCCATTGCAGGGAAGCCACCAGGTCCATCAGGCCCGCGTTTGGCGAGTTTTTGTACTTGTCACCGTAAGCGGCCAAATCCAGAAAGCCGAGTATGTTCAGGCGGTGATTTACCGTTACGACTACTACGTCGCCTTTTTTGGTCAGGTTTTCGCCATCGTATGACGGCAACTCCACCGACGAACCCGCCGTGAATCCGCCCCCGTGCAACCACACCATGACGGGCCGTTTTTTTGCCACCGTCAGTTGGGGAGTCCATACGTTCAGGCTCAGGCAGTTTT
>JBBSTD010000134.1:0-15215 GCA_038236215.1 Cytophagales bacterium | reverse complement strand
AACCGGCGCGTTTGGAAAACGATATACAGCCAACTCAGTGTAGATGGCTCAGTTGATCTAAATCGGCTTGACAGCTTGAATTGTCAGTTCTGGCAACGTAGGGCTGCTTAACCGGACCACTAAAATGCTCACAGTATTAATGGTATACAAACCGTTTTTAATTCAGTACAACCATGAAAAAATCAGCATTCTTCTTACTATCGGTGATGGCGCTGGCTACTGCCTGTTCCAGCACGAAAACCGAGTCTACAGCGTCATCAGTTACTGCTACTGATACGGCTACCAATATGAGTGAGTCAACCACCATGATGAGCGACTCTTCGACTATGAAGAGTGACTCTTCGACCATGATGAGTGACACCACCATGAAGGACACCATCAAGTAAGTTTCCTTTCAGGCTAACCTGTTAACGCAAAAAGACCCTCACTGCTGAGGGTCTTTTTGTTGACTGTCATCACTAACACCTTTTTCATAAACCCATCAAAAATAACGGACGGTAGATCGCGGCCTTTGCTTCACGGGTGCTTTCTGTGGTTTGGAAGACCAGTTCTTACGAAGACCAATGTAGCCCCCGGTTGAATTGGGTAAAAACGCGCCTTGGTCGGTCGCTACGGTAGCGGTTAACTGCATGGTACCGAGCAAGGGTAGGGTCAATGGGGCCGCTAATTTGAATAAACCCGAAAACTGCTGGGGAAATCCTTTTAGTGGCGCGTTGTAGGTTCCCAGGTTTTGACTGTACGATAGTTTGAGTAGCCATATAACCTTCTCTCCTACCCGGCCGTTTAACCCTGCGTGTACCATTGATACCCGATTATTGATAATAGGGCCATACGGTATGGCGGGGGTTACGTCGCCTTCAGGCGTGAGAAAAGGGGTGCCAATCGTATGGGCGCGGGTTGTCCAGCCATCTAGGTACTGTGCATTGTTGAAGTAATCAACTTTGCCCCGGCGTTGCGGGTCTTCGATAACGAACTCATTTCCGCCCTGATTGACCGTATACAGGAACTCAACCAGTGCCCGGTCTACCGAAATATAACTGTCCCCGCGCGTTTTCCGGCGAATACTGAGGCCATTAAGGCCATCGGCAATGGTGGTCAGGTACCAGATGGCCCCCGTATCAAAAGGATTCTGGCGATAGACAAAGATGGTGTAATCCCCTACATCAAATTCGGCTCCCAGATCAAGCGAACCCAGGTGGTTACCAATCCGGTTCGTTTCATCAAACGAAGTGACATTTCCATCAACTGCGGCATTGGGGTACGGTATAGCCGTTATAGCGTATAAATAAGCCTTGAAGCTGGACGGTAACTGGCCGTTATTCGACACGCCGGGTGCTATGTAGGGCGAGTATCCATTCCAGGTAACCTGATGATTAATACCACCGTATACACGAACAGCCCCCGATGGTCGGCCAATTCGAATATACAGCGTTGTCTGCTGCATCAGCGTATTAGAAACCTTCCGGTTTACATTTTCAAACCAGGCGTTGGCAAACGTTGCGTTGATGCTGATAACTCCTCTCGTGAAAGGAACGGGAACATACCCCCGGGTGCCTAGTTGAATAGTTGGCAAAGGGAGCGCATTGCCCGACATGGCATATGCACCCGATGTCAGTAGTGTATCCACCAGTCCCACAATGGTTTTCCGGCGACCGGCGTATATTTCCAGTTGGCGCCAGCGGGCTTTAATGTACGCTTCGGGCATGTATACCTGCTGATTAGCGGGTAGGGGACCTATGTTTCCAACCACCTCAAGCCCGTATCCCCAGTCGACCTGCCGATTTTGCCCGGGTCGATAGTCCGAGGAAACACCCGCCCGAACCGTTGCAAATGAGTTGGCCAGGGGCACCGTTCCATATTGATTAGCCCGTTGCCAGAAGGGTACGGCTATCCCGGACTTTCCCAACGCACCCACTTCTACGAAAGCCTGCGTAATTCTTTCTAAAGAATCCGATTGCCCGGCCGCTCTCTGGTACGAAATAAGTAGTGTTAAAATCAGTAAACGATATGGGATAAAGCGCATTAGCAATTATGTAAGCAGGAAAATTGGTCAATTGTAGAAATGGACGATTGTAGTGAAATCAACGAAGACACTACGGATAAGTAATTGCTCAGCGGGACAACTTTTCGGCCGCTTTTTCATCGACCAGCCAAACCAGTTCTCCGGTTTCCGGCTTGATTAGCTGGGAGGGATAGGTATCAGGCTTGTACGCTCCTTCCAGCACTTCTTTCAGCGGATCGGCCTTTTTAGGCCCCGCCACCAGAAACAGCACACAGGATGCCCGATTCACGATAGGTGCCGTTAGGGTCAGCCGAAACATGCTCTGCTGGGTCAGAAAATAAGCTTTTGTCCATGCCTTTTTTTCGTGAACAACTTCTGTGCCGGGAAATAAAGACAGGGTATGCCCATCATCACCCATACCGAGCAAAACCAGATCGAACGTGGGGCCGGGCGACGATTCGCCTGTTTCGCCAAAATACGTATGCAATACCCGATCATAGTCGGCGGCAGCAGCGTCGGGTTCCAGATCGGTACGCCAGACGTGAATCTGCTCTTCGGGTGTATAAACGTACCCAAGCAGCGTATCGTATGCCATCCCGGCATTACTCTGCTCATCCTCAATGGGTACGTACCGTTCATCCCCCCAGAAAATGTGCAGCTGTGCCCACGGAATCTGCTCCACAAAAGGAGGTTTAGCCAGTAGTTCGTGTAAGGCTTTGGGCGTGCTTCCCCCCGACAGCGCAATCGTAAACCGATCCTGCGTTTTAAGCACCTCGTTGATACGCTTCGTAATAAAACTGGCCGCTTCTTTGGCCAGTTCAGTCGGGTTTTTCTTGATAATCAGTTGCATGAACGTTTCTTACACAAAGTCCTCACGCATCGGCGTGAATAAATCAACCAGTTCACCCGCTTCCACACACACGGCCCCGTGCCGTACATTGGGTGGTATATAATACGCATCACCCTTCCGCACGGTACGGGTTTCGTCGGCAATGGTAATGGCAAAGGCCCCACTGGCTACGTAACTCATCTGCGTATGGACGTGGCTGTGGGCTGCCCCGATACCGCCCGTTTCAAAGCGAACTTTTACCATCATCAGGTTGGCATCGTACGTCATCATTTTACGCTGCACACCATCCGCTACCGTTTCCCACGGCAGGCTTTCGTCATCTACATAAAGAACGCCCAGCTGAGTTGTTGTCATTGGTGTAGGTCTGTGGCTTGAGGTATAGGTATTTGATTTACAGTTCACGGTGGCTGGCGCCCAGATAGCTAACGTGTTAACCCCCATAAACCGTAAACCGAATGCCGTAAACTTTTATTCCGCCGTCCAGTCAAATCCGTCTTTTTTAACCAGTTGCGTAGCGGCATCCGGTCCCCACGAGCCGGGGGTATAATTCGGGAAATCAGGCGCTTTACTTTCCCATTCCTCCAGAATTGGTGTCACTACTTTCCAGGCTGCTTCAACCTGGTCGGCCCGCATGAACAGCGTGGCGTCCCCCGTCATCACGTCGAGCAACAGGGTTTCGTAGGCTTCGGGCTCCTGACCGTCGTAGGCATCTTTATAGCTGAACACCATCTCGACCGGATCGATGGCCAGTGTTTGTCCGGGCCGCTTTACCTGAAACCGGAGACGAATATCCAAATCGGGTTGAATATCGATAGTAAGCCGGTTCGACTGCCAGTTCTTAGTGGCTTCGCTCGGAAACGCGTAGGATGGCGCGGTTTTAAACTGAATGGTGATGAGGGTAGCCTTTTTGGGCAGGGCTTTACCCGTACGCAGATAGAATGGTACGTCTTCCCACCGCCAGTTGTCGACGTATAATTTGACGGCGGCAAACGTCTCGGTAGCCGAATCGGGTTTAACGCCTTCCTCTTGCCGATACCCTACAATTTCTTTCTCTTCTTTCGTTCCGGCTGATTTCTTACCCGGCCGGTCCGCCGGTGCGGTGGATTCGCCCGGTCCATACTGCCCCCGAACGGCAACATCCTTCACCTGGTCGGGTTGAATCCGTCGAATAGCGTTCAGTACATCGACTTTTTTATTTCGTACTTCGTTGGCATCGAACGAGATAGGGGCTTCGGTCGCTACCATACACAGCATCTGGAGCAGGTGATTCTGGATCATATCGCGCAAAGCGCCCGACCCTTCATAATACCCTCCCCGTCCTTCCAGTCCCACCGTTTCGGCCGCCGTAATCTGTACGTACTCTACATAGCGACGGTTCCAAATCGGCTCGAAAAGGGAATTGGCGAACCGCAGAGCCAGAATATTCTGTACCGTTTCTTTACCCAGGTAGTGGTCTATCCGGTAAATCTGCTCTTCGGCGAAAAGGCCACCCAGTAGTGTATTGAGTTCCTGAGCCGTTTTCAGGTTATGCCCAAACGGTTTTTCAACGACAATCCGGACCCGTGATTTGTCGCCACAGAGCGAAAGTTTGCCGAGGTTCGTGGCAATATCGGGCACCAGTTGCGGAGCCACTGCGAGGTAGAACACTACGTTTGCCGCTACGCCCCACTCCTTTTCTCTAGCGGCAACGAAGTCAGCCAATTTTGTGTAAGCCCCATCATCGCTGGCATCCATCGGCAGGTACGAGATAGCCGGTGAAAACGACTTCCAGTCCTTATCACCATCATTTTTTCGCCTTGAAAACGACTCTATTCCCTCCTCCAGACGCTCCCGAAACGATTCGTCGGTATACGGAGTACGGCCTAATCCAACTACCGCAAATTGATCGGACAGGTACTTATCAAGGTACAGATTATACAGCGCAGGAGTCAGTTTTCGAAGGTTCAAGTCACCACTGCCGCCGAAGATAAACAAAACAGTAGCAATGGGTTTCTGATTGGTAGCTGGTATCATAGTTGGTTGTATTGGGAGGGCGCAAATTACCGTCCGTCTGATTTCCGAACAAGTTTAGTCCCATAAGGTTTCATCATGCCCCCCGATTCCACTACTTTTGGGCGTTGTTCTTACTCCGTTTAAAGACATGAAAATAGCTATTGGTTCCGACCACGCAGGTTTCCGCTTCAAGGAGGCCATTAAACAATTTCTGACCAACCTCGGGCACGAGGTCATTGATAAGGGCACGTATGCTGAAACGCCATCCGTCGATTACCCCCTTTTTATCCGGCCCGTGGCCGAAGCCGTAGCGGCCGGTGACGTAGACCGGGGTGTGGTACTGGGCGGTTCGGGCAATGGGGAAGCCATAGCCGCTAATCGGGTAAAAGGCGTTCGCTGTGGTTTGTGCTGGAATGAAGAGTCGGCCCGGTTGTGTCGCCAGCATAACGATGCCAACGTCATCTCCCTCGGCGAACGCATGATGGATGAAGAAACCGCCCTGAAACTGGTTAAAATCTGGCTCGATACGCCCTTCGAAGGTGGCCGTCACCTGGCTCGTATTCAGGAACTGGACAGATAGTCAGTTGATTAGTTGGTCAGTCAATTAATTAACCGACCAACTAATCAACTGACCAAAACCATGAATAAACGCACCCGACAAGTTAGCTACTTCCTGTTCGGTCAGTATTTTTCTGACGGGCTACGAACCACGCTTTCTATTCTGTTGCCCTCACTGGTATGGGCGCAGGTCGGGGCGCTTCAAACGGGACTAGCTATGTCATTGGGGGCGTTAAACGTTAGTTTGAGCGATGCCCCCGGCCCGGTTATGCACCGCCGGAATGCCATGGTCGTTACGGCTCTGGTTGGGTTTGTGGTTACGTTCATTACGGGTTTTGCCCGGATGAACCCCTATTTTCTGGCGCCAGAGATTCTGCTGTTCAGCTTTTTTTTCTCGATGTTCGCCATCTGGGGAAACCGGGCAGCTTCGGTCGGTACGGCGGCTTTGCTCATCATGATTCTGATGCTCGACCGCCCGCTCAATCCGGAGGGGGTGATTGAAGAAAGTCTGCTGGTGCTGGCCGGTAGTATCTGGTACACAATCATTAGCCTGCTCGTATCGCAGTTGCGGCCTTACCTGCTGGCAAAACAGGCGTTGGGTAAGTGCATCCATGAAATTGCCCAACTCATGGCCATCAAGGCTGATTTTTATTCCACCGCTACTCAGCTGGATGACGATTACCGACGATTTATTGCCCAGCAAGTGGTCGTGAGTGAAAATCAGGATGCCGTGCGCGAAGTGCTGTTCAAAAGCAGGCGTATCGTGGCCGAATCGACCCGAACCGGCCGACTACTCTTGCTGACGTTTACCGATGTAATTGACCTGTATGAGCAGATTACTGCCATGTACTACGACTACTCGGACCTGCGCGGCCGCTTCGGCAAAACCGGCGTACTGGAGCGGATTATCCAACTTATCCGGCAGTTATCCACCGAACTCGACCACATTGGCCTGGCTGTTCAGTCGCCTATTCCGCTCAGTAACCCCCCGCCCCTCGGCCCGTTGCTCCAGGCGTTAAAACAGGACATCGACGCGCTGGGTGATCAGGAAGGAAGTACGCTGGTGCTCAAAAAAGTACTGGTTAGCCTGCGTACCATTCAGCAACGGATCACCACCATTCAGGGCAACCTGTCGGGAGCCAACATTAATTCCCAATCCGACCGTGACCCCGAATACGGCCGTTTTGTATCGCATCAGGTCATTACGGCCGCTTCGTTTCGCGACAGTTTAACGCCCGATTCCTCCGCCTTCCGGCATTCGGCCCGCGTGGCAATCGCCATGCTGCTGGGTTTCGTCCTGACCAAACTCCTCCCCTATGGCCACCATAGCTACTGGGTTCTTCTTACGATTTCGGTTATTCTGAAACCGGCTTTCAGCCTGACCAAACAGCGGAACATGGAGCGCATCGGCGGCACGCTGATTGGTGGTATCATTGGCATATTGATTCTCACCTTCGTTCCTAACAAAACGGCTCAGTTTGGTTTTATGACGCTGCTCATGCTGGGCACCTACAGCGCACAGCGCGTCAACTACCGGGTGATGGTTATCTGCCTGACTCCTTTTGTCCTGATTTTGTTTAGTTTCCTGGGTATCAATTACCTGGGTGCTGCCGAAGAACGGCTCCTGGATACGCTTATCGGCGGTGGCATTGCACTGGTGGCCGGTTATGCCTTTTTCCCCAAGTGGGAATCGGAACAGGTGTCAAGCCCGATGCAGGCGGTGCTGAGGGCCAATGTCCGTTACGTTCAGTTACTGCTCGACAGCCTGTTGGGCAAGGGCATTGGTCTGGTCGACTACAAACTGGCGCGAAAAGAGGTCTTCGTGACATCGGCCAACCTGGGCGCTACTTTTGACCGGATGGTTTCGGAGCCGAAAAACAAACAGCGTAATGAGAAACTCATCTACCAGTTTGTGGTATTGAACTACGTGCTGTCGGCGAACATTGCCACCATTATGTCTGCCCGGCTGTCTGGTGAGCCGGTTTTTTACCCGGCTTCCTACCTAAAGCCCGCCAAAAGGGCATTGTTCGTGCTAACAGAAAGCCTGCAAAAACTGGACAAAACGACCGAAAAAGGAGACCCGGACACCGGTATGCAGGAGGCCTATCGCCCGGCGTCTGTTACGGAAGATGCTTCTCTATTGGAACATCTCCAGTTTATTCAGCAGATCAGTGGTGATATTATCAAACTGGTTGAACAGATAGAATAACGATCATCCTGCCAATAAGCTTCCGGTATCTGGTCATTTTCATGACCCACCTTTTCAATTAGCGTATAGTTCCTTATTTTCAGGCTTTTACACCCATTCACCTCATCGAATGACCTATTCCTCCCCACTTATTTTGCTGGCCTGTCTGATCAGTACTTACGCCGGACTGGCTCAGGCTCCTACCATCGACCAGTCCATTGCCATGAAGAGCGTATCGAATCCGCAGCTTTCGCCCGATGGCCGGTGGGTAGCCTACACGCTTACCAGAACCAACTGGGATGATAACGCCTACGACACCGACATATGGATAGCCAATACGGCAACCAGCGATAAATTTCAACTGACGCATTCCAAAAAATCGAACAGTAACCCGGCCTGGTCGCCCGATGGGAAATGGGTGGCGTTTCTGTCCACCCGCGATGAGAAGGCGCAACTGTACATAATTAGTCCAACGGGCGGAGAAGCCCGGCCCGTGTCGAAGATTGAGACCGGTGTAACGGCCTTTAAATGGTCGCCAACGGGGAAGCAACTCATTTTTTCGGCGACCGTACCCGATATAAAAACCGATAAGGAGCGCAAGGAGAAATACAGTGATTATGAAGTAGTCCGCGATGATTACAAGATGGTTCACCTGTACCTGCTCGATAGTCTGGATAAGGAGAAGCCTGCCGTAGCCAAAGCCCTGACCAAAGGCATCGGGTTTTCGGTAGGCAGTTTTGTGGTATCGCCGGACGGCAAGAAAATCGCCTTCGATGCGTCGAAAAACCCGGACATCATCAATGGCCATACATCGGACCTGTACGTTCTGACGCTGGGCGACACCAGAACCCGCAAGATTGTTTCGCTGAAAGGGCCGGACCAGAACCCGGTCTGGTCGCCGGATGGTCAGCAGATTGCGTTCACGACCGCCAACGAAAATGAGTTCTATTTCTACAGCAACCGGCTTATTGCCACCGTTTCGGCTACGGGCGGCACGCCCAAAATTCTGACTAATACGTTCGATGAAAATGCGAGTCTGCTGGAGTGGACTACCGACGGAATTCTGTTCAGCGGGTACCAGAAAACGGCGGCCCATTTGTTCCGCATTGACCCAAAATCCCTCAAAATAGACCGGCTTACCAAACCCGACAAGTTGATTGCTACGCAGTTCTCTTTTAGTAAAGATGGCCGACAGATGGCCTTTGTCGGGTCCATGCCGAACCAGTACCCGGAGATTCAGACATCGGCCGTGTCTGTTTTTGCGCCCAAAGTACTGACGGATATGGGCACTCAGCTTGCCTCGTACAAAACGGCCACCCGTGAAGTAGTGAGCTGGAAATCGGTCGATGGGAATGTCATTGAAGGAATTTTGATCAAGCCTGCCAACTACGACCCGGCCCGAAAATACCCCTTACTGGTTGTGATACACGGTGGTCCTACGGGCATTGACCTCCCCTCCGTAACGGCCGACCGGTACTATCCCGTCGAACAGTTTGCCGCCAAGGGTGCGCTGGTGCTGCGGCCTAATTACCGGGGCTCAGCGGGCTATGGCAGCAAATTCCGGGCGTTGAACGTTAAAAACCTGGGCCTGGGCGACTACGATGACGTGATTTCGGGAGTCGATTACCTGATTGGAAAAGGTATGGTCGATAAAGACAAAGTAGGGGCCATGGGCTGGAGTCAGGGCGGGTACATTTCGGCCTTCATCACGACTTATAGTGACCGGTTCAAAGCAACATCGGTAGGGGCTGGCATATCGAACTGGGCTACCTATTACCAGAACACGGACATTACGCCATTCACCCGGCAATACCTTCAGGGCACCCCCTGGGATAATGCCGATGTGTACCAAAAGACCTCGCCTATCAGTTACATCAACCGGGCAAAAACGCCCACGCTCATCCAGCATGGGGAGCTGGATAGGCGGGTGCCTATTGCCAACGCGTACGAATTGCGGTTAGCCCTGGAAGATAAGGGTGTGCCCGTAAAAATGGTAGTCTATAAAGGATTTGGCCACGGTATTACCAAGCCAAAATCGATGCGGCAGGTGATGGAGGAAAATTACCGGTGGTTCAGCAAATACATATGGGGCGAAACCCAGTAAAGCCCTTCTTACGGCCGGGGTCAGCAAGCCAATAACGTCATTACACACAAAGCCCCGGCAGTTGGGCTGTCGGGGCTTTGTAGGCAGGTATAAAAGTAAAACCCCGAATAGTCTCTTTTTGTTGCCCTATTGAAAAACTGATCGATTATTTTTCAGTTTAATTCGAAAAATCAAATTCGTCACTACTTATCGCGTTTTCGCAAACAGCTAATTTAATGCCTTTTCTAGTCCTAGACCTCGAAATGACCGGCCCGGAGCCGGATTACAATGAAATTATTCAGGTTGGTGCCGTGCTCTTCGACGATAACTGGGTCGAAAAGGGGCAGTACCTCACCAATGTATACCCGGAGAATAAAGAAGCATTTTCGTCCTCGTCCGAAAAAATCCATAATCTCTCCCTGGCCGAGTTGGAAGATGCACCCATGATCTATGATGTACTGCCCGAACTGGAAGAATGGATTTGTACTGAACTTGGCCTGCGCGTTCCGAAAGGGCAACTGGACCGAACGCCGTTCCTGCGCGATGTCATAATCTGCGGGCAGAGCGTTATCAACGATATCAACTTCCTAAAAGAAGCGTACCGGTACGAGAAGCTAAAATGGCCTTACTCGCGCGTCCTGCTCGATTTGTACACGCTGGGGTATTTTAGCTTCCGGGTACTAAAAGCCAACGGCCAGAAAGCACCAGACCGGTTAAGCCTGACCGCCATTGCCAGCTACTTCGGTTTTGCCCGCGAAGACGGGTTTCATAACGCCCTGGAAGATGCCGTTTTGACCGCCAAGTGCCTGAAAGAGGTGTTTGCCCTGAGTGAGCGATTAAAGCTACCCACCTAACCAGTTTATGCTACGAAATAATAAAGGGACGGGGACTAAAACACAGGACAAAAATCAGGAGGGCGAGCCAGCCCAGCACCTGCCGTTTCATATCAAGTGGTTCTTCCAGTTCCGTTTCCGGGTGGTAAATACCCAAAAAACGGCCCAACACGAAAACGAAAACCAGAAAGCCGGAATAGCCCTCCAAGTCGGGGTTGACCCAGGATACTACCAATTGGGTAGCCACTACGCTGAGGGTAACCAGTAGCGATGTCATCCGGTTTTCGCTGATGCGCGCGAAGGCCAGGAACAAAAAACCCACGTAAAGGGCAAAATTGCCCAGTTCGGAGAAGAATTCTTCGTTGGTCGGTACCGCAAAATCGCTCGGTTTATAGATGCCTAATCCAGCAAAAAAAGCAAAAGCCGTAAACAACGCGGGGGCCACCACCTGAAATCGTTTGCGACCAATGAGAGCATACAAAATATGACCACCATCGAGTTGACCAATGGGAATCAGGTTAAGCGACGTAAAAAACAAGGACAGGTATCCCGCCAGTACAAACGGGTAATGGGTCATCTCGTACGGGTGGGGTAACCGGGCGGGATCGGCCACGTAGGTTTTAAAGAAGTTGAACAGCAGATTATCACCAAGCGCCACGGCGCCACCTTCGGGCATGTTCTGATACGCGTACTTCCCGTAATCCAGCCCCCATTTCTGGTACTCAGGATGAATGGTAAAAATATACTCCGGTGGGGGCAGGTGCGAGAAGGCGTACCAAAGCACAACCAGTGCCAGCACAAACCCGGCCAGTGGACCGGCAATACCGATATCGAAGTATTTACGGCGACTATTGATGTAATCCTTGATCCGGATAAAGGCCCCCAGTGTACCGATGCTCTGTCCAATCCCGAACCAGATGGGAATATAATAAGGGAGGGTTACCCGCACTTTATTAGCTTTCGCCGTAAAATAATGGCCAAACTCGTGAACAGTCAGGATGGCCAGGAAGGGCACCGAAAACTGAAACCCCGCCAAAAACTCGGTCCAGCCGAGCGGCTGCGACCCCTCAAACGGGATAAAAATCCGTCCGTACATCCACTCCGCCCCCGCCAGCGTGGTGGTGACAAGGGTAACTAAAAAAAGACCTCCGTGCAGGAGGTACGATTTAACGCGTTGGTTCATAATGAATTATGAATAAAGAACTATAAAAGATGGATGAGAGTAGCAGCCCCTCATTAGTAATTCATCATTAATAATTCTTCAGGTAGTCGAGAATAGACATGGGTGGCTGGACGTGAACGGCCTGAATACCTAACCCGGCAGCCGCCTGTATGTTTGCCGCATTATCGTCGAAAAAGGCCGTATCTTCTGGCACTAAACCAGCTTCGGTCAGCACGTGCTCATAAATGGCGGACGATGGCTTTGCCATGCGGATGTCGTACGAATAGAATACCCGCTCGAACAGGTCTTCCAGCGTTGGCTGGTTCAGATTGACCAGCAGCTGGTTTACCTGCCGGATGTGAATAGGACTGGTATTACTCAGCAGAAAGAGCCGGTAATTGGGTGCCAGCTCCTTGATACGCTCAACGCGTTCGACGGGCAAATCGAGCAGTACGCTGTTCCAGGCCGTGTCGATCACCTCATCCGCCCAGTCACGGTTGCCCAGTAACTGCCGGACGTGCTCCCGGAAAGCGTCATCATCAACCAGGCCCGTTTCGTACCGGTTCCAGATATCATGCTGTTTCCAGATGGCCCGAACATCATCTTCGGGCATATTGGCCAGCATCGCAAAGTTCCGGACGGGGGCGGTCAGGTCAATGGGAATGATAACATCACCAAGGTCAAAAATGAGGTTTTTCAGCGTTGATTCACGTTTCATGTTGGAACTAATGGCGCGTTACTAATTCATTAAGAAACAAATTTACTCCATCACAACACCCATCTCGCAGAACTTATCGATTCGCTGGTTAATGCGTTCCTGCGGATCGAGGGCATTGAGTTCGGCCAGCGTTTCCAAAATGACATTTTTGAGAAGATTGGCCATTTCCTGATGGTTGTTGTGCGCTCCGCCAAGGGGTTCCTCTACAATTGCGTCAATTAATTTATTGGCTTTCATATCGCGGGCGGTTAGCTTCATAGCCTCGGCGGCCTGCTCCTTAAAATCCCAGCTGCGCCAGAGAATGGTCGAGCAGTTTTCGGGCGAAATTACCGAGTACCAGGTATTTTCAAGCATCATGACCCGGTCGCCGATGGCTACGCCCAGTGCCCCACCCGATGCGCCTTCCCCAATGATGATGCAGATGACCGGCACCGTCAGCATAAACATTTCTTTCAGATTACGGGCGATGGCTTCCCCCTGACCGCGTTCCTCCGCTTCTAGTCCCGGATACGCGCCCGGCGTATCAATCATGGTGATGATGGGCTTATTGAACTTCTCAGCCAGCTTCATCAACCGCAGGGCTTTACGGTATCCTTCAGGGTTAGGCATTCCGAAGTTGCGGTACTGCCGCTGCTTGGTATTGCGACCCTTTTGCTGCCCGATTATCATGACCGTCTGGTCCGGTCCGCCGTTACGGCCCAGTTCGCAGAAGCCGCCTACCATAGCCGGATCGTCCCGAACAGTTCGGTCGCCGTGCAATTCAATGAACTGATTGCACATGAGCGAAATATAGTCGAGGGTATATGGGCGGTCGGGGTGCCGGGAAAGCTGTACCCGTTGCCAGCGCGTCAGGTTCTGAAAAATCTCCCGGCGCAGTCTGTCGATACTCTGCTCCAGTACAGAAACCGCTTCACTCACATCGACGTTGCTGGTTTGAGCCAGTTTTTTCGTCTCTTCCAGCCGTGCTTCGAGGTCAGCAATCGGTTTCTCAAAATCCAGGTACGTTCGCATAGTGAATGATGAATGATGAATGATGACCGGGTCACCATTCATCGTTCATAATTGGTTTACCATCATTTATAAGTCAAAACTTTCGCCTTTTTTCGGGATGATGACCTGTGGATACCCTTCTTCGGCCAGGGTTACCTTGAACGACTCCATACTCTCGTACTCGCCGTGGACGAGAAAAATAGACCGGAGCGTTTCGGGTGACTGCATTTGCACAAAATTAACCAGATCGTTTCGATCTCCGTGTCCACTGAACACGTCAATTTTTCTCACGTTGGCCAGTACCTGATGTTCTTTCCCTTTGATTGTGAGCGTCGATTGTCCGTTCATCAATCGCCATCCCAGCGTTCCTTCGGCGCAATAACCAATTATGAGTATTGTGGCGTACGGATTGCTAATATTTTCGGCTACGTGGTACTCAACCCGGCCACCCTGCACCATCCCCGACGAGGAGATAATGATACACGGCTCTCCGTAATTGGATACGGCTTTACTGGCTTTCGATGATTCCAGAAACTGAAAGTTTTCGAAGTCGAACAGGGATTCATTTTCCTTATGAAATTCGCGGGCCTCGCCATTCAGCATTTTTATGTGCTGCATGTACACCTTAGTGCTTTCGTACCCCATGGGGCTATCCGAAAAAACCTTGATCGGTGGAAAACCGCGTTCGGTGTAAAGCCGATTCAGGGTGTATAGCAACGCCTGAGTTCGGCCAACGCTAAAAGATGGGATAATAAGGCGCCCCGGGATGTCGATGCAGGCCTGCTGAATAATATCAGCCAGCGCATCTTCGGGCGACATCGTATTTTCATGAAGCCGATTACCGTACGTGCTTTCACACACCAGATAATCAACGGGCGGAACGGGAGAAGGGTCAACCAGAAGCGGATAGTTTTTACGGCCAATATCGCCCGAAAAACAAATGCTTTTACGCTCGCCATTTTCCACAACGTTGATCAGGACATGGGCTGCGCCCAACAGGTGACCCGCAGGCAAAAACGTAACGTCTACGTTGTCAGCTATTCTGAACTTTCGGTTGAAAGCAATGGGAACCACATTTTCCATCGTTTCCCGAACCTGAAGGTCTAAATACAAATCCTGCTGCATCTGTACCTGACGATCCTTGACGCGTTGCTTCTTGCTTGCGTTCAGCTCATTTATCCGCTTTTGATTAAGCGAAGCCGCATCTTTAAGCAATACATTAGCTAAGGCAAATGTAGGTTCGGTACACAAAATCTGGCCTTCGTACCCCTCACGAAACAGGTTTGGCAAGTTACCCGAATGGTCCATGTGCGCGTGCGTCAACAGAACCAGATTTATACTCGATGCTTCGAAGGGGAACATACCGGGCCACGCCGGGCCGGGATGCGTAACAACGGGGGCCGCCTGCCCGTTCGAACCGGAATCTCGAGGCCCCGATCGCTCCATGTCAGAACCACAGTCAATCAGGATGCGGTAATCATCCTCCAACTCCAGCAGATACATACTACCTGTTACCTGCCGGGCTGCCCCCAAAAATGATAATTTCATGCGTACAACTTTAACTAAGCAATATCCTCTATCCGAATTATAATGAAAGGAGCGTCATTTCAAGGCAAGTAGGATAGTACACTTTTCGTAAGTTTGCAAAAGTACGAAATACCCTCCGAATCGCCTAACTGTTCCCCAATGCGCTTTTTTTCCCGTTTTTACGCGTTCCTGTTCTTCGTCACTCTTACCTGTCTTTTCGTTTGTTACACGCCAGTTATTGCTTTAGCGCAAGCCGAACCACCGGCCGATTCGGCAGGCGTACAGCAACTTATCAGGATAATAGAAACCTTT
>JBBSTD010000133.1:0-15318 GCA_038236215.1 Cytophagales bacterium | reverse complement strand
TTGAGGTCAAAAAAAGGCGAGATTGCGTTCCATTGGGGGTCGGTCAGTGGTTGCCACTGTTTGGTCATGGCTTTGTCGTTTAGTCACAACAAAGTTGGCACGACTCCCAACCTTTATCAATTCCCCAACACGCTCTTAGGTTTGCAGGTCAGCGTCCGTGCGACAGGGATAACGCCCCGGTTATTGGGCTTTTACAGTATCAACTTTCTCATCAACAACTCAATTAAATGACACATTCTGAATTACAAACCGATGCCAAGTTAAAGGTTGGAGACGTAATCATAAAATTAAACTTGATAGAGAAGACTGTCAAACAAATTCTAAGTCGCTACATCAGTTCGCCACATACCGAATTTGTGAATGATGTGCTTTTGAATAATATGATAACAAATCTCTCAGTTAAAATAAAATTACTGAGGCATATCCTTGTGGAAGAAGGTCATCCAATGGATAAAAAATTGCAAAACTCACTACAAGTCATACTTAACAAAAGAAATGTACTTGCTCACTCAGAATCATTATTAGACACTTGGGATGATCTTATTGATGTAGATTTTGATTATGAAAGGGATGCTCCCCCTTCAATGTATGGCATTTTTGAAACACAAGAGCCTGATATTCCAATTTATGAAAACGATAGTGTAAACTATGAAAAGCTGAGTAAGGTCATTAGTGACTTTGAGAAACATTATAAATTATGCGAAGAAGGCTTACTTGAAATAGAGAGGAAACTATTTGCCTGATTATTAACTCTGCTTTTTTTTTACATGGCGGGTTTCCGGCGACAGGTTGCTCGCCACCGAAGTCAGGCATTTAGCCCAACAGACGAGGTGTGTAAAGGTTGCTAGCATCTCAGTTCGGTCAAGTAGCTCGTTTGCCATCAGCACCCTGGATCGTTGGGTGCGAAGCAGAAACAGTTGCTTTAAAGTCCAGTTTTCGGATGACAGAATGCATGTCTTATTCGTTAGTCGTGTTTCTGCTGACAGGGCGAACGCCCCAATTAGGCAAGTTTTGGTTTGTAAGCAGCGTTTCGGCGACAAGGTAAATAAGAGCCATTTTTGAGTCCAACATATTGTAGAGATGGCACAAAATTGCGACTTTAGCGGTTAAATTAATAGAGTATGACCGCTAAAGAGATACTCAAGCTGCTTTATGAAGATGGCTGGGTTGACAAAACGCAGAAAGGGAGTCATCTGCAATTGATTCACCCTACGAAATCGGGCAAAGTTACTGTTGCTATCCACAAAGGCGATCTGCCCGTCGGCACGCTCAACTCAATCCTTAAACAAGCTGGTCTAAAATAAGAAGCTACTCACAATATGAAACGGATTCAACTCATTATTGAAGCGGGCGCCGAACAAAACAAACAGTCAGGTTTCTGGGGCCGTTTGACGTATGAAGATGACCTGATTGTCGATCAGGCCGATACGGTAGAAGTATTACAACAGAACATGAAGCAGCTTCTGCTGGATTTTTATGATGTAGATGATGTAGAGTTTGATTTAGCTTATGATTTATACGTCTTTTTTGAGCATTATGCGTATTTGAAAATTTCCAAGATTGCCGATTATGCTGGGCTAAATCCGTCCTTACTTCGTCATTATAAATCTCAAACAAAGTTTCCATCAGCCGAGCAAGTGAAGCGGATTGAAACAGCGGTTCATCGGCTTGCCAATGAGCTAAGGCAGGTACATTTGGTGGCAGCTTAAGGCGGATTACGCGGACAAGCTGAGTCCGGGTTGAACGGGTAGTGTCCTGACTCTCAAAACTCCTGCGCCAAGTTGAAGAAGAAGCCCTTGTTTCCCTGCGCGTTTACGGTGCCGCTGAAACGCATTACCAGATTATAGAAAGAAACCACATCGACACTTAGCCCCGTGCCAGCCAGCAGTTGGTTAGCCAGCCGGCTTTGGTACTGTTCGGCCACCGTACTGCTCACGTAGCCCGCATCGCCAAAAGCGGTTAGGTAAACTGCTATCGGGACGGTATTGAATTGCCGGACGTGCAGCCAGTTCAGTTGTTTGCGAACGTTGAGAAGCTGGTACCGGTAGCTGTTTCGCCAGATAGCCGTCCGCTGTCCGTCGATAACGTAGAGTTCATAGCCCCGCACCATATCGCTGGAACTGCCCAGGCCGCGCAGGTTGAAGTAGGGTTGCCGGGTAGGCCAGGTAGCGCGGGCGCGCAGGCTTCCTGCCCCGTAAAACCGCCCCCCCATCGACCAGTAATGTGTTAGTGAAGCCGACAAATCCAGGAAATGAAAATTATCGGATGGCAGGATGCCCGATACACCCACGGCGGCCGTGAACAATTTCCCTATCAGGGGAAAAACCACGTTGTCCCGCCGGTCGTACCGGTAGTTATAACTCATGGCCAGAAACTGCTGCCGGGTACGCCCATCCAGAAAATAATCCGGATTGAGCCGGGCGATGGTATCGGCAATGGTGTTTCTGCTATAACGCGTGTCAACCGTGTGGTAGTGATATAGCCCGCGCCGATTGGTCAGGGTAAGGCTGGCATAGGCCCGCTCCCGGAGTACGGCTTCCGATTTTGTGTACACCCACTTATCGAACTGGGTCCGGTACGGTATTTCCTTGTTAGTGGCGTAACTGACATCAACCCGCAACCCGATTTTCTGGGCTTTATCGATGTAGGGTTTTGAATAGGACAGGATAGTGCGCTGGAGAAATCCCCGTTCAATAACCACCTGGAGCCGGTCATTGGTACCCGTCACGTTCCGATAACTGAGTCGGCCACCGTAAACGACCCGCCGAAAATCGCGCCCCCGGTCGTACCACCACTCGTTGAAATTACGGTCGGCCAGGTCAAAAACGGGGTAGGCAATAATGTACCAGCGCTCTTTCATCACTACGGTCAGATCGACCTGGGCAAGCTGAGTCGAATCGGTAGCCGGGGTAATTCGGGTCGCCATATCGACCGTTACAAAGAGGGTGGTATTGTTGATGTTGCGCTGATCCCACTGAACGCGGCCCGGCAAATCGGCCAGCCGCACAGAGTCCCCGGTGTGGAGCGTCATCTCACGAAGAATGATTCGATCCTTCGTTTTGAGGTTTCCCTCCAGCGTGATGGAACGCACGATGACCAACTGCGATGAGTCGGTCTGGGCATAGGCGGAGATGACTTGAGATGATACCAAAAATACCGTCAGAACCAGACTAATTATTGGCCATTTTTGGGGAATCATGCTCAACTGTATGTCTTTACAAAAAAATAAGCCAAGTATATCTCAGTATCCTGCAAATCGCTCCGTATTATTGCCAGCCCGTCAGGGATACCTATGATAACAGTTTAAAGATACGATAATCTATGCAAACGGGAAGCAGTCAAAACGCATCGGCGAAGGTTAGGCCAACCTTGAATTTCTGGCAGATCTGGAACATGAGTTTTGGTTTTTTCGGGATTCAGTACGGCTTTGGCTTACAGCAAGCCAACATGAGTCCTATCTTCCGATACCTCAACGCCGACGAGGCCAACATCCCCATTTTATGGCTGGCGGGTCCGGTTACGGGTCTGATTGTGCAGCCCATTATTGGCTCCCTCAGCGACCGGACCTGGTCGCCACGCTGGGGTCGCCGGAAGCCGTTTTTCCTGATTGGGGCACTGGTTACCAGTTTGGCCCTATTTCTGATGCCCAATTCGTCGACGCTGTGGATGGCGGCCAGCCTGATGTGGATACTGGACACCGGCCTGAACATCACGCAGGAACCTTTCCGGGCATTCATCGGCGACAAACTCACCGAAAAGCAGCGGGGACTCGGCTTCGCCATGCAGAGTTTCTTTGTGGGTTTCGGGCAGACGCTGGCGAACCTGATGCCGTATATTCTGCCCATCTTTGGGGTTACCCTACTCCAGACCAGCAACGGCGGTGCCATTCCCGACTTTGTCAAGTACTCGTTTTACATCGGTGGGGTAGCCGTTGTTCTGGCCGTTCTCTGGACGATGTACACCACCGACGAGTATCCCCCCGACGATATGGAAGCGTTTGAGGAACAAAAACGGGAAGGCGCGGGTATTGGCGGGATGTTGACGGAACTGGGGCTGGCCCTGAAAGAGATGCCGGCTACCATGAAGCAACTCTGGTGGGTAAAGTTTTTCACTTGGTATGGTCTACCGCTGATGTGGCAGTTTTTGTCGCTGGCCGTTGCCCGGCACGCGTTCAATGCGCCCAACGCCACCAGCAACCCACTTGGCTTCGCCGAGGGAACGCAGTGGGGTAGTTTGTGTCTGGCCATCTTTAACGTTGGCTGTTTCACCATCTCCTTTTTTCTGCCCGGCATTGCCGACCGAATCAGCCGTCGGGGCACTCATGCCCTGTTCCTGACCATTGGGGGTATGGGGTTCCTGTCGATGCTACTGTCGAATGACAAATACATTTTCCTGTTTGGGATGGGTCTGGCCGGGCTGGCCTGGGGGTCTATCCTGTCGATGCCGTACGTTTTACTGGCCAATTCGGTCCCTAAAGCGCGGATGGGCGTGTATATGGGCATTTTTAACGGCTTCATTGTAGTGCCTCAAATTATTAATAACACCACGGTTAAATACATTTATGGGCCGCTGCTGAACAACGACCCGCGTAATGCCCTGGCTCTGTGCGGCATCTGTATGCTGCTGGCTGCCGGGTCCTGCTTCCTGGTGAAAGAGACAAGGCGCAGCGAAGAAGCGGCCTTCCCCATCGAACCCGGTGGAAACTAATCCTCAATCCATTTCCTCTTTCCTGTTCTTCTGAGTAGCTTTCCAGCCGTAAACCCATAGGCTGGAAAGCTACTCAGAAGAATAATTTTTGTCGATGATAGATTCAACCCGCCCTTTCGCTGTACTTTCAGTTGGCGAATTACTGGCCGATTTAATTGGCCACCATGTATCAACCAGCTTGCTCGACGCCCAGGATTTTCGACGCTATCAGGGCGGCAGCCCGGCCAATATGGCAGCCAATATGGCCCGGTTGGGTGGCAAAGTGGCCCTGGTTGCCTGCGTTGGCAGCGATAATATTGGGAAATACCTGACCCGGCAGGTAGAAGAAACTGGTGTTAATATTGATCATGTTACGGCCGATCCGCGGGAACCCTCTTCCATCGTTGTGGTGTCGCGTACGGCGGGCACACCCGATTTTGTGGCCTACCGCCATGCCGACTGCCAGCTAACCCCCGAACAACTACCCGATTCCCTGTTGGCCCAGACGCAGCTATTCCACACAACCTGCTTCGCCCTGAGTCGCCAGCCCGCCCAGGATACCATTATTGATGCGGCTCACCGTGCCCGCGCAGCTGGTTGTCAGGTTAGCATTGATACCAATTACGCCCCGACGATATGGCCCGACCGAGAGCAGGCCTGGCGCGTTCTGGCAGATTATTTTGCCTCTGGTGCATTGGTAAAGGTGAGTGAGGATGATGCCGAGCGATTATACGGAGAACCGCAGGAACCAGAGAGGGTTCTGAGCGACTTTCATCGAATGGGGGCATCCATAATCTGCCTGACGCTCGGCCCCGATGGCAGCCTTGTATCCTACGATGGTGGGGCTAAACGAGCCCGGATACCGGGCAGGAAACTAGATATCGTCGATGTTACGGGGGCAGGAGATGCGTATTGGGCCGGATTTCTGACGGCCTATCTGGATGGGTACGCACCCGGAAACTGCGCCCATGCCGGAGCCGCTCTAGCCAAAATGAAATTAACCCGTCAGGGGCCCCTGCCGGATAAAGTCGACCGAAAAGTAATTTACCAGGATTTTGAATAGGTAGTTCATTTTACCACGCGTCAATGGTACTCACATTAGTATTATTCGTTGCTACCATCAATGACTGTTTGGAAGCTGTTTGAGTTAATCGCTTCGGTCGAAAAACTCAAACAGCTTCTCAATGACTACTAATAACGCGTAGTAAATGACCTTACTTCATAGCTTCCAGTTTACCCAGGTCAATATCTTCCAGGGCCGCTTTTATTTTATCCATGCTCACCCCCCGGCCTTTGGCGGTAACAACAAATCGTTTATTGACCAGCACGTTTAATTCTCCATCTTTATCGGCACTGTCGTATTTCTCATACGCCTTATTATTTCCCATTTTGGTAGTCTTCTCGTAACCATGTTCGGTTTCTTTATCGACATCCATCATCGACCAGGCGGCCAATCCCATCATCATGGGCGAGCCACCCCCATCCACAATCGACAACTCGATACGTTCACTGCCGTCTCCGTTTTCGTACTTACCTGTTGCGGTAGAAATTGTGAAGCCCATAGCTCCATTCTTTTCACCGGTAGCCTCCTTACGCGCTAACCCATCAGCATCGGCAGGAAGCAATTCTTTCAGTGTGCGGAAGTTGACCGTTTCAACAGGGCCTTTTTTCTGCATTTCTTCGGCCTGGGCAACCATCTCTTTCATGGCACCGGCAGCCCCCATCATCGAGACCGATTCTTCGTCCTTTTTCTCTTCCTCTTTTTCTTTATTGCTTCCGCAACCAATGAGCAATAGTACCGGGATTAATCCGGCCCAGAGTACGTTTCGATTTGTACGCATAGTTGTTTTGTAGATAAGAATGGAATATGAACCAACCTACAGGTAAGGTACGCTTTCTGGCTATGAAGTGGCCAAAGTTTTGAGTAAACGTAACGCGTAATGTTCGTCTACCCGCCAACCCGCTTACTCAAAACGTAGTAATTTGCATCAATCGTAAGCGTTTTCACTCCCCTGGCCGACAGTTTCTTCCATTGCGCTGTGGGCTGAATAGCCTGATACGGCCCCGACTCGCCCAAACACACCCGCACCGGCATCGCAAAACCGGGTACCGTGTTGATCCAGCGATACTGAAAACCATCGGCTACCGGGCGGTATTCGAGCACGGGTATTCGGGTATCGCGCAGATACTGGTCAAAAACGGGTTTGAGGTTCATTCCCGCCTGCTGACTCATGTATTGTTCAATCTGATTCGTGGTTACGGTTTGGTGGTAGAAAGTCTTGTTCAACCCGCGAAGGATTTGTCGCCATGTAGAGTCGTTGCCAACCAACTGCCGAATGGTATGGAGCATATTCCCCCCTTTGTAATACATATCACTCGATCCTTCATTGTTCACATTGTAGGTACCAATGATGGGTTTATCGTTTCGGATGTTGGCCCGGCAGCCAATCACATATTGGGCACCAGCCGCTTTACCCCAGTAATATTCGGTAAAAAGACATTCCGAATAGTTGGTAAAACTCTCGTGAATCCACATATCGGCCACATCCCGGTAGGTTATGTTATTGGCAAACCACTCGTGTCCTGATTCGTGGACAATGATGAAATCCCACAGTAACCCCCAGCCCGTTCGGGAAAGGTCGCGGCCCAGATAGCCGTTCCGGAAGTGATTACCATAGGTTACCGAACTCTGATGCTCCATGCCCAGATAGGGTGCCTCGACCAGTTTATAGCCATCCTCATAAAAAGGGTAGGGCCCAAACCAGTACTCGAATGCCTTCAGCATTCTGGGCACCTCTTTAAATTGTGCTTTAGCCGAATCGAGGTGCTCAGGGAGTACGTAATAATTGAGGGGGAGTTTACCTTTCTCACCGGTATACTCCTCCGACCAATGGGCATAGCGGGCAATGTTCAGGTTCACGCCATAGTTATTGATGGGGTTCTGCACGTACCAGTCGAAGGTGCGGGTATGGTCGGAGTTGGTCGTTACCTGTCGGAGTTGCCCGTTCGATACATCCATCAGGTCCTCAGGAACGGTTACCGTTATAGCCATCGAATCCGGCTCATCGTACATGTGATCTTTACAGGGCCACCACGCGCTGGCACCCAGTCCCTGACAGGCTGTGGCGATGAACCAGTTACCAGCCTTGTCGTGCGACCAGACCAAGCCGCCATCCCAGGGTGGGCGTTTTGCTACGCGGGGTTTACCACTATAAAATACCGTTATCGCTTGGGTCTGCCCGACTTCCTGCGCTTTGGTCAGGGTAACGAAATAGGCGTTACCCTCCTGCCGCACGCTTAGTTGTTCTCCGTCCTGCTCCACCCGCAACACCCGCAGCGGCTTTTGTAAATCAACCTGCATCACCTGCCCCGGTTTCAGCACCCGATACCGGATGAGCGTTGAGCCGGTCAGCGTACTATCAGTGGGTTGTACCCGGACGCTCAAGTGATAAAAAGCCAGATCCCACCAGGCCCGTTCGGGCGTGATAGACCCGCGCAACGTGTCGGCGTGCGTGAACTGAGTACGCTGCTGCGCCCGAGTGAAAACTGGTATCGTCAGGAGCACCGTTAGTAGCCCAAGAAAGATTAGTCTGTTTTTTGTTCGCATTTCTTTGGTAGCCTGGACTTTAGTCTGGGTAGCCGTCAGGCCAATTTTTGTACGTACTGGTTATTGCAACGTAGCCTACAGATACCCAGACTAAAGTCCAGGCTACTCTCAACCGCCCTACCGCGCACCCGGCGGGCAGTTTTTAAGCAGGTAATTGGTGTATAGTGTCCGCAGGTGTAATGTGGTTCCCTCGCCTTCATAGATACCGTGTGAGCGGTTAGGATACGGCATCATCTGAAACTGTTTGTTGTACTTGACCAACTCGTTGATAAGTACTTCGGCGTTATCATATTGCACATTATCGTCGCCGGTGCCGTGAATGTAGAGCAGATTACCTTTCAGATTTTTGGCGTAGGTGATGGGCGAACCCGCCACAAAATCTTCCCGGTTCTCCTGCGGCAATCCCATGTACCGTTCCTGATAAATGTTGTCGTAAAACAACTGATTTCCCACGGCCGCAATGGAGATTCCAGTTTTGTAGATGTCGGGGTGCTGGAACAGCAAGTGCAGGGTAGTAGACCCTCCTCCACTCCAACCCCAAACTGCCACGCGGCTGGTGTCGATATAAGCGTGTTGAGAAAACAGTTTCTTTGCTCCCATCGCCTGGTCGCGGATGTTGAGCCGACCAATTTTACGGTAGATGGATTTCCGCCAGTCGGCTCCTTTCAGGTTGGGCGTTCCCCGGTTGTCGAGTGCCACATAGAGATAACCCGCCTTAGCCATGTCCCCCTGAAACAGGCGATTTTGCCCAGTTCCAAATACATCGTTTACCGTACTACTCGCCGGTTCGCCATACACGTAAAACACAATCGGGTACTTCTTTGTACTGTCGAAATCAACCGGTTTTGCCATCCAGCCATCCAGACTCACGCCATCGGCCGTGGTTAGTTTAAAGAAACTGACATTCGATTTATCGACCGGTTTCATCCGTTCGGCAATGCTCTCATCCTTGTTGACAGGGGTATGGTCGGGCAGGCTTACCCACTCCCGAACGTTGGGGGTATAGTAGTTGGTAAACGAATGCCGGGCCAGTTTGCCCGACGGCGAAATCGCGTAATCGTTCGTACCGGCGAGGTCGCCGGGGGTTACCCGTTCGGCTTTCCCTTTCCCATCCAGGCTGGTGCGAAACAGGTACCGCTGATTGGTGTTTTGGGGGGAGGCAATGAAATAGATCTGATTGCCCGGTTCGTCAATCAGGCTGATGCTTTCAATATCATAGTCGCCGGGGGTTAGCAGGGTTTCTTTCTTTCCGTCGGCAGTAACCCGGTACAGGTGCCGCCAGCCATCTTTTTCGGATACCCACACGAAGGATTTACCGCCGTCGAGCCACTCCCAACCGCTGGGATCATCGTCGTTCCAGCGACTTTTTATATCAATCCAGGTACTGCTGGATTCGGTATGAATGGGCGTAACGGCCTGCGTAGCCGGATTGCAGACAAATACGATACTCTGATTCTGCTTGCGGTTCAGCTGCTGAACAACCAGCGTACTCGCTTTGGGTAACCACTCCATGCGGGTCAGGTAGTGTTGCTGCGCATCGCCGGGGATGGGTAACCAGTTGGTTTTACCCCCCGTGGCAGCTACCACGCCAATGCGGGCGGGCGATGGACTAACGCCTACTTTGGGGTATTCGACCGGCACCGTGTAGGAGTAATTGGAATCCGTGGTGTTCAGCATCAGGTAGTCCGGGATTTTGGTCGCGTCTATTTGCCAGTAGGCGATCTGCTTGCTATCGGGACTCCACCGGAAGCCATCCCGGCAGCCGAACTCTTCTTCGTAGGCCCAGTCGAAGGTGCCGTTAATGCGTTTGCGGGTGCCGTCGGTCGTGAGCTGAACGGCTTTCCCGGTCGCTACATCTTCCACAAACAGGTTGTGCTCACTCACGTACGCAACGCTGCGGCCATTGGGCGACAGTTTAGCGTACAGCAGCGACTGCGCCGGGCGGATTTTTCCCACCTGCCGGGCCACGCCCGTTTTGCGGTCGATGATGTAATAATCGCCCCGCGTATTATACCGCCACACGCGGGCGGTGTTGGTAAAGATTAATACCTGGGCACTATCGGGTGTGAAGGCAAAATCTGTTACGGACATGGCCATCTGCGTGCCGGGTTTATTGAGTTTATCGACGGGCAGCACAATCGTTTTTTTGCCGGTACGAATATCAATACGGGTCAGGCCCTTCGGTTCAGGGACCGTATAGGCATTGCCATCGGCCGACCAGTGCATTTGCCGACCGGGAACCTGTGCTACGGCGGTGTGGATGCTACTAACAACTAAAGCGGGGAGTATGAAGCGGGAAAACGAAAAGAATGAGAACACGGAAAATGTGATAGGGTTGATGAATGATAAACGTCAAAAATACAGCTTTTTATCTACGCTGATGGTTCCAAAAAGAATGCCCCGGCATAAACGCCAGGGCAGGTAATACAGGTCATGCGTGGTGATAAGGCATGTATACCGCTACGACGCAATTGGTTTCGACTCTTCTTTAGCGGAGAGCACGACCGGATTCTGGTAACTGCGGACAAGGAAATAGATGCCCAGTAATACAACGGGAATGCTTAGAATCTGCCCCATATTCAGGGCGAGGGTGTCTTCAAAAGCCACCTGATTTTCTTTCAGATATTCGTAGAAAAAGCGCAGGGTAAAAATCCAGATGAGAAAAATACCGAGCATACTACCCCGTGGCGTCCGTTCTTTGTTCCGGTTCCAGAACCATAGCAGGATAAAGAAAAGAATTAAACACGAAATGGATTCGTACAACTGGGCGGGGTGGCGCGGTATTTTGGCGTACTCATTGTTGTTCATGAACACAAACGCCCAGGGCACATCCGTGGGGCGACCCACAATTTCGGAGTTCATCAGGTTGCCGAACCGGATGCAGGCCCCCGCCAGGGCAACCACAATAGCGATGCGGTCGGTTACCCAAAGAAACGTCTGGTTGGTCAGCTTACTTTCTTTCCGGCGCGAGTAGATCCATAAACCCAGCAAAATGCCAATAACAGCCCCGTGACTGGCCAGACCCGCAAAAGGTGGTGTAATGACTGTTAACGGGTGATGCAGCAATACTTCCGGCTCATAGAACAGAAAATGACCAAACCGCGCACCCAAAATGGTAGATACAACCATGTAAATGAGCAGGGAATCGGTATCGGCAACGGGCTTGTTTTCTTTCTTGAAGATATAGCCCATAATCTGCATACCAATCAGGAAACCCAGCGCAAACAGGAGACCATACCACCGCACCGAGAAAGAGCCAACGTGGAAAATTTCGGGATCAACCTCCCAGATAATGAATTGGAGCATGAATAATACGTTTACGGTTTTTAGTATTCGGTTTACGGTGATGCAATGCGCGGGAACGCCCGCCAGTCTTACAATTAGCGTACCGGCAGGCTCCGGCTGGGCCGTCGCTACGGTATTCGGTAGCGACGGCCCGGCGTAAGCTGGAATACTGATTACCGACTTTTTGCAAAGATACGGATTGCGGGAAAGATTTTGGGCGTTTTGCTGTTTATGCGTGTATGATGCGAACAATTCTGGTTGGATTCGTAAAAGTATATCAGGCCATTGTATCCCCTTATTTGCCAAATGCCTGTCGGTACACACCTACCTGTTCGCAGTATGCTATCGAGGCAATTCAAAAACACGGGGCCTGGCGGGGTGGCTGGCTGGGGCTGAAACGCATAGCCCGCTGCCACCCCTGGGGGGGGCATGGGTACGATCCGGTGCCGTAAGCAGTCCGTGGGTTGATCCGTTGACGCATTATCATTACTGACAAGTTGGCCTGTATACTAATCCCGCCCGATTTTTGCTACCCCTGCTACTAACCGATTAATTAAGAAGACGCAAGGTGTTGCCGGGACCGCCCGTGTGATCTCTACAAAATGTATGATAGGAATTACTGCCGATAACAAACTCAAACGCCTGATTGTAGTGGGCGACCGGGTACTCATCAAGCCCAAAGACCCTTCCGACCGGACATCCAGTGGATTGTATCTACCGCCGACGGTGCAGGAAAAAGAAGAAATCCGGACGGGCTACGTCATAAAAGTGGGGCCGGGTTACCCCATTCCCAATCCTGCCGAAGACGAACCCTGGAAGGAAACCGAAGAAAAAGTGAAGTACATGCCGCTCCAGGCTCAGGAAGGGGATGTAGCCCTATACCTCCAGCGAAACGCCATCGAGGTACAGTACGAAGGCGAACAATACGTCATTGTGCCTCAGGGGTCCATTCTAATGCTGGAGCGGCTGGAAGAGTTGTAGAAACTTACCTTTTAGGCTACACGAAAAACGCAACACCTGATTCTGGTGTTGCGTTTTTCGTGTAGTCGACCCTATTCTTTAACGACCAACTGTTGCCGGGTTTGAAATTCGCCGGTTACCGGTACTGGCCTGTCTCCCATGGTAATGTATCCTGCCTTAGATGATGCTATTGTAAACGATTTGGCAATGCGGTCGTGTCTGGTACTTAGCATAATAGTATAGTTGCCAACTGGCAGGGACGACAAATCGTAGTATTCCCGGCTGGCAACTCTGTTGTCGTATTCGTCATGCACTACGTTCCCCTTTTCGTTCACAATCACGGTGTGAACCATCGCTCTGTCTGGATTATCGACGTTGATGCGTATCGTTTGCTGGCGTGTCTCGACCGGATATATCAGCGCACCGAACGATTTAGGGGGTTCTGTTAGTTTTTCACTCCCTCTGAACGTCTGAGCGTGCAGCGAAAAAGACGAAATAAGAAACGTAATCAGTACCAGTGTGGTACCGTAAATCGAAGCAATCTGGTTGGTCTTCATGGTTGATAAAAGTAAGTGTGGATAATAGAAAATTGTGTTCACGTCATAATCACTGGGAAAGATGGCTGCTCACTTGAAGGGGTTGGTGCAGATACCGATGGTTGCCAGCCCTCCACTACCTGCCCCCTCAAAAGAGGGCCAGATTATAGCCGCCCGGAAAAGACCATACCCCATAAAGGCTTTACCACCCAAATCGCCCGTTGGAACCGTTCTCTCCAGGCCATACTGATTCTTTACCTTCACCGATACATAGGCGTAGCCCAGGCCCCCACCGAAGTAAAAACTGGACGTTGCAGACGTGCGTAGAATGCCGTTCAGGGCCAGTATCCCGTAGGTTGGGTTACCATCGCCAAAAAAATTCATAATGTCGACATCAAACATCCCACCACCTTTGCGACCTGGCCCCAAGAAATAAAATCCTGATCCATAGGTAAATCCACTGGCTTCGGCAAATGCCTGCGAAGGTGTAGTGTATCCTACATTGTATGTTCAGCCCGTTCGTTTTTCTTCTGGTTCGCTGGAAACTGGGCCGACAGCAGATGCGGCAGGGTTAGGCTGAACAGTTGTTCTCTGGACGTATGGCAAGGACGATACCGGCGCAGCAGCAGGTTTGGCAACGGCTTCGTTAAACTTCTCGCGCGTTCCGTCCTTATAGATGATTACAAACACCTCCGACTTTTGTAGCGAATTGGTTGGCCCATCAAGTCGGTTGAAGTATTTGAATTTAACTTCATCGGTAGTTATCTCGGTCACTTTAACCGATACCTCGGTCTGGTCTGTTTTCAGGATGGTATCCTGTGCTTTTGCCAATGAGCAACATAAACTCATCAGGAGCATAAGTTGAATCGTTTTCATGGAATTTGTGGACAGTGAGCAGTCTGCCCCAACCAAATAATCGGCGAAGACGGCCCTGTTTAGAAATGATGTGGAACTTATTGACAGTTGCCAGAAGCAGAGACATTGATTTGGCGTGAATCTGTGACAACGTACAGAGTCCAAACTGTTTAACTTCAATAACACAGGATACTGCTTAAAACCCGTTGAAAAGGCTCTGTTTGTTCTCACTGAACGGTGAACGTATAGGACTGATTTTGAGTGTTAGGCAATTTAAGGTCCGAACTTGACAAGTTCCAGATAGCATTATTCTCGCCTTCCAATCGTATATTGGAGTTTGAGTAGGCACGATAATAGCCAGTTCTATACTTTATTTTGTCGTTGGGAATGTTAATGTTATCTGTAGTTTGGGCTTGTAAACCATAGTTAACCAGTAACTTAGTCGTTTTGCGAGATGATTGGTTAACTATGTATAGAAAGAAGAAATCTTGAGAAACTGACAAGTTAAATGTTTTTGTGCCGGAGGTTGGGTAGATGTCATCCCCGTCCCAAGAAATCAATAGCCCAATTTGAGTTCCCTGCGTTGTTTTTCCACTAGTTTCGGCATGATACTTTAACGAAGTGCCTGCCTGCCCTTGAAAAGTGACTGTGCTACCCACCTCTACAACTTGGCTGGTCCCATTTACAGTAACTGTGATAGGTGTAAAAGCGGGATTGGTAAATTTCACTATTGTAGTTTCTATAAATGTTCCACTTCCGCTTCCCGTCTTGCCATTGCAAGGGTAGATTTTTATAGTGCCACATTCACAATTAGAACAAGCAGTAGGCAAATCCCTGTTTGAACATAAAGCGTCAGCATAATCAAGATTCTGTCGCACAACAGCGGCATTTGAAATGGCTAAGTCTTTTTGTCCTGTTCGCCATTGGTATTCGACAGCCCAAGCGGCCTTAATAGCAGCATCAACATAGGAATCTCGTACACAACCGTTCCCGAATGTATTAGGATACTGGTAATCTGTTGCCCCTTTACAACTAGCTATTCTCCAAGGTCTTGCCGCCAATAATATGTCTGAAATTACTTTTTGATTCGGTCCCGTATAATCAACTGTACCATCATCCGTGTGGCTGGCACACCCTTCTTTCTGTACATCCTTTGGAGTACATTGGGAAAGCAGGCCTACCAGACAAAAGAAAATAATAGATTGAAGGTTAATTAGAATATACAACTGATTCTTCAACAATTGTGGGATGGATAGATTTTTCATCGTATTTATAGATGTCAAGAAAAAGGTTGGCAAAAACTAATTGCACTTTTGGCAGGAAGGGCTCTCAACAAGATGTCTTCCATCCATTGTCTGGCTAAACTGGTCGTAGTTGTTAACTCCTTGA
>JBBSTD010000132.1:0-15431 GCA_038236215.1 Cytophagales bacterium | reverse complement strand
GTGTACCGGTATAACAACCGGTCGTTCAACTATGGCCCGCCCCGTGGCGATATTGAACGCGTAACGCGCCGTAACGTCCAGGTTTACCGGATTGAGTCCATAAATCGGCCGGGGCGTTCGATGGTAAGAAACGGGTCTGTTGGGTTCTATCGCCCGGATAGTCATGGCACAACCAGTCGTGGACCAAGTGCTTACGGTCAGGGCTATAACAATCAGAATGACCGGTACAACAATAATGGCAGGCCTGATCACAATGGTAATAACGGCTCGAACCGGGGAAACAACAGCGATTACAACGGCAACTCAAGCCGGGGGTATGATAATAACCGCGATGCTACACCGAGAGGAAACTACAATGGTAACACGGCACCCAACCGAACATACAACGGCGATGCCGCACCGAGCCGGACGAATGATGGAGCCAGCCGGGATTACAACCCCATTCCAGGCCGGATGTATGACGGTAATGCAATCAATCGGGGTAGTTACAACGGCAATTCACCCACTGACCAGCGTGGAAACGCAGGAACGACTCCCACACCGGACAATACACCGTCTGATCGTTTTGGACGAAGCCGCGGTACTTATTCACCGGGTACCAGTCAGTCTGTTCCAGCACCCTCGCCCCAACCGAATCGAACGTTCGAACGGGCTGAGCGACAGGGTACTATGAATGCGCCATCGGCACCGGGCGGCCGGGGTAGCAGTGATGGACAACGAACACCGGAAGTCCGGAGCACACCCAACCCACAGCCATCTCCGGCTCAACCCCAGCCGGGAGTAGGTGGTTTCAATGGGGGTGCAGGCCGTCAGCGTGGCCCCCGATAAGCAATCTTTTTCGAGTTAACAGGGTCCTTCCTTTTCACCGGGGAAGGACCATTTGTCTTTGACCAGTGCTAACCTCATCCACTAACTGCCGACGAAGCCGTACTTTTGCGGGCTATGCGGTACTTTATCGAACTAGCCTACCGGGGAACGGCTTACCACGGCTGGCAAACGCAGGCCAACGGGATTAGTGTGCAAACAACAATCGAAGCCGCCCTGACGCAGCGGCTCGGAAAACCCATCTACATAATGGGGAGTGGCCGTACTGATGCGGGTGTTCATGCCCGGCAACAGTTCGCGCATTTCGAGGTCGATGAACAGCTGACTCTTACTGAATCACTCATTTATTCCCTCAATTGTATTCTGCCCGATGACATTGCCATTCACGCCATTTTTCCGGTTGAGGCCAGCGACCACGCCCGATTTTCGGCCACAGCCCGCTATTATCAGTACCTGGTTACCCGCCAGAAAGATGCGTTTCAGAATGGCCTGACCTACCATTTCAGACCATCGCTCAACCTGTCATTGATGAACGAAGCCTGTGCTCTATTGCGTCAGCACACCAATTTCAAGAGCTTCAGCAAGGCACGCGCCAATGTGACTCATTTTAACTGTCGCATTGATTTTGCCTATTGGGAACGCATAAACGATGATTCGCTGACGTTCCATATTCGGGCGAACCGATTTCTGTGGGGAATGGTCCGTACCATTGTTGGTACCATGGTCGAGATTGGCCAGGAGCGCATGAGTTTGGAGCAGTTTGAACAGATTATACTGGCTCAGGACCGGAACCGGGCAGGGCGGGCAGCACCAGCCAATGGGTTGTATCTGGTTGACGTTACGTATCCGGCCAGCATATTTCAGCACCGACTAAACCAGGAAAAACCGGCATAACCCCTTCCGTCAATAGGAAGGCTTTTTCGGTTTACCCTTAAATTTTCTTAAATTCGACCGCTTAGCGGCTTATTCCGTTATTTTTGTTTCCATTAACACGAACCCCTGAATGGCTCGTACAAAGAAAAAAGTAGGTGCGTATCCCAGCGGCATGATTCTCTTCAGTCTGACGCTGGCGTTGTTTTTGATCGGCTTTTGCGGGCTGTTGGCTATTCAGTCGAAGAAGCTGGTAACCCACATCCGCGAGAACTATGAAATCCGGGCATTTCTGGATAAAGGACTGGATAAGAAAAAGGTGGAAGTGGTCTACAAAACCATTGCCGAACGACCTTACGTGTTGCAAACCGATGGCAAAGCGCAGGTAAACCTGGTCACCAAAGACGAAGCAGCCAAGGAATTCATTGCCGAAACGAAAGAAGATTTTTCCAAGTTTCTGGGCGAAAACCCTCTGCACGACAGCTACCGGATTAAGCTTAACGAAGGCTATTTCGAGGAAGCAAAGTTGCAGGAAGTAAGAAAGGATTTGGAACAGATAGATGGTGTTTTTGAAGTTGTTTATCAGGAAAACCTGGTCGATAATATCAACCAGAACATCACGAAGATTTACGCGGTTATGTCGGCCTTTGCGCTGATTCTGCTGGTAATCATTGTGGTCCTGATGAATAACACTATTCGGCTGGCCCTGCACTCGCAACGGATGCTGATCCGCAGCATGCAACTGGTAGGGGCTACCAACTCGTTTATTACCCGGCCTTTTCTGGGGCGGGGTATGTGGCAGGGTTTTCTGGCCGGTGTTGTTGCCGTTGCGTTGCTCATAGGTGGGCTACAACTGGCCATTCATAACCTGCCCGAACTGGGCATGTTTCAGGACCCGCAGAAGATTGTTTTTCTGATGGCGGGTATTGTTTGCTTGGGCATCATCATTGGATTTTTAAGCACCTTTCAGGCCGTGAACCGATATCTGGGATTGACGCTGGATGAGCTTTATTAATGGAAAACAGGGAGGTAGATGAATGAACATGAAAGCCCAAATACCGTTTATCCAGTTTATTGTAAACTTTACGTTCCGTTAAACACAAAAAGAAATGGCAAAAGACAAACAGACTGGTACGGCCACACTGAGCCGCGAGGAGCCAGTAAATAAAACGATTACCCCGGTAGCACCGGTAGTTATAAAAACGATTCCTACCCGGTCAACGATTAGTGAGCCTTCCCGTACGGCAGCATTGCCGTTTGGACGTCAGAACTACGTGTTCATGCTGATCGGCATCGGTACCATTTTGGCCGGTTTCTTTATCATGAGCCTCGATAAAGAGGAGTTTGGTTTCGGTTTTCTGGGGCTGACCCTGGGGCCAATTGTGGTGATGGCTGGGTTCATGGTTGAGTTCTTCGCTATCCTTGCCCGCCCCAAAAGCTGAAAAAGTTGGCCGTTTGTGGCCCGCAGTTTGTCGTTTGACTATGCTTGTCCTAAGTTTGTCCGCCGTTGACAAACGTCAACCGACAAACTACGAACGACAAACTGTTTTTTAATGGAGCTTTTTCACGCTGTAATGCTTGCCATCATTGAGGGGATAACCGAGTTTTTGCCGGTTTCCTCAACGGGGCACATGATTATTTACTCCTCGCTGGCTGGTATTGCCAGTAATGAATTTACCAAACTGTACACGGTCGATATTCAGTTCGGGTGTATTCTATCGGTACTGGTTCTGTACCACCGCCGTTTTCTCACGGACCCCCGCACGGGTACGTTTACCGTCCCCTCCTACCTGAAATCGGTACCTGCCCGCTGGCAGCCCATGGCCGATTTTTACAGTAAAATCCTGATTGCTTTTCTGCCAGCCGCCGTTATCGGCTTTCTGCTGAACGATTTCATCGACTCCTTACTCGAAAACGTCGTGGTCGTGGCTGTCACGCTGCTATTAGGCGGTATCGTGCTCGTCTTTATCGACCGCATCACCAACCGTAACGACGGACCGGCCGAGCCAAAAGACGGGGATGTGAGTGTGCCCGATGCGCTAAAAATTGGCTTTTACCAGTGTATTGCCATGATTCCGGGTGTCTCCCGGTCGGCGGCAACCATTATTGGCGGTATGTTTCAAGGGTTATCCCGCAAGCAGGCCGCTGAGTTTTCGTTTTTCCTGGCCGTACCTACTATGGCGGCTGCTTCGGGATACAAACTACTTAAAACCTACAAGCTACTCCAGCCCGCCGATTACCAGATTCTGCTGCTTGGTAACGCGATTGCCTTTGTCGTTGGCCTGCTTGCTATTCGGGGCTTCGTTAATTTTCTGACGCGCTACGGGTTCAAAGTATTTGGCTATTACCGAATTGCACTGGGACTGCTGCTATTGGGCCTGATGGCGGCTGGTGTGAAACTGGACGTGTTGTAACAGTGAACGAACAACCCACCCCCGACCTCGGTCAGGTTATCCTGATTGACAAACCGCTTACCTGGACATCGTTCGACGTGGCCAATAAGCTCAAGTACGCCTGCAAATTCAAGAAAATTGGTCATGCGGGCACACTCGACCCATTGGCAACGGGTTTGCTCATTTTGTGTACCGGTAAGATGACTAAACAGATTGACCAGTATCAGGCGCAGGAAAAGGAATATACGGGAACGCTCGTTCTGGGAAAAACTACGCCCTCCGTCGATCTGGAGACGGCCTTTGATGCGGAGTTTGATACCTCATTCATCACTGCCGAGCAAATTCAGGAAGCGGCCCGACAACTAACGGGCGATATACTACAGGTCCCCCCTATTTATTCGGCAGTTCGGGTGAATGGTGAACGACTGTATGAAAAAGCCCGGCGGGGTGAAACCGCCGACCGGGTAGAAGGGGGAATCAAAGCGCGGCAAGTGACTGTTTCGGTCTTTGACCTAGACATAGCCCGTTTTCCCGAACTGAATTTTCGTATCGTTTGTACGAAAGGCACTTATATACGCAGTTTGGTGCGCGATTTGGGCCTTTTACTTACTAATGGTGCCTACATGAGCAGCCTGCGCCGGACCCGTATCGGCAACTTCCGGATTGAGGAAGCCAGTACAATCGAGCAATTTATTGACGCCCATCGGGCGACACAGCCCAACCAACCAGCAACGAATGAATGATTATTTACCAAGGTCTCGATGATATACAGCCGTTGCCAAATGCGGTAGTTACCAGTGGCACATTTGATGGTGTACACCGGGGGCACCAGACTATTCTGGCACGCCTGACGGAAGTAGCCAAAACCAGCGGGGGCGAATCGGTACTGATTACGTACTGGCCGCACCCGCGTACCGTTGTTTCCAACGATAGTCAGAATCTCAGACTGCTGACAACCCTCGAAGAAAAGACCGACCTCATCGACCAGGCGGGCGTGGATCATCTGGTCATTATTCCGTTTACGCGTTCATTTTCGCAATTAACGTCTGAGGAATACATCAATCAGATTCTGATTGAGAAAATCGGCACGAAGAAACTGGTCATTGGCTACGACCATCGTTTCGGACGCGACCGTGAAGGCGGGTTTGAGTATATCAAGGCTCACCAGCACGAGTACGGATTTGAGGTGGAGGAAATTCCCCGGCAGGACGTTGACGCGGTAGGTGTCAGCTCGTCCAAAATTCGGGCTGCCCTGAACGAAGGGAATGTCCGTACGGCCAACCAGTTTCTCGACCGACCATATTCACTGACGGGAACCATCGTGAAAGGGCGTCAACTGGGTCGCACCATAGGGTTTCCAACGGCCAATATGCAGGTTGACGATGCCGCCAAACTTATCCCGGCCAATGGGGTCTATGCCGTTTCGGTAGAGTACGGTGGGCAAACGCTGGGCGGGATGCTTAACATTGGTTTTCGGCCTACAGTGGCGGGCACTCATCAGACCATCGAAACCTATATCTTCGATTTTGACAAAGATATTTATGGGGAACACATGACCTTACGATTCAGGGAATTTCTGCGCCCAGAGCAGAAATTCGATGGGTTACCTGCTTTGGTTGCTCAACTGAAACGTGACGAAGAAGCAGCACGGGCGGTGTTATAAATAACCATTCTTCAGTCCAACTCCGAACTAATCAGATATAAATCCCCTAACTGGTTTATTGGCGCTAAACGCCCTGTTTATCCAGGTAAACTGGTGTGCTTTACCAATAGTCTGACGAAATAGAGACTCAAACGTAACCATTTCGTTCAATCCAAAAATATAGTTGTTAAGCAAGGGCGATCTGTCAAAATAATCCCCCGTAAATTCATATATTAGCCTAAACTTTATAAAGCCTCAGCAAACTCCTATGACCGCACTCCCGGCCCTCGATTTTAACCAGTATGAATCGACGAATAGCCTGCAAATTTCTTACACACAATACACCCGGGAACAGGCAGAGGAAGCCAATTTCATATTCGATGAAGCCGTAAAACAATACCTCAGGCACTGGATTGAGCAGGGCACTGTGGCCGGCGTTGACCGACGTATGGAGGTTGAACGGGATACGGAAGCGTTTGTACAGCAGGGCGCACTGCGGAGTTTTTTCAAACATCATGACGATGCGCTTGAGCGGCTGCTTCAACAGGACGACATTGCCCGGCATCTGCTCCGACCGAGTGCAAAAGTATTCTTCGAGCCGGATGCGTACGAGCCACTATTATCCTTGTTTGAGCGACGCATTTATAACCTGGCCGCCCATCGCGAACATCTGGAAGTACCCTTTCGGTATAGTCCCGTCAGTCGGCAGGAGACCTGTGGCGATTCAATTTCGTTTGCCGCTATGCCTGCTGATGTCAGAGAGGATATTGGTTTTTACTTCGGCACCCGCCGTTCGGATGCCACAACGCTGAATTTGCTAGCCCGCCAACTCCGTCGTGAAGCCCTGTTTTCGTCGCCCTTACCCGTCCATGTCATCACAGAAGGGTACATGGAAGATTCCCTGCGGGCTATCAGAACGGCAACCGAACAATTGCAGCAAGATAGTCAGCAGGCAATTCATTGCTTTGTGGTCCAGCGTCGCCATGCGGTCGATGACCGGCATCTGGGAGCCGCCCTGTTGCTGATGAACGTTCAGCAGCCCGGCCTGCCCCAGCGGGTACTTTTCTGTGATACGCTGAAACCAGACGGAAAGCCCCCCTGGTGGGATAAGTTCAAACGCTACCTCGACACGGTGTTTCCACAACCCGAGGGCAGCCCGGCCGTTTCAGAGCGGCTGGAAGATGGCGGCCTCAATCTCCAGCGGTTGCACGATGGCGTACCCGTTCGGCATCAGGATATCGATTGCGCCTTTTACACGGCTTCTATGGCCAGGGCGCTCATTCAAATCACCAAACTATCGCCCGAACTGATTAGTGGCTCTATTGAGGATTTAGTGAGTCAGATGACGGAACGGATGCCGGAGTATTTCGACCAGATGAACGTGGCCAAAGCACCGGAGCTCGTGCGTCAGGTAAACGTTGTTCGGCGGTGGCAGATGGGTCAGGAAGCCCTGGCTGACATCAGGCGAGGTTACTCATCATCCCCGGTAGCCGGTTAGCGCGTAAAGATGAGGGAGGATCAATCACTATCGACCAATGTGCAATCCAGCTACGTAGCCCGTTGTCCAGGCGCTCTGAAAGTTGAAGCCCCCCGTGATACCGTCAATGTCCAGCACTTCGCCCGCAAAGAACAGCCCCGGCCAGGCGTTACTCTCCAGTGTTTGCCCATTCAGGCCATTGAGTGAGATACCGCCACAGGTTACAAATTCTTCTTTGAACGTAGTTTTACCGGCAACCTGAAACTGGCTGTTCGTGAGCCGCTCGGCCAGACGGTTCAGGGGTTTGGCGGGCAGATCGGCCCAGCGTTGTGCTTCTGGAATACCCGACTCTGTGGCAAAAGCCTGCCACAGTCGGGTGGGTAGACCGAATGGATTTTGGGAAACGACCAGCTTTTTTCCGTTCTGCTGCCGAAAGTCCTGCAACTTGCTGCGTAGCGTATTGTCGTTCAGGTCGGGCACCCAGTTGATGCGTAGGGTAAACCGATAGTCCACATTCGCTAAATCCCGGGCAGCCCAGGCCGACAAACGCAATATGGCCGGACCGCTAAAGCCCCAGTGCGTCACTAACACGGGTCCGCGTTGTTCCTGTTTGGCCCCTGCGATTGATACACCGGCATCGGGCACCGATACACCTGCCAATGGAAGCAGATAGCTGTCCGGCACGTTGAACGTGAACAAAGATGGTACGGGCGATAGTAGTTCGTCCGTTTGCCGGGGAAGCCAGTTATACGATGTCGGTTGTGGATAGCCCCCCGTAGCAATAAGTACCCGGTCGGCAATGAGCGTTTCTTCCGTAAGCAAATCGAGCGACCAGATACGAGTTTCAGCTTGCCGGATGGTGGCCACTCCGCAGCTGGTTCTGACCTGAATACCCAACCGTCGGGCCATGGTTAGCAGGCAATCGACAATGGTATCGGAGGTATTGGTAGTAGGAAACATGCGTCCGTCGGCCTCAGTTTTAAGCGGGCTTCCCCGGCGTTCGAACCAGTTCACCGTAGCCGTAGCATCGAACTGATTCAACAGCGCGCGCAACGGTTTTTCACCCCGTGGATAATGCTTCACCAACTGCCGATTATCGAAACAGGCATGCGTAACATTGCAGCGCCCCCCGCCCGAAATGCGGACTTTATTTAAAACGGTACGGTTCTTTTCGAGAATGATAACGGTGGCTTTGGGAAAGGTTTCAGCAGCCGTAATGGCCCCGAAAAACCCAGCCGCTCCACCGCCAATAACAGCAATTGTAAGGGATGACATGGGTTAAAAACAGCGATTTTCGGTTTTATAGTTCATCGGCCAGGATTTACCCGGCACATTGATTTACAGAGTTGTGATTGTCTCGCCCAACCGTACCGGTATGAATGCTCATCTAAACCACAAACTGTTTGTAACTTTGATGTATGTTCTTCAAGCCTAAATTTTCCACCAATCGGTACATGCGTCGGGGTATGAGGCCCCGTGGCAACACGCTCGTACTGCTGTTCATTTTCTTCCTGATTGGGCTTTTTCTGCACTACGGCGGTCGAACCCAGCCCGTCGTGGCATTCTGGAATGATTTCAGGGACTTGGTTGGACTGGGACATTCGCGCCGTGACCGCACAGGATCGAATCCCTACAAAGCACCCGAACCCAATGGGGCTTCTAATGTGGCAACGGATAATGACGGACGGGATGGCAGTGAAGCTAGTGATAACGCGACTGGCAAACCGACGGCGGAGTCGTCGGGAAACGCCCGGTTCGATTTTGAGAAAGAGGTTGACTTTTTGTTGCCCACGTCTAAATCGGCGGGTGAACTGATTCGGCATGAAGGGTACACGCTCAGTTACCGCGAGCAGTACAAAGATGCCGAGTGGGTTGCGTATCCACTCCTTGCGTATGAAACTACGGGGGATGCCAACCGCAAAAACGAGCAATTCAAACCCGACCCGTCGGTTGAAAATGGAACGGCTTTGCCATCAGATTATACCCGCTCTGGCTACGACCGGGGGCACCTGGCTCCGGCAGCCGATTTTAAGTTTTCGCAGCGAATGATGCGCGAAACTTTTTTCATGAGCAACATTACCCCGCAGGCACCGCAGTTTAACCGGGGTATCTGGAGTGACCTGGAAAATCAGGTTCGCGTCTGGGCACGGCGCGATAAAGGCGTCTACGTGGTGACTGGTCCGGTACTGAAACCCGGTTTACCTACCATCGGAAAAAGCACTGAAGTGAGTGTGCCCGCCAAGTTTTACAAGGTAATTCTGTACTGTAACAGCCCTAACATTCGAATGATTGGCTTCCTGCTGAATAATGAAGAAGCTCACGGTTCATTACAGGACTTTGTGGTACCCGTGGACCTCATTGAACAACTGACAGGACTAGATTTCTTCCCTAAAATCCCTGACGACCTGGAGCGGAAACTGGAAAGTAAAGGCCGGGAAGACGTTGTGGCCGACTGGTTTTAGAACGAAGCCCCCCTGATAATGCAAATCAAATACCCGATAAAGCGGTACTTGCGGCCAGAAACGCCCGCACTTCATCAGGTTTTTGGGTGCCGATAAGGATGCGCTTACCATTCGATGTCTCTAGGCGCAGTCCCTGATTTCCATTTACATTATATACCCATTCGCCAAAATTCCAGCGAACGCCATAGCCAACGAACTCGTAAGTAGTGACGGTTGCTTTAGTGATATTAATCCAGCGAATGGTTCGCCAGCCAAATAAAGGAAACACCTTATAATGAACACCTTCCTGGTCGAAGCGCGTGTCAAGGCGGTAGACCCACATGAGAAGGGGTAACACCAGTACAATAACGATGACCGGCCATGCGCTCGAATCAATCAGGAGTCCGGCAATACCTATCAGGATACTTGCGCTTATAATGCCCCAAAGCCACCGCTGACGAAATTGCTGCGTTTCGGTGAAGCTGATCATGGCCTAGGTTTTCTGCTTCTTTTTCTTAGCGGCCGGGAATAGAATGTTATTCAGAATAAGGCGGTAACCGGCTGAGTTAGGGTGCAAGTTCAGATCGGTGGGTTCCTCTCCAATTTCATGGCGGTAGTCTTCGGGGTCGTGTCCGCCGTAGAACGTAAAAAAGCCCCGGCCGTAGGGAGAGTGAATATAACGCGCTTCGTTAGCGGCCCGGTTTTCAGCAAGAACCACCACTTCAGGCTTAATGTACGCTTTCTTGAAGGCTGTTGTCTGTCCCATGAATCCCTTAATCACGTTCAGGTGATTTTGCGTTAGCATGGTAGGAATTGGGTCATACTTGGCCGAAAACTGAAACAAGGTAAAGTAGTCATTGTGCTCGCTTAGCCCCCGTTCTTCCGGCTGATTATCAACGTTCGAGAACTCGATGAGGTACGGATTAGTATAGACCTGAAAGTCTTTGAAGGCAAACGTCTGGCTATAATCCAGTTTACTGTTAGCATTAGGATCGGCGGGGTCACCATCGTAGAAGGAATCGACGATATCCGTATTATGGGCAGAGAGGGCAATGTCGAAGGTATCGGTCGCATTACACATGGCAAAGAGGTAACCTCCTCCCAGCACAAAGTCCCGAATTTTTTGACTCACGGCCAGTTTTAGCTGCGGCACTTTAGTGAAGCCAAATTTCCGTGTGATGGTTTCCGCTTCGTTTTTTTGGGCAATGTACCAGGGCTGGTCTTTGAAGTGGAAAAATTTACCGTACTGGCCCGTGAAATCTTCGTGATGGAGGTGTAGCCAGTCGTATTCGGGTAATTTGCCATTCATCACCTCTTCGTCAAACACAACGTCGTAGGGTATTTCGGCATACGTCATCACCATGGTAACGGCATCGTCCCAGGGTTGCTTTGTTTTGGGTGAATACACGGCCACTTTGGGCGGTTTCTGGAGTTTTACGGCATCCATGTTGGCATCGGGAGCCGCCACCTCGGCCAGTATCTGGCCTGCCTGCGCATCCGAAATAACCTCATAACTTACGCCCCGGATAACCATTTCGTTAACAAAAGCCTGCGTCTGGGGCATCATAAATGAGCCACCCCGATAATTAAGCAGCCAGTCAATTTCGGTATCGTACACTTTTAGTACCCAGAAGGCAATTCCGTAAGCTTTCAGGTGATTCTTTTGGCTATCGTCCATGGGAATCAGAATTTTAGAAGCCCACGCCCGGCCCGTCAGGCTCAGAATTAGGATAAGCGGTAACAGCAGCCGTTTCATTGGTATCTGAGGTAAGAATGCTTGTGTTAGTTTTGTTATAACGAAAGATAAGCAATTATTGTGCAAGATTAATGGTGAATGCATGAATGATAGAATAGGTTTTTGCCAGTCCTTCCATTGTTCACGCATTTACGCATTTACTCACTCAAAATGAATCTCCTAGAAAATATACGGGAGGGGCTGCGTTCCATTGCCGGTAACCGGCTGCGAACCATTCTGACCTCGCTAATCATTGCCATCGGCATTACGTCGCTGGTGGGTATTCTGACCGCTATTGATGGTATTCAGGATTCGGTAAATAATAGTTTTGCCGGGTTGGGTGCCAATACGTTCAGTATTGTGGCCAGGCAGGATGCTTTCCGGCGGGGTGGCCGCATCCAGAAGCAGGATGCTCCCATTGATTACTTCGACGCGATTCAGTTTAAACGCCGGTTTCCGTACGGAGCCACTATTTCCGTTTCGACCATTGTAGTGGGAGCAGCCCAGGCAAAATTTGGGTCCAGGAAAACAAATCCGAACGTGCAGCTTACAGGGGGCGACGATACGTACCTGGCGGTGAAAGGATACGCGATTCAAAATGGCCGTAATTTTTCCCAGAATGACCTGAACTACGCGCTCAACGTGGCTATTGTTGGTAGTGAAGTCGCTAACACCCTATTTGAAAAGAAACTGAATCCGCTGAACCAGCTAATTCGCGTATCGGGCAGGCAGTATAAAATTATTGGTGTCCTGGACAAAAAGGGCGGGTTTTCTGGCGGGGGAGATGACCGGATTCTCCTGATTCCCCTGAACAATGCCCGTGCGCTGGCAGGCACAAGACGGCTAACATTCGACATCACCGCATCCGTTCCCAGTGTATCCAATCAGGACGAGGCCGTGGGCGAAGCAAGGGGTACCATGCGCCTGGTTCGGCGCGACCCGCTTGGTCAACCCGATTCGTTTGAGATCGACCGGGCCGATGAACTGGCAAAACAGACCGAGAGCATCACCGGCTACCTGCGCATTGGCGGGTTTGGCATTGGTTTCATCACCTTACTGGGTGCGGCCATCGCGCTGCTTAATATTATGCTTGTTTCGGTAACGGAGCGAACCCGCGAGATTGGCATCCGAAAGTCACTCGGTGCTACCCCCCAGCGAATTCGCGAGCAGTTCCTGATTGAAGCCATCGTTATTTGTCTTCTTGGTGGTGTGGGAGGAGTAATACTGGGTCTGGGTATTGGCAATTTGATTGCCACCCTGGTTAGCCAGGGAAAAGGAGGGTTTGTGATTCCCTGGGGCTGGATGGGGTTGGGACTGGTTGTTTGTGTATCAGTAGGTCTGTTTGCGGGTATTTACCCCGCCGTGCGCGCTTCTAAACTCGATCCTATCGACGCCCTTCGATACGAATAACACAGTTGAAACCTAATA
Source organism: Cytophagales bacterium (assembly GCA_038236215.1). GTDB lineage: Bacteria > Bacteroidota > Bacteroidia > Cytophagales > Spirosomataceae > Spirosoma. The sequence continues at coordinate 2,620 of JBBSTD010000132.1, read as the reverse complement.
CAGTACGTTGCCCAAAGAGCTGGCTTACGCTGTTGCGGAGGCTGAACGGATGGGCAGAAACACCGTAAACACAGAACCCTGCCCGGGCTGGCTATGGGTTAGAATGGCACCCCCGTGATTTTCGGCCACTTTTCGGCAGATAGCCAGACCAATACCTGTTCCACCGTAGGCGCTACGGCTATGTAATCGCTCGAAAAGCTGAAAAATACGCTCCTGATATTTCTCCTCGAATCCAATTCCATTATCGGCAACGTCAATCGCTACCCATACCTGACTGGCGCGATTCAGGACTGTATCGGGTACGGATTCAGGCAATACGGTACGGCTCTGCACCGAAACCTGCGGTTGCGTACCGGGGCGGGAGAATTTCAGTGCATTACTGATTAAGTTTTGAAACAACTGGCGCAGTTGAAGCAAACTACCGTTCACCGTTGGCAGGGGCTGGCTGGTGCTCCCGACAGTTACCTGAGCGTGTGTTTCGGTAATGACCATGCTCAGGTCCTGAAGAATATCGGTTAACAGGGTTTCCAGGACAACCGGTTGAAATAAATTCTCCTGGGTAGCCAGTCTGGAGTAGGCCAGTAAATCCCGGATAAATACGCCCATCCGCTCCGCCGATGCCTGCATTCGGGCGATCATGTCCTGTCCTTCATCTGGCAGAAGCGTACTATAATTCTTAACGAGGATATCGCCGAATGACCGAATTTTCCGTAGGGGTTCCTGCAAATCATGACTGGCGATGTAGGCAAAATGCTCCAGATGCTGGTTGGATTTCTTCAGGTCATCGACTAACTTCTCGGCTCGCAGCAGCGTTTGGTGCAGTAGCGTCTGGTCGTTGGCAGCTATTACGATTCCATCGCCCTGTTTAACAACGGACACATCAAACCAGCCATTCACGGCACCATCGGCAATAGGCTGTTCAAAACGCTGCGGGTGGCCGGTTGTCACCACATCCACAAATCGCTCAAAGACACCCGTAGTTTTCATACTGGGCAACACATCCAGCATGGTGCGGGTAGTTGTTTGATCCACCGGGTGGCCAACCGTCCGGGCATTGGCGTCATTCTGGAGCAGGTACTGAAAGTCGTCAATTTGGCCATTTCTATTCCGTATGGCCTCAAACAGTACGATGGGCATCTGGCAACTATCCAGCACACTCTGAAGCCTAGCCGCCTGCTGACGTGCCTCCAGTTCTACCCGTTTCTGGTCGTTTACAATGGAATAAATCGAGATAATCCGATTCTCATCGATACGGGTGACCCAGTTATCGGTATAGTTATCGAATTGCTCATGCTGATAACGCAGCTCAAAATGTTGAGCCTGCCCCGTTGCCAGAGTTGCTAAGTAGGACGGCCAATAAGTAGTTTCCTGCAATCCGGGAAACAAAGACAGAATAGATTTACCCTCCAGTTGCGCTGCCGATAACCCCGTGTCCCTGCAAATGGCCTGACTCACCCGCACGTAGCGAAAATCGACAATAGCCCCGCTTTCATTCCGCACCGCTTCCAGCACGCTCAAGCCATTGGTAATAGATTTAAGTACGTCATCAAATATGAGCGCCTGTTCTTCAATCTGTCGGGCAGCCTGCTTACTGGCACTAATATCCTTGTAATTGATAACGACGCCATCCAGCAGTGGTATAATGGCCATCAAATACCAGCCTTCGTTACCATCAACCTGATATGCCTGTTCAACCCGTTGTGGCTGGCCGGAGTCAACTACGTTGATTAATTGCTGAAACACACCCAATTCCTTCAACTCCGGAAAAAACGTAGTGATCCTTTTCCCAATAACCTGGTCGGCGGAGAATCCAACAATCGTGTCGCTGGCGGCATTCGTCAATCGGTACGTAAAGTCGATTACTAGGCCGTTCGGATCGCGTACGGCTTCGCAGTAGGCAATGGCTTCATCCATGGCATCCATAACGCCCTGGAGCAACCGGGTCTGGCTTTCCGTCTGCTGCTGCGCCTGTTTGACCTCATTAATATCCCGAAAGGTGGTGAATAAGCCGTTATTCAGCGGGCGGTTTTCTATACAGTACCAGCGGTGCGATGCCGCATGAAAATACTCAAAGTCGAAGGGGATCTGCTCCTCTACAACCCGGCGAATCTGTTCAGCATGGGTCAGTGCATAGGGTGCCCACTCGTACAGCAGTTGGCTGGTGAGTTGCTCAACAGAATAACCAGTGATGGCCAGTGCCTGCGCATTTGCGTAGCATGTACGATAATTAACGATGGTTCCGCTGGTATCCCGAACGGCTTCGTAGGCAATTACGCCTTGCGGCAAATTGGTAAGTAAATCGGCAAGTAGAGAAGGGGTTGGTGTGAAGGAAGTCGTTAAGGGTGAAGCGGGCATATTGGACAAGATAAAATAACCCTGCAAAATTAAGAAAATGGATTAATCAATACTAACCTAAACGTGCGTGAACCAGCTTACAGCGATTCTATTCAATTTTTATTTGCAAAACCCGCTGCCTACGGCTACTTTTGCACCACGTTTGACAAACGCATCCTGCCACAGCGGGACGATTCTGTCGCCGGGATGGCGGAATCGGTAGACGCGATGGTCTCAAACACCATTGTCTGCAAGGACATGCCGGTTCGAGTCCGGCTCCCGGTAC
>JBBSTD010000131.1:0-15451 GCA_038236215.1 Cytophagales bacterium | reverse complement strand
TATTATGATAGATATAGTTCGCCCGATTGCGGGGTACGTAGTAGCCGTACAAATTGGGACTGGTGATGTACATCTGTGGCACGAAGGTCCAGTACGGAGCCGGTATATTGATGTTGACATTTACGCCGGGGCCAAGCGGTGCCCAGCCATAATACCCGCCACCCGACCGCCACGATACCCAGGCTGGTGCCCATTCTGTATCGGGTAGCCAAAGCCAGCCCCCGTAACCAGGGTCATATAGCCAGCGTCCGTAGTGAAAAGGTGCCCAGCCCCAGTCGTAGTCCGATACCCAGGTATTGCCGTACTCCGTCATGACCCAGTGCCCATCAGTAGCGTAAGGCTGAAAATCGGGTCCGGCATTAGGCACCCAGGCATTCCCATAGCCGGGGTATTGGGTCCACTGTCCGTACGGTGCCAGTTCATTATAAAAAGCATCGACTGGTACGCTATAGCCTGGTTGGGCCGATAGTGGCTGCGCGAAAAACAGCCCAAAGGCGAGCAGCGCGAACAGGCTGGTTATGGTTAGTTTATTCAGGATGGTAGTCATTGTCTGTATTATTAGGCAACGTCTCAGACGTTTCAAAACTTAGATGCCTGAACACACAAAACGTTTAACGATTGGCCAGCGTATTTATATCGCCCCCTTTACGTGTTTCTACCCGAAGATGGGAGTCAACACTTTGCAACTATGGACTTGGCTAACGGGGGGGGATACATTCAGATTATCAAACGTTAGAAGCTGCCAGTAAAACACAAAAATCCCGGTTCCGTGAATAAACCACCGCCGGGATTTTCTCAGGCGCTAACCACAATGGTGTGCGCTAGCGTATAGCCGCCTGAAACGCTACCCGACAAGGTGGCTAACTCTGTGGTGTAGCCATCCGAAAATACCCCATCCCGTTCATTGGTTGTATCCTGCACGCCCTTTATGTAGCCCTGGGCTTGGGCCGTTGTGTACACCGTGTTTGTTACATCATAGGGAAAGGCAATCTGGGTCACCAGCAGGGATTTTCCGGCTGCATTATACACGTGTACGTGAATATGCGGTGTTCGTCCCGAATACCAGCCCGGAAAAACAGACGTGAAACCAACCAGCCCGGCAGCATCTGACGTTTGACGGCCGCGCAGAAAATCGACCGTAGTCAGATTAACGCTCTGCGCACCCGACCCGCCGTATTCGGAGTAGTAACCATCCTTGTCGCAATGCCAGATATCTACGAGCGCACCCGCTAGTGCGGCACAAGTGGCATTGGCGTTTTTGATGGTGATGTTAACCGTCAGGGGTACACCTGTACGACCATCGGTGATATTTTTTCGAACGAAATTAGTCGGTACTTTCGTGGGGAACGGCCCTTCTGTTTCCGACGGTGTAACGGAGCAGTTAATCGCTGAATTGCCATTTGTTGAACCCGTTGAGGAAGTGCCGGGGTCTACGATTTTTGTTTGGCATGCCCCCATCAAAGGAGTAATGGCAGCTACACCCAGCAAACTGGTAAACCCCCGTTTCAGAAATTCTTTACGTTCCATAGTTTTCAGTAAAAAAGCATTTCTCCAATTGCCCTACCCATACAATACCCCTTCGTGGAAGGCCGCCCCATCAAGCCAATGGATGTCTGGCAGAACCGCAACGTACCGGGTGGCATTATCTGACTTACGCGCTACAAAGACCTTTCGTTGCAGAGTAGGTATACCCGGTGATGAAGGGGCGTATCGTTCTCAGTCTAAATCCTGTACTTTTGTAAAAATAATAATGGCCAACAGAAGCTCACGTTTCTTCGGCAACCCTATAAACGGAATACGTCATGCCAGGAATGGAATTTTTTGGAGCCGCTGAGCGCAGCGAAATCAACGATGTGCTGGAAACCGGTATCCTGTTTCGGTACAATCACGAAGCACAGCGCAACAATATCTACAAAGCCCGTGAGTTTGAAGCGGAAGTAGCCAAATTAGTTGGGGCCAAATACGCACATGCCGTATCGAGTGGCTCAACGGCCGCTTTGTGCGCGATGGCAGCCGCCGGAATTGGGGCCGGTGATGAAGTTATTGTGCCGCCGTTCACGTACATCGCCACCGTCGAAGCCGTACTGATGATTGGTGCCCTGCCCGTTTTTGCCGACATCGACGAAACCATCTGCCTCAGTGCCGAAGGTATTCGCAAGGCTATTACGCCCCGTACCAAAGGCGTTTGTCTGGTGCATATGTGCGGACAAATGGCCGATATGGATGCGATTATGGCCGTTATCAAGGAGCACAACCTGGTATTGGTCGAAGATGCCGGACAGGCAATGGGTGCCAGCTACAAAGGAATTTCAACGGGCCTTTGGGGAAAAACGGGTGCGTATTCGTTCGATTTTTTCAAGATTGCCACGGCGGGTGAAGGCGGAATAATGGTGACGAACGACGAAACGGCCTACAAACACGCCGACTCCTACTCCGACCACGGCCACGACCACATTGGTAGTAACCGGGGGATGGAGCAACACCCCGTGCTGGGCTTCAACTACCGCATCAGCGAACTCCACGCGGCTGTAGGATTGGTACAAACCCGCCGGGTTCCCGAAATCATACGTAACAACAACAGCCATAAAAAGCAGTTGATGGACGCTTTGGGCCAGGTGCCGGGTGTTTCATTTGCGCGTATACCCGACCCGGATGGCGATTCGGCTACCTTCCTGAACATGCTCCTGCCCGACACCGAAACAGCCGGTCGAGTAGTAACCGAGCTTAACGCTGCGGGTGTGGGTGGTTTCAACTACTGGTTCACCAATATGTATCACTTCATCAATCAGTGGGACCATATCAAAGAGATGCGGACGGCTTCGGCCCTGCCCATCGAGAAGTTCGGCGCACCACAGGACTATAAAAACCTCGATATCCCTAATGCTCAGGCTGTTATTGGTCGATTGCTTTCGTTCGGTATCCGGGCTACCTGGACACCGGAGGAAGTAGCCGCACTGGCTACTAACATCGAAGCCGCCGTTCGGAAAGCAGTATTGGTCGAAGCGTAATTTCTTCCGCAATAAAAATATGTCAACAACCGCTCTGTTAACCGAGATAAAAGCCCTACCCCCTGAATTACGCAGGAAAGTAGACCATTTCGTCGCCTTTTTGCGAACAAAAAAAAGTACTCAGACTCCCATTGCAGAACGTGAATTTGGGTATGCAAAAGGGAAGGTGTGATTGGCGGACGATTTTGATGCTCCGTTAGATGAGTTTAAGGAGTATATGTAATGAGGTTATTGCGCAGGCTTCAGCGGAGAACTTACCTATCGCAAAAAAAGATCAGCTTTTTAGTCAATATGGCTTAACAATAAAATGGTAGCAACACAAACCACGCATAAGAATTTTAAGGGTATCGAGAAGACCGTTTTTGGTCGGGGAAGCTTTTCTCAACTCGATGAAATTATCGCTCCCCATCGGGCCGACAATGAGGGCTACTTCGTTTTTCTGGTCGATAATTATTTCAAAGGGAAGCCCCTCGAAGAGCGGGTGCCGACCCATGCCGAAGACCTGACCTACTACATCAGCGTCGAAGAACACGAGCCGATGACCAGCCAGATTGACCAAATTCGTGATGAGATTCTGGCCAAAAAAGGGCTTCCATCGGGTGTGGTTGGTATTGGCGGGGGGAGTATCATGGATATCGCCAAAGCACTGTCTCTGATGCTTACCAATGAAGGGTCATCGACGCTGTATCAGGGCCTGAACCTGATCAAAAAGCCGGGTATTTATCACGTTGGCGTTCCCACCATTTCGGGTACCGGTGCCGAAGTGTCGATGACAGCGGTGTTGACCGGACCGGAGAAAAAACTGGGTCTCAAATGCGAATGGACCGTGTTCAATCAGGTGATCCTCGACCCCGAGCTGATCGCTAGTGTACCGCGTAACTGGTGGTTTTATACCGGTATGGATACGTACATCCACTGCATTGAGTCGGAGAATGGGAACCTGAACAATGCCTACTCCCACGCCTACGCCGAACAGGCCATGAAACTCTGTCGGGAAATTTACCTCGGTGATCGCTCGGGTCAAACGCCGGAAAACGACGATAAACTGATGGTGGCTTCGCTGATGGGCGGCCTGAGCCTGACGTATTCCGAAGTAGGGGTTTGCCACGCGCTTAGCTACGGGCTGTCCAAGATTCTGGGCATGCGCCACTGCTACGCCAACTGTTTGATCATGAACCACCTGGAGGATTACTATCCACAGGGCGTGGCCGAGTTTCGGCACATGGTTGCGTATCACCAGATTGATTTGCCCCAGGGTTTATCGAACGACTGGAACGACGACATCCTTACGCAGATGGCCCACGTATCGTACGGGTTGCCGCACATGTGGCTGCACGCCATCGGCGACAACTGGAAGGAAGTCATCACGATTGACCTGCTGAAAGACTTGTTCCGGCGGTTATAACTAATGGAGAGTGACTATGCAACTTGCCCAATAATCTTTTCAAAGCACGCTCAGGAGCAGGCTATTGAACGGGGAACCAATCCTGATGAAATGGAACTCTCCATTAGACAGGGTGTTCATGAGGCAGCGAAGAAGAATCGACGGAAAGCAAAATTTACGTTTACCTTCGGTGAGCAATGGCATGGGCAGTTTTACGCCCTAAAACAGGTAGAGCCCGTTTACGTAGAGGAAGCAGGAGAGATTATCGTAATCACCGTTTACACGTATTACTTTTAGGGATATGAAAATTAGTTATGATAAAGTAGTCGATTCGCTGTACATCCGTTTGGTTGATGGTCCGCAGGAATGCCGTACGGTTCGGTTAACGGACGAAATATCGCTTAACATTGGTCCCGGCGAACTCTTGGTAGGTATTGAGGTGCTGGACGCATCGGAGATTCTTAATCATGGTCAGCTTCCTGAATTGATTGTTGAAAATTTGCCCACGCAACTGCTGGCAGCTTAATTAATAAAAATTATGTCTCAGAAAATTGTTCGCGTTGGCGACATCGAATGCGGCTCGGATGAGTTGTTTCTCATCAGCGGCCCCTGTGTTATTGAGGACGAAAAAATCATGATGACCGTTGCCGAGCAACTCCGCGAGATTCAGGAGCGGATGGGCATCAAAATCATCTATAAATCATCGTTTCAGAAAGATAACCGGTCCAGCCTGAATTACTACAATGGCCCCGGCCTCGACAAAGGCATGAAGATTCTGGCCAAAGTGAAGGAACAGTTCGGCTTCCCACTGCTGACGGACGTTCACTACCCCGACCAGTGTGCTGCGGCTGCCGAAGTCGTTGATGTCCTCCAGATTCCGGCGTACCTGTGCATGCAAACCATGCTGGTGGTGGCCGCTGCCAAAACCGGCAAGGTTGTTAACGTGAAGCACGGTCAGTTTCTGGCCCCGGAGAACATGAAACATCCGGTCAAAAAGATTGAAGATTCGGGTAATGACCAGATTATCCTGACTGAGCGCGGCTTCACCTTTGGCTACAACGATTTAGTGGTTGACCCACGGGCTTTTTACCACATGGCCCGCACCAACTACCCCGTTGTGTTCGACGTGACGCACGCTATCCGCAAGTACGGTATCCCATCGGCCGATGCTAAAGGCGGGGCGCGGGAATACCTGCCCGTGCTGGCTCGTGCGGGTGTGGCTGCTGGCGTGGATGGTCTGTTTGTTGAGACGCACACCTGCCCTTCCGAAGCACTTTGCGATGCGGCCAGTCAGCTGGATATCCGCTTCCTGGAAGAATTCATGAAACCCCTGATCGAGCTGCACGCAGTGGAAGTGAAATACCGAAATACCCTGCCCGAACTGGCTTAAGTAACGGGTGTACAATAGAAGGGGTGTTCGTAATGTCGGTTTCTCAAAACTGACATTACGAACACCCCTTCTATTGTCGGATTACCGCATCAGGCAGAAGCCCGTTTTAGTATTTCCTCTACCATTATCTTTTCAAGCGAGGGTGCCACCAGGTCGGCTTTCGTGAGCACGTCGGGCGTACCGATGCCCACTACGAACATACCTGCCCGTTTGCCCGCTTCAACCCCCGCAACGGCATCTTCAAACACTACACATTCGGCAGCGCTAACGCCCAGCTCTTCCGCTCCTTTGGTAAACACTTCCGGGTCGGGTTTACCTTTACTGATTTTGTTCCCGTCGATGATGGCATCGAAGGCATCGGTCATGCCAATACGCGCCAGAATCATCGGGGCATTTTTACTAACGGAGCCAAGCGCGGTTTTCAGACCGGCCTGCCGAACCTGCGCGAAAAAAGCGGGTACCCCCGGCAAAATATCATTGGACGTCATGCGACTGACGAGTTCCAGATACCATTCATTTTTTTTGGTGGCCAACTCGGTTTTTTTCTCATTCGGTAACGAAAGGCCACCGTGCGCCAGAATCAAATCCAGCGAGTCGGTGCGGCTAACGCCTTTCAATCCTTCGTTGAATTCTTCCGAAATATCGAAGCCAAGTTCATTGGCCAACCGTCTCCAGGCCTGGTAATGGTAGATAGCGGTATCGACAATGACCCCATCGAGGTCGAATAAAAACGCGTTGATAGACATATTTTTTCCGGTTGGCGAACGGCAAAAGTAGCTGATTCAACGATTGATGAAGGGTTGTAAAAAAAAACTTGTACCAAAATTTGCAGAATCAGAAAGCGTATTACTTACTTTGCATTACAAAGTACTTTTAAATATAAACTACATGGAACCGTCATTTTCTTCTGAGACCCCCGTATCTATGGTTGACCGCGTAAACCGCTGGGTTCGTACCTCTACCATGCTAAAACTGGCCGTTATCGGTATTCTGGTGCTAATCCTGTTGATTCCAACGGAGATGCTGCAATCATTGATTTCGGAACGGGAGTCGACGCGTAATATGGCCGTGGCCGAGGTGAGTGCAAAGTGGGGGGGGGAGCAGGTCATCGGCGGTCCGATTCTATCCGTTCCGTACGAAATTGCCGGTAGTGATGAAAATGATCCGGTTCGGACAGAATACGCGCATTTTTTACCCGACGAGTTGCAGTTCGACGGGAGTATTCAGCCGGAGGAGCGTAGCCGGGGGATTTTTACCGTCATGCTTTATAACACCCGGCTTACCATAAAAGGGCGGTTTAAAAAACCTTCGGTAGCTACCCTGGGGCTGTCGGCTAGTGCGATGCAATGGGATAAAGCCGTTTTGTCGCTCGGAATCAGTGATGTAAAGGGTATTCGGGAAGCCATTACGGTTCGGCTAAACGGCCAGCCGATAGAGGCAGAACCCGGCATGGCGGGGGGCGGTATTCTGCCATCGGGCGTTAGTATTCCCCTGGTCCTAAATACCAATACGTACGCGTTTGAAACTACGCTCAACCTGAACGGGAGTACCCAGTTAAGCTTTCTGCCACTGGGGAAAGAAACGCGGGTGCGGCTGCAATCGCCGTGGTCTACCCCCAGTTTCACCGGCTCCTATCTGCCCGACCAGCGACGCATTACGGCCAGTGGTTTCGAGGCAAACTGGAAAGTATTGCAGTTCAACCGAAATTTTCCGCAACAGGGCATCGGTAATTTTTTAACCAGGTCGGGTAGGGGAGAGGTAGTCAGTCCCGGTCAGCAACCCAGTGAACTCCCGGCGTTTGGGGTTAAACTGTTACTGCCGGTGGATGAGTACCAGAAAACGATGCGCTCCGCCAAATACGGCATTATGTTCGTCATGCTGACGTTTGTCGCTTTCTTTTTCGTCGAAATTCTTGACCGTCGGCGTATTCACCCCATTCAATACCTGCTGGTTGGTTTTGCCATCTGCCTGTTCTATCTGTTGCTGCTATCCATCTCCGAGCACATGCCGTTCGACTGGGCGTACCTGATTGGGAGTGCTATTATCCTAGTACTGATTACGGGCTACGTCCGCTATGTTTTCCAGAATCTGCGCCTGACAGTTTTATTCAGCATCGTATTGGCATTATTGTACGGCTTTTTCTATTCGCTGCTTCAACTGGAAGATTATTCTCTGCTGCTGGGCAGTTTTGGGCTCTTACTCATCCTGGGCGTTATCATGTACCTAACCCGCCACATCGACTGGTACCGGGCGTATGAACCGACGGAAGTAGTAAAGGCGTAGCGCAGGTGGTGGTAAATAAGCGACGATGTGTACTTTTGGATTACACATCATCGCTTATTTCCGCTATTACCCCAACTACCTGCTCATGTCCTTAACGAACCAGTACCTACAAAAAGCCAGCGCGATGCTGGATACGGCCGGGCAGCAGGTTGATGCCATTCAACAGGCGGCCCAATGGTTTAGCCAGACGATTCTGGCGGGCCGGATGGTGCATCTCTTCGGCAGTGGTCACAGTCGAATTATGGTGGAAGAGATGTGGCCCCGCTACGGCTCCTTTGCAGGCTTCAATCCAATTGTAGAATTATCGCTTTCGTTTCATAACCTGGTAGTAGGGGCCAACGGACAGCGACAGGCCATGTTTCTGGAAAATGTGCCGGGCTTGGCCCAGCGTATTCTGCGCAACTATGACCTCTCGGCGCAGGATTCGGCACTGGTTATTTCGTCCAGCGGCTGTAATGTCGTTCCCGTAGAAATAGCCGAGCTATTTCAACGGCAGGGCATTAAAGTGGTGGCACTGATTACGAAGCAACACGCCGAAAAAAGCACCAGTAAACGCGCTGATGGTAAAAAACTGAGTGATTTTGCGGATTTGATTCTGGATACGGGTGCGCCCGCAGGCGATGCGATGGTAACCGTTCCGGGGTTGGATACGCCCGTGGCACCGGGTTCAACGGTGGGCGGGGCTATACTGGTCAACTGCATCAAAGCTGAAGTGGCCGGGTTGCTTACCCAGGCTGGATACCCGCCAAACGTGTTATCGGCCGCCAATGTAGTGGGAGCGGAGCGGGCTGTGTCGTTGTTTGAGAGCGCGTATGACGAACACGCCCATCGGCTGGCCAAACTGTATGAACGCGTGGGCATTCCATCTTACGTCAGTGAACCGTCAAAACCGATAGTACCCTGATGATTATTTCTCGAAAACACGTCGGATGCAGCCAGTTCTGCTGGTAGTTAACAAGCAATTAACGTTGTTGGAGCAGGGGACCACCAGGCATATACTGGATGTATTTATCATGACGGCACGAAGCAGTCTATGCCGGAAGAAATATACTAAAGACCGACCCATGATTAGGCTGGCTCGCTGCCGTAATAGCCCCGCCGTGGTTGGTAACGACCTTTTCGCAGATGGCCAGGCCAATGCCCGTACCCGCAAAGGTGCTACGATTATGGAGTCGCTGGAAAACTTCGAAAATACGGGTCAGGTATTTTTCCTCAAAGCCAATACCGTTGTCAATAACGTCGACCTGGTGGTACATATCGGCAAATCGTGCCGGTTTTACCGTAGTGGCTAAGTCGGCCGCTTTTACCGTTCGGGCAGTGATTTGAATGTGGGGAACGGTATCCACCCGGCGAAATTTAAGGGCGTTACTAATCAGATTTAGGAAGAGTTGATTCAACTGGGAGGCCTCCCCGGTAATGGTTGGCAATGCACCGACGCTCATGATGGCTCCGGTCTCGGCAATGGTCAGGTCTAAATCGATCAGTATCTCCTCCACAACGTCATTCAGCGACAGTGCTTTACCCGTATCCAGCCGGTTGGATATCCGCGAATAGTTGAGCAGGTCCCGAATCAGGATCGACATGCGGCCGGCGGCACTCTGCATCCGATTCAGATAATCCAGCCCTTCGCTGGAAGCTGACGCCAACTCATTTTTCAATAGATCGCCAAAGGCCTGAATTTTTCGTAACGGCTCCTGCAAATCGTGCGAGGCTACGTAGGCAAACTTCTGGAGGTTATCGTTCGAGCGTGTCAGTAAATTATTGGCTTCCAGTAAGTCGTCATTAGCCGTGAGCAACTCCTTCGTCCGCTGTTGTACCTGTTGCTCCAGGTCAACCGACAGGGTCCGGTAACGGGCCTCACTTTCTTTCAGGGCTGCATTGGTTTTTCTTAGTTCCAGCATATGCACAACCTGCCTGGCCAGGGTCTTCAATGCTGCCAGCTGACTTGGGGACAACTGGCGGGCGGTATGATCGATGACGCAGAGGGAACCCAGGGCGAACCCATCCGAATCCACCAGCGGGACACCCGCATAAAAAACAACATTTGGATCACCCGTTACCAGCGGGTTTTGGCTAAATCGCTCATCGTCTCTCGAATCCGTAACCACCATCGTTTCGTTTGGGTTGATGATGGCATGTGCACAGAACGCCAGCTCGCGGGGTGTTTCCCGAATGGGCAGGCCGTGGTTGGATTTGAACCACTGCCTGGTTTCATCGATAAGGCTTATGAGTGAGATAGGCGTCTGACAGATTTCGGAAGCGAGTTTGGTAATATCGTCGTAGTCCTGTTCGGGCAGTGAGTCCAGAATACCGTAACTTTTTAACGCATCGATTCGGTTACTTTCCACTGGGTTGGGTAGATTACTCTTCATATGCTACTAATCAAACAGGGGGCGCGGACGAAATCAGCCAATCTCAAAATTATGGAAAACTGAGCCAAATCAAGTACAGTTCATTCTTTTTTTCAGAAAGGGTTGACTGATAGAATCGTACAGTGCTGTTTTTTCAATCAGCCATTTTTAAGCAGGATAATCATAATTGAGCCGACAATCATAATAGCCGAGCCAATTAACTTTTGCCGAATGGCGCGCTCATTGAACAGCCGGTATCCAAAAAACACGCTGACAATGGCCGAGAGCTGGAACAATGACAACGCATAACCAACGGGCATACGGTCGAAAACGTAATTGGTCATAAACTGCATGGTGCCTACACAGGCAACGAGAAAGGCATATTGGGTAAGTTCTGGTTGAGTGATTTTGTTCAGTTCACTTTTTATATTCAGCCGATAATAAAACAGAATAAGCCCGGAGAAAACAGCCCCGAACCAGCACCAGCTAACAAAAGCAATGGTTGTTGACGAGGCCAGTATTACTTTTTTACCAAATACCGCTTCCACCGCCGTTAGGATCATAGCCCACAGGCGAAACTGGATTTCGGGTTTCTTCAGCAATGCCCACGAAAACCGTTCTTCGGTGGTGTTTAATACCCGGTAGCTGCCGTAAATAATCAGAATAATACCCAACGCGCCCCACCCATTGGGCATTTCTCCCAGCAGGAAGATACCGATGATAATACTGACAACTGACTTGTACGAATTGATGGGGGCCAGTACCGACAGATCCCCTTTTTGGAGCGCTCTAACCAGAAAACCGTTACCCAGAGCACCCAATATGCCGCCAAGAACCGAGTAATACCAGAATGAATCTGGCAATGCCCGCCAGTTTATGCTAATCAAAACAGGAAAGCAGACTACGGCCAGAAGCAGGTACGTAAGAAAATTGACCAGCAGAGGGTGATTCCTACTGGCCGTGAGTTTTTTCTGGAAAACGTTTCCGGTGGCGTTGGAAAGGATTCGCAACAAAACGGCACCAGCAAGGAGAAAGGCCTCTATCAATAGATTGATGAATGGTTTGGCCGGGGTAAATTATGCATTAAGTATCTTGCCAATGGTGATACTTAAGCTGAGCATTACTTCACGTTTCGTACAACTGCCCATAGCTACTTTTCCGCATAGACGGGAAGTGCTAAAAACAATTTGCGAGTCAATTTCCGGGTCATGCCATCCTTGGTCTCTACACGTAAATTATCTAACTCAATCACAATCCGGTCGCCAGCCTGAAGAACTCCCAGTAGTACAAAGTTCAATGATGGATCACCTGGATATAGCTTTATCCGTTTACCGTTTCGAATATGGTTTGCAATCAAATTTTTGGCGATTACAGAAGGCTTTAAATACGGGTATTTGTCGACGCTATTGTCCGTTAGTACTACTTTTAATTGTATCGACTTAGACAAATTGGAGATGCCTATTTCAGGATTGATGGGTACTCCGTCCTCATACACCAACACTTCATACGTCGGCTCCTGGCTGGAAGGCTGACTTTGTGATGAGGCTGGAATTACCGGCAGAAAAATACAGGTACAAAAGAGGCAAAGAAGTAGGGGTAAGTGACGCATTGGACAACTTGTTATGGTGCATGATATGCCTATAACGAACTCACTACCAAGATCTTTTGTCAACAGTTTACAAAAGTATTCTAAACGGAAAATTGCCTGAATAGACAGGTTCGTCAGCTAGTTGACTGACTGGCAAGCTGCTCCGTTCCAAACACGACGCTTAGGTGTTCATCATTCGGTTTGCGACTGGCAGTTAGGTAGCTGGCAATGACGTAGACCACAAACGAAGCAATAAACGCGGGAAAAACCTCGTGTACATCGGCCATTGATTCGTAGTTGGGCCGTACCCCAAACCGCCAGATGATGTTGACCACAATCCCCGTCATCATCGACGCTATCGACCCCAAATCAGTACCCCAGCGAAAATACAGCCCCCCGAAAATAGTAGGTAAAAAACTGGCTACGTACACCGAACCCGCGAAGGCCGACAACTCCACCACGCCCGCCGGGGGGAATAATGTAAAGTAGTATACGAGAACGCAGTACAGAAACATCACCAGTTTAGTCCGGGGAATGATGTGCTCAACGGGCATGGGCCGCCATACGTTCCAGATGTCTTTTACCAGTGTAGTACCCACCACCAGTGTCACCGATGCCAGGGCCGCCATGCCAGCCGCAAAAAGACCCATCAGGCAAATACCACTGACAAGCGGACTGTTGAATTTTTTCAGCATGAAGCCCACTACCTCATCGGTATTGTTGACCAAATAAGCGGCTTCTTCCGTCGTTACCATCGCGTGGACCAGGGCACCCAGCCCCATAACGCACACCAGCGATACGCCCATAAAAATGGGGGTCCAGGTCATGGCGAACTTCATCCCTTTTCGGTCTTTTACGGTATAGAAACGAATGAGCAGCTTGGGTTCCGAAATCTGTTTCATGCCCACCGACAGCCCAATACCGGCGATGTACAGAAACGAGGTCAACTGCCCGAAGCTAACCAGCCCGCTGCCAATGGGCGTTCCTTTTTTGGACACGTGATCGACGTAGGCAATCTTGGCCATCAGCACATCGTACCCACCCACGTACATAAACGGAATAGCCAGCATCAGGAGCGCGACGGCAAACATCAGGATACCCTGCACGGCGTCTGTCCACATGATGCCGTACATGCCCCCCAAAATGGTGTAGAAGCAGGTGAAAAACAGCATAAAACCCGCGCCGTACATATAGGGCACGTCGAGAACTGACTGTAGCAGGTGGGCGATGCCCTTGGCAATACCCGTCATGTACCAGACAGTAGCAAACAGAATAATGAAGGCCGACAGTACCCGGATACTCCGGGAAAGCGGACTCTGGTACCGAAGCTGAAAATAGTCGGGCACCGTAAACGACTTGAGTCGGATGCTTTGATTCCGCATTCGGGGCCCCAGAATCATCCAGGATACCACGCAGAAAATGGCCCAGAATAGCCCCACCCACGTCCATGACAGCCCGTACCGGAACGATTCACCCGCCTGCCCAATGTAGGTGTTGGTGCTGATAAATGTAGAGAAGAAAGCCAGCGACACTACCCAGCCCGGTATCCGGCGGTTGGCGAGGTAGTACTCCCCAACGGTTTTGGCTGACTGGCGTTGCAGGTACCAGCCGAGCGTGATAATCAGGCCCAGATAAACCACCATGCACAGCAACACGGTGGAATGAGTAGCGAGGTAGTTCATTTGGTGGGTTCTTTTTCCTTTTCGTCATCCTGCACGTCTATTTTCATAAACTGCACAGCAATGGCATTGACAATCATAATGACCAGAATGGCCCAGTACGGGAAGGCGGTTAGAAAATCCATTGATCAGAAAAGTTGTTTGAGGTCATTTTTAGTCACTTTACCCATTGCGTTGCGGGGTAGTTCGGCCACCACCCGGTACTGCCGGGGCACCTTATACGGCGGCAACTGCGTACGAATCCACTGATTCAGTTCGGCCAGATCAATGGGTTGCAGTGCTACCAAAACAGCGGCTACCGTTTCGCCCCATTCCTCATCGGGCAAGGCAATTACACCACAATCGTCAACGGCGGGGTGGGTGCGTAACACCTCTTCAATTTCCAGCGCCGATAACTTGTACCCGCCCGATTTGATGATATCGATGGAACTGCGGCCCAGGATTTTATAGCTTCCGTCATCGACCACCGCTACGTCGCCGGTGCGGAACCAGCCGTCATCGGTAAAGGCGTCGGCCATGGCCTGAGGGCGTTGCCAGTACTCATGAAATACCGTTGGCCCTTTCACCTGAATTTCGCCCGGCTGCCCATCGATAACGGGCTTTTCGGAATCATCGACCAGCCGAATGCTCACCCCCGCCAGCGGTTGTCCGATGTGGCCGGGAACGCGTTTACTGTGGTAGGGGTTGCTGATAGCCATCCCGATTTCGGTCATGCCGTACCGTTCGAGCAATACCTGACCGCTCACCCGTCCCCATTTTTCCATCACCGTAACGGGCAACGCGGCCGAACCGGATACCATCAGCCGAAACGTTTTCATAACAGCCGTCAGGGCTTCCTGCTCCGGTGTGGGCAGACTTTCCCAATAGGCAATCAGCTTAAAATAAATGGTTGGCACGGCCATGAACAGATTGATGTTTCCCCGCTGAAAAGCCGCAAATACCCCAGCCGCCGAAAATTCGGGCAGGAACTCACAGCAGGCACCCGCCCATAACGCGCATCCAATCACGTTCACGATGCCATGCACATGGTGTAGCGGAAGTACGCACAGAATATGGTCAGCGGGTTGCCATTCCCAGGCCGTCACGAGCGAGATTATCTGGGCATCGAGGTTGGCATGGGTGGTCACCACGCCTTTGGGTAAACTTGTAGTGCCGCTGGTATACAGGATCATAGCCTTCCGCTCCGGCATCAGGTCGGGTAGGGGTACGGACATATATTCTTCTATTGATTCCAGTTCGATAAACCGAATCTGATGAGCTTCGGCCAGGGGCTTGACGATGGTTGCATAACGGGCCGAAGCCACGATAATATCGGCCCCGGTATCCGACATAACGTAGTCGAGCGAAGCGGGCGGATAGGTTAGACAGAGCGGCACGGCAACTCCACCCGCCCGCCAGATACCCCACTGCGTCCGAACGTAATCGAAACCGGGCGTAACAATAAACGCAACT
This sequence comes from Cytophagales bacterium, assembly GCA_038236215.1. Classification (GTDB taxonomy): domain Bacteria; phylum Bacteroidota; class Bacteroidia; order Cytophagales; family Spirosomataceae; genus Spirosoma. The sequence continues at coordinate 316 of JBBSTD010000131.1, read as the reverse complement.
CGTGCTTCCATCAGGTCGCCCCGGCCGTTTAACAATCGTTGCGCAAAATGGTCAGACTGCTCCAGCAATTGGGTATAGGTATAGGACTGTCCGTCGGAGATGATGGCAATACTTTCCGGATGAGCCTTTGCCTGCCGAACCATATGTAGCATAAATCGAGTGTTTACGCACTAAAGTTCATCGACTGTTCATCCTACTAAGCCCGGCCTACCCCTATCCTGTTTTTACGCGTCTGCTACCAGAAATAAGTCAGGCTGACGCGGGCGAAAAACGGGGTTCCGGGCGTAAAACAAATCTCGGTAACGGGTGATGCTTC
>JBBSTD010000130.1:0-15549 GCA_038236215.1 Cytophagales bacterium | reverse complement strand
TCATCAAAAAGTACCCGCTTTCCATAGCGGAGAGAGACGTTTTGTACCGATACCATTGTGTGATTTGCTGTTCAGATTGAGCCACAAAGGTAGGAAATTTTAGTGGAAATTCGGGCGGGTGCCAGTCACTCCCTTCCGTCAGCGGGCGAATTAAACGGTCCGCCGTCGCGGTCGCCCTCTGACGAAAGGGAGTGACTGTATTTTACCTGTCCCGCACGCAGCGAAAGCCCAGATTATTGCTGCCGCTGCTTACTTCGCCCTTGCCCCGGCTACCCGCTTTGTAGCGAATGCAATAGCCGTCGCTGCACAGAAACGAACCACCCCGCTGCACCCGCTTCACGGCTCCCGGCTCATCCGGGTCATAGCTGTCGGCAGGCCCCTGTGGGTCATTAGTGACTAGTTTTGTGTAATAATCCGGGCGGTAAAAGTCCTGGCACCATTCCCATACGTTGCCGTCCATATCGTACAGACCATATGGGTTGGGCGCGAATGATTTAACGGGAGCGATACCGCTAAACCCGTCTTCACTAGTGTTCTTATCCGGAAAATGGCCCTGGTAGATGTTGGCAATCCATTTACCACCGGGCTTTAGTTCGTTTCCCCAGTAATACGTCTGATTTTCTTTGCCGCCCCGGGCTGCAAACTCCCATTCCGCTTCGGTCGGCAGGCGTTTCCCAGCCCATTTTGCGTAGGCCGCAGCATCGGTGAAGCTAACGTGAATGGCGGGTTCATTTTCATGCCCTTTTATGCTGCTCTCCGGGCCGTTGGGATGCTGCCAGTCGGCCCCTTTGACGTAGGCCCACCATTGCAGCGGATTATCGAGTGATACCTGCTGGGCAGTTGGCGCAAAAACCGCCGACCCCGGCACCAGTTGCTCCGCCGGAACCCCCGGAAAATCAGCCGGGTTCGGGGCTTGCTCCGCAACGGTTTTATAGCCTGTGGCAGCTACAAACTGGGCAAACTCGGCGTTGGTAACTTCGTGCTCATCCATCCAGAACCCCGTTACCGAAACAGAATGAACCGGTCTTGAGTCCGGAAACTCGTCGGCCCCCATCAGAAAAGGACCACCCGGTATCCAAACCATGCCCGTGGTGTCGGCAGACGAGGCTGCGATTTTCCGAACCGGGTCAGCAATAGCAGTCGATGTTTGCGCGTCGGACGATTGATTGGTGGATTGGCAACCCACTAATGCAGCCAGTCCTATACCGACATACAGCAACGGGGACATATTACGGCTTGCTCTCCAGAATTTTGAGGGCTTCATCATCTTTATACTGTTGAATCTGGTTTGTCAATCTGGTTTTCAGATCGGCTGTAATGGCTTCGTACCCCTTCTGACCGTACAGATTGTGCATGTTGTGCGGGTCTTTTTTAATGTCGTACAGTTCCCAGAAATCCTTCGGCCCATAAAACCGGGCCAGCGTGTACTGCTCTGTTCTGATACCAAAATGGGGGTACACGTGGTGCGGTTGTGGAAACTCGTAGTAATGATAATACGCTTCCTTCCGCCAGGGTATTTTCTCGCCCTTCAGCAGTGGCAGGAACGATTCGCCCTGAATATAGGATGGAATGGATGTGCCGGTCATGTTGAGCAGCGTAGGTGCCCAGTCGATGTTGGAAATCAGCTGATTGATTTGCGTATGGGGCTTTATGACGCCTGGATAGCGGACCACGAAGGGTGTTTTCAGTGACTCTTCGTAAATCCATCGCTTGTCGAACCAGCCATGTTCGCCCAGGTAAAAGCCCTGGTCGGAAGCATACACGACAACGGTGTTTTTGGCCAATCCCGACTTGTCCAGATAATCGAGTAACTCACCAATATTCCGGTCTAGTGAATTGGCCACCGACAGGTAATCTTTCAGGTACCGCTGATATTTCCACTCAACCAGTGCTTTACCCGTCAGCTTTTTAGCATCAAATTCCTTGCTGACCTTATTCTCGTAATAATCGTAAAACACCTTCTTCTGTTCGGGTGTTAAACGATTGTATGAACCGGCCTTATCGTAATCCACATGCACTTTCAGGTCTTCCTTCAGACGCATGGTTTTATCGATGGTCATGTCCTGATCCTGAGCCGCCAAACGCCCTTCGTAGTTATCGTAGAAGGTTGGGGGAATGGGGAAAGTCCTGTTATCATACGCACCCAGGTCCGGCAGATCCGGCAGCCACTCCCGGTGCGTAGCTTTGTGCCCTACCACCAGAAAGAACGGTTTTGATGCATCGCGCTCTTTAAGCCAATCCAGCGACAGTTTGGTAATCACATTGGTCACGTAGCCCGGATACTGAACCGTATCTTTCTTCGAGTTGACGAAATTGGAATTATAATAATGACCGTGCCCCGGTAGCACATTCATGTAATCGAACCCTTTTGGTAAGTCGCCCAGATGCAGTTTACCGATCCAGGCCGTCTGGTAGCCATTCTTTTGCATCTCTTCGGGAAACACCGACTGCCGGACATCAAATACCTTTTCATTCAATTTGTAACCATTTACGTGGCTGAACTGCCCGGTCAGCAGCGTAGCCCGGCTCGGGCCACAGATGGAATTGGTAACGATGTTGGTGTGCAAAATCGCCCCTTCGTTGGCAATCCGGTCGATGTTGGGGGTTTTGGCCAGTTTACTCCCGTAGGCGCTGATGGCCTGGGAGGTGTGGTCGTCCGAAAAAATAAAAATAATGTTGGGCTTCGTGGGCGGGGGCATTTCAGCTTCTTTGGTCGTGTACCCCGGCATAACCAGCCAACAGGCACTCAGGGCAGCTAATCCCAACAGGGCACCACCTATAAATTTAAATGTCATAACTAATTGCGATTTAGGAAGAATCTTTAGTTTTCACTCCCTAATGAAGCGAAAAAGCCCGTTCAGTTACTGAAACGGATTTATTTTCAGTGCTTATTTCAATCCTTAAGTTATTCGCTGATTATTGATCAGCGGTTACTTCATGGCTGGGCTGGTAGCCAATTCGCTGGGCAATTACCCGTAAGGAGTCGCCGGGCTTTAGCGTCAGGGTTTCGCCCCCGTACACCTGCCAGCGGGTTGCCGCTTCATGTTCGTGTTTTAGAATGTAGCCAACGGATGCTCCCGGCGTAGCACAGCGGATAGCTACCGTATTGCCTTTCTTGGTAAGCTCAGGGTCCGCCGTTATGGGAGGTTCAGTCCCGCCATTCCACATCTGCCTAACCATATCGGCTTCGGGAATAGCGGCCTTGTCGCCCACCCGTTCCAGCCAGGCATCCATCTGGCTGCGTAGCTCCTGTAGCTTGGGCTTATAGCCGGGAGTATTCACCAGGTTCCTGAACTCGTTGGGGTCGATCCGCGTATCGCAGAGTTCTTCGGCGGGTTTGGTTTTTCGGAACCACCGCATCTGCGTTGCGTTCAGTTTACCGGCATCGCGTAGTTGTAGCATTTCGGTCATCATGGGGATGCTTAGCCGGTAGCCGATGTTTTGGTAATACGGTTTTTCGGGCATGAAATTTCGGTAGTATTTATAGCGACCATCGCCCACGGTACGCACCCGGTCCATTTCGGTATCCATCCGATCCCGACCCGCGAAAATATACTCCCTGTTAGCTGGCGCTTCCTGCTCACCCAGAAATGCCTGACCCTGAATGTAGGCCGGTATCGGCACGCCAGCCAGCGAGAGCACCGTTGGGGCCAGGTCCACAAAGCTAACGAGCCGATCTTCCACGTTCCCGGCGAGTCGGCTACACTTAACCCTGAATTTCTCCGGAATCCGAACAATCATCGGCACCCGCAAACCCCGGTCGTACACTTCCCGCTTTACAAACGGTAGTCCGTCACCATGATCGGAATAGAAGAAAATAATGGTGTTGTCGTACAGGCCGTCGTCTTTGAGTTGATTGATGATTGTCCCCACGATGGAATCCATCCGCATCACATTCGACAGGTTGCGGGCAATATCGTGCCGGACGGTCTTGGTGTCCGGATAGTAAACGGGTACAATTACGTCTTCCGGTTTTACCAACAGCGGCTCTTTCTCCCGCATCCACACCTGCGACTCATGCGTGATCAACAGATTAACGATGGAGAAGAAAGGACTGTCGGCCTTAGGTCGTTTCCGCCAGTGCGCCTTCGGGTTGCTCTCATCCCAAACCGTTACGGGCGGCACGAACTGGTAGTCTTCTTTGCTGTTGTTGGTGCAGTAGTACCCCGCCTTCCGCAAAAACTCCGGGAAGCAGCGCACCGGCTCCGGCAGTACGGCGGAGTACGACTTCATGGGCGATGACTTATGCGGATACGGATCGCCCTGAAGGGTGCGCATGTGCATGGTACCGATGGAATTTTGGTACATGCCCGTAATGATGGACGACCTGCTGGGGGCGCACACCCCCGCCGTGGAGTACACGTGCGAGTAGCGAACCCCTTCGGCAGCCAGTTGGTCGAGGTTAGGCGTTTTTACTTCTTTATCACCAAAACAGCTCAGGTGATAGGACATATCCTCACAGGTAATCCAGAGGATATTAGGCTGAGCGGGAGTGGGCGGCTCCAATGGATGCTTCAGAAACGATACACTCAATCCACTCAATACCAGAGCGACAACTACAATTTCCCGCATAGCGTATGGGTCACATAAGTTAGAAACCAATCCGGTCATTACTTCCGGCAAGTTCGTATTGATCGACTGGCAGATGAATGAGTTTACCGGCTTGTCTGGTAAGCCATGTTGTCCGGCTTTTTACTTTCTGAAACGGATGTCAGATTAAGATAGGGTTGAATGATCATAGCCATCTGTTCAACCAGGATTGGCTGGCTGAATATTGTTTCGTGATGGCCAATCAATTGATGAATTTCAACTCCCTTCCGGGCGTAGCGGCCCCAGCCAAAATCAACTTTGTTTAGTCTGTGCGCAATCGGATCATCTTTTGCTACCCGCAGGAAAACGACTTTCCCGTCGTAGGGCTTAAAGGTGTATTGACTGTACGCCTGCCGGAACGATTTGATCAACTGGCTCTCCGGCTCGGCAACACTGGCTGCCGTAAGTACCCCAGCACCAGAAACATCCTTTTTATTTACAGCCTGTGCTAATCGCCCAAACAGATACTGACTGACCCAAGGCAGTTTCTGCCGCAGAACTGACCAGATAATAGCCGGCTGTTTAGGTAGCGAACGCCAGTAATAGTAATAATGCCGCAGTAGCTGGCGAATGGGAAACTGCGTATGGTTGTTTGCGTTCGGATTAATTGGGTAGGCATCAATCAGCATGACTACATCCACCTCCCGTCCGATATGAGTCAACTGCCGGGCCATTTCAAATGCAATAACGCCCCCCAGCGAATAGCCTCCCAGCGACAGCGGACCATCCGGTTGATGCGCTGTGATTAACTGAACATAATAAGCCGCTATTTCTTCCAGAGTGGTCAGGGGTGCGGTAATGCTATCCAGGCCAACCGCCCGCAGGCCATAAATCGGTTGCTCGTTGCCTAAATGGGCAGCCAGCTGATACACATAACTCACATCGCCCGACAGGGGGTGAACCAGGTACATAGCCCGCCGGTCTGCCTGTTGTTTTACCGGGTTAACGGGCACCAGTGATTGCCAGCGAACGTCGGGCTGCGTCGTTTTAAGATACGTTGTCAGCGTCCGGATGGTTGGGTTGGCAAAAACGCTCGTGACCGGCAACGAATAGGCCGTCTGCTCCTGAATAACGGCCGTCATCTGAACGACCAATAGGGAGTTTCCGCCCAGTTCAAAGAAATCGTCATCCCACCCAATGGTAGGAATTTCCAGCAGGCGGCTCCAGATCAACTGGAAAACACCCGCCAGTGTATGATCGAAACCAGGTTGAGGCAATTTCAGCGTTTGCTCAGGCATAGCATCCGTATTTATATAACTGGATGCAATACAGGACTCAATAGAGACCGGAACCGGGTTAGGCCCGAACAGATTCGCAATGGGTTGGTCGGGCTGGTTAACGAGTTGTTCCAGTACCGCCAGGAAGGTCCGGGCCATCTGCGCCACCGTCGATTCGTAGAGCAGATCAGTCCGGTAATTGAGGGTAGCCTCTATCCCTTCCGAGGTTTCGCGGCAGGAGAGGCTGAGATCGAACTTAGCCATGTGCTGCTCGAAATAGACCTCTTCAACCGATAGTTCATCCAGTAGCCATTGCCCTGCCGTATCTTCCTGAAAATCAAAGGCAACCTGTACTAAGGGCGAATAGGCCAGGGTGCGGGGTGGCCTGACTTCTTCTACAACCTGCTCAAACGAAAGTGACTGGTTATCGTACGCATCCAGTACCAACTGTCGTACCTTTTTCAGCAGTTGCTGGAAGGTTATAGTACCCGTAACATCAACCCGCAACACGAGGGTATTGACAAAAAAACCAATCAGCGGGGTAAATTCCGGGCGACTGCGTCCGGCGACAGGAAAACCGATAACCACATCATTAGTCTTTGCCGTTTGCTGGAGCCAAACGGCAAAGACAGTCAGCAACCGCAAAAACGTCGTGGTGCCTGCATCCAGTTCGCCCGACCGAAGTTGCTGATAAAGTGGCTGCGGTATACTGAATGCGTAGTCCGCTCCGGCAAATGACTGGGTAGCCGGGTGGGGTTTATCCGTCGGCAGGGGTAACAGGGGTGGAACGTTTGCCAGGTGATTTTTCCAGTAAATCCGTTCCCGCTGCAAGGTTTCGGGTCGGAGATGGTCGATTTGCCACTGGGCACAATCCGTGTATTGACTGAGTAATGGTTGCAACGAAACGGGGCGATTTTGCCGAAACGATGCGTACAGGCTGCCGAGTTCAGTAGCCAGCACGTTAGTCGACCAGCCATCATAGATTATGTGGTGAAACACCAGCACCAATAGCCAGGATTGCTTCTCCTGCCGGGCCAGGCTGACCCTGACCAACGGGCCTTTGGTTAAATTGAACGGGCGGTAGGCTTCAGCGGTAAGCCACTTGGTTAGCGTTTGGCGGGTGTCCTGCACGAAGTCATGTACGGAAATCGACCACAAAATCGACGGCCCTATTTGCTGAAAGGGAACCCCGTTGCTATGACCAAACGTGGCCCGCAGGATTTCGTGACGACGACTTATTTCAGTCAAACTCTGTTGGAGTGCCAACTGGTCCAGATCGCCCTGAAGCCGCAGAACAACCGGCACATTATAAACACCCAGTGATGCGTGAAGCTGCTCAAAGATCCACAACCGGCGCTGAGCCAGCGACAGCGGACGATGGGCATCGGACCGGATAACCGTTGACAGACCGAACGCGCTCATGGGCAAAACGGATGACCGGGGTGCCTGATCGACATGCGCGCTCAACTGACGCAAGGTCGGATGGTTGAATACATCGTTCATACTCAGGTGCAACCCAAACTGGCGAAAAATGTGGGTAATCAACTGAATAGCCATCAACGAACTCCCACCCAGTTCAAAAAAGTGGTCGCCCGCACTTAATTCAGACTGGTTGAGCACGGCGGCCCATAGTGGTTTCATAGCCACTTCCGTCGGGGTTAGCGTATCGCTCTGGTTTAGCTGGCTATTAGGAAACGCCGGTGGCAGTCGGCTTTTATCTACCTTACCCATGGTGGCTAAGGGCATGGCATCGAGCGGCACCAGGGCGTTGGGAATCAGGTGATCCGGCAAACTGGTTTTTAGAAAATTCCGCAGCGTTTTCGGCTCAATGGTTTCGCCCGGTTTAGGCACGACGTAGGCGACCAATCGTTTTGTGGTGCTGGTTTCGCCCACGGCCAGTACGAGAGCTGCCCCCACAGTGGGATGCTGGCAGAGGGCCTGCTCAATCTCGCCCGGTTCAATCCGAAACCCGCGTATTTTAACCTGATCGTCCTGCCGTCCCAGAAATAGTATCGTTCCGTCGGCCCGGTACAGTGCCTGATCACCGGTGCGGTACAGACGACTACCGGGCCGGCCGCTGAACGGGTCCGGAATAAATTTCTGGCTGGTTAACTCCGGCTGACCGAGGTATTCCCGCGCCAGTCCATCGCCCCCGATGAGCAGTTCGCCCGGAATACCCACCGGCATGGGGTTCAGAAATGAATCAACGATGTATATCTGGGTATTGTTGAGTGGTCGCCCAATCGGTACCGGCCCGGTTCCCCACTCATTGGCCGACACCAGATAAAAAGTACCAAACGTAGTACTTTCCGTTGGGCCGTAGCCATTATTCAACTGGCAATCAGGTAACTGCCGCCTGGCCCGTCGGGCGTGTTCCGGTGAAGCGGATTCCCCACCGAAGGACACCTGCATAAGCGTTGTTAGTTCACTAATATCACTGTCGACCAGCACATTGAAGAGCGAGGTCGTAAAAAAAGCGGTATTGACCGAATGGGTTTGAATCGTTTGTTTGATCGTTTCCAGGGATGGGGGATTTTCGGCAAGAATGACAGTGCATCCGCCGTTGACCAAAGCGCCCCATATCTCCACCGTAGATGCGTCAAAAGACAGGGGCGAAATAATCAGCATACGTACTCTTTCGTCCAACCGCATAAAGGTGTCATTTCGTACGGTTCGTACAACGCTCCGGTGCGGAATGGCCACTCCCTTGGGTCGCCCGGTAGAACCCGACGTAAATAGAACGTAGGCCAGCTGCTCCGCCTGCATAGGAATAGTCAGGTTCTGGACAGGCTGCCGGGCGATGTGCGTTTCGTCTTCATCGAGCACGATATAAGTTTGCCCGGATGGCAGGCGATCCCGCCACTTTCGTTGCGTAATGATGAAGGTAACTCCCGTTTGCCCGACTAATTCACTCAGCCGGATGGCCGGATAAGCCGGATCGAGGGGGACATACGCGCCCCCGGCTTTCAGAATGGCCAGCAAACTGACAATCAGTTCCGGAGAACGTTCCAGACAAATCCCGACCAGGGTTTCCGGCACCACACCCTGGTCGGTCAACCACCCCGCTAACTGATTGGCTTGCTGGTTGAGTTGCCCGTAGGTCAGGGTAAGGTCTCGGCAACGGAGCGCTTCGGCCGTTGGTCGTTGCCGAACCTGCTCTTCGACCAGTTGATGAACCATATGCTCGCGCGGATAAGGCGTTGTTGTAGCATTCCAGTCAACCAGTATCCGGTGCTGTTCTTCCGGTGTTAGTAAGGGTATCGCTTTCAGCAGCAGGGGTTGGGCAACGGCGTTTTCCAGCAAGAGCATCCACCGGCTCACTAACTCAGCCACCCAGTGCGACGACCAGATAGTTGGGTCAAAAACAATCTGGCTTCCACCACCGTCCGCTACGATTATCCTCAACTCTTTTCCAGCCACTACACGATTACCAGCCTGGCCACTCCGATCAATAATAATAGGAAAGCCATGTTGCCTGAATTCAGGAGCCACAGGACGCAGAACCGGCTGGCTCACGAAACTTTCCCAGGCAAATGTCCGGTATTCTTCCAGCATCGCCCGTTCCTGCCGTACCCGCTCGATGGCCTCACTAAACCCCGATTCCCAGTCAAAGTCGATGAAAAAAGGCAGGCAGTTCGCCATCAATCCGGCGGTATCGGTTGCCAGTTGTATGCTTTGGACCGTTTGATACCCCACACTGACAGTCGGTTTATTCGTCAGACGGGCTAGAGTGATCAGTAGAGCCGTTAGCACTGGAGTCATGCGCTCAGTAGGTCCATTTTCAGCTTTCCAGGCGGCTTCCAGCGTTGGATTTAAGTGAACAGCGATCCGCTCAACGCTGCTGGCTTTCTCCGTAACGGTTCCCGATGCCGCAGCCCAGGGCAGAGTCGTTGGCTGAAACTGAACGAGTTTATCGACCCAATAGGCTTGGTGCCGAAAACACTGAGCGTCCGCTTGTGTAATGGCCTCAGCTAGTGACGCGCCGGGCTGAGTCAGCACCTGACCTTCGGTTAGTCCGGTCTGTTCGCAAAATAAAGGGAACGAAATGGGTTCTCCGTCCAGTGTCTGAAAGCCCCCGATAGCCAGCAGAAAATCAGCGGTTGCCACCAGCCACTTATCCGTCAACATGGCTTCGATGGTTCCGGGTGGTTGCCGGGAAGGCGTTACGGTAGCCGTTACCTGCTTTACCAGCACAAAACGATTGGCAACCCAGATTTTTAAAGATCCGAAGGGGTTATGATAAAACCCAAAATCCAGTGCCCGATGCAGCCGCGCCGTATCGAGGGCTGACTGTGCCCAATTTATCAGCCGGTCGGGTCGTTTTTTTCGGCCATAATAGGATCGGTTAGCTGTGGGTTGAGGCAGGCTTGCCCGTGTATCCGTTAGCAGTTCATCGGTCAATACCCTAAAGGCTTCTATAGCCGCCGAGTAACACTTAATGTTCAGGCTGATAGAGGTCTCTTCGGGGTCAATCGGAAAGACAGTTTGGTTGAGAATCGCCCCCGTATCAATACCCTCGTCGACCAGATGCCAGGTAGTGCCGTGTGTTTTTTCGTCGTTTACGATCGCCCAGAAGGTAGCATGAACTCCTGCATACGCGGGCAGTGGCCCATCGTGGTAATTGATAGTACTCCGTAGGGGGAGTCGCAGAATTTCTGCCGGAATAATGTAACTATTAACGATACTGAACAGAAAATCGAAGGGTTCTTTGGCTAAAATGGTAGCCAGATCAGGCGATAGATCCATGGAACGAAATCCGGCTTTCTCGCAATAACTCCGTACCTGAGGGTCATGACTAATAACGCCTTTAACCCGAAATCCCTTTTCACTCAGAATTGTCGCGCACTCAATTAACAGGGTACCATCTCCAATCAGGAAGCAGGTGTAGAGCATACGTAACGAGACAGTAAGTAACCGTTCAATTATCAATTAACTGCTGTATGTCCAAAATTAACGTTTCCGGTGGTTATACAAAATGTATCCAATAGCTTCATCTGTCTTTTTAAAGAGCGGTTACATATCCACCGATATTCAGTGTCTACTTAGCGTTTCGCCAGTTCCTGCCACGAAATCAACCCAATAGCCACGACCGCCAGTACCAGACCGACTTTGTTGGCGGTGGAGAGACGCTCCCGGAAAAACAGTGCCGCCAGCAGTGCCGCCAGCAGAATAACACCAATGTTATAAAGCGGATACACGAACGCCCCGTTTCCGGCAAAAGCCGACAAGGCCAGCAACAGCGTATAAAAGCTCAGAAAATTGGGTACGCCCAGCGTAACGGCCCCAATCAGACTACGGAGGTCAAGTTTCTCTTTTCCCTGCATCAACCGAACTGCCAGCATAACCAGCCCCGCTACTACAGCTCCCAACACCATGGTCAGGGTTACCTGAATGGTTTTATCGGCGGGGATGTAGTGCAGATTCATGTAGTTAATCATGGTGTTGGTGGCTCCGTAAAGTAAAAAGACGCCAATGGGTAACAGTACAGCAGGCCCCAGTCGGCGAGTGGGGGTCTGGACGGCATCGGCTGCGGGTGGCTCCGTTTTATAGGTACTTAGCACCACGGCGACGATAGCCAGCACCAGCCCCAGGTAGTTGAGCGAATCGAAACCGGATGCGGCACTGCCCGCCTGAAAAACAAACAGGCTGAAGCAGACCGGAATCACCAGCGAGAGGTTGTTAGCCAGCGACGTGACGGTTATGCCCATGCGCTGCGTGGACGCCCCCGACAGCATGAACGTCAGGATAAAGCCTACGCCCAGCCCCAGGGCCAGCCAGGTCCAGGTTTGGGACAAATCGAGGGAGAACGATTGACCGGCGGGCAACAGCAGCAGTCCCGTCAGAAAACAGACCGGATAGTTGAACACGATGGCCTGAAAGGTATTGATGTTATAGCGCGGGAACAGGCGGAAGTTCAGGAGCAGCAGCACGGATAACACCACGCTGAGACTTAAAGAAAGCATAGGCCGGAGGGACTGATTGATTGGTAATTTTGCCCGAAGTTAACGGGCTATTCGGTTGGGCGCGTAACTTGCCGTCTCGAAATGCCCGTTTCGTTATGCACAGGACGTTGCCCCTTCTCGTTGCTCTTGCCGTTTTTACTAGTACCCTCAGTCGGGGGCAGCAAAAGCTGTCACTCTCGGCCCCGGTTTCGCCAACGCTTTCCCGTATCTACTATAGCTACCGCTTTTTTTATCCCGAAAGCGACGGCCAGGTGGTGGAACCGGTGTATGTTAATGGCGTACGATGGGCAGGGGGCTACTCGGCGGGAGCATCCCTGCTGTACACCTATGCCCCTGGCTGGTCGGTATCGGCCGGTATCTGGTACCAGCAGTTAAGTATCCGGCAGGCCCGCCAGGCCACAGCGGGTGAGGGCACCGTTACCCTCAGCAGCCGGGTCGTTCGTCTGCCGTTGCTGCTGAATTACGCACCATCCCGGCAGCGTCTGTCGCCCTGTTTCACCCTCGGCTTCTTCATCGACTTTCCGACCAGTTCGCGGGTCGTTGTAACGCGGGGCGCCGACCCAACTCAGAACCTGCGTCTGACAACGACGAGCACCCCCATTTTCCACGGGCTACTGGGGGCCGGACTCCAGTATAAGCTAACGGATCGGTACACGCTGATGGCACAACCCGTGTGGAGTTATAAGCTCGGGCAGTTTGGCGATGCCCTGACGTACAACAAATCGTTTGAACTAAGCCTGCAAACGCAGGTTACCTATTCGTTTTAACACAGACTCAAACCGATGGGTAAAAAAAGGGGTGTGTAATTCAGACTAATTCCTTTCTTTGCAGGGTGGCTTTGCATCACCCATCGACCCTTCTCAGGCGGTAACCAGCCAAAGTGAAGCCCCCACTTCCCTTCCGATATCAATCCATTTTTCACCTACCAAAAAAACAACCATGGAAGACAACACAGTCAATCGACGGCAATTCGTTAGCAATCTGGCCTTGTATGGCATCGGAGCCGGTTCGTTATTGGTGCCACAGCCGGGCCTGGCCAAATCAGCGACGGATGGCGAAAACATCAACCATATTGGCCCTCAGGCAGGCTTTACCCCACAGATAGGAACGCTGATCTCCATGCTGGATTGGGTAAGTGATAGTGTGATTCAGTACAACCAAAAGCTAACCGTTGAGCAACTGGATTACCTGCACGACAAAGATTCCAACACCATTGGGTCACTGATGTTGCACCTGGCAGCAACCGAGGTGATTTATCAGGATCTTACCTTCCATGACCTTCAGGATTTTTCGGCCAGCAACAAAGCCAAATGGGAAGTCCCGATGAAGCTGGAAGAAAGTGCCCGAACGCAGTTAAAAGGGAACCCGCTGAGTTATTATAAAGATGCCTTCAATGAGGTGCGGGCGGTTACCAAAGCAGAAATGAAGAAACGGGACGATGCCTGGCTACTGTCGGGCGAAACCAAAGACTGGAACTGGAACAATTACTGCAAGTGGTTTCACGTTACGGAGCACTACGCCAACCACCGCGGGCAGATGACCTGGTACGCCAAACGGATGCCCAAATAAAATTGGATCGGGCAGCGTAAACGAACAATGCCGCTGTATGTAATGCCAGGGCGACAGTCTGAAACGTGTATTTATAAACTAAAACCGATAGTACAACGTGCGCTACTTTTTACGTCATTAAGCTAGAATCATTGCCCTGCCTTTTACCAACTTCCTCTTGCCTTTCGCTCCCATCCATGAACGTACTTTCGTGGCTATGCGCCAATCTTTTGCTGCTGCTTTTAGCCGTTGGGCTCGTTGGGGTCCTGCGGGCGCAGCCCATCCAGCCCGAACGCCAGCCCGCTCAGTTTGATCAGTTTATTACCCAACTGATGGACAGTGCCAACGTACCGGGACTGTCCATCGTTCTTATGCGAAATAATAAGGTCGTGTACAGCCAGGGTTATGGCCTGACCAAAGCCAACTCTACCCAGCGCGTAACACCCACCACTATTTTTGAAGCGGCCTCGCTCAGCAAGCCCGTATTTGCCTATGCGGTGCTGCAACTGGTGGAGCAGGGTTTACTTGACCTGGACAAGCCCCTGTATGAATACCTGCCCTATCCGGATGCAGCGGCCGATGCACGGTATCAGAACATTACGGCTCGTCTGGTGCTGAGCCACCAGTCCGGATTCCCCAACTGGCGCAAAAACCGGAAATCACCCCAGCTTGCCATGGCCTACTCCCCCGGCGAACGCTTCGGATACTCGGGTGAGGGATATGTATATCTGCAAAAAGTAGTGGAGAAGATTACCGGCCAGCCCATCAACGAATTGATGAACGAACGGGTACTGAAGCCCCTGGGCATGGCAAATAGCAGCTTCGTCTGGCAATCCGGGTTCAACACCCACGTAGCCATGCCACACAATGAAGCCGGAGAGCCGGAACAGAAGTATCAACCGGGGCAGGCAAACATGGCCTACTCTCTGCACACAACTGCCGAGGATTACGCCCGTTTTATTCAGGCTATCCTTATCCCAACGGGGCTTAAACCTGGTACTGTTGCTCAAATGCTAACGCCCGCCAGCAAACTGCCAACCCGCTTTTCGGGCGATACGTTATCAACCAACCTGTATTGGGGGCTGGGTTTTGGTCTGGAGCAACTGCCGGACGCTACCTGGTTCTGGCACTGGGGGGATAACGGTTCCTTCAAATGCTTTGTGATGGCGAATCAAGCCCGGAAGGATGCGGTGATCTATTTCACCAATTCGGCCAACGGCCTGGACATTGCCGACCGGATTCTACAAAAAACACTCGGTGGCCAGCACCCCTCCCTCCCCTTTCTGGGCATCAATGCCGACGAATTCTTCCGGAAGCATCCGGTCAAAGTAAAGTGAGAGCGGGCCTTCCACCAAACCACGGGCCGTATTCTCTACCGGGCCATATAATGCCTGGTTAAGTATTTGGATAACCGGTTATTCTGCTCACCTAACCCCATACCGGAACAACGAGATTAAATACTCATTGGATAGGCATTGAGGCTGTGTCGGCGGAGCATTGGGCGGAGTTGGGAAAGGCTGTAGAAACGGCTTTTGAGGGTGTAGCCCTGAGTGTAGCGTTTAACCGTACGTTTTAGCGGTATCACTTCGCCACGAGTGTTAAGCCGGTAAAACGCCCCTTTTTCATCGAAGAGATAACTTGGGTAGCCATCGACGTCCCAAACACGCTGAACAGACAGTTGTATATACCGCTTACTCATTTCGCTGAACAATAGTTTGGAAGTTTCAGGGGCAAGATATTCATTTGTTTCAACGTAGCCACACGAAAGAGAAATAGGTGAAGTACGGAACTAAAAGCAATTGACAATCAACCGAAAGTAGTTCCTCGACTTTGCGTACATGTATATGTTGGGTGGACACAATAGGTTAAAAAAAAGTACTTGTTTGCGGGCATCGGTCGACAAGCCGCCCGGCTCGTACGGGAAGTTCATAACTTTATGTCAGACTGATTTTCAGGAGATTGAATGCCCAGTTCGGCAGGTTATGAGCTTTTCGTATGGGCTTTGCCCAACATGAGAAACACTTCATTAAGCTGCTTTAAACTTTCGGTTCGGGTTGGTTTGCGACACAACAAACGCCTTGGTTAGTAAATACGGTAGTAAAAATAAATACCAATGAAAGCGTATCCAATATTTTTACTTCCAAAAGGTGAGGTAATGATGACTGCTAAAATCGATGGTGACGAAGTAAAGCTTCTAAAAAAGACTTTATTTCCATCAAACAAAAGATATA
>JBBSTD010000129.1:0-15760 GCA_038236215.1 Cytophagales bacterium | reverse complement strand
ATTTAATTGGGTTCAAACATATGAATAATGGGGTAGTTACACTAATTGTGCGAGTGGATTTTGTGAATAATGTTAAAATTGAGTAGCTTTAATTCAGGATTTTACAGCAATGCGAACACTATACAGATTACTTGGACTTACGATAGGTTACCTGTTATTGTCAGGGCAGATTTCCAATGCGCAAAACAATGATGGCGAGGATGATAATTACCCAACAGTGACCACATTCGGCTTGATGACAAATACGAATTCAGGCATTGTTGGCGGATTCTCTTTTCGAAAATCGAAGCTGTTACCAGGTACACTCTTGGGAATGCCCCAGTATAGTTACCTCAGCATTGAACTGGTGAATGTGAAGCACCCCAAAGAAATTCAATCATCCCTTAATAATATCGGGTCACGCTACATTGATGGTAAAGAAAATTATTTGTTTGTTCTCCGCCCACAATACGGTCGGGAGGTACGGTTGTTCCAGCGAAACAGTGATGAAGGCGTTGCCGTTAGTGGAATTTTGGCTGCCGGACCTTCGCTGGGTATCATTAAGCCCTACTATGTAGAAGTAACCTCCGGCAACACGACCCGGAATGTGCCAGTTTCACAGTTGAATGGGTCTACCACTACTACGGGCGAGGTAATTACCGGGGCGGGTGGGTTCTTCCAGGGCCTGAGTGAGTCCAAGCTAACCGTCGGGCTAAACGTAAAAGCGGCATTAAGTTTTGAACTCAGTGCTTTCAGAGCCAATACGACCGGGGTAGAAGTGGGTTTTCTGGCCGAAGCATTTCCGAATAAAATTGTTATTATTCCCAATAACACTCCTAATGGTAACCGCTCAGACGGGAACCGAAGTTTCTTCACCTCTGCTTACATCACCTTATTTTTCGGAAGCAAGAAATAATTCAGTTAGTCAGTTAGCCTGCCGGGTCGTTAGTCAATAGCTGACGCAAGTTTCAGACTAGTTCATTGACTGGCTAACTCTTTGACCATTTCCTGAACTTTACGGGCGAAAAACGAATTTTGCTGAAAAGGATTGAGGAGCTATGATTGAATTACCCATAATACCCTCTCAGGACCAAAAGAGCCGGTTGGAAAGCCGCATACCGGAGAGCCGTACCTCCATCGATGCGGGTCCTATACGAAGAAAACGCCCTGACTGGTTGCGCGTAAAATTGCCCATTGGACCAGAATACGCCAAAGTCCGTAAACTGGTTGATGAGCACAAGCTGCATACGATTTGCGAGAGCGGCAACTGTCCAAATATGGGCGAATGCTGGGGCGCCGGTACCGCTACATTCATGATTCTGGGCAATGTTTGTACTCGGAGCTGCACGTTCTGTGCGGTGGCTACCGGACGGCCAAGCGAATACGATACCGATGAACCCCGGCGCGTGGCTGAGGCCATTGTGCTGATGAAGGTCAAACACGCTGTTATTACGTCGGTCAATCGGGATGAACTAAAAGACCGGGGCGCCGAAATCTGGTACCAAACCGTCCGGCTGATTAAAGAAGCATCACCCACTACAACCATCGAAACCCTTATTCCTGACACAAAGGGAAACTGGGAAGCCTTGGAACGAATGATTTCGGCCGGGCAGGAGGTTGTTTCGCACAACATGGAAACCGTGGAGCGGCTGTATCGTCGTGTACGCCCACAAGCCCGCTACGAACGGAGCCTGGAGCAGACTCGCCGAACCAAAGAGTACGGTCAGCGGACAAAGTCGGGGATTATGCTTGGCTTGGGCGAAACGGCGGAGGAAGTGTTTAAGGCGATGGACGACTTGGTCAGTAACGGACTCGATATTCTTACCCTGGGTCAGTACCTGCAACCGACTAAGATGCACCACGAAGTCATTGAATGGATTCACCCCGAAACATTTGCCCTATATAAAGAAGAAGGGCTGAAACGCGGATTGAAGTATGTGGAATCGGGACCCCTGGTAAGGTCGAGTTACCACGCTGAGAAGCACGTGAACGTATGATACACGTATTTAAGAACGAGTAAACATTTCTGTTATTTAAATCTGTTATTTAAAGAAGATAGTCCGGACCAGGAGTCCGGACTTTTTCTTTACTGCATGAAAAAATACGACTTCATCATTGCCGGAGGGGGCATGGCAGGCTTAAGTCTGGCTTACTACATAAGCCAGTCATCGTTGCGCAATCGTAGTATTCTTATTCTGGACCGGGAGCCAAAGGACCGCAACGATCGGACCTGGTGTTTTTGGGAGCGTACGCCCAGTCCGTTTGAGTCCATACTGTATAAAACCTGGAACGATGTTAGCTTTCATGGCACCACATACGCCGGGCAGTTGGGTATGGGCCCGTATCAGTACAAAATGCTGCGCGGTATCGACTTCTACGACTTTGTGAAAGCAGAACTGGCCAAGTATCCGAACATCGAGCAAAAACAAGCGAGTATCGAACGAATTAAAGACACACCACAGGGGGCTTTTGTGATCGCTGCGGAGGAGCCATACATGGCTGATTATGTGTTTGATAGCACATTTTCACTCCAAATGAACAAACCCGAAAACCACAATCTGCTCCAACATTTTAAAGGCTGGTTTATTACCACAGAAAAGCCCTGTTTCAACCCGGCTCAACCCGAAATCATGGATTTTCGGATTGAGCAACACGGTGACTGCCGTTTTTTGTATGTGCTGCCATTCGATGAAAAAGCGGCTTTAGTTGAGTTTACGCTCTTTAATGACAAACTCCTGAGCGATGCTGAATACGAAACCGAATTGCGCCAGTACATCGACCGGTTTCTTGATGCGGGTAGTTATCGTATTTATGATACCGAGTATGGAATTATCCCGATGTCGGATGAGCCAACTCTGGAGAACCCCTCCCGGCACATCGTCCGAATTGGTACGTCGGGCGGTTTTACCAAGCCATCAACGGGTTATACGTTTCAGCGTACCCAACGGTATTTGCAGCGTATTGTCCAGAATTTAGCTGCTACCGGCAAACCGTACCGGCCTGTGCCTTGGTTAAAACGTCGGTTTCTGCTGTACGATAGTATTTTTCTGAACGTACTGGAAAATCATCGCCACCCTGCCGATGATATTTTTACCAGAGTGTACACAAGAAATCCAGGCCGTGTTTTCGCCTTTTTAGATGAAGACACGCGTTTTGTTGAGGAACTCCGGCTGTTTTCCACCATGCCCAAATGGCCATTTATTGTCGCATTTTTTGATGTGATGCGCCGTAAATTATTCGGTTAGCAAATAAGGTGTCAATTCGTTACTTGACCCTTGCTCATAAACTCGTAGCTTTGCGGTTTAAAATCAAGCTATACGCAAAGCGAAATGCCTTATCTTTTCACTTCCGAGTCTGTTTCCGAGGGACATCCCGACAAAGTCGCTGATCAAATCTCCGACGCATTAATTGATAACTTTCTGGCATTTGATCCTTCCAGCAAGGTGGCCTGCGAAACACTCGTTACAACGGGCCAGGTTGTGCTGGCTGGCGAGATTAAAACCGATACATACCTGGACGTTCAGAAAATTACGCGTGACGTAATCCGCAAAATAGGCTATACCAAGAGTGAATACATGTTCGAGGCTAACTCGTGTGGTATTTTCTCGGCCCTGCATGACCAGTCGGCCGACATCAACCAAGGGGTTGACCGGGAAAGCGTTAAAGATGATTTCGAGTCGAAAGCCAATGCTCAGGGTGCCGGTGACCAGGGTATGATGTTCGGATACGCTACCAATGAAACCGACAATTACATGCCGTTGCCGCTTGATTTGGCTCACGCTATTCTGCGGGAGATGTCGAATATCCGTAACAACGAAATCGAGTTGATGCCGTATCTGCGGCCTGATGCCAAATCGCAGGTAACGATTGAATACTCAGACGACGACCAGCCTATCCGCATCGATACAATCGTTGTATCGACTCAGCACGACGACTTTGCTGACGAGAAAGCTATGCGGGCAAAAATTACTGAAGACATTATTAACATTGTGATTCCCCGTGTCAAAGCTGCTCAAAAGGCTAATTTGCATGGTCTTTTCGACGGTGACATCACGTATCATATCAATCCAACCGGCAAGTTCGTCATCGGCGGACCGCACGGCGATACTGGTCTAACGGGGCGGAAAATCATTGTGGATACGTATGGCGGTAGAGGTGCGCACGGTGGTGGTGCTTTTTCGGGTAAAGACCCCTCTAAAGTAGACCGGTCGGCGGCTTATGCGACGCGGCACATTGCCAAAAATCTGGTAGCCGCCGGTCTATGTGATCAGGTGCTGGTACAGGTGTCCTACGCTATTGGTGTTGCAAAACCTTGTGGATTATACGTAAATACCTACGGCACCTCCAAGGTGGATATGCACGATGGTGTCATTGCCGAAAAAGTGGCTGAAATTTTCGATATGCGCCCTTATGCTATCGAGCAGCGGCTCAAACTTCGTAACCCTATCTATTCGGAGACGGCTGCCTATGGCCACATGGGGCGCAAAAACGAAGTAGTAAAGAAGACCTTCGGTTCAAATGGTCAGACGATTGAGTTGGAAGTTGAACTGTTCACCTGGGAGAAGCTGGATTTTGTTGACAAAATAAAAGCTGCTTTTAGCCTGTAAAACGATAATAGATTTAGTCTATATTATTGCTGAAAAAGCAGAAAGCCACTCCATTTGGAGTGGCTTTCGCTATTATTAAGATTCATTAAATTCCTCTATAACTCGTCCGATTCGTAAACCTCGTCCTCTACATCCACCTGTGATGTAGCTTCTGTAATAGCTGGACTGGATATGTGGTTGCGCTTCTGTTTGAACCGAACGAGTTTGTCTTTCAAAACGTCCATTATTCGATCCGTTGCGCATTCGAAGCTTTTGTCTTGTTCTTTGACGAATAACTCTTTACCGGGCAATAATAGTCTAACTTCAACTACTTTGTCTTTGACCTTGTTGGAGTCGGCGCCTTCTAATTTTAGAAACACCTCTCCACTAATAATTCGGTCGTGGAATGTGTCTAACTTGTCAAGCTTAGCCTGGATAAAATCTAACAGGCTTTGATCTGCCGTGAACTTAACGGCGTGCATTTGTAGTCTCATTGTGTCGCGTTTTAAGTGAATTGATACGAAGAACATCAATGGACTGCCTAAGTTTGGCTTTATGAACCACAAAGTCAAGGCGCTCTACGAAAGGTGCAAGTCGGTCTGTCACCGATTACTGTACTAAATAAGATAAGGTGCTGATAACGTTGTCTTTCTAAATAGAGTAGGGTTGGGTAATCGCGAAAATTCTTTTTATAATCTAATTTCAAAGTTAACGCAATGTCATCCGAACCGGTTGTTTTGGCCGTAACGTAATCAGCGGTTGCGTGGTAATGCGCTGATTAACTAATGGTTGGATATCGAATTCCCGGACTACCAGTGCCAGTAAAATCTGCATCTCCATCAGGGCAAACTGGTTGCCGATGCACAAACGAGGGCCACCGCCAAAGGGCAGATAAGCGTAGGAGTGAAGCTGGTCTCTTGGGCCGTTTAGTACAAATCGGTCCGGGTCAAACCGTTCGGGGTCAGGCCAGTTAACGGGATCGCGGTGGAGTAAGTAGGGAGCAATGAGTGCCGTACCACCCGCCGGAATGGTGTAAGGCCCAAGGTGGTCATTCTGCAACGCCAGACGACTCATGATCCAGGCGGGTGGATATAATCGCATGGATTCCTGAATGACCTGCATGGTGTAGGTAAGTGACCGAAACGCACTGGGCGACGGGCTAGTAACATCGCCCAGTACCGTTCTGCTTTCATTCTTGAGCTTTGCCAATACTGCTGGATTCTGACTCAATAAATAAAGTGTCCAGGCCATAGACACTGATGTTGTTTCATGACCGGCCGCAAACAGTGTCACGCATTCGTCACGGAGTTGCTGATCAGACATGCGCTCGCCCGTTTCCTCATCTTCAGCCGCCAGCAGCATACCAAGTAAATCATCACTATCGTCTGCCTGCCGCCGACGTTGGTTGATGACACCATAAATAAAGGAATCAACCTGCGACCCTGCCTGCCGAAAGCGTACATTAGCCGGGGTCGGCCAGTTTAAAGGAAATCGAATAACAGACAGTAGCCGATCATTCGCCATGTAGTTAAGCGTGTCCAATGCCGACGATAGCCCATCCAGTTTACCAACAACGTCAGAACCAAACAGGGTTTTACAGACAATTCGCATGGTCACATCCATGAACGCCTGCGAGATATCAACGGGCTGTTGTCGGTTAAGGTGTTTCAGTTCATCAATCCAGCTTACCGTTTCGTCAATCATCGTCTGTGCCAGAGCGGCCAGCTTTTGCCGGTGAAAGGCGGGTTGGGCCAGCCGCCGTTGGCGTCGCCAGAAATCACCTTCGCTGGTGAGCAGGCCATTTCCCAGAAAAATCTTCAGCACCTCAAAAGCGGGTGACCGGCCATAATTTCGATTATTTTCCTGTAAGATATATTTGGCGTCTTCCGGCTGAAAAACCAGGTACTGATGCCTGCCGCCAATGCGAAAATGGACCAGGCGTTCCCCCTGACGCTGTGCCGTTAATAACGTACCCAGTGAATCGCGCAGAAACCCGAAAGTATTACCCACCAGGGGCAATCCCGGATGCAGGGGAACAGGGAGCGAAGAACTAATCGTTGATTCCATAAAAAAAGCCGTTCCGAATTATGTTTCTGAACAGATATAAAGATACGGTTGGCTGTTAAAAATCAATATGAACTGATGGTTTCTCTACCATTGTGTCAAACTGGGATTTTGAGCACTATAAATCATTGGTTATGTTTATAGTGAAAGAACAAACGCTTATGAACATTACAGGCGACGCTAAGGCGGCCAACACCTACGACGCCATCGTCATTGGCTCTGGTATTAGTGGAGGATGGGCGGCTAAAGAATTGTGCGGTAAAGGCTTGCGTACGCTTGTGCTGGAGCGCGGGCGTGATGTCCGGCATATTGTCGATTACCCAACGGCTACGCAGAACCCCTGGGAGTTTCCACATCGTAACCGGATGCCCGAAGCGTTCGATCAGGCTAATCCGATTGCGACCAAGTGCTACGCCCTGGATGAAGCAACCCAGCAGTTCTTCGTGAAAGATGCCGAGCACCCGTACGTACAGGAAAAGCCGTTCGACTGGATTCGGGGGTATCAGGTAGGTGGTAAGTCGCTAATTTGGGCGCGGCAAACGCAGCGATGGAGTAAATTTGATTTCGAAGCCAACGCCCGCGACGGAGCCGCTGTCGACTGGCCCATTCGTTACGAAGACGTGGCGCCCTGGTATAGCTACGTAGAAAAATTCGTGGGTATCAGTGGCAATAAAGATGGCTTGGAAACCCTGCCCGATGGTGAGTTTTTGAAACCGTGGGAGTTGAACTGCGTGGAGAAGCATATTCAGAAGCGGGTAGCCGAAAGCTATAATGACCGGAATGTGATTATCGGTCGGTGCGCTCACTTGACCGAACCCAAACAAATTCACTACGATCAGGGACGGGCACAGTGTCAGGCTCGGCATTTGTGCTACCGGGGTTGCCCGTACGGTGGGTATTTCAGCAGTAACTCATCCACTATTCCCTGGGCTGCCAAAACGGGTAAACTGACCCTGCGGCCTGATTCGGTAGTGCATTCCATTATTTATGATGAGGGCAGAACCGGGGCCGCGTCCGGCAAGGCTACCGGCGTTCGGGTGATCGATACCCACACGAAGCAAATGACGGAGTACTACGCACGGATCATTTTTGTGAATGCCGCCTGTCTGAATACTAACCTTGTTCTACTCAATTCTACGTCAAAACGATTCCCGAACGGACTGGGTAATGATAACGGGTTGCTTGGCCGTTACGTCGCCTTTCACAACTACCGGGGTAATATTGTGGCCGATTATGAAGGTTACGAAGATGGATACTACTACGGTCGGAGGCCCACCACGGCGTTTATGCCTAATTTTAGGAATGTTCGGAAGCAGGAGATGGATTTTCAGCGGGGATATATGGTTGCTTTCAGTGCGGCTCGTGGGGGCTGGCAACGCGGCAACGCACAGGCTGGTTTCGGGGCTGATTTTAAGGATAAACTGAGTGACCCCGGCCCTTGGCATGTGTTTATGATGATGCAGGCCGAAACCGTTCCACGTTATGAAAACCACGTTCGATTGAGTACTGACCAGAAAGACCCCTGGGGGATTCCGCAACTGGTTACGAACATCGACTATACGGATAACGATCTGAAGGTGATGAAAGACTTCCTGGAGCAGGGTTCCGACATGCTGGACAAATCGGGTTGTAAAAATATCAAGCCTTATGATGATCATCGAAATCCCGGTCTCGATATCCACGAAATGGGGGGTGTACGCATGGGTCGCGACCCGAAGACTTCGCTGCTCAACGCGCACAATCAGCTTCATAGCGTGAAAAATGTGTTCGTTACTGACGGGGCTGCTATGACTTCCACTGGTTCACAAAACCCATCCATTACCTTTATGGCGCTTACCGCACGGGCTGCCGATTTTGCGGTCAAAGAGATGAAAAAAGGAAATCTATAACGTGCACGAACTAGTTCAGAGTACTAAAGCTGCCCTTCTTAGCCTTTGCCAGCAATACGTACAGCAACGGATTGATACGGCCCGGCAGGCAATGGAAGCCGCACAGGAAGCGGCAAACTCCGAATCGAAAAGCAGTGCGGGCGATAAGTACGAAACCGGCCGTGCTATGGCTCAACTCGAACGCGACCGCAATGCTCAACTCCTAGCGGGTGCTCTGCAACTAGAGCGCGACCTGCAGCAGGTTATGATTGATAAAACCTATGAATTCGCTCAGCCGGGAAGTATCCTTACAACCAATCGAGGAGTATATTTTATCAGCATTGGCGCGGGTAAGCTGTTGCTTGATGACGCTGCTTATTTTGCCGTATCGTCTGGCTCACCTATTGCCGTAGCATTGGCCGGGCGGAAAGTTGGAGAGGTTGTTTCGTTCAACAAACTGACATATGAGGTGCTAGGGGTGGTCTGAAAGCAGCGGGCAGGCTTGGTTTTCGCGGTCCATTGTTTCCGACAAATAAAACGTACTCCTCACGCTACTCAATGGCTAATAGTTGATCAATCCGTTTAATTGACTGAATAACCGAGCGTACGGTGTGGTAGTTTATTTTCCAGGAATGGCTCATGTGCGTCCAGATGGGTATACCCTGCCGGGTCATTAACGGCCACCATTCCCCCACTGAATGGTTAATCATGTTGTCCATCACAAACCGGTGGACATTTTCGTAGGCTTTCCCGTATTTTTCATCCCCAAAAATTCGCCAGGCATCCAGAAAACCAATCAGCACTTCGGCCTGCTGCCAGAATTCCTTTTCGCGGTCATACACCTCGCCACTGTGCGAACCTTCCACAAAAATACCTCCATAGGTCCAGTCAACGCCGTAGTCGACCGCGTGCGAAAAGGATTTAAGGAGTTGGTCTCTGTAGGTTTCGTGTGATATTTCCAGCACATCGAGCGCGTGCAGCAGTAACCAGGCAAACTCGGCATTATGGCCATAGCTGGTATTATCTTCCGCCGATTGTTTGCTCCCATCTTCAGTAAACCGATCCCATCCCCAGACAATATCGAACTTAATTTGCGGAGCTACCCCCCAGTCGGCCCAGAATTGTGGAATGCCGGTGCCGTAAACCGGGTGCATAATTTTATGAACCAGTAGTTCAATTATTTCCAGCAACTTCCGGCGATGGATGGGTTGCCGGGTACATTCGTACAGGGTTGTATACGCTTCCATCAGGTGCATGTGTGCGTCGAGCGTCTTGCGGTCACCCCCACCCGCACCCGGCTCTTTTAGTATCCAGTCTCGATAAAACATCTCGAAATACCCGTCATAACAGGCATCTGACGCGTACTTCTGTAATAGGTCAAACACCTTCCCGGCATAGTCAATACCACGCGTATCGCCCGTGGCCAGCGTATATTCACTCAGGCAGTAGATGGCGAAACTCTGACCGTATACTATTTTCTGGTCATTCATAACGTCGCCTTTCCGATTTGTCATCCAATAAAATCCACCGTTTTCGTGGTCCCACATATGAGTTAGCAGGTAATCCACTCCGTGCTTTGCCAGTTTAGCCAGTTCACCGTTGCCATAGCCTGCCCGGTGCGCCGACGCGTAAGTGTAAATGGAACGAGTCTGGGCAATGAGCGATTTTTCGTCCTCGCCCGAATCCTCACCAAACTGGTTGAAGTGTGTAATAAAGCCGCCGTATTTATAGTCGGCCGTGCGGGAAGTCCAGAAGGGTAATAATTCGTGGGTCAGATGCTGGTGCCACTCCTGCCGCCAACGGGTAAGCAGTTCGTTACGCATGGGATTGGTATTCATCATGAAGGGTAAGAATTTCTGTCAGACTCGCCGTACCGGTTTGTCCAAGTTTCTGCACGGTAACGCCAGCGGCCAGATTGGCTATTTTTAGTCCCTGTTTAGGGGTGGCCCCGGCTCCCATGCAGGCAGCCCAGGAAGCTACAACGGTGTCGCCAGCCCCAACGGTGTCCAGTTCACCCCGTAGAGTCAGCCCGTCGATTGACTCCGTTCCGGTCTCATCCATGTATAAAATACCGGCCTGCCCGCGGGTAATCAGTAAGGGAACGTTCGTCTGTTTTCGGAAAGCGATTCCCTTCTCCACACACCAGTTCAAATCAGGATTTTCGGGTAAGTCAATGCCTAAAAAATAAGCTAGTTCGGCGGTATTTACTTTTAACGTGGCACCTCGAATGTGCCTCCCAACGTTGCGCATATCTGCTACGACCCGAACTCTGGGAAACCGGGCTATCAACGCATTCAGTACGGCTACCCGCTTGGCAGTGAGCAAAGGGTTTGAAAATTGCTGGTTGATAATCAGTACATCAAGGTTAGGCATGCATTGCTCCAAACCCGCCATGAGCTTGCTAAAAAGTTGATCAGTGAGGACATTAGCGGTGCCAAAATCAATCCGGTTCAATTCCTGTTGCTGACGGTTTGGTTTGGTATACAGGCAGGTATTCCACTGATTGTCGAGTAACATGTGTTTGGTGTTCACCCCCAGTGAATCAAACTGATGCACCATTTCGCGCCCGAACAGATCATCTCCAATGCATCCTATAGCCCAACAGTGTACCACGCCCAGCGCATGCAGGTTCTGCACGACGTTTCCGGCGGCTCCCAGTGAGGCATGGGGCTGGCTTCCCCAGAAAACTTCCCGGCCTGTTTCAAGCGAATACTCACCGGTGCGAGTCTGTATATCGAAGTATAAATCAAGGGCAAAATCGCCAATAACGCCTACCCTTAAGGAGGCAAAATGTTGAGAGAGTGCCGTAATAGCGGAACCAGTCATTAGGTCAGAATCGGGTTTAGTAAAGCAAAAAGCCACATACACTACCCTGACTACTCAGTTTTTATCTCCCGAAAACTCCCTACTCGTCGCCTGCCAAACCATACTCACTTACGGAAGTACTGGCAATCATTACCTTTGCTCTCCTAAACTTGTTTATAGCTTCCTTGCCATGTCTTTGTCTGTACCGCCCGATCCGGCCCCTATTACCCGCTATCAGCGTGCCATGTTTGGCTCCCGATTGCTGCTGGCCGCGATTCATCACATTCCTGTTTTTGAGGAGTTGAGCGCAGCTCCTCTCTCGTTATCTGAACTTCGTCACCGGCTCCACCTGAATGAGCGACCAGCTATGGTACTCTTCCCGGCTTTGTGTGCTATGGGATTGCTAGCTTATGACGCAGCCGGTCGGCTATATATTACGGAATTGGGGCAATTTGTCAGCGCAAAGCATGTTCCTAACCTGACGGGGTACACGGGTTTGGAGAAGGATGATCCGGGGGTAATCGACATGGCCTCGCTACTCCGAAACGATGGACCACTTGATACACATAAGGGCGTTTCATTCGTGAAAGAGGGAAGTATTCCTTCGCCGATGGATGACCCGCAACTGGCCCGTACGCTAACCCTGGGTCTGGCAGGTCGCGCCCGGCACCTGGCTCCTCTGGTGGCGGCTGCGCTACCGGAGAGCAACGGCCATCTGCTCGATGTTGCTGGTGGTACGGGCTACTACACGTACGAATGGCTACTTCGAAATCCTGCCGCCACGGCCACCGTGTTCGACCGCCCGGCCGTACTTGCCGTAGCCGCTGAATTACTGGATGAATTTAGTGAAAGTGGAAGAGAGGGCGCCGAAACAGTGAAAAGACGTGTTACCTTTTTGCCCAGCGATATGCTGACGGATACGCTTCCGGAAACGGACATACTCCTGGCCGCGAGCCTCTTCCACGACTGGCCCACGCCCACCTGTATTGTATTGGCCAGGCGGTTTGCCAATGCCCTTCGTCCGGGTGGTAAACTATGGGTACACGATGCATTCCTAAACGATACGCTCGATGGACCACTGGCCGTTACGGATTACTCGGCTCAGCTTTTTTGTGTGACAAAAGGACGCGCTTACAGCCGTTCGGAGTACCGAAACTGGTTTGCCCAAATGGGGTTACTAAATACCCTGGACACGGTAGCTACTCAGATGGATTACGGATTGATTTGGGCAGGGAAGCCCCAATAGATACGGAGTCCGTGCAATGCCCATACACGATGGGAGGGGTACAAAAAAACGGACAGCCTGACCCGCCATTTAATCAGATGGCAGACAGGCCGTACAGTAACGCACTATTTGTCGAAAGGCACATTAGTCGAGTAATGTATGTCGTAGATTCGGTATTATGCCAGAGGGGAGGAAAAAAAAGCCTTGTATAAACGAAAAGGCAGCACTTCGTGAGCAATCCCCATTGACGGAGCCTGTCGTTTCAGTTGCCTTTCAGAGACAGATGGAAATAATCGCCGTTACTTTTTGCGCTTTGGCGATGTGCGGGCAGCTACTTCGGCCTGAAATTTAATCTTGAGTTTTCGATCAAGCTCTCTATCCCGTGGGACGTAAATACTGGTTTTCCCGTCCGAGAATTTGAGCATCCAGTAAACGTTGTCGGTGGTGGGGGGGATGGAGGTGTAAATCGGCTTACTCATAATATAGATGGTATTGATGGAGCTGGTGTCCGCGTTGGCACCTGGCTTTACTGGACAACGAGGATTAACCATCGTTGTTACTGTTAATTTCCAGCCGTAGCTGGTAGGATACGTCTTGCAGCTGATTCGCTTACGCTAAACGACCTTTTTTACATCAACGGCGTTTAGCCCCTTTGGGGTCCTTGTGACTTCGAAGGTTACTTTGTCCTGTTCGCCTACTGCATCAATTAAACCGTTCATGTGCACAAATATACTTTCCTGCGTTTGCAGGTCGCGGATAAACCCGTATCCTTTAGAAGCATTGAAAAATGTCACGATTCCCTGGCGAACGGCATCCTGCGCTTCGACCGCTTCTTGTCTGGATACACCAATCTGAATATCTTCCTGATCAATAATCCGCTTTTTTCGGGGATCAGGTGGTGTGGAGGTAATATTTCCATTTTCATCCACGTAAGCCATCATCAAATCGAGTGCCTGCCCTTTCTGCGCAGTCGATTTGCGTTCTTCCCTTTTTTCCTCTTTGTCTTTTCTCTTTTTCTGTCTTGCTTTTTCTTTTTCTTTTTTACTAAATGTCTCCATTCTTTATTGGTTTACGTACGAATAACCTGTTTGCTATAAACAGGTTATGGTTTTTAAGAGGAGTGTTTTTGGATTAAACTGTCATCAATTCATATCAAACTACCCGTCCTACAAATAGTCAACCGTATAAAATCAAAATTAGTTGTTTAATGGAGCCTTAAATATTTGAGTACAAAACATATTGGCTTCACAATTAGCTACTGAGGAGCCTGATACTTCAGCATGAAGGGGGTTTTCTTGAATCCAGGGGATTAGCCCGACGTTTGCCATTTGGTCTTGGGTGCATACTGCATCGCTCACTTATTACTTCATTTTCCGGCAATTTCATAATAGGGCCAACTTAGTAAGTGATTACGTGCGAGCACCTGCGAACTACTTTTTCTGGCATGGCCTTTGCGAACCTGGTTTTGTAAATCAAACTACACAATACTTACTATGAAGAAGTCCCTATTGTTAATGACCCGTATCAAACATGTTGCTGGTACGTTGCTACTTGTAGCATCGCTAGCTTTACTGCAGGCCTGTAGTTCCGATGGAAAGAAAGAATCACGTACTGAGGATGCTGTCGAAAATACAGGGGATGCTATGTCTGCTGATGCCAATGACGCAGCCAATAAAGTTGATGCCAAAACGGGCGAAATGGCTGATGATTTTAAGCGGGAACGCGATGACGCCGTAGAGAAAATGAAAGTACAAAAAGATAAGCTGGATGCTAAAATAGACGAATTGCAGGCAAAAGCTGACAAGCAAAGTGACAAAGCAAAAGCTGAAACAGAGCGTCAGAAAGCCAGGCTGGAAGAGCAGCGGAAAGAACTGGACGACGATATGGACAAGGCTAAAAATGCCACTGCCGATGCCTGGCAGAACGTGAAAAGTGGCTTTAAGCAGGCCGGCCATGAAATTGATGACGCCTTCGACAAAGCAGGTAATAAAATCAACAGGGCAGGTGATAAAATAGACGGTAGAAACTAAAAGTTTTTCCATCCCATACTATTCGAGAAGTGTCGACTGATGTAAATCAGCCGACACTTTTTTTTATTGCTGTGGAGCGATTTCCCCACTTTTGTTGATTGTTCTACAAAATTATAAGTAGAGTTTCCTGCGCGTCAATGTTTAATGCGACTTGGTTTGGTCCTTCAGAAACTTCAGCAATAACTTTTCGGCACCACCCATCCCGTGCGGGTCCGTTTGCTTAAAACGGGCCTTTTGTTTTATATACGGGGTTAAGTCCTGACATTCGTAGGCCTCCAGAATCTGGGGGTGTACATAGTGTTTTCGGCAGACGGTTCGGGTATTCCCTAATTTTTGAGATACTTCGTCCAGTATTGTATTCACGTTTTTCTTCCGGTCCTTTTCGGTTTTACAGGGAGCCAGCTCGGCCAGCAGTCGAAAAGCGTTTACAGTACCCGCCCAAGTTCGAAAGTCCTTCGCCGAGAAGTCGTCGCCCATCGTTTCGTGCAGATAGTCGTTCACCATACCTGAGTCGATTGGATGGCGATTGCCCTCTGCATCGAAGTATTGAAATAATTCCTTGCCCGGAATATCCCGGCAGGCTTTTACCAGACGTGATAACCGCCGGTCGCTTAGGGTTATGTCGTGATAAATACCTTTTTTGCCTTTGAAACTAAACCGGACTTCACGACCGTCCAGTTTTACATGGCGGTCTTTAAGCGTGGTAAGGCCGTAGGAGCCATATTCTTTTTCGTAAGCAGCATTGCCAACCCGAATGAGCGTTTGCTCCATAACGCTCAGGGCAACAGCAATCACTTTTTCGCGGGTAAGTGTCTCGGTCGTTAAATCGTTGGCTAATCGGGTGCGGAGTAGGGGTAGGGTCTGACCAAAGGCGACCATTCGGAAAAACTTAGTCTGACTCCGAATAGCATTCCATTTCGGATGGTAGCGGTACTGTTTCCGATTTTTGGTATCGATTCCCGTCGCCTGCAAATGGCTATTGGTTTTGGGACTAATCCAGACGTTTTCCCAGGCAGGGGGCAGGGCCATGCTTTGGATGCGGGTCAGGGTGTCGGAGTCGGTCAACTCGTTGCCTTTAGTATCAAAATACCGGAACAGACTTTTGTTTCGCTGACGCTTAATACCCGGCATGGTATCTGACACATAAACCAGTCGGGCTGCCCGCGCCGTTTCGACGGGGTCGTGGAGTAACTCGGATGTATT
>JBBSTD010000128.1:0-15930 GCA_038236215.1 Cytophagales bacterium | reverse complement strand
TTTTACTATTATAGTTAAATACTATATATAGAGTCAATCCGAATAAAAGGACAAATACCCCCACTCATAGGTCCGAATAAAAGGACAAATACCCCCACTTGTAAGACTAATAAAAGGACAAATACCCCTGATTTTAAAGGCAAGTGTTTTTTTTGTCCTTTTATTAGTCTCATCTTTGCCTAGCTCCCAAAGCAACGACAACAAATCTGACCCCTATGGAAGACAAGCGCAGCACTCAGCTAACATTACCGCTCGAATTGACCTATGAGCCGAAGCATAAAGAATTAGTTAAGCAGCATTGGAATGTAACCTTTGCCCGCCAAGGTCGGATGAGTGTGTCCGCTAAACGGATCATGGCTCGTGTAATCGACCAAATACGAGACGATGATTTTAAGTTGCGGCCTTACTATCAGTTCCGTATTGTAGATATTATCACTGATGTTGGAATAACTAAAGAAACGGCTTACAAAGAGGTGCAAGGGTCATTGCGTGAGCTGCTAGCGGCTGTCTGGGAATTTGAAAGCATAGATAGTTCGGAATGGTTCGCCCGGCATTTACTCGACTCGACAAAGGAACGGGCCGTGGGATATAAAGATGGAGTTATCACAGTGCTCCTCAACCCTCAGTTAGAGCCGTATTTCATCCAGATTGCCCATTACTCAACCCATCAGCTTAATAACTACATGGGGCTAAAAAGCTGGTACTCTATGCGCTTCTTCGAAATCTTGTCAGCTTACCGGGATACGGGTCTATGGTGTCCGACAGTCGAACAATACCGGCAATTAATGGACTGTGCCCAAGAAAAAGACAAGCGGGGTAAGGTTAAATGGGATAAGGACGGAAAACCGAAAATCAAGTATCCTTTGACCAAAGACCTAATAAGCCGAACCATTACGGAGCCATTAGAAGAACTGGCTAATACAAACTTAGCTTTTGACTTTGAGCCCGTCTACGAAACTGACCGCATGACTAGGGGGCGAAAAAAGATAACTGGCTTTAAGTTCACGCTGAAACGTAAGCAGGATGGCAAAATCCCAGAATACTGGCTACAGCATACTATT
The DNA here is from genome assembly GCA_038236215.1 of Cytophagales bacterium. Lineage (GTDB taxonomy): Bacteria > Bacteroidota > Bacteroidia > Cytophagales > Spirosomataceae > Spirosoma. The sequence continues at coordinate 14,869 of JBBSTD010000128.1, read as the reverse complement.
ATATCTAAAGTGATAGCAGGTCTCCGAACCTGGAAAGTGACAGATAAGAACATCGCTCTTTATCTGGAGGACATTGGCACTAAAGCCTCTAACAAGTTGGTGTATGATTGGCAATTGAAAGATAACTCTGACGACCGTATAGAAGACCGGGCAAAGTACTGTAACGCCGTATTCGTCAGAATGGGTAAAGGTGCTCAGGAAAGATTGAAACACGAAGTTGAAGCAGCATTAGAAGGGCAAAACATAGGCATTTAATCTAGGTTGACATCTTCGGAGGGTGTTTATTAGCTAAGGCCTCCTGTTTCGCCTGTTCGATAGCTATCACCTCCCCCAATGTCAGATATGGACCCTGATGGTTCACCCATCGTTCCGCCATCTCGTCAAGTTCAGCATCGGTATGGCCGTTTTTGATTACGGCTACCATCTGCGGAGTTTCTTTCTTGGTCGGTTTTCTGGGTAATTTGATCATAACGGTTTCTTTGCAACCTGCTGATTGGCAACTGATGGGCCAAATTTAGCCATTTATCAGATATAGAAAGTCTTGTTTTTAGGTCGCATATTTGCGACCTTTAATGTATCTAATTGTAGCGAGTGAAGGCTAAAGAACTTTTGAAATTACTACATTCCGATGGATGGACACAGAAAGATCAGAAAGGTAGTCACCTGCAACTGGTTCATCCAGTCAAAGTAGGTAAGGTTACTTTGCCCATGCATAAGGGTGACCTTCCTAAAGGTACCGTCAACTCAATTTTAAAACAGGCTGGTTTGAAATAACCGCCCTACTTCATGCAACAGCTACCACTTATTATCGAAAAAGCCGATGGCACTTTATGGGGTCGGGTTACCTATGATGATGATCTCTTAGTCGATTCTGCGCCAACGCTCAACGAACTACAGGCAGCAGTGAAAACGCTCTTGCACGAGTTTCACGGTCTTAACGACGTTGAGTTTATATGTACCTACGACCTATCCGCTTTTTTTGAACAACACGCTTATTTAAAGATTTCTAAAATTGCGGAATATGCAGGCATGAACGCTGCTTTACTACGGCATTATAGCGCCGGGAGTAAACAACCTTCTCCCGAACAAGTTAAACGCATTGAAGATGCCGTACATCGCTTAGCTCAGGAATTATCGAGCGTTCAGCTAGTAGCGGCTTAGATTAAAAACTTTTGAAAATCAGCAGTATATAAAAATATTTAGGTTCGTAATTACACCTGCTTTGACACTAGTTTTTAGGTGCTAAAGCAGGTGTAATTACGAACCTAAATTATACTTCTTCTTTTCCCTTTGTATTTTCTCCTCAATCGCTTCAACTATCCAATCTTGGAGGGAAACGGCAAGTTTTGGACTAGTCGGTTTACGGGGCCGTTGAGCGCGTAGCTGGTCAACGGTGGCTAGCTGGCCAGACATAATCTTAATATTGAAGTTCTTAATCTGCTCAGGCTCCTGTGAATCGGCTTTACCGACCGTTGTACTACCCCGGTTTATAATTTCGTCTATTTTCTTTTCCTGCCCCTTATTCACTTGCTCGGCAGAAATAGCGGAGTCCGCCTTCTTTTTAGGTGGTGCTGATACGGCCATGAGATTATTTTTTAATACCTGTGACGTGACTAAATAATGCTTCCACTTCAACAACTGCTTTGTCGTCTGTAGGTATCATTTCAAAAACAGATAGCCCTTTGCTGGCTGCTGTAGCAAAAGCCTTACGGTTAATAATCGGGTGATCTACAAAATTCAATTCTTCATTATCGCGTAGAACCTCAGTTGCTTCGTTGTTGTCGGCTCCGCGCGTATCAGCTTTGTTGAGAAAGGAGTAAACCTGTAGGGGTATGGATCGGCTCCCCTGGATCTCGCTTAACAAAGTTTGGACCTTAGAAAGCGTCCAAATCTCATAGCTGCGTGGAGCAAAAGGAATCAAGTATACATCAGAAACAAAAAGCGCGGCCCGCTGGCTGGCCGTGTCGCGTCCTCCGGTATCAATAACAATGTGATCGTACTTGGGCCGTAATTGTTCGATCTGTCGGCGAACGGTCGGGCCATTGAGTTGTACAAGAGTATACCCTAACTGGCCTTTTCTGGTCTCCTCTCGCCAAGCAGTAAAATCACTCGCGCTTTCCTGCTCATCTGCATCTACCAACAAAACATCTGCTCCATGTTGAGATAGCCATACCGCAAGATTTGTTGATATAGTAGTTTTACCCGTACCCCCTTTAATTCCTCCTACGGTGAAAATCATACGTTTATCTGTTTTTTTAAGGTGCGCTTTTGAGTGTAATTACACACTTCTTTAAAGGTGTGTAATTACACTCAAATATAGGTGTAAAAATACACTTATAATTAGGTGTAATTAAGTATGGTTCCTCAATAGGCTGCTATTAGGCTTTCAGCAGGAATGCCAAGTATAGCATGAAGCTTGCGAATCATCTCCAAGCTTAGTTTTCGTTTGCCGCTCAATATCTCTGATTGTCGGGCGCGAGTTCCTAAGATCTTAGCCAGTTCGCTCTTTTCCTTGCCCAACCGTATGCTACTGATAGAGTTGGACAGATATTAAAAAGTTAAAGTCTCGAAAAAACGCTCCCAGCGAGAGACGAAGAAAATATCATATATGTAGCGCAGGGGTAACAAACCAGCAAGGGTCGTTCAACCCGCGTAAAGCATCCGTAAGGGAGCTGGCATGCTCGTTGTTACGAATGTTAACGAAGGATTTAGGAGCGTTTTGACCTAATGCCCTATTTCCTTATCAATTCACCTACTACAGAGTCCTCTAATCGGTAAACCGAAGCGGGGTTACCAGTCGCCATTCCGAATCCGGATTGTTGCGTTCAAACATGATATGAAAGGCGAACACGGTATTGTCTTCCGTCAACTCCTCCAAGCTGGTTTCGCTGGGTTGTTGATGCTCAGGATTTAGATTGACGTAGACGGCCATTTTGTGCCGGTTACCTCGAATCGGCATCTGGGTAAGTCGCGCCAGTAGTTGGTGATAAAAGCGGATCGAAATTGAATTCATAGCCCTTAAATGATAAATTGTGGGATGCTTGAGTTGAGCCGTGTAGTTGCATCTATCGGTTAACTCCACTAGGGTTGAGCTGTTTGGGCGATGAGCTTTACTCGATTAGGCGGTTAACTGGTCTTCACGTATTTGTTACATCGGTGGGGATAGGATAAAACGAGTAGTTTTATCCTTTACAAAACCTAAAGGCGCGTTTAAGCCCGGTAAAATAAGGGTATTTTTTGGCATGAAAAGCATAAATCAAGAAATCAACGTAGGTTCATTGGTAGAGTCGAAACAAAAGGGATTTCAAGGTATAGTTAGGACAATCTATCCGGATTTATGGTCATTGCGCCCCGACACGCCTGTGGCCTTTATTCGGGAATTGATGAATATCCAAGTGCCTCCTTATACCGACGACCTGGCCAGTAATGAGCGATGGTTTGAGGTGTCTGACTTTGGTTACCTGGCTTTTAGTTCACCCGAATCTGACCTTCAGGTAATACCGGCCAGTCAGATTCGATTCAACGAATTTCCCTCCGCCTTTAGCGGTAAGCTAATACGGGTAACACCAAGAGCAGCGGGGTTAGTAGTACAAATAAGTACCGATCAGGCTTACAAAGCCTACCAGCCATCAATTCTAGTTATCAAAGAGCCTACTGTTACGCCCTATGTGGGTGATTCTATTTGCGGGACTCAGGATTTAGTGATTATCAGCGCTGATGGCTTAGATTATCCCTACCAAAAGCGAGACAATCAACTTGTTCAACACTGGAATCTTTTCCCCTCAACGCCTAAAACTGCCTAAGGATCGTAGAACAGTATCAAACAGCGGTGCTCATTCCCCGATTGCTATTCACCTCACCGCTACCGGGTTTCAGACGGCTAGGAGTGGCGCATTTCTCCGGCTATTGGGTTAAGGGTGATCATAAGACCAAGTCAGGGCGGCCTCACCCTACAGAGCGGCTGGCTTAACTACATGTTCTATGGCGACGAAATGAGTTAAATCGCCCTGATCGCTGAATAAAGGCTCGATCCGCATGTGACACAGGTAAGGCCTCTGGCTTTTATGATAATTCCATAACTCCACCTCCACGGGTTGGGCTAACCGTAGTTGCTCCCGCAGGTAGCCCAACATAGCCTCATTCGTAGCTGATCCTTGGAGGAGTTGAGCGCTCTGGCCCACCACCTCGCTGGGCCAGTAACCAGTTAGGGTCACAAAATTGTGACTCGTCCATACAATCAGTTTCTGCAAGTCAGTTACGATTAGCGTCCTGCCATTGGTCAGGGCTTGATGATAAGTCTGCCATTGGTACTGGGGCAGCGACCAGCTAAAGAACTGCCCCAGTTGATTCAACTGGGCTACGTCCGTGAATTGACCCTGTTGTTGAGCAATCCACTGCTCCAGCTCAGCCCACTCTTTGCGTTGGCGCGTTATGATCAACTGGCGCCTGGTTTTATTAATGAAGAAACTCTCGGCTTGTTGAGACCTGTAGCGAGTGATGGTTTCAGCCCACCCCCTGGGATGGAGGAAAAGACTGATTTGAGCCATTTCTTGTTGGTGGCGCTCATCTAATCGATACTGGGCTTGCCCTTCAGCCGCCCTGTTATCCTTTCTTTCCTGAGAATGATTCGCTCTTAAGGCTACCCGTAAGAGGTCCCACTCCTGGTCTGGTGACTGAGTTAACTTCTGACTCATTCAATGAAGCATCTTTATCGTTCGAGTTGACTTTGACTTAAGCTAATTCGTCAATGGACTATATTCGCTCACAAACCAATCAGATTTGAGCAGAAAACGTATGACTGTTTCAACCGCACTGGAAGCAGGGAAGCACCCATTTTGCCAGCGCCACCCCTGAAAAAAATCCCAGCCTGGCGTTCAGGCTGGGATTTTTTTACAACTATTGGTCAAAACGGGTTATTTGAAAGCGTTAATTAGTTGGGTAGCCGCCAGTGCCTGGGCCTGTTGTGCTTCGGGAACAATGGCGTACATACCGAAGAACTCGTGGGTAACGCCCCTGAATAACTGGTACGTTACTGGTACCCCTACCGACTGGAGTTTATCCCGCAGTAACATACCTTCCGTCTGCAGGGGGTCAATTTCCGCCCCGATAATCGTGGTCGGAGGTAACCCGCTCAGATTGGCCACATCGACTAGCGAAATTAGTGGGCTATCCCCATCGGCGGGGGAGTTAAAATAGTTTTTGGTGAAAAACAGGATCCCCGGCCGGTTAAGGGGTTTAGCGTTGGCGTACATGTTGTAAGAAGCGGTGTTCAGGTTGTTATCCGCCACCGGAAAAACGGACAGGATATGAACGGGTAAACCGATACTGCTGTCACGAGCCATCATACTAACGGTAATGGCCATGTTACCCCCAGCGCTCTCGCCCGCAACCGCTACTTTCGCTGGGTTACCATTGAGTAATGCCGCGTTTGTTTTGACCCACTTGTAGGCTGCGTAAGAATCCTGGTGCGCTATGGGAAACTTGTTTTCGGGACCCAGCCGGTAATTGACCGAAACAACCACCGCTTTGGTTTCCTGGGCCAATGCCAGCGTTGAGTATTCGTACACTTCCGAGTTGGCAATAACCCAGCCGCCCCCGTGGTAATAGACAATAACGGGCATCGGCCCCGCCACGTTGTTGGGGGTGTATATTTTTGCCCGGAGTGGTACCCCGTTGAAGCCTGGAATCATGCGCTCGCTAATGGAGACATCAACTGGGGGCGGGGCAATCTTGTTTTTGTCGAGCAGGGAGTTGACTGCATCTTTGAATGAAGGCTGCTGGCGGGCCTGGGTAGGAGTGAGGTTCTCGATGGGAACGGGAGCCAAACGGCCCAGCTCTTCAATGACCGCCAGCATTTGGGGCGTAATAGTTGGCCCCCAGTCGGGCTTGGGGCTGGTTGACTGAATGCCCTGGCCAGGCAGTGGAATACGGTGATCCTGGCAAGAAACGGTGAAAAGAGACAAGCAAAAAATGGATGCCAGCGCACCGAAATGACGACGTAAAGCGGTATTTTTCATGAACAACGTGTTATATGTGTATTTCTTCATTAACCAGGAAATACCTCTATAGTTTAGTGGATTTAGGGAATGGCCTAACTAGGGCGTTTTCTAAAAAAAGCTCACCAAAGGAGTAGTTTTGGGTAGCCGTTGCAGGAAAAACAGACGTACCCCGCCCATTCCTCACTGATACCATGCTGAACAAAAACACCCTGGCCTTTGCCCGCTAATGCCTGAATCGCCGAATTAGTAACCCAGTAAAGTTAAATCGGCAGGTCGGGCTTCGGGTCGACGGGTAAGTTGCTTATAATCAAGTTTTTTCTCGGTGCAAAGCGTTGACTATGGCTCAAAAAAACACATTTGGCTATGGCTAAAATCAGGAAGTAGTCTGCCTGGTAGAACAGCCTTCAAAATGGCTTGGTAGTAGGGGTTCTTGTCTGGCGCGAGTGATGGGCACTTTTTCCATCTAATTAGAGTAAGGCTTTGCTTCATTGCTGATTTGGAACAGTTAAATTCAGCGGCTGATTGGTGGCTTATGGCCAACTGAGGGTTACTTATTGTCGTCCTCTTTTGAGCTACCGGATGCCTGCCGTAATGCGGTCGATAAGCCTTCCAGTAGTGCGGGCATCTCGCCTTCCCCGCCCATCTGGGGGGATAATAAAGAGAGTTGCTCGGCTAGTGGGCCTACAGCAACACGAACGGCCTTCTTGTCGATGGGATTCGCCATCAACAGCACTTTGAGCGTGGCTAATTGTTCGGCCAGTGGCCGGGTGTTCTCTCCCTCCTGAAGGGGACTCAGCCAGGCATCAATCAGTGCAATACCCGCCTGGGGTGTTATAGAATCTGGCTCGTCCATCAACCGAGTCGTGGTTTGATCGAGTAAGTCCGTTGTTTCAGCCAAAGACAGCATAAAAAAAAGGGGGTTTAACTACGCAAATGGAATGGGTATTCACGAAACAAATCAGCGAAGAAAAAACAGATTGGGTAATCGTCCTTTTCTCCTGCTGGTCCGATATTATCCTACCGGCGGAGCAACTTCCTTTTCGTCGGAAGTCTGGTAATCTCTCTACTTGCCCCGGTTACCGATGGGATGGTCGTGTTGATTGATATCGTCCTTGGATTCAGTTCCCATCTTAGCACCATAACCCGAAGCGGCTACACCGATCAGTAAACCAATAAAGCCAAAAATAGCGGCTTTCGAAGCCGCTGAGGCCGCCTCATCGGCTACCTGCCGGGCTTTTACTTCCGCTTCTTTCTTGGCCTCCTCAAACTTGACACGGGCCTGCTGGTAGGTCTGGATCCAGCTATCGACCGTCTGCTCGGCTTCCGCCTGGCTCTTGCCCGTTCGTTTCATGACCACGTTGACCGCATCTTGTTTGTCCACACTGTTGACCGTGGACTGCCCCTGTTTGAACAAGCGGCTAAACAAGCCACTGGCGACTTCGTCAGCCGCCTGGGGGTCAGAGGCCGCCCGGTCAGCCGCGGCTTTAGTTTGATCTGCTGCCCGGTTGACCTTGGCGTCTAAAGTGTTCGGATTTAGGTTCGGGTCACCCGTTTGGCGCAGGATTTGGTTGACCTGGCCCTTCAAGTCATTCAGGTTTAACTTGTCCGTGTCAATACCATTCGCTTTTAGCTGGCCCTGAACAGCGTTTCCGATGCCGGGGGCGGCCGAAGCGACGGCTGATCCGGCGGTGCTCACTAAACCACCGACTAGTTTACCCGCTCCACCAATGATACTGCCGATGGTGGTGGTTAAAAAGTAGATGGTCAGCAGCGTCACCAGACACCAGGTCAACACCCCATGGATAATGCCGTCAAACAAACGGGGGGCGCTGGCCAGCCGCCCGGCAATCCAGCCGCCCACGAACAGCGAGAGCAGACTACTGATGATGTACCAGATGGCACTCCCGATGCCCAGGCCCGCGGCCGGGTTACGTTCCTCGATGGGGTCAATGGTACCCAGACCGATCCCAAGCCCCAACAGGGTTAGTAACATCTGGGTTACAATGGCCACCAGCACCCCGGCAAAAATAGCGCTCCAGGAAATACGCTTCTTAAATTGGAGTCCGCCCGCTTGAGGCTGGTTGGGATAAAGGGTTTCACGTTCCATAATAATCAATAAATGGGTAATGAGTAATCAGGCGCTGAAAGGGCTTCGCCTGTTAAGCCCTATTGGTAACTGGCAACCCTTTCCGGGCAGGGTGTTGGCCGGTTGGTAAATGCGAAGCCCTGACCAGCTATGATCAGGACTTCTTTTCATATCGTTGGGTAAATCAGAAAACACGACTCAGGAAGCTTTCAAGCTATCCTCAGCTTTATTGACAGCCGATTTAGCCGCGTCTGCGGCATCGTCGACTTTATGGTTGTAGGTATTTTTTGCGTCTGCTTCCTGCAGCCCGTCTTTGGCATCGTCTTGGTAATCCGCTACTTTATTTTTTGCCTTTTGGGCCAGCTTGTCTGATTTGGCCATAACCTCATCTACGGCATCCACGCCCATGGCTAGGGACTTATCCCACTGCTGTTTAGCCTTGGATGTTACGTTGCCGGTTGTTTTATCGAAAAGGTTACCTAGTTTTTTAAGTGTCTTCTTACCCGACTGAGGAGCAGTCAGGTACCCAACGGCCAAGCCCGTGACGACCCCTGTTACTACGCCTGTCAGGGCACCCTGCCAATATTTTTTCATGGTCTGTTTTGTGCTGGTAAATGAACTTCGGATTTCTGATATGATAAAACTGTGCCAGGTTGAGAGGAAATGCTTCATTTACTATTCAATACGCGCTGTAAGTGATAGTACTCGATAAGGCGAGGGGAATTACTCAGTGATTTCTGGGGTGTTTATTGCCCAAGGTGGGATTAGTTGGTGACAAAAAGGTGCGGTCGGTGAAGGGGTAAATAAGGTTACGTATAGTATCGGGGTGTCACCTGGACGCCGATCCGACCCCCAACCCACATTTTTTTTCAGGCATAGCTACCGGTACGAGTAAAAAAACTCTTAGGCCACGTATGCAGGCTTTAGGTACGGTTTTTGTCGTTCCGCAACATACTAAAGACGACACGGGGAAAAACCCCAAGCCTTAGGCAAGCTACCGGAGTCGTAAAACCGTTCGTGGCCCATTGATACAGAATTCCATTTTAACGTGGCCTTATAATGAATGCCAATTAGTGCTCTCTCTCAAATCGGGGAGTTCAAAAGCCTTTGACGAACTTTATGAGCGGTTTGCCCCTAAACTACTAAGCGTTATTTTTCACATTATCCATGATCAGGATCAAGCGCAAGATTTGTTACAGGACAGTTTTATAAAAATTTGGCGCAACATACACCGCTATGATTCAGCCAAAGCAGGCTTGTATACGTGGATGCTTACTATCGTTCGTAATACTGCTTTCCGTTATTTGACACGTAAACAACTAGACGCTTGTATCGACGAGCTACCGGCTGAAACGTTAGTAACCATACCGGCTTATCAAATTATTGGCGTAAGAAGTTGGGTAAATTCGGTGCTAAAAGGCAATGAACTTAACGTGATCAATCTGGTCTATTTTCAAGGGTATACATTTCAGGAAATCTCAGATGATTTTGATGTTCCACTAGGCAGCGTAAAAACCTATGTTCGCCGTGCCTTACAGCGATTGAGAAACAATAGGTAAGACATCTTCCCTCCCGGTAAGGAATAGATAGAAGAAAGCCAGTTCTTACTAAGAACTGGCTTTAAGTACTGATTAGCGCAACTAGTGGTAAGTGCAGTATTTTAATACTAATTAGATCAATAGGTGACCCACTACTCCAGGAAGATAACTAACGGTTAGGAGCGGTAGACAGTAAGTTTTAAGTAATTAAGCAAAATTAAATAGTACCTTTCTGGTATTAACTATTTGAAAGACAGCGGTTCTTCAAGTACACAGCGTCAGGTCAATTGTGTTTGATTACTCAATTAATCAAGCAGAATTGAACTACGTTAACCAGAGGGCTATATTACGGACAATCATAATAGTACCTTTTGGTACGCTAGGCGTAAAATTGCCTTATTACTTAATGGACCTACTTCCACCATTCTTTGCCTATGTAGAGAAAACAAGTGTGCCATGGGCTTGTTTTCTGTGCTCAAAAAAGTGTAGAAGAAAGGATAAACGCTTTATTTGATGACTATAGTCAAATTACCTGGCTTACAACCATTATCGATTGAATCTATCGTCTGGCTAGAAGGAGAAGGTAATTACTCCTGGGCTAATTTCTCCGACGGGCATCGTTGTCTACTGACTCAAACGTTGAAACGGCTGGAGAGCCAGTTACCAACTTTCTTGCGAATTCATAAATCTGCATTAATTAATCCGGTCCACGTACGTTCGTTCAGGCGAATTGGCTCTAAGTGCGCTTACATTATACTCAGCAATGGTATGAAGCTTAGCATATCACGACGTCGTATCGATATGGTAGAGTCTAGTAGCATCTCAAAAGTTGCGTTAGGTCATTTGTTAGCATTCTAACGTTTTCTACTCGTACAGGTAGGGGCGTGGCTTATGCCTGAAAAAAACCTTGGGGTTGGGGGCACAACGCCATAATCATCAAACACGCGTCGCAAACGCCGATTTTAGGGATAGAATACGTCCGCTAGCAAGCTCAGTTGTAGCGATTCGAGTCGTAAAACACTTTTATCAGCCGCAGAATAATAGGCTCGTCCGGTTTAATCGTCACGGTGGCGTTATGGTACTCATCCAGGATTTTCGATCCCTTTATGTCTTTTTTTATCCCCTTTCCAATCTTTTCTTAACTGCCCAGTTAGCCCGTACCGGGCTGGATTTTTTTAGGCATAGGCCACCCCAACTGTACGGAAAAAGAAAAGAAAAAAGGGGAAACTATAAACTCTTAGTAGCCTATATTTTCCCCTTTTTGTAATTGCGTCTATGTTAAGACCTTAATTTGCTTAAGTAGTCACAATATTTCATTTATTCTTCAAAAAGTACAGTTGGGGTGGCCCCATGCCTGAAAAAATCCTGAAATTTGGGGTGAAACCCCAATCACTACAAAGCGTCGCAGACTCGTATTTTTGTGGGTATGGAAGAGTTGTTCAGCGTAGGTGCAGTCAAGGTCGAGGGAGCGATCCGGTTCTACACGGTTCGCTCGAGTCAGAAAGTAGCTTGTGAGAAGGAGCTAGCCGGCCAAGGTATGAGCGTAATGGTCTGGGGTGAAGCTGATACGGAACATGCTGCAATGGGCCGAGCTATGCAGCTTGTAGCATTGCAGATGGCCGATCACTCAAAATAAAGAAAGTGCAATGCCTGGCCACTGATCGCAGTAGCCAGGCATTGCACTTTCTGGAGCAGTGTTTTGTAACTAACTTTATGTAAAGGGATTATCTAGTTAGAACAAAGCCACGTTTAAGAGATGAACTATAACTTCCTATTTGATGAATTACTATTTTATCACATTCATTACTAACTACATACATTGGCCATTGCTCTTTTCGACCATCTGCAATGACTAAATCAACTCGGAAAATAGGGCCGTTGTAGCCATTATTTATCTGAAAATAAGAAGCATTAGTGTTATATACTTTGGCCACTACTTTAGCTATCGATGAACCCGTGTCAATATAGTTTGAATAAAGAGAGTCAGGATCAATCAACCTAAGTTGGTCATTAAACATGATACTCCCTACTCGAGTAGTTTCTCCAGAAGGAACAATGGTTTCAAAATGCCAAGTTCCGATAATATTTTTCTCGATTGAAGGTGGCTGACAAGTTGGCTTTGTTCCAATTACTAAAGGAGGGTCGGTGCCCGGAGTTAGCTGATGAAACTCATCTCGACAGGCAGTTGCTATAATGACAACTGCTACAAAAAGTAAAGCCGTTTTCATATGAAGAGTTCTTTCTACTCAAAACGTGAAAAGCAATTATTTCTATTGTATAAGTAAACGTTATGTTAAGGGATACAACATGACAGCAATGTTTCACGTCCACTACATCGTCACCGAGCATGGCATCGCCAATCTCTACGGTCAAAACCTGCGCCAATGCGCCCGCGCCCTCATTAACATCGCCCGCCCCGACCACCGTGAGGAACTGGAGCGGCAGGCGTTCGTTCGGTTCGGGAGTGTGTGAATGAGGTTGTTCCTGGCTTTAAATCCGCCTTTATTCGCAGAGTTCTCTGTTTCTCTCAGGTTCCTTACGTATTACCCAATACGTAAGGAACCTGAGAGCTATCAGGGCTTCAGCAGCTTCACCTGTTGCCACTGGGTAGCCGTACTTACCGTTAACAACAGTGGTCCGCTGGCACTACCTATTGGTACGCTGGCCCGCTCGACCAATGCCGCCTGACTGATCTGCCGTTGATAGAGCGCCCTTCCTTGCAGGTCAAACAGATTCAGTTGTACGGCCTCATTGGACACCCCCTTAATTTCAATTTCGACCACTTGGCCCTCTACGGGGTCGCCCAGCACTACTACGCTCAGGGTGGCCGCTTGCTCGGTGGCACCCATTCGTGCCTGCCCGCATGCCGCTTTCAGGTTCCAGTCGTAGCTGACTGTCACCCCACCCTGACGGGCCATCAGGATGAAAGGCTTCACATCCGTAGCAGTACGGGAGTCTTTATCCACAAACTGATTAGGGTTAGTAGTCCAGCCCGTGATGCCCGCAGCCGCGTACTCGACCGCCAAGCCGTTGCCCCCGCTGGTGCGGAAGCTGATGGCTCCGCTGGTGCAATCGTAGGTGGGGGCCAGCATCGTCAGCCCACCACCCGTCGGGGGCGTCGTAGGCGGGGTGGGTACGCTGCTCGGATACAGTCGATCGGTGGGCACGTATTGAGACTGAGTTTCGCCTGGTAACTGCCAAAGCAGTTTCACCGAAGCAGCGTACCACGCCTGGAATAATTCGATTTTAATCGAGTAGCGTCTACCCGCTTCTAAGTGTAGTTGAGCGTACTGCGGTTGGGCCCAGGGATGAACCTGCCAGTCGTTAATCAGCAACTGATTATCAACCCACACCCGACTGCCATCATCGTTGAGCGCTTTGAGTGTATAGGTACCCGTGCGGGGAGCTTCCAACTCACCCGTCCAACGGGCCGACCAGTTTCGGTTGTCGGCGGGCATACCAGTACCTACTGGACTGGTCCAGGTTAAATCCATCGGACTGTCCACGCGGGTAATAACGGGTGGTCCTGACAAGTCCGGATTTGGATAATAGCTGCCGGATAGTCCCGTGCCGGTACCTTTACCGATCCCATTTCGAAAGACCACGAATTTTTCAGAAGGAGCCGATACATTACCCACTGCCGAGGAGATTACCCGAACCCGGTAGGTTCCCGCTACATTGTCGGGCAGGAACACCAGCAATGGATTCGTAGTCCCCGAACCCAGCGTCGCCACGTAAGCACCCGACTCGGATAGTAACTGAACGGAATAGATTGCGCCGACCGTCGGGCCGATCGTCATATAGCTCACGTACAGATGCCCGCCACTGTACTGACGGGCCGGCGCGGGTAATGCCGTTGTAACGGTGGCTGACGACCCATTCTGGCCAAATGGGTGCGCGTTGGCGAAAAAGTCATCAGTCAATGATAGATCCCACAGGGAGGCCAACCGATTCATTTGACCTGCGCCAAAGTGGGTTCCGTCTGCTTCCCGGTACTCGTTGCCGTAGGCATCTGTGTTAGGGCCAGCATAGCAGGTAGTCACCGAACTAACCAACCGACGCTGGGCATCGGTTATAGCCGCATCGCCACTCCCGTTCATCCAGCTCGTTTGTGCAATCACCCAGGGCACACCGAAGCCAATGTCAGACCGTGACTTATTGATAACCGTGAGCATGTTATTAAAATAGGCATCCCCTGACTTTCCCTTATCGGATTCCCCCTGAAACCACAGGATACCCCGAAGTCCGGTCCGTCGGGCATAGTGATTCAGGGTAGCCCCGAGTGCCCGGTAAGGCCGCAGTTCCTCCTGGCCATACCACATCTGGGTATCGGCTCCCTGTAGATTCCCCTGAGCCGATCCTGCCCACTGGTCGGAACTGGTCGCTTGAATAGCCGCCCCCATCAACAATACCGGCACGTTCAGCCGTTGCACCAATTTATCGCCCAGTGCTCCGTAGAAGTGTTTGTTGTTGGTCGGACCAACCGTAGCGCCACCTGCCAGATGCTGAAACCGGAACTGTAACTCATGTTCGCGGATGGCGCCGTTTACAGCGGCCACGCAGGAAACCCGATCATCCTGGGCATCGGGTCCATTGGGAGTACCCTGGGCATTGGATTGTCCGGCTACAATCAGCACTTCGCCGACGCCGACCCGATCAACGCTCCAGGAATCGTTTTGGGTTGTACCATTGAGCGAGCGTACGTCAAGGTGATACCAACCGGCTGCCAGGTTGAGTACACTGGCAAAGGATTCGGAGGAAACCCCCGCGATCGGAGTCCAGTCCACCGACTGCCCACCGTTAATGGCCGTCGCTTTTGCTTCAATACGAGTGGTTAGGGATGGGCAATTGCCCTGAACGGGGATGCTGGCCCGGTTGTCAGCCCCCCGCTGGAAAACGATGCGTGAAACGGGCATCGTGAGTTGCGAAAATCCCCAAGAGGGCCAGCAACCCATCAACAATAACTGGAGGTATAGATGAACACGTTTCATACATGTTGGGTCTAAATTTTACAATGGAGTACATTTCAGCCAGCGCAATTCTACGTTACATTGACAAACATAGCTTATATACTTTATAATAGTATCGGTGATGCCGTGGCGAGTGTTTAGAGCGTGTTGGGGAATTGATAAAGGTTGGGAGTCGTGCCAACTTTGTTGTGACTAAACGACAAAGCCATGACCAAACAGTGGCAACCACTGACCGACCCCCAATGGAACGCAATCTCGCCTTTTTTTGACCTCAAA
>JBBSTD010000127.1:0-16154 GCA_038236215.1 Cytophagales bacterium | reverse complement strand
CGTAGGCGGGGCGGCCCGTGCCGTAATATTACGGTTAGAAACTCGCTGGGAGGCTGGGGCATATAGACCTAAGTTTGGCGACCCAAATCTACCTACCAAAGCCCCAGCGGGCTTCTTTCAAAAGGCTAAAGTCAAGCTAAGGACTTTTTTTACGCATCAGACACGCTTCCCTACGGGATTTTGGCAATCTGTAGTCCGCGCTACCTCAATCAGCTTCTTACTGTTCGCATGACTTTATATAATCTAACGGGTATCTTGTGCTTGCTAGTACTACTTGTGGGCTACCCACAGAAAGGGCGGCCCGCGAACGGGTGGACCACAAAACCTGCCCCATCCGTGAAGCAGGCCGTTCGCCAAACGCTCCGCAAACAGATACTGGAGCAGGGGGCCTGGGCCATGCAGCAGCAACCCGTCACGATTACGGCGTACAGCAGTCCGCGCAGTGCGGGCGGGAAGCACGATTTCTTCTCGGAAGCCGATTACTGGTGGCCCGACCAGGCTAACCCAACCGGGCCGTACATTCAGCGTGACGGGATGACAAACCCCGATAATTTTGTGGCCCATCGGCTGGCTATGACTCGGCTTAGTCAGGTTGTTGGTGCGCTGGCATCGGCGTATCAGCTAACCGGCCAGACTACCTACATCCGTCATGCGTTCCAGCACCTCAATGCCTGGTTTATCGACCCGGAAACGCGCATGAACCCGGCACTGGCTTACGCACAAGCTATCGGTAATAAGGTAACGGGCCGGGGAATCGGTATCATCGATACCATCCAACTGATGGAAGTAGCGCAGGGATTGCGGATTATGGAACAGGCCAAAAGGGCTGATAAACAGCAAATTGCGGGGGTGAAGCAGTGGTTTGCTCAGTACATCGACTGGCTGATGACCCATCCCTACGGTAAGGATGAGATGGAAGCCAAAAACAACCACGGCACGTGCTGGGTGATGCAGGTAGCCGCATTTGCCAAACTAACGGGTAATAAATCGGTGCTAGATTTCTGCCGGAATCGGTATAAGATGGTACTGTTGCCCAATCAGTTAGTCGCCAACGGTAGCTTTCCGCTGGAACTGAGTCGCACCAAACCCTACGGGTATTCGGTGTTCAACCTAGATGCCATGACCACCATTTGTCAGATCCTGTCTGACCCGACTGATAACCTCTGGACATTTGCTACGCCCGATGGACGCACCATCCGGCAAGCCATTGACTACCTGTATCCGTTTGTTGCCGACAAAACTCAGTGGCCTCTGAAACCCGATGTTATGTACTGGCAATATTGGCCGGTAGCGCAACCCTTTCTGGTGTTTGGTGCGTCGGCGTTTGGGCAGGCCAACTGGCTAGCTACCTGGAAAAAACTAAACCATTCGCCTGAAGTAGAAGAAGTTATCCGTAATCTGCCGGTGCGCCATCCGATCATCTGGCTCAACTAATTTGTTTATGTCATTTCGTACTATTGGGCTGTTGCTGGCTCTGTGCCCAACCATGACCATCGCCCAACCCAAGGGCGTACTCACGCTCGCTCAAACCCAGGCCAACCGCCTGTTAATAACTACCGCCAAAGCCGTTGCGGCTGGCAGCACCGCCCAAAAAATACTCGTGTCTCCGCGTGCCCTCACACCATCGGGCGCACTGGAAACGGTACCTGCCCGTGACTGGACCAGCGGCTTTTTCCCCGGCGAACTCTGGTACCTATATGAACTAACGGGCAAACCAGCCTGGCTGGCGCAGGCCAAGACCTACACGGCCCGGCTGGAAGCGGAGAAACTGAATGGTACGACCCACGATATGGGATTCAAACTCTATTGCAGCTTCGGAAATGGGTACCGGCTCACCCAAAACCCCGCTTACCGTGACGTGCTTGTTCAGGGCGCAAAGACGCTGATTACCCGGTTCAAACCAGCCGCTGGCATCCTGCGCTCCTGGGATCACCACAAAGATGTTTGGCAGAGTCCGGTCATTATCGACAATATGCTGAATCTGGAACTGCTGTTCGAAGCCACCAAACTAACCGGCGATTCGACCTACTATAAGGTAGCCATCACGCACGCCCGCACTACGCTCAAAAACCACTACCGCCCCGACAACAGTTCGTATCACGTTGTTGATTACGACACCCTGACGGGCCGCGTTCTCCAGAAAACCACGCATCAGGGGTATAGTAATGAGTCGGTTTGGGCGCGTGGGCAGGCGTGGGGTTTGTACGGCTACACAATGTGCTACCGCGAAACGGGCGATAAATTGTTTCTGGAGCATGCGCAGAAAATTGCTGCGTTCATTCTGAACCACCCTAACCTCCCCGCCGACTTAGTCCCATACTGGGATTTCAACGCACCGGGCGTTGGTACCGGGAAGGAACCGCGTGACGTATCGGCGGCAACGGTCATGGCATCGGCCCTGTACGAATTGAGTACTTACGTGCCCGCAGAGAAGCGGTACCGGCAAACGGCTGATAAACTTATGGCCAATTTAGAGACCGGTTATTTGTCACCAGCCGGAGCGAATCAGGGTTTCCTGCTCATGCACAGCACCGGCTCTAAACCGTCAAACACGGAGGTTGATGCACCTCTGATTTATGCCGATTATTATTTCCTGGAAGCCCTGCTCCGGCAGCGAAAGCTAAATCAGAACAAGCCGCTTTTTTAGGCAAAACCCATTATGCGAACGAATCTACAGCGCCAGTTCCTTTTCCGTCACAATGGTCAGTACTTCCGGGTCTTTCAGGCGTACGGCCAGGCCCAGCGTTTTTGGGACTTCGTAGTGGAAATAGAACTTCATGGTGTGTAGCTTTCCTTCGTAAAACGACAGTTCGTCGCCCTGCGGATTTTGGGTAAGCATAGTTTCCTGCGCTACTACGGCCTGTTTGAGCCACTGCCATGCCACCACCACAATTCCGAAAAACTCCAGGAACAAGGTAGCATCGGAGAGGTACCGTTCCATGTCGCCCTGTACCACGTGGGGCATCAGGCTTTTCATCACGTCCTGCACCCGGCTTATCTCGTCGGAGAGTTGGTCGGCGTAGCGTTTCAGGTCGTTGTGGGTACTGGCTTCGGCCATGGTCCGCTGCATTTCGGCAAACAGCAACTGCGGGGCTTTACCGCCTTTCATGGTCATTTTACGCCCCAATAAATCCTGCGCCTGAATGCCGGTGGTGCCTTCGTAAATGGGCGTAATGCGAATATCGCGGTAAAGCTGCTCCACCGGAAAATCTTCCGTAAAGCCGTACCCGCCAAACGTCTGCAAACTCTGGCTGACGGACTGGACACCCATTTCGGAGGGGTATGATTTCGCCACCGGCATCAGCAAATCGAGCAACAGGGACGCGTTCTCTTTCTCTTCGCCCTCGGCTACCTGACTGATGTCGTACAGCCGGGCGGCTTCAATCAGCAGGGATAAAGAACCTTCCGTTACGGCTTTTTGGAACAGGAGCATTCGGCGTACATCGGGGTGGTTGATAATAGCCGTTTGTGGGGCGTCCAGCTGCCCTTTCTGGTTCAGCCGCCGACTTTGGGGCCGTTCCTTCGCGTATTCAAGGGCGGCATAGTACGCAGCCGTGGCAATGGCGGCCGCCGTCATACCCACGCCGATGCGGGCTTCGTTCATCATCTGGAACATGTAAGGCAGTCCCTGGTGCGGCTCACCGACGATATAACCGATGGTGTCATCATTGGACCCCATCGTGAGGTGCATGGCGGGCACGCCTTTCTGGCCCATTTTGTGGTACACACCCGTCGAGGTCACATCGTTGGGCTGGCCATCCATCCGGTACTTAGGCACCACAAACAGCGATATGCCTTTCGTTCCCTTCGGTGCCCCGTCAATGCGGGCCAGCATGAGGTGGATTATATTGTCGGTGGCATCATGGTCCCCCGCCGAAATAAATACTTTCTGACCCCTGATTTTATACGTGCCGTCGGGCTGGGGCGTGGCCGAGGTGGTCACATCCGACAGCGACGAGCCTGCCTGCGGTTCCGTAAGGGCCATAGTACCCTGCCACTTACCATTCAGCATATTCGGTACGTAGGTTTCAATGAGTTCGGGAGCACCAAAGGAGGTAACAAGGTGAGCCGCCCCCGATGTTAAGCCGATATACATCATCCCGTTGTTGGCCGCCATCAGGATAAATCCGACGCAGGCGCTGATCATTTCGGGAAGTTGCTGACCACCCTGTTCAAACGGAAATCCCGCTCCGATAATCCCAGCCTCACCCACCGCTTTCAGGTACTCTTTCACTTTGGGATGCACCGTTACCTGCCCATTTCTCAGTTCGGGCTGATTCCGGTCTACGTCTTTCAGGTAGGGGTGCATGAGCGTATCGGCAATGTAGGTAGCCGAGTCGAGCACGAGGTTGAACGTTTCGCGGTCGTGGGCACTAAAATAGTCGTACTTGGTGAGTTCTTCGGCTTTGAATACTTCGTGAAGCAGGAAGTGAAGGTTACGTTTGCTGAAATAAGTAGATGCCATATTGGGCGTTGTTTACGGAATGAAATTAGTTGAGAAGCTGTTCGAATTAGCGATTTGAGTCGAAAAATGATGGATTTTGGTTTTAGGCAAGGCACTTTTTTAGGCCGTAGCCGTAGCTACGGCCTAAAAAAGTAACGCAGACTAAGGCCAAAAGACGAGTTTTTCGGCCGAAGCGATTAACTCAACCAACTTCTAAGGGCTGAACAAATACGGAAAGCTAATTTATTGTTTTTAAACCAATGTTGACACACGCGAAAAAACTATACCGAGATTTATAACGTTTATTAACTGATTATCAAACAAACCAACTTTGCAATCATGAAAAATTTAATTGCGGCATTCACTTTATTCCTAACGATGGTTTCATTTGTACAGGCACAGGACAAAAAAGCCCCCGCCAGTCCGAAAGTAACCGTCGAAAGCCCTGACAAAAATATTCAGGTCGTTTACGGCCAGCCCTCTAAAAAAGGCCGGGTTGTATTTGGCCCCGAAGGGTCAGCCAGTCTGGAGAAGTACGGAAAGGTGTGGCGTACCGGTGCCAATAACGCTACCGAAGTGACCTTTAAAAATGACGTTATGTTCGGTGGTAAAATGGTGAAGGCGGGTACCTACACGCTGTACACAATTCCAGGCGAAAAAGAGTGGAGTGTTATCCTGAACAGCACATTGGGTCAGTGGGGTGCTTTCGATTATGAAAAAATCAAAGGTGCCGATGTGGCCATGATAAAAGTGCCCGTATCGGCCAATAAGACTCCCATCGAGAAAATGACCATTACCCCGGCCAACAACAGCATCGCTATTGCCTGGGATAACATGACCATTTCGGTTCCGGTCATGAAGCACGGTTCGTAAGATGAACTAGAGTAATGTAATTACCATGAGCGAAACCTGGCCTTTCTTACCGGGTTTCGCTTTTTTGTGCCATGGCAAAACAAGCCTTCTTCGACCGAAAATTCGTTGAAATGGGGCATAAACGATAACAATAGCAGTAATATTGACCACTGGTGAAAAAAAAATATTGTAAGTGATTAACAAACAAATGATTATATCGTTATTTGCAGTAGGACTTATTGATGCTGCATGATGAAACACTACTTACTGTATATACTAATCGGTTTAGCCGTACTACCCGCCAGTGGTCAGGGTATTACAGACTATTACCGAGTTACTCAGAGCCGCCAGCAGTACCAGCGGTTACTGAGTCGGTACGGTGGTCCGCAGATTCGTGACCGCTGGTACGTTGCCCTTGACGGCCTCATCAAAACCGACCGCGCCCAACTCGATAACGCCTATGATGGCCTGATTGAAAACAACGCCGTTGGTAAGGCAAGCTGGGGTGTTACGCTCGGCTGGTCTCACCGCGAAAAGTGGGCTATCGAAGGAAGCTACGCCCGGATTCCTATACATACACAACTGACTATTTCTCAAACCAACCCACCTATCACGGCACGGTACACTAGTGAGCGGAATGCAATTGCACTACGGGCGAAGCGTCTTGTACTATCAACCAGCAAGCCCTGGCTTCGGTCGGGTTTCTGGGTCAGTGGTGGCATATGGATGCTACCCGGCACTAACCAGCCAACGGATAGTTTTTCCGCCAGCGGTTATCGGTATCAGTCCCAATGGGAAACGCATGAACCATTCCATTTAACCAGCCAGACAACAGTTCAATCGCAAACAGCCGCCTTAGCCGAGTTAGGCATTGAATACAACGTACGGCTCAGTAATGCCTTCGATTTAGGCATGTCGGTCCGTAAACTCTGGGGCCTGACTAATGCCGTAACGACTAATGTGACGTATACGGCGCTCCGTGAAGCACCACAAATGGCTACCTTGCAGGGAACCGGTTCTGGCATGAGCTATGGCGTCACACTCCGCTACTCCTTTGCCACCCAGCGTAATCAGGCTAGAGTAATGAACGTACAGGGGAAAAGCCGTTTAGATTTCTGAAAGCTATACGTCCTAAAGACGAAACAAGCTTTTTAGTACAATTAGCAGGCACATTGAAAAAACACAGCCATTGCCCGGATATTGGGCAATGGCTGTGTTTTTAGTTGGTAGTTGAACTGACCAGTGCGGTAATTCGACAGAGTACAACCTAATCAGTCAATACAGGTAGTACACCGGCTTTCACCTTTCGCCTAAAGTTTGAGCGTCTATCGTTCAAGGGCCCGCCATGGAGCCGTAACCACAAGCACCCGAACCATAAACTAGTTTTTCATCTCCTGCCTGCGCATGGGCATTTTGTCAATCAGCCCAAAGAGGTCTTTTGTCGCAACCGGCTTTGCGTAGGTTTCTTTTACCCCTCCATCTTTGCCAATGAGCCAGGCCACAAACTCGGTGGAGGGGTTTAGTTTGTAGTCGTGCATAAGAAACTGACGGTCGGGCTCCGGCACCTGGGAAGCAATCAATACAATCACATCCAGGTCACGATCAGCCAATCCGGTTTTTTCTTCATTCAGGCTCTCTTGTTGCTCAATAGTATAATGCTGGGCATCGTCACGTCCGTAGACAAGTAATACACGCCGTTTGTCTTTTTTCTCGTGTAGCATCGCTTTGAGCGACTTCTGTTGATTCGCTATACTTTCCATAGTAAGGGTGAGCCCCATTAGCAGGGCTATCAGCGATATAAACCAGTGATTTTGCATAGTGTTTGCCGTTATGGTTAGACAACGTGCGGTTTAGCCTAACGGTTTATATGAGCCGTAATCTATCCCGTTTTTGACGAATAAGGAATCTCCAGAATGACTAGCGTGCCGGCTGCGCTCACGTGGTGGCACAACGTAGCGCCGATGTACTCGGCCCGCAAGCGGTTGTTCTTCAGACCAATGCCGACTGTTTTGTGGAGTAGCGAGTCGACCTGATTACCCATTCCATCGTCATCTACCGTTATAGAAAGCCGGTTGTCCAGGTACAGTAACTGAATCGCTGCCCGGTTAGCCAGTGCGTGTTTATGAATGTTGTGCACCAGTTCCGATACAATTCGATAGGCATTCAGTTCAGTTTCCAGCGGCATTTTCTGCTCCGTTCCTGATACGATAAACGAGAACTGAGTGGGTTGAGCAGGTTGGCTACCAACGAGTTGTTCGAGGGCGTGGCGAAGACCAATGCGGGAAAACTCGGGTGGCATTAAGTTGTGGGCAATGCGCCGGAGATCGTCACTACTTTTTTGCGTGAGGGGAACAAGAAGGTCGATCTGTTCGGTCATCAGCGCATTGGGCAAATACTGGTACAGGTCGGATATACGCCGACTTAGGGTAGCCAGCGTACCACCGAGGTCGTCGTGCAGGTCGGCGGCAATGCGTTGCCGTTCCGATTCCTGGGTTTGAATCAAAGCTGCCTGCAAAGTACGGTTCTGGGCTTCGAGTTGCTGACGAGCCAGTTGCAGTAGCTTCCGGCGATAGAGCCACCCCGCCGATAGGATTGCCAACTCGGCTAGCAGCGCGATTCGCAGGGCTACCATATCGGGTAGTGGATTGCGTATTACGCCCAGATTGATGACAAACGCGTTGATCGCAAAGAAAAGCAGCAGCGTCGATACGGCCAGAATTAACAGCCAGACTAACCTGATTTTTCGTTTGAATGCATCGACTACGTAGGTCAGCCAGATAAACCCGTAACCGGCAAGGCCCATGTACCCAATCAGGTAAGCCGTTTTTATAACCCACTCATTATCCTGGCGTTGCCCCCATTGGGCCAGTAATGTAGCCCCGAAAATAACCAACAGCGGCACACATTCCGGCCATTGGGCCAGCACCCGACCCGAACCCGACCGAACGCCCAGAAACCGCCGACTAAACATAGTAAAGGCCATAAAGCCCACATTTATCCAGTGTGCAATCGTGGTAATGTCATCGAACCACGCCAGCGAATCGGGTAAAAAGGCTCCCCAGCCGTCGTTAAGCAACGCGTAGGCCGATAAACAGATTACGTAGCAGGCATACAGTAAATACAGTGCCCGCCGGTAAAAAAAGAAGCCGATCAACACCCCACCCACGAGGGCCAGTACAATACCGGCAAACGTAGCCCAGCCCCAGATGTCGCGTTGCTGAGCCGCCAGAAAATGCTTCGGCGACCAGAGTTTAACGGCATATTTCATGGCATCGCCCGCAATCACCCGGCTCTGAATCCAGACGGTTACCGGTTGGTTGGCGGGCAGATTCAGCGCGTACAGAAAGTAGTGATGATTGACAGGGGCGAGGGTAGTGGCTTGCTGCCGGTAGGACGACGGCCCCCGAACGCGCACCGGTGGGGCATTCGGTACGGCTATCCACACGCTGACCGAATCCATGAAGTGGGTAGTCAATTCAAGCCAGATGATTCGGGAGGCTGGACTACGCACCGAAAACCGCGCCCAGCCGATACTATACCGACGGCCGTAATTAATGCTTTCCACCGGCTCCCACTGCGTAGAATCGGCGGATAACCGCACCGGTGACTCCAGCCGCTGCCTGGGCTGACGAAGTTGGTACAGGAAAGGTTCGCTAACGGTAACGCGGGTAGAATCAGTACCGACCGGAAGGGCGGGCTGAGCAGCAATGGTGGCCGGTAGCAATACTAACCAGACAATCTGCCAGAATACCTTCATGGTAAAATTGATTTTGTAATACGGGAGTACCAGCAAAGTACGGCAGTGAAATCAAGGAATAAAATACCCCTTTCGGGGTATGGCGCAGCGTAAACAAACCCCCCACCTTTGTCGAACCATCCACATCTTTTTTTTCTGTTGCCATGCTTACTCACTGCCGCTCTATTAGTTAGACGAAAAAATGCGGAAATTTCCTTCATGCCTAATGCTATATACATTCCCTCTTTACCAATCATCTTATGACAACGAAAGCCAATACCTCCATCGAAGACCAGCTTCGTCAGTGCAACGATGCGTTTGAAGCCGCCTTTACCCGGCAGGACAGTGCCGCCATCGCCAAACTCTATACCGACGATGCCCTGCTACTGCCGCCCAGTGCCGCCGAAATGCAGGGCATACCCGCCATTGGTCAATTCTGGCAGGGAGCCATGCAGATGGGCGTTGCCCAGGCCCGGCTCACCACCTTCGAAGCCGAATCCTACGGCGATACGGCCGTTGAGATCGGCCATTTTGTACTGAGCGCTGCTACTGGCGATACGCTCGACCACGGCAAATACCTCGTCGTCTGGAAACAGCAGAACGGCCAGTGGTTTCTACACCGCGACATCTGGAACAGCAGTCAGGGAGCCTGATTAGGGTTGATGATTTTGGTTATGGTGCCTGATTATTTTCACATTGGACGCGGTGAGCAAGCGTAGTTCAGGGATGGTACGGTTAGGCATCACATCATTATGCGATAGTGGAGTATTAATCCTGACTGTACTTTTGTATGGTTCATTTATAATTTACGAACCGATTTTTTATGAAAACTTAAATTGCCAGTTGGATTAGCTCGTTAATAGCTGGGCGGAGTTTTTTCCAGTTAGGGAGTAGGCCAAAGCCATTTTCAAGCGCCTTTCCGTTACTGTCTAATATGTCGAACGATTCACTGCATCTTTGCAGGATGTTACCTACCTCCCGACTTGTCAGTATCCGGCCTTTCGATTTAGCGTAGTTGAGCATCATAAGCACCATACCCGCTGTGTAAGCTGTTGCGGCCGAACTGTTTTGAAACTCTACCGGCTTGTCATAGTTCGGTAAGTTGTAAGGCGTTACCCCATAGCAGGTTACATCTGGGCCATACCGGCTTTGCGATTTGCCATTGGTATCGACGGCTCCAACGACAACGGCTTGCGGTGCCAATGAAGTGGATAATAAAGTATCCTTATCATTTCCTGCTGCTATGACAATGATACCCCCAAAATTAACCACAATTTTTCCCAAAAGAGGACCAATTAATTCATCGCAGACAAACGAGTTTCCACCAGGCCCCGCATTAATTACTACCAAATCACCGACTTCAATACTAATCATCACCCCCGTAAGGGCTGCAGGTAAATCTTTGGACTGCAATTTTACCCCCGTTGGAGAGTTAGATTTTCTTTCCGCACTCACAAGGGTAATCTGGTTATTTTTTAATCCCTTAGCCACATGTTTGACAACCCAGCGCGTTTGTTCGCCATGAACACCTTGTTTGTCCAATGGAGTAGGCTCAGGTGAAGCAGTGGTTTCGGTAAATTTAGTACCGGGAAGAAAATGATAGTCTTGTGGTTTCGTCCAGTTAACATCAATAAAAAAGACGGACGGATAATTTTCAGAATCGAGTAACCAGTCGGGTGGTATATATTTATCAAAAGGAATGGAATACTGAAACATTGTGTAAATTATTTAGGCGTTTTTGACAAGGGTTTATCGGTAGTTTACTCTTACTTCTATTGCTTCAGAGTAATTTATCTTGGTGTGCGCCAGATGCTCATAATCACTTAGGTCATCACCATTATATTTATTTCTATTTGGATAATAGAAGGTATTGAAAAACCAGCACTCATTTTTAAGTGAAATCCTGATGAGGTCATCCAGGGCTTCTCGGTTGCTTAGTGCTCTTTCGATATGTTCGTACCCAGAGACTATTAGTCCACAACCTGGATTGGGTGGTTGTTTCGTCGGTATTTGTTGGATTGTGCCGTTTTGTACTTTATTGCATTTTTTAACTATTGAGCTAAATGCAGCACGAAAATCTTCACGCACGAACTCATCAGGAAGGGTGTAGATTAATAAATTAATCGTTATAAATTTTACAGCCATTATTTTTGCAGTTTAGCTTGTAATTTGATTGAAAGTTACTACTCTTGTTAAATTAACTATTCATACTCAAATATTTATTTTATGGCAGATACCCGTGTAATAAATCCGCAGACGTACATCAATACGCTACTTACTGGTGACACATCACAACTAATTATTGAATCAACTTTGCCAACGGTGGTAGATGACGACCTGAAATATTTTAAAGAGTTTCTAATTGACAACGGCAATCCTGCTCCGCAGCCTGATGATTTGTTTCAGCGCATAAAGCGGGATGATTTTTTGACTATGCTACGGTATGCAAAAACGAATAAATGTCTTATTCTCCAAAACTGCTTCGGGTTCGATAAATCTATTGATAAAGGTGGGCAGATGCAGCTTATTCAGAAAGGAAATATGTGGATGCCGTCAGGCATAACTGATGCTAAAGTCATCTTCAACACAGTTTACAAAACAACTAAACCAACGGGGGCAGGTGCTGCCGAAACAGAAGCCTATGAGTTGTTTTTGAACATGAATCCCGATAGTACTCTATCGGTTGATACGGCTCGTCAATACATCAAAAACGTTCGGGATTATTATCCGGAAGATCTTCAGCCGGGTCATGAGTCTACGTCGGGGTATTTGTTTCCGGTCAATGCATTACTGGCAAAATTTGAGAATGACCCTGCTCTGTTTAGCGGAGCTGATATGCTCACCTTCCAATGGGGCCTTACCAGTTACAGCAGTGTTTCGATGGGTAGTTTTACAATAGTGATTGGTACGGGCGACGTAAGAACAGGCGACGTGCTGGTATTCAGAAGCGTAGGAATTACGGGACAGGTGACTAATGCATCAGCTTATGATTGCCCGCCACACCCAGGATGTAGGTTGTAAAATACCGCTTATTAATTAAACTTGTCAGGCTCGTTATGTATGAATATTTATTTCTGGGCTGAGCATCTGTATGGGTTTCTTTCATTTACGGTTTTAATTCCGATTGGGTTAGGATTGAACCAATGGCGGTTCCTGAATCATTCGGAACGATGGGTTGTAATCTTTCTGATTGCCCTCTTGCTCCACGAACTTCTGGCGATACTGTGTATAGAACTGCACACCCGAAACCATTTTCTGTATTATTTTGAGACAGTGGCCGTGCTCGTTAGTGTGGCAGGTGTGTATAGTGTGTTGGTTGGTCCCCGTAAATTACCCTGGCAGATTGCGGTAGTTGTAAGCGTATTGATGGTGCTTGAGGTGGTGTTCTGGGTTGGGTTCAACCATATCAATTCAATAACGCTTACGCTATCCAGAATACTACCGGCGGTGTATGCGGTAATTTGCCTGAACCGGCTGTTTACAAGCAAAGCGATTTATACGCTCGGGCCAGACCGGATGCTGTATGTGCATCTCGGCTTTTTTGTGTTTGGTGCATTTACAGCCATAAATACGTACTTCAAAAGCTATTTCATCGAAACCTCGTTGGATATGTATTATTTATTCAATACAATCTCGGCCATGATGAGTGCCGTAGCGTTTGGCTTCTTTAGTATTGGTTTTTTTCGGGTTCGGTGGGTTCCCACGGGTTCCTCACTGTCATGAATCGGGGCTGGCTTTTATGCGCCCTCCTGTGCTGTTTCAGCAGCATTGGCCTGAAAGCGCAGTCAGTTACCCCAACCCGGATTGTCGTTATTCCCAAACAAACGACGCTGTCAACACCACAAACTATCAATTTAACGCTGGGAGTGCCTGAACTAATTGGGCTGACGTATGAGCAAAACGACTTTTACGTCTATTTTCGGGTTGCGGGCCTGTCTCCTCCGTTCGTGTATCGTCTAAAAGATGGTTATGTAGATTACGAAGTCAGTACGGCTAACCAATACGCTTTCTTTACCCATATACCCAGTGGTGAATACACATTCACGGTATTATGGCCCGTATCCCGGCCCGAACTGATCTCTCCGCCCTTACGCATACGAATCGAATCGCCATTGTGGCTGCGGTGGTGGTTTATGCCGATGTTGTTTCTGTATGGATTGATGATAATGGGCGTAATCTTTTATTTCCTGTATCGCTACCGTGTGAAGCAGTTTATGCTCCTCCACACGGTGCGCGAAAACATTGCCCGCGATCTGCACGACGACATGGGCAGCTACCTGAGTAGTATCAGTATTATGAGCCAGAGCGTGGTCAATTTGGCAAAAACAGACCCAAAACGGGCACATAGTTTAGTCCAGAAAATTGGCGAAACGGCCCGGCAGGTGATGGATTCGATGGGCGATATCATCTGGAGCGTCAACCCCGATAACGACTCGATGACGCAGATCGTGGTGCGGATGCGCGACGTGGGGGCCGATTTGCTGGAAGGTCAGGACGTCGTTTTTAACCTCGATTTGAATGAAAATCTGCTCCAGAGCCACCTGCCACTCGAACAACGGCGTGATTTCTTTCTTATCTACAAAGAATCCCTCACCAATATTGCCAAATACGCACGAGCAAGCCACGTGTGGGTGCGTCTAAAACGCAGCGATAGCCTGCTTTGGCTTACTATTCAGGACGATGGCATTGGCTTCGACCCCGCACAGCCGGTGGGCCAGAACCCGCTGGGTGGTAATGGACTGAAAAATATGCGGGCGCGGGCCGAAAAAATGGGTGGAACGCTTACCATTTTGTCGGCACCCGGCGAAGGCACGACCGTAAAGCTACAAATTATAATTTCGTAGCTCCGGTGGTTATCACATGATTATGGGATTTATTACACCCAAAAAACGGCTACATTTAAAGACTTTCCCCGCCTGCTCCCATGCCTATTCGCATCAGTATCTACGAAGACAATGAGTCGCTGCGCGACGCGCTCTCGCTGTTTGTGCAAACGACGGATAACTTTGAACTGTCCGGAGCTTACGGCGATTGCCTGAATCTTGAGCAGCAGATAGCCATCGACCGCCCCCACGTAGTGCTGATGGACATCGACCTGCCCGGTATGTCGGGTATTGCAGCCACGTTGCGGCTGCACCGCCAGTTTCCCGAATCAGACGTGCTGATGCTTACTGTTTTCGAGGATAATGAGCGAATTTTTGATGCGATACGGGCGGGAGCAACCGGTTACCTACTCAAGAAAACCCCACCGGCACGTATTATGGCCGCTATTCAGGAGGTATACGAAGGGGGCGCACCCATGTCGCCGGGTATTGCCCGGTTGGTGATGCAATCGTTCCACCGGTCGCCCCTTCCCCACGAGTTAGACCAGCTTACCCCCCGCGAAGCCACGGTATTGTCGCTCCTGGCAGCTGGCAATAGCTACAAGATGGTAGCCGCTGAAGCGGGCATCAGCATCGACACCGTCCGGACGCACATCAAACGTATCTACGAAAAACTCCATGTCCATTCCGTTACCGAAGCCATCGCCAAGTACCTGACGCGCTAATACTACCGGTTTATATTTCCAACTGGCCGCTTCCTTCAATACGCACTGTATTGAAGGAAGCGGCCAGTTGGTTTTTAACTATTTCAGGCTTGACGGGTGCGCTTTTTATCGAATGCCTACTACACGATATCACCCAATCATGCGATTGACGAGCGTATAACTATTCCCCACCTTTGACCCATCGAACGGGATAATTCTTTGTCAGGCAATTTTGAGTAAGCATTATCGCGTGATTCTATCCACACCATTTTTTTATTTTTTTTCTATTCACCCAATAATCAATTAAAATCATGAAATCTCGTTTCGTATCTCTTGTTCAGGGTGGCATCGGCCTGGTGGCCCTGCTATTTATGGTCGTTGTTTCGTGCAAAGGCCCCGAAGGGCCAATCGGCCCGGCCGGGCCAACGGGTACCACCGGTACGGCAGGTACTACCGGTCCGCAGGGCGTTAGTGGCGTAGCAGGTGCTACTGGACCGCAGGGTGTCAGTGGTGTAACGGGCAATGCCAACGTGGTTTACACGGCCTGGAAGCCAGTGGATGTGAGTAGCAGTTATTTTCGGACTGCGGACAATTTATATACGTACATGGGTAATGATAACTCAACGGATTATCCACTCATTACTCAGGACGTATTCAATAAATCTCTCATATACGTTTATTTTAAGTATGGTGCGTTGAAATATGATCCATCTACGGCTGAGGAAAAATTAGTTGAGCGGATTCAGCCAGCAAACGCATACGGGTACGTCAAACTACCGGGACATACAACCAGTACGTTTTTCGATTACTTATCATATAATGTCTATAACCAGCCCATCGGCGTGAATTTCCTGAATTTTACACTTCGCATGGACACGCAAACATTTGATGCCAACGGAAAACCACAGCCTATTCCTGAGTTGGTAGGTAAGAATGCTCAATTCTTCCGCGACTTGGTCAAAGACATGCCCCAGTACCGGGTTGTCATCGTCAACGCAAGTACACCCGGTGGCCGGGCGGGCACCGTCGATTTCAAAGACTATGCCGCCGTGAAGCGGGCGTATAATCTGTCCGACTGAGAGAGGAAACGCGGCTGGTTAGCCACAACAAATCAGCCGCGTTTTTTTCTCTGGATTTGCCCTAAATCTTCTTCTTGGTGTATAGTAGACGCAAGGAATAGAATACCCATTTTAGGGTAGAGCGCAACGAAAACAGTTGAGCCAACTTTGGTTAATCATCCATGTCATTTTTTCTGTCGTTAAGTGTGTTACATATGGCAGAAGCATCATAAAAAATGTGCAAACTAAAAAGAATCTTTCTTTTTATAAAAAATAGTTTCGGAGATGCTTCGAAAGGGGTATTGTCATAGAATAGACCAATTTACGACCATTAATAAGTAGAGGTGCCGAAAGGACTTTTTTGTGACACTATCCAAATT
The DNA here is from genome assembly GCA_038236215.1 of Cytophagales bacterium. Lineage (GTDB taxonomy): Bacteria > Bacteroidota > Bacteroidia > Cytophagales > Spirosomataceae > Spirosoma. The sequence continues at coordinate 157 of JBBSTD010000127.1, read as the reverse complement.
CGTAATCAATAAGTACACATTTTTCCACTCCTAAATACGATGAAAAATCTATCCATCCCACAATTGTTGAAGAATCAGTTGTATATTCTAATTAACCTTCAATCTATTATTTTCTTTTGTCTGGTAGGCCTGCTTTCCCAATGTACTCCAAAGGATG
>JBBSTD010000126.1:0-16345 GCA_038236215.1 Cytophagales bacterium | reverse complement strand
TCTGGCTACCGAATGCTATTTTTGCAGGAATTGGGGTATTACTGTATAATACGATACCCCGGTAAATAAATTTTGAATGAGTGAATGATAGAATGAGTGAATAACCGCTACTGCCCATAGCTACTCATTCTATCATTCACTCATTAACTCATTCAAAATTGAAAAACCCCTCTCTCTCCGACTACCTCCAGCTCCATTTCATCGTGCTGATCTGGGGATTTACGGCCATTCTGGGCAAGTTACTGGAGCCGCTCGATTCATCGGCGGTGGTGCTGTTCCGTACGTTGCTGGCCGTTCTGGGCATGGGTGTTGTGCTGCTCGTCAGGCGGCAGTCGATCCGGTTAGCCCCCGAAGATCGCTGGCTGCTGCTGGCAACGGGTGGCGTTATTGCCCTGCACTGGGTCGCTTTTTTTCTGGCCGCCCGCATCGCCAACGTATCGGTTTGTCTGGCGGGAATGGCTACCAGTTCGCTCTGGGCGAGCGTGCTGGAACCGCTGATTCTGCGTCGGCGGGTGCGCACTGTGGAAGTGATTCTGGGGGCGGTAGTACTGGCTGGCCTGTACATGATTTTCCGGTTCGAGTTCGACAAGGGAGCCGGGCTGGCGCTGGCAGTTTTCTCGGCCCTGCTATCATCCCTGTTTACCATCATCAACAGCCGGTTCGCGCAACGGCTCGACGCCTACGTGATTTCGTTCTATGAGATGGCTGGCGCATCGATGGGAGCCTTTCTGTTATGGATGGGTATTCGCGCGGCCGACGCTGGGCAGGGCGGTCTGGTGGTTCAGTATGTACCGGATAGTCTGGGGCAGTGGGGGTGGCTTTTGGTACTGTCGATGGTGTGTACTGTGTATGCCTATACCGTTGGCGTAAGCCTGTTGCGTAAGTTTTCGCCGTATATGGCAATCTTAACCGTAAATTTGGAACCGGTGTATGGCATTCTGCTCGCCGTACTCATTTTCGGCAACTCCGAGCGCATGACGGCGGGGTTCTATGCGGGTACCATTGTGATACTGGTGGCTGTGCTGGCATACCCGATGCTGAACCATCGGCTAAATCGTCCTGTGACCACCGAGTCGGTCGAAGTCATAAAAGGAAACAGCTAACCAGGCTGGGTGCGACGCTGGCGTACTCAGGACAAGCAGCGGCCCACCAAACTGTATGGGTACCTGATAACCGTTCACACCGGGCCACCAGGCCGGGTGCTACACTATGAAAGAATCGTTTACCGGGCGGGTTGCCAATGCTACCGCCGTTTTATTGTTCCTGCTGGCCTGTATTCCGCTGCTCTGCCTGTCGCTTTACAACCATCCGTCGGCCGCCGACGACTACTGTTTTGCGGATACAGCCGTTCGCTACGGGTTCTGGCCAGCCCAGAACTATTACTACAACGGATGGACGGGCCGCTATTTTTCCAACATGCTCGTTCACGCCAACCCGCTCGTGTGGGGCTGGTATGATGGCTTCAAGTTAATTCCGGTGCTGGCTGTTACGGCGCTGTTATCGGCGCTGTTTACGCTAGTTAGTGAACTGCTCCGGGGCGAGTCATTAAAAAATCGCCTGTTAACAACCGGTGTCCTCTTCTTTCTGATTGTGCTGGCGCTGCAAAGTGTCGTCGAAGCCTTCTTCTGGACAGCGGCCATTGCTACCTATACCGTACCTACGGTTCTGACCATTTACCTGCTGGCGGTTATGCTGCACTGGTACCGGAAACCGGTGGGTCTCGACAAATGGCTGACGGTGGTATGGGCCGGATTTCTGGTCTTTGCCAGCATTGGTTCGGGAGAAACCAACCTTATCCTGCTGCTCCTGCTCTTGCTGGCTATTGCGGGGTACCGCCTGTTGTTTCAGCGCACCTTCGATCCATTCCTGGTGTTTCTGGTTATTGTGGCATTGGCCTCATCCTGGCTGTTGTTCCGGGCACCGGGCAATGCCGTCCGTATGGGCGGTAATCCCCACAGTGGCGAACTGGTGAAGTCGTTGCTTTCGTCGTTTGGCTGGCTGGCCAGGTCGGTGGGGGGATGGCTCATCAAAACGCCCATTTTACCCCTGTCGCTGCTTTACTGGCCCATGGCCCGGCGTATCACCCAACCCGGTGCGCCCCATGCCCGTCTGTTTGCGCTGCCTGCTCCACTGCTCACCGTCGTATATATAGGGTTGCTGGCGGCTACTATCTTCCCCTCCTACTACGGAATCGGGTTGCCTCCCTTCGCCCGGACCATGAACGTCTTATTTGTGTTCTTCACGCTGGGCTGGTTTTTTGTGCTCACCATATGGGCGGGCCGCAACCGGTCTACTGACTCAGCATCCTGGGCACCGGTCTCGTCAACAACGCAGTTGACACCGGCGACGACGCCACTGCTGGTCGTTACCGCACTGTGGCTGGTGGGCAGTATTGCCTTCAGCACGTCGCTTAAGCAACTCTATACCGACTTGCTGGGTGGTCGGGCTGCGGTCTACAACAAAGAAATGAACGAACGCCACCGGCTGCTTCAGTTACCGGGCGATACCCTGCGGCTGGCCCCCATCAGCGTTTACCCGCCGAGCCTGTTCGTCGAAGACATTACCCCTGAGCGCACCCACTGGTGGAACCGCTGCCAGTCGGGTTACTACAACCACAAAGCCATTATTCTTGACTCTACTGTTACTACAGCGGCCACCTCTCCGGCAACTGTATCATCGGTAGATTTTCCCGATAAACGTTAAGTCCGCATGTCGTCAGTCTGTATGATTATTCCGTGTTACAACGAAGCAAACCGGCTTCCGGCCGATGCGTTTATCGCGTATCTGAATCGGGTTCCATCGGTGCAGCTGTGTTTCGTGAACGACGGAAGCCACGACGACACCCAGGCTGTGCTGGAGCGTTTACAATGGCAGTACCCCAGCCAGATTGAGGTACTGAATCTGGCAACTAACCAGGGTAAGGCTGGGGCCGTGCGGGCCGGTATGCTACACTGCTCCGGTCAGGCGTTCGATTACCTCGGCTATCTAGACGCCGATCTGGCTACCCCCCTCGATGCCATTGGCGATTTGCAGACGGTGCTCGACCAGAAACCAGTGCTCGATCTGGTTATGGGATCGCGCATTAAATTTCTGGGAGCCGACATCCGGCGGGATCCGTTCCGGCACTACGTGGGCCGTGTCATTGCTACCTTCATCAGCAACATTCTGAAACTGCCCGTGTATGATACCCAGTGCGGGGCCAAACTGTTCCGGCGGGGCGTAGTAAGCGGATTATTCAGCGAGCCGTTCATCAGTCCGTGGCTATTCGATGTCGAACTGCTGGCCCGGCTCATTCGGCAGTATGGGCGGACTAACGTTCCGGTTCACGCGGCCGAAGTACCGCTGAAGCAGTGGATCGAGCAGAGTGATTCGCGCATTAGCTCCACCTACATGTTCAAGATGTGGTATGAGTTATACCGTATTCACCAAACCTATCGTAATGCTGGTTGATGAGGCTATTATTTCACCACTGATGCAGAACCGGCTGACTGGCTTTAAGGCGGACTGCCTTGCTCAGGAATCGCAGCCCACTACTGTTTAGACATTTATGCTGAGTTCCACTGTTTCATCTACCAACTCCACGTTACTGAACAGGTTACGTCGCCTGGCCCCCGTGCTGATCGCCGTTCCCATTATTAGCTACGTCGTTTTAGTATTAACCTACGCGGTAAATGTGCCCTGGGTTGACGATATGGATGCGTTTCTTAGTTTCATTCTGGGCTACAGCGACGCAACAACAGTGACCGAAAAAATCGACTGGCTGCTCCGGCCCAATAACGAACACCGGATTCTGACGGCCAAACTCACGACAGTGCTCATGCGGGCGATAACGGGCGAGGTTAACTTCCGCTGGCTTATTTTCGTTGCCTTTGGCTTCCTGCTGGGCACGTTTGCGCTGTTCTACCGGGTGTTCCGCTCCATGAATCTGCCACTGCTGGCCTTTTTGCCTGTCTGTTTTATTCTCTGGCAGCCTCAGTATTACCTCACCAGTTTGTGGGCGCTGACAGGTCTGCAACATAGTGTGGTTATCTTTCTCATTCTGCTGGCCATTTACCTGTTGTCTGGAACGGGGCGGTACCGGTTCATGGGTGCTTTGGCGGTGCAGATGCTGGCGTCACTCTCCATGAGTAACGGCCTGTTTGGCTGGGTGGCGGGTGCTGTGGTGCTGGTGCTGGCGCAGCACTGGAAACGCCTGGGTCTATGGGTTGGTATCGCCATTGGCACGATCATTTTTTACTTCCACGACTTTCAAAATGCACAGGGGAACGACAGTAGCGTTACATTTTTTCTGGAATCGCCCCATATCGTCGTAGCCGCCTTTTTTACCTTCGTTGGGGCACTGCTCGATTTTGTGCCCGTGAATGACATCGTCAGGCGCAGCATTCTACCTACCCTGTTCGGGCTGGTGCTCGTGCCTACCGTGCTCTGGTTTTTATGGCGCATGAACTGGCCGCTCTGGCCGCGGCACCAGTCGGCCGACATGACCCAGCAACGCCGTCGGTATTTTTTTACGGGTAGCTACGCTTTCCTGTTCATCAATGCGTTCATTGTGGCTTTTCTACGGCCCCGTTTTGGCTACGAGGTCATGTTGGTCAGTAATTACATGATTTATCCGGCCCTGCTCACGTCGCTCGTTTACCTGAATGGCCTCAGCGAACTACGTTCCCGGCCAACCCTGAACCGGTGGACGCGGGCAGGGATGGCCTTGAGCGTTGTTGTCTGGGTCATTTCGTATGGATTACACTGGCCCCAGGTTGCTCAGCGCAGGCATATGCTCCTGACGTTTGCCTACAACCAGAAGCATAATGATATTGGCCTTGGTCCCCAGTGGGGGTCCGCGTTCGCCACCATGGTTCGCCGGGTGATGGGGGATGCCGTTAGCAGCGATCTGTATCACTATCCCGATGGGTACTTTACGCCGTATGAAGCAGCCCTGAGTCCGTCAGCATTGACATCCGTTCCCGTTGATTCCACCCTGGATCTGCGCCTGCACGGAGGGGGGTATGATTACGTCGTAGAAACGGGCTTTGACGCGTTGCCACAACCCGTTACCAATGCTGCCGTAGTTGTGCAGTCGGCCCAGCGAACCTACCTGTTCCCATCCGAATCGGGTTTTCGGCCCAATGCCTTTTACCTGGGGCGGCCCGTCAAAATGATTTGGGCGGAGGTAATCAACCCCGTTTTAGCTCCAGGAACCTACAGGGTAGGTATACTGACACCGCCGGGTTCAGTGCAACCCATTCGTTTCAGTAACCGGCAAATAACGATTCCGTAAGAAACCGGTCCCAAATGCTACCCCAAAACCAAAAAAACGTACTTTTGTCCGTTTCCAACCGTCCGTTTGATACCGCTTTGTTAGAACCGCAGATTTCCATTGTTGCTCCCTTATACAACGAGACTGAGTCTTTTCCCCACCTGGTAGCCCGACTAAACGCCGTTATGGAGGCAATGCCCCTGCGGATTGAAGTGGTGCTAATCGACGACGGGAGCCGCGACAATACGGCGCTGCTGATGCAGCAGCTAGCCCTCACTGACGGCCGGTATCAGTGCGTATTTCTATCCAGAAACTACGGCCACCAGATTGCTTTGACTGCTGGTATTGCAGCCGCCCGCGCTACCGAAGCCCTCTTTATTATTGACGGCGATTTGCAGGATCCACCCGAACTATTATCGGAATTTTATCAGCGATATCAGGAAGGATACGACGTAGTGTATGCCGTTCGCAAAAAACGGAAAGAAAGCTGGTTCAAGCGCATAGCTTATTCCATGTTCTATCGGTTCATGCGGTCCATTTCCTACGTAGATATTCCACTGGACAGTGGCGATTTTTCGCTTATCAGCCGCCGGGTTGCTGATGTCATGAATCAAATGCCCGAAGAGAGCCGGTTTATACGCGGTATGCGTAGCTGGATCGGGTTTCGGCAGATAGGGGTAGAATACGAGCGTGATGCCCGCGTGGATGGCGAATCCAAATATTCGTTCAAGATGCTCCAGCGGCTGGCCTACAATGGCATTTTCAATTTCAGCGAATACCCGATCAAAATCATTACCCGAATGGGTATGGTTACACTAGGCATTGCTGGTTTGTATTTGATTCAGACGCTTATCAAGCGGTTTGTGTATCACGACGTGCCCCAGGGGTTTACGGCTCTTTTGTTTTTTGTTATCCTGTTCAGTGGGATTCAACTCATTGCGCTGGGGTTAATTGGTGAGTACGTTCTGCGGATATTTTTTCAGGCTAAAGGCCGTCCACTGTACGTTGTGCGGGAAGTAATTTGTCAGCAACAGCGGCAACCTCTACAGGGACTGACTAGCCAGAAACCATCTGAGAATGCTTTTTAACTCACTTCAATTTTTACTTTTCTTCATCGTTGTTACCCTCGCTTACTTCAGTCTGAAGTGGAAGGGGCGTTGGGTGCTGCTGCTGCTGTCCAGTTGTTACTTTTACATGGTTCTCAAGCCAGAATACATCGTTATTCTCTTTTTGACCATCGTTATCGACTACATAGCGGGTATATGGATTGAAAAATCGACCGGAAAAAGCCGCCGGTGGCTACTGATTCTGTCATTGATTTCCAACATTGGTATTCTGGCTTTTTTCAAATACCTGGGTTTTTTCACCGAAAATGTGACGTGGCTGTTCGATCATATCGGTATGCCAGCCGTTGCCGACCAGGTATTTAATCTGGGAAACCGACTATTCATCAAAGTACTGCACCTGTTCGGCGAGAGTGGTATTTCATCCTTCAAGGACAACAAGAGTATATTGCCCGTTGGCCTGTCCTTCCACACGTTTCAGGCCATGAGTTACACCATAGAGGTGTATCGGGGCAATCAAAAAGCGGAGCGGCATTTTGGTATCTACGCCCTCTACGTCATGTTCTATCCGCAGTTGGTGGCAGGCCCTATCGAACGGCCACAAAACGTGCTCTGGCAGTTTCACTCCTACTTCAAATATGACAAGGAAAATGTAAAAGCTGGCCTGATGCAGATGGCTTTTGGCCTGTTCAAAAAGCTGGTTATCGCCGACCGCCTGTCCATGCTCGTGGACTATGCGTACGGTGACCCCTCGCAGCAAAACGGGATGACGCTGCTGGTCGCCACGTTCTTCTACACATTCCAGATTTACTGCGATTTCTCGGGCTATTCCGATGTGGCCATTGGAGCGGCACGGGTCATGGGCTTCACGCTCATGGAAAACTTCCGAACGCCTTACATTGCCCAATCCGTATCGGAATTCTGGCGACGCTGGCATATTTCACTTTCCACTTGGTTTCGGGATTATCTGTACATTCCGTTGGGGGGCAATCGAAAGGGCGAATTCAGGCAGTACCTAAACATGCTCATCGTTTTTCTGGCTAGTGGTTTATGGCACGGCCCCAGTTGGACGTATGTCATTTGGGGTGGCCTGAATGGGCTGTATCAGGTCATGGCCGTACTGCGCGATAAATTACTGGTGCGGCTAGGCTTTTCTGTTGCGCCAGCGCTACGACCCATCTCCATTACACCCGATATCGCCCAGCCGGGAGCCGAATTTCCAGACCGTGGCCCCGTTTCTGCCCAACCCGGTAGCCCGCCCTATCCAGCCAATTACGGACCGATTTCGGCACAAACCAGCCGCCAAATTACTCGCCCGGCAGAAACCCTAAAATCGCCCCTAGTCGTGCTCGGGAACACGCTCTTTACGTTCGTGCTGATTATGCTGACGTGGGTATTTTTCCGCGCGCATAGCTTGGGCGATGCGCTGTTGATTCTGCAAAAAATTGGCACATTCTCGTTTGCGGATACGCTTGCCAGCCCCATGAATTCGGTAGAAATGGGATTCTGCATTTTCCTGATTGCCTTCCTGATGCTGAAAGAATATTTCTACCTCATCATCCCCACCAAAAGTACGGTTCGCTTCGTGGTGCTGTTTGGGCTAATCACCTTCGTGACCTATTTGTTCGGGGTTTTCTCCTCCAATCAGTTCATTTACTTTCAGTTCTGATATTGATCCTAGAACCGAAATTATCCATATATTCTGGGTTAATGGAGAAATTCAACCCGTTAGTTTCAATGCTCCGCTATTGAGCAAAGAGGTGCTGGCTGGATTTGAACTAAGTTTGTGAGAATTATGGAGTATCTACCTTACCAACAATTGCCTGCCAGATTTCCAGTATACGCTGAGTGCGTTGACTAGCCGTGTTTCTTTCCAGATGGGCGTAAACGTTTTCATAAACGGTAGGATTATTGAGTAGCCCGTTTATTTGTGCCTGTAGATACATCCGAACAGGCTCTGGGCTTTCACTAATTTCATTCAACAATTCACTCCGGTTGTCAAACACATAAATAATGTCTTCAAAATCGGAATTCATGCGCGGGTCTCTGCCATGTCTAAACGAGCCATACGCTTCAAATTTGCTGGCTAAGAAGTAGGGCGCGGAAAAAATGCGGATAACCTGTTGATTGCCTATTTGATAGTGTATCGATTCGGCAACTCCCTTTTCGTACCAGCGATTAGTGAAGCCCAGTACATCAGCGTTCGGGGGCATAATATCCACAATCAGGCCATGAATTTTATAACGGCATATTACCGGCGACTCGTGGTCGTTCCTAAACCCTAACTGTTGTAGTCTCTCTTCGATTTTACCACTGAATTCGGCATAGGTAGCCACTTCAATTACAATATCAATGTCGTCGGTTGGCCGGGATTCTCCGGCTGCTGCATTATCGGTGTATAAACTAACCGTAGCTCCACCCACAAAAACCACTTTTTCGTTCAACTCGGCTAGTGCAGAAGCAACTACCCGCAACCGGACTAAATTGACGTGGTGATTATTCATACACTGATAGCCGTTTACGAAGTTCTTCGACAGCCATAGTCACTTCTCTTGCCTTCCCCACACGAATAGCATCCACCAAAGCCAGCATTTCGTACAGGCGTGAGTCATTAGCCACTGCCTGTACAAGGGTAGGGTAAAGTGGTTCAATAGCCTGTCCACGCACAGTACCCTCGGCACTTGGCCAAACATACGGTTCTGTCGACTGAATCAAGTCAGCTAATGGTTTAGCCGAATGAGCCGTAGGAATACCTCGTACCAGGGCACCCGGTTGTTGCGGAAAAACATATTTCAAACCATACTGCAGGAACTCCAGTAAAGCACGGGCCATCACTTTTTTCTTACTCGGATCGTATAATCCCGCAAACGATGACCGGGCCAGTGATTCCGTTACTTCCGAAGCACTGATTCCTAGCTGAGTGGCAATGTCTTTCTTGAGCAAGGGGATTCCTGCAAGAATGATTGTCCCGCGAGAACTTACATGCCTATTCTTCTGTCTGTGCGCTTCGATCTTTAGCAGAATGAGTAAATCCTGCGGGCGCATTCCATTATGCTTTTTCATGATTTGCAATTCGCGAATTGCGAATTTTATAGCAAATGTACTGAAAAACAGATTACTGCCTATTTGCAAGAGCCGTACTTTTTACTAGAATAGGATAAGCCCTCATTCACTTAACTGGCTCCAAAGCCATCGCTACGCCATTCATGCAATAGCGCAACCCGGTAGGGTCGGGTCCGTCATTGAACACATGCCCTAAGTGAGCATCGCACACGGAACAGCGTACTTCCGTCCGCCCGCCATCCGGTTCGTTGTAAACAGCATTGGGCACGATGGGGGCGTAAAAACTGGGCCAGCCCGTACCCGATTCAAACTTAGTTTCGGAAGAGAAAAGCGGGTTATGGCAACTCACGCAGGTGTACGTTCCCCGCCGATGTTCGTGCGTCAGAGCACTGCTGTTAGGCCATTCGGTGCCACTGCGTCGGGTAATGTTATACTGCGAGCCCATTAGAACGCTCTTCCATTCCGCATCCGTTTTCTCGACCCGACGATTACCGGGCGACGTAGCCCCTGCCGGCCGACGATGCGGGGGGCGCGGCTTCGCTACGTAGGTACCGTAGAACCACAATCCGCCGGCCAGAAAGGTAGCCAACAGTATAAATACAAGGGTTGATTTCATGCGCGAACGTTGCTTCTTTATGTTAAAACAACGGGGAGCAGTCTACCGTTCACCAGCGATTAGCGGCCAATCGGTACTTTCCGCAGGATGGAGTCGATAACCTGCAAGGTTGTAACGCCATCAGCCTCGGCTTCATAATTGAGCATAATTCGATGGTTGAACACATCCGGGGCCAGTTCTTTGATGTCTTCGGGCAATACGTAATCGCGCCGGTCGAAATAAGCCAGCGCTTTGGCCGCCAGATTCAGGTTGATACTGGCGCGGGGCGATACGCCGAACTGGATGTAGCGGGCCTCATCCCGGAAATTATATTCCAGGGGTCGGCGCGTGGCAAAGACGAGTTCAATAATGTACCGTTCCAGGGTTTCTGAAATAGTGATACCGTTGATTTCATCCCGAATTGCCACCAGTTCTTCCTTACCCAAAACGGGACGCACTTCGTACTCGAAATTCATGTTCGACATGCGTCGCATCACGGCCAGTTCGTCCTCTTTGCTCAGGTAGTCGACAAAAACTTTCATCATAAACCGGTCTACCTGGGCTTCGGGTAGTGGGTAGGTTCCCTCCTGCTCCACCGGGTTTTGGGTGGCCAGCACCAGAAAAGGCCGGTCGAGCAGGAACGTTTCCTCCCCAATGGTCACCTGCTTTTCCTGCATAGCTTCCAGCAGGGCCGCCTGTACTTTGGCCGGTGAGCGGTTCACTTCATCGGCCAGAATCAGATTAGCGAAAATAGGCCCCTGTTTAACCTCGAACTCGGCCGTTTTCTGGTTGAAAATCATCGTTCCAATCAGGTCAGCGGGGAGCAGGTCGGGGGTGAACTGGATGCGTTGAAAGTCCAGTTCCAGCACTTTAGCCAGCGTATTAATAGTCAGTGTTTTGGCCAGACCCGGAACGCCTTCGAGCAGGATATGTCCGCCCGTAAACAAACCAATGAGCAGCCGATTGAGCAACCGATCCTGCCCCACCACAACCTGGCTCATCTCGGTAAATACCTCACGGATTTTGGTGTGGTAAGAAAAGGTGGTTGTCGATTGCATGAAGTTTTGTTGATTGGTTGATTGGGCAATTGGTCGATTAACTGATTGACTATAGTCAAAACGTCGCCCGGATGCTGCGGTCTTTGCCGTGAATGTCTTTATACACCTGAATTTTCGTAAACCCGCGTTCGGCGAATACCTGCCGGGTGGCCTCGCCAAATCGCTCGTTTATCTCAACGTAACAGGCACCGTCTTTCGTCAGATGATTCGTACAGAAATCGGCCACCGCTTTATAAAAAACCAGCGGGTCATTATCTTCCACGAACAACGCCAGGCCAGGCTCGTAGTCAAGTACATTCCGGTCCATACCCAGGGCTTCGGAACGCGTAACGTACGGCGGATTGCTCACCACGCAATCGAACCGGTTGTTTAAATCTGCCGACACACGGTCCGCCGTTGCGGTTAGGATGTCCTGAATGGCAAACGTTACGGCACCCTTCAAATTAACGGCGTTATGCCGGGCCAGGTCAAGGGCTTTCGTGGAAACATCCCACCCCGTTACCACGGATTGGGGCAGAAACCGGGCCAGCGTGATAGCGATACATCCGCTGCCCGTGCCAATATCCAGAATGGGTACATCGTCGGTGCGGTCGGCAAAATCGTGCATGATGAGCCGGACCAGGTCTTCCGTTTCGGGTCGGGGTATGAGTACATCGGGCGATACCTCGAACTCCAGTCCGCAAAAAATTGTGGTGCCGATAACGTGCTGAATCGGTTCCTGCCGGTTCAGCCGCTCCAGTATTTTAAACCAGTCGGGTTCAGTACGATTTGGTGGCAGGGGCTTATCCGTTAAAACATCCGTTTTTCGCAGACCGAAATAATGGTCGAGCAGCATAAACGCCATTTCCCGCGCTTCTTCGGATGAATAGGCAGTAATATTCCGGCGGATTCGTTCGTAAAGAGGTTTGGCTGTAGCCATTTGATTCTGGTCGAGTAATTTTGCGTAAAACTAAAGAAGTTTGTGGTATTAGGCTTTCGGTTTATTGTTTTCAGTAGGCTGGTAAGCCGGAGTAAAACCGCTGCAAGCCGAAAAAAATAAACTAAAACGACTGCCGATGAACCCATTCATGCTCCGTGCCCTCGAACTAGCCACCCTCGGCCGGGGCAGCGTTAGCCCCAATCCTATGGTCGGCTGTGTAATCGTTCATCAGGCCGAAGGGCAGGAACCGCGCATCATTGGCGAAGGCTGGCACAAGCAGTACGGCGACTGGCACGCCGAAGTGAATGCCATCCACTCGGTTCGTCCCCAAGATACGCATCTCTTGCCGGAAGCCACCGTTTATGTCACGCTGGAACCGTGTTCACACTGGGGAAAAACGCCCCCCTGCGCTGATTTACTCATCGAGAACCGGGTAAAACGCGTCATCTGCTGCAATGATGACCCTAATCCGCTGGTATCGGGTCAGGGTTTTGCCAAACTTCGGACGGCAGGCATCACCGTAGAGACGGGTATGCTGGCCGAAAAAGGTCGGGCGTTGAACGCACGTTTCTTCACGTTCATCGAGAAAAAACGGCCCTATATTATCCTGAAATGGGCCGAGACGACCGATGGCTATTTATCTGGCGAAGCGGGGCAACCGATACAGATTAGTGGCCCGTTGTCCCGCCGATTGGTTCATAAGTGGCGGAGTGAAGAAGACGCGATTATGGTGGGGACCAACACCGCCAAAATGGACAATCCGCGCCTGAATGTCCGGCTTTGGCCGAACGGTAAAAACCCGGTACGTATCGTTTTCGACAGGCACCTCTCACTGCCCCCCGACCTTCACTTATTTGACGGTTCTCAGCCTACTTTGGTTTATCATCAGTCAGAAAATAAGAGCGTGACTGAACAGTCCAATATCCTTCCCGTATTCGCGAATTCACTCACGCACATATTGGAAGATCTCCATAAACGCAAAATTCAGTCGGTACTGGTAGAGGGTGGAAAAACGTTACTACAGTCGTTTGTGGATGCCGGACTCTGGGATGAGATGCGTGTGTTCCGTAGCCCGATGATGCTTGGCAAAAATCAGACCGCCGTACAGGCTCCCCGAGTGGAAGGAAGCCTGGTGAGTCGGAAAATGGTGGGCGAGGATGAACTAAGCATCTATAAAAATAGCCCTGAGCAATAACCCAGGGCTATGTAGTATTGAAATTACTTAATGCAGTTATTGGAATTGCATGTTCATCTGGACGTAGTATTAAGCTATCCAAAAACCCATCTGGTCATTATCGTACGGAAACCGACCCAAAACACGGATAATTGGGCGAATAGCGTTTACTATCAACCGTACCACCCCGATAAGGAACAATCAGGTTAACCTACGCAGCATTTAAAGCGGTGCAGTCCAGACGCCGGTTGTGTGCAGGGACTTATCGAGCCGGACCAGATTGGCGACGTACCCCACTTTTATCCGGCCCAACTGATCATCCAAACCAATTATTTCCGCCGGAATCAGCGATGCCATCCGCAGAGCATTATGCAGTGGAATACCAGCCTGTTCAACGGCAATTCGGACGCAATCAATCAGAGTAATAGCCGAACCCGCCAGATTTCCCTCATTATTCACGTAGCGTCCTGGCCCGCTTGAGTCGGGTTCGAAGTGGACAATGAACTGTTCCAGCGTAAACTCAGGCCGGGGTGGGTTGGCAAACAACGCGTCCGAAATCAGGAAAAGCCGTTCCCCCAGCAATCGGTAGGCAATGCGAATGCTGGTCGGGTTGCAGTGATAACTGTCGGCAATGATACTGGCCCGAACCGTTGGATGGTCAAAAATAGCTCCCACAATACCGGGCTCCCGGCTCTCGAAACCGCGCATGGCATTGTACAGGTGCGTGGCCAGTGGAATTCCCCCGTTGAAGGCTTCCATAGCCTGTTGATACGTAGCATTACTATGGCCAAGCGACAGAAGTGTGTTCGGGTGTTTTAGTCGGTTAATCGTATCCAGTTGACCCGGATTTAGTATTTCGGGGGCCAGCGTCAGAATACGAATAACGTCGGCATTGGCGCTGAACAGCGCTTCCAGTTCGCCTTCAGCGGGTACGCGCACGTACGCCATGCTGTGCGCCCCCCGTTTTATCGGGTTAAAATACGGCCCTTCCACATGAATACCGGGCACACCAAACGGGTTTTCGGCCCGTACCACCTGCACGGCCGCCATCGACTGCTGCATCACGGCCAATGAAGTGGAGTGAATGGTGGGTAACAACGTAGTGGTGCCGTTTCGGGCGTGGGTTTCGTAAATATGCCGGACCGTGTCGGGGCTAGGCTTGTCGTTCAGGAACAAATCTGAGCCGCCATACAATTGTAAATCAATTAGTCCGGGAATCAGATAGTCCCCTTCCAGGTCGATAACGGTCATTTCGCTGGTCGCTTCAGCCGTTGTGGTCACTTCCAGTATGCGACCATTAGCCACGCGCACAGACGCTCCCGTCAGCCACTCTTCGCCGGTAAAAACGGTGGCGTTGTTGTATTGTATCATTCGATTGAAACAGGAATCCTGTTTGTTGATATGAGTAAAATGACCGAAATCTAGCAGTAATTTCGTTTTTTTGCGAACAGTAGCCAGTTTGATGTTCGTTATTCGTTGTTTGATGATGCGCGGTATAGCCTTGTAATCGGGGTAGTAACCGGTCAGTAAAACTGCACGACGCAACGTCAAACATTAAACGTCAAACATCAAACGCCCTTGTCCTCTGTCCGTTTATTGCCTCCTGCCCCGCTTACCCAGCCCGGTCTTATTCAGGACCATCCAGTCCGGGCCACCATTCCGCTGGCCTCGTCGAAAAGTGAAAGCAACCGCGCCCTCATTATTGATGCGCTGACCGGTTTCCGGTGCGACCTGAAAAACCTGTCCACCGCCCGCGATACGCAAACAATGATTCGGTTGCTCCAGTCAACCGACCCGGTGGCCGATGTGCTGGATGCGGGTACGACTATGCGGTTTCTGACAGCTTATTTTGCCGTTACCGGGCAACAGAAAACGATGACCGGCACCCCCCGTATGTGCGAGCGCCCTATCGGTATGCTGGTCGATGCCCTGCGCACACTCGGTGCCGACATTACGTACCTAAAGGAAGAGGGGTACCCACCCCTGCAACTCAACGGATTTACGGCATCCGGCAACAACCAAATTAGCATTCGGGGCGATGTAAGCAGCCAGTACATTTCGGCCCTGCTGATGATTGCCCCGCTATTGCCCGACGGTTTAACCCTGGAATTGACTGGACCTATCGGGTCGCGGCCGTATATCGAGATGACGCTGGAGCAGATGCGCTTTTTCGGCGCTGATGTGCAGGCCGACTGGGACAATAAAACCATCATGGTAGCCCCGAAACCCTATACGCCTGCTACTTATGCCATTGAATCCGACTGGTCGGGAGCGAGTTACTGGTATAGCGTGGCCGCACTGGCCAAAGATGAAACCGCCGAAATCACCTTGCTGGGACTGAAAGCTAAATCCTTACAGGGCGACAGCGCGATTGCGGACCTGATGCAGGCATTCGGGGTCAAAAGTACCTTTACCGAAGCGGGTGTTCTACTCACTAAATGCCCGGTTAGCGACTCCTTAGCGTGGGATTTTACGGACTGCCCGGACTTGGCGCAGACCGTGGCCGTTTGTGCAGCCATGAAAGGCATCACCCTTCGCCTGACAGGCATCGAGAGCCTCAAAATAAAGGAAACCGACCGGGTGCTGGCCTTACAGACGGAATTGCAGAAGATAGGGTCTGAACTAGTCGAAGTAGAACACAATCACCGCTACGAAGTCCGCCAAACGGGTACAAAGCCCAGTACTCCCGCCACCATTGCCACCTACGACGACCACCGGATGGCAATGGCCTTTGCCCCCGTAGCTATGCGTCAGGAAATTATCATTGAGGAACCGGGCGTTGTGGCTAAGTCCTATCCCAGTTTCTGGGACGATATGGCGCGGGTAACGACGGTGGAGTTTTTAGCGGAGGAAGCTGACCGTCCATCCTGATCTATGCGTTGCCAATTTTTAGGTAATCTCATCAAGTTAACTCCACCCAAAGTCCGGGATGAGTTTTTATCGACTATAAAGCCGTGACCTCATGATGAATACACACGTTCGTAATGAAATCCCGAACCGGCCTTGGGTGGCGTGTAATAGGCCGTATATAGTCCGGCAAATGTTTTTATGTGTACATAATTTCACCCAACGACCCCATAGTACGTTTACAGCAAGATATATAAATCTTAGAAAGGTTGCAATTTAGCAGTCTACTGAGCCACCCGTGTGAAGAAGTCCGAGTCCCCGTTAGACAAACCTGAAACACATGTACCGACCCACACGGGTGAATTTTTAAC
>JBBSTD010000125.1:0-16615 GCA_038236215.1 Cytophagales bacterium | reverse complement strand
ACTGATGTTACGCAGCCTTAGCCAATAGAGTAGATTGACTTTTTAAGCTGTTTAACTCCCGCAAAGCCAATTTTGTCGCGTTTAGCGTCAGCAACGTTTTTAACGCAAAATGATTTTTTGAGGTCGAAAGCCGCAAAGCTTCTAACTTAACAAAGGCCAACATGGACAGAAAAAGATGATTACTCTGGGAACGAACCGTGTGGGCCGGTGAACGCGAATAACCCGTATTCGACTTGATCGACTTATGAAATTCTTCGACCTTCCAACGACGGGCATACTGCGTCTGAATGCAAACGCTATCAGCCGCTGAGTCATTAGTTACCAGATAAAGCACCCCCCGCTCGCGATCTCCGTCTTTGAAGACCTGCTTGGTCAGCAAGAGCGGAAAATCCACTCCTGACACCCAAACGGCGAAGCATTGATGCTCTTCGATAACCAACGACTCAATCGACTGATAGCGTCCCTGCTGGTGGTCAACCTCACAAAGAGCCACCTTGCGGTTGCTCTTCAAGGGCATGATAAATTGCTGGTTTAGGCCAGCGATAAAGGTAAAATTTTCGGCCGATGAAAACCACGAGTCAGCCAGTACATACTTAAAAATGAGTTTGTTAGCCAAACTCTGGCGAATCAAACGACGAAACCGTTCCTGCTTGCTGACTGAACTAACCCACTTGGTTTTGCCTGTCTTTTTGTCGAGTACTGGTTTGTCTTTTTCGATCAACTCATAAGCGACGGGCAGCGAATGGACCTGGGCGGTATAGAGTGCCGTGAGCTGGTTGATGCCCTTGAGGGCCTTCTGCTGACAGTGGTCATAATGGAAGCGAATCAGGGGGTTCTGGTCCATGTACGACTTTGGCTCGACGGTGTCATCGAGGGTCAGTACCGCGTTGGCGTCGGCAATTTGATCAATGAATGGACGCACGACTTGCCAGAGTTGGGCCGAGCCGTAAGCCTGTTGATGGAGACTGCGGGTGATGGCATCGTGCGAGAGTTTACCCTCAACTAAAGCCGACAAACCGGTAGCCGTCGTCTGTCCCTGATTGACCAGTAGGTAATCGGAGTAAAGGTCAAAAATGGGCGAAACGAAGTGCATGTTCTATTTTTTACTAAATTTAATCAGTAAGCTGGTACTCTGAAGACAGCCTGCGTAACATCAGATCCTGAGTTATTTCCGCAATAACCGCTATGAAGATTACCGGGAGAATGCCGGTGGCGACTGGGGACCGTCGGGTACATTCAACTACAGCGATGATGACCAGGGCGATCTGGGTTCGGTGCTGGTCAACAAAACCGTCGAAACAGCCGACCTGCCCAAAGTCCGGGGCGTTTCGGCCCTGAATCTGGCTCTGCCCGATGCCACTAATGAGTTCAAGGGAGTCTATCTGGTCTCGGTCGATTCAAAGGATGAAGCCTATTTGCAGGCAAATCAACTGGTATCCCTGTCGGACATTGGCCTGGTGGCGCACCAGACCAAAAATGAGGTGTTCGTCTGGGCGAATTCCATTCACACCGCCGAACCCCTACAAGGAGTTGAGGTAACGCTCGTCAGCAATAATAACCAGTCGGTTTTCACACTCAAAACCGATGGTAGCGGCTTTGTCAAGTTCGATAAAGTAGCCGAAAAAGCTCCCGGTTTCAAGATAGCCCTACTCACCGCCCGCACCAGCGATGACTTTAATTTTATGTTCCTGCCCGATATACAGGTTGAAACGTCCCGCTTCGATGTGGCCGGGAAGTACGACAACGAGTCGGGTTTCGATGCGTTCGTATACGGCGACCGTGACATTTACCGACCCGGCGAAACGATTCATTTTAACACCGTTATCCGCTCGCAAACCTGGCAAAGCGTGGGCGAAATCCCCGTTCTGATTCGCATCCTGACCCCCAACGGGCGCGAATTGCAGGTATTTCGCAAAACGACGAACGCGCAAGGGGCCATCACAACGGATGTGCCGCTAAGCCCGGCGGTTGTAACCGGCAGTTACTCCATTGAAGTCCTGAACACCAACAATGTACTGCTGACCTCCCAGTTGGTCAGTGTGGAAGAGTTCGTGCCAGACCGGATCAAAGTGGATGTACTGACGGATAAAACCAACTACAAATCAGGGCAGACGATTACGCTCTCCGCTACAGCGACGAACTTGTTTGGTCCCCCGGCCGCCGACCGTTCGTATGAGATGGAGCTGCAATTAAAGCGAAAAGCCTTCGCGCCCAAAGGCTTTGAGGAATACGACTTCGATATATCCAACAGCCAGTCGGGAGCGAATGCCGGAAAGAATGATGCGTTTCCGAAAGAAGTCCGGCAGGGGCGCACCAACGCTAATGGGCAGGCGACCGAAAAATTCCCCATCCCAGCCCTGTATCAGGATATCGGTTTGCTGGAAGCGAAATTGTTCATCACGGTCTTTGACGAAAACGGTCGCCCCGTCAATCGCCTTCGCCGGTTGGATGTACTCACGCAGGACACGTTCTTCGGCACCCGCCTGCCCGATCGCTACGTAGCGACCAATACCCCCGTTAGCCCGGAAATTGTAGCCCTCGATCCCACCGGCACAGTACGGGCTTCGGCCTCGGCAACGGTTGACGTTGTGCGCTATGATTACCAGACCGTTATTGAAAAAGAAAGCAACGGTGGGCAGATAAAATATACCACTAAGCGACGCGAAAAATCGGTTTACAGCAACGTGCTGACGTTCAAAGGCGGCAAAGCCAGTTTCCGGTACGTGCCCACCGTTTCGGGCGAATACGAGATTCGCGTCCGCCGACCTAACGCTGTTAATTACGCAGCTACCGGCTTTTACGCGTACGGCTACGGCAGCACGTCGGCTTCATCCTTTGAAGTAAGTCAGGAAGGACAGGTGCTCATGACCCTCGATAAACCCGTCTATCAAACCGGCGATAAGGCGAAAGTCCTTTTCAAGGCACCCTTCGATGGTAAGTTGCTGGTAACCGTCGAGCGCAACAGTGTGCTGGAGCAGGTTTGGCTGAAAACGACCAACAAATCCGCCGAATGGAGCTTTTCGGTGGGTAGCACGCACCTGCCCAATGTGTACGTAACCGCTACCCTGATTCGGGCTATTGACAATACGAACCTGCCCCTGACGGTAGCTCACGGCTTCGCGTCCGTACCCGTGCAGGATGCCGGTACCAAACTGCCCGTAACCATCACGGCCGCCACGCAATCCCGCTCGAAAACAAAGCAAACTATTACCATCAAAACGGCGAAGAACGCTCAGGTAACGGTGGCTGTGGTCGACGAGGGAATTCTGCAACTCAAGAACTTTAAAACACCCGACCCGCACGGCTTTTTCTACCAGAAACGGGCACTGGAAGTCGGTAGCCACGACCTCTACGCCCTGCTGTACCCGGAACTATCGCTGAAATCGACATCGAGCGTGGGGGGCGACGGGTATGATCTGGAGAAACGTGTCAATCCGCTTAGTAACGGCCGCGTTCAGTTAGTGGCCCTGTGGAGTGGTATTTTGGAAACCGGATCGGATGGGGAAGTAACTTTCCCGGTCGACATTCCGCAGTTTTCGGGCGATTTGCGCGTGATGGCGGTTGCCTACAAAGACAATGCTTTCGGGTCGGCCAACAGCAATATGAAAGTGGCCGATCCCATCGTTATCAGTTCGGGCATTCCCCGCTTCCTCACCCCCGGCGACCAGCTTGAACTCCCCGTTAATCTGAGCAATACCACGAAGCAGGTAGCGACCGTTAGCGCCAAACTCACCCTGACGGGGCCGTTGGTAGCCGACAGCATCAGTACGCAGAAACTCACGATTCAGCCCGGTCGCGAAAGCCGGGCCATGTTCCGGTTATCGGCGAAGCAATCCATTGGTACCGGTACGATTACCATAACGGCCAACGGCCTGAACGAAACGTTCACCGAAAAAACGGAGATTACCGTTCGTCCGGCGGCTTCCCTGCAAAAAACGACCGTTTCGGGAGCCGTTACCGGTGGAAAATCGCAGGTAATTCAACTAGCTAGCAGTTTCTTGCCCGGCACCGCCAAAGCCAGCCTAACCCTTAGCCGGTCGCCGGTGGCGCAGTACGGGCGGGAGTTGTCGTACCTGCTGGGGTATCCGCACGGGTGCATCGAACAAACTATTTCGAAAGCCTTTCCGCAGTTGTACTTCGCCGATTTAGCCAAACAACTGAATACCAACACGTATTTTGTGCGGGCGGGTGAGAGTGATTTAAACCCGGCCACTAACATCCGGCAAGCCATTCAAACGGTTGAAAGCCTGCAAACACCCGGCGGGGGATTTAGCATGTGGCCCGGCATGGCCGTGGTATCGGGCCGAACGAATGTAGATAGCTGGGCCACGGCTTATGCGCTGCATTTTCTGGCCGAAGCGCAGGAAGCGGGTTATGAAGTTCGGCCAGCGGTGACGAGTCAGGCCATTGACTTTTTGACCACGCTCACCAACCGGCCAGCAACCGAAAACGACGTTACGTTCGATGAAGCCGGTGGGCGTACCTTCCGCAAAGTGGCCAGTCGTACTACTATCTATGCGCTCTATGCACTGGCCATTGCGGGCAAACCCAACCGGTCGGCCATGAACTACTACAAGCAGAACAGCAGTTTGCTCACGCCCGACAGCCGGTATCTGCTGGCTTCGACTTTCTTCCGCGTAGGCGATACCCGTAGTTTTTCGGCTCTGCTGCCTAAGAAATTCACCGATAATATAACGGGGCGGCAAACGGCGGGTAGTTACGCGTCGCCCATTCGGAATCTGGCCCTGGTACTGGATGTACTGGTAGAAACCGACGGCAACAACCTCCAGATCCCAACCTTGGCCCGGCAACTGGCGGGGGCCTTAAAACAAGCCAATTACCTTAACACGCAGGAAGCATCCTTTGCGTTTCTAGCACTGGGCAAACTGGCCCGGCAATCGGCTAATAGCACGGCCACCGCGACCGTTTCGGTCGGCAAAACCGTGGTTGGTGCCCTGAGCGGCCCATTGCTAACTATCAAGCGAGTTCCGACGAACGCTCCGCTCAATCTGGTGGCCAAAGGCACTGGCAATGTGTATTACTTCGCTCAGAGCGAAGGCATCCCGGCAAATGGAAAAATTGCCGAAGAAGATAATGGTCTGCGGGTTCGTCGGGCATACCTCAGTCGAGAGGGCACCCCACTTGAGGCCATCAAACAGAATGACCTGGTCGTGGTAAAAATAACCTTGGCCAGCACCAACGGGCTTAATGTAGAGAACGTAGTCATTACGGATTTACTCCCGGCGGGGCTGGAAGTTGAAAACCCACGCCTAAGCGAACCACGCGATATGCCCTGGATTCAGAAACCCGCTACACCAGATTACTTCGACCTGCGCGACGACCGAATTAACTTTTACACTACCGCTACCGGCACCGAAAAATCGTTCTATTATCTGGCACGGGCCGTTTCGCGGGGGCGGTTTGTGGTGGGTCCGGTTTCTGCCGATGCCATGTACAACGGAGAATATCACAGTTATAACGGAGCACGTACACTAACGGTGAAATAAGAATTTTATCAGCCCTGCTTTTTCTGGGCTAATAAAAGAATCGCCTGAACATGTTACCTTGACGGCTTGTTAGTGAGCAAAAACCAGACTATACAAAATCACCCGCTAATGTCATGTGATGCCGACGTTATTATTATTGGTGGTGGGCTGGCAGGACTGGTAGCGGGTATTCATCTCTCGCAGAAGAAATTTCGGGTAATCCTGATTGAGAAGCAGTCCTATCCGCACCATAAAGTCTGTGGTGAATACATCTCCAACGAGGTTCTTCCCTATCTTGACCAGCTGGGTGCGTCGGTCAATGAACTCGGTCCTTCCCGAATCAACCGGTTTCAATTGAGTACGGCTTCCGGTAAATCCGTCGAAAGCAAGCTGCCCCTGGGTGGGTTTGGTATAAGCCGGTACCGGCTCGATTATTTCCTGTACCAAAAGGCACTTCTTTCGGGCGTACAGGTAGTGCAGACTCAGGCAGAAAGTGTTCATTTCCAGAGCAACCAGTTTGCCGTTTTCACGTCTGAAAATAAAACATACACCGCAAATCTGGTTATCGGTGCCTACGGTAAACGGTCGATACTGGACAAACAGTTAAGCCGGCCTTTCATCCAGCAATCGTCGCCCTGGCTGGGTGTAAAAGCCCATTACCGGGCAGATATTCCCGATGACCAGGTATCACTCCATAATTTTGAGGGTGGGTACTGCGGATTGAGCAAGGTGGAAGAGGGCATCGTGAATGCCTGTTACTTAGCCCATTACAATAGTTTCAAACAGTATAAAAATGTAGCCGAATTTCAGGAACGGGTGCTACGAAAAAACCCTTTTCTGAATCACTTCTTCGCCAGTGCTAATCCTTTGTTCGATAAACCGCTGGTCATTAGTCAGATTTCGTTTGCCAAAAAACAGCCCGTCGAAAATCATGTGCTGATGAGCGGTGACACCGCCGGGCTTATCCATCCCCTTTGTGGGAATGGCATGGCCATGGCCATTCACAGTGCCAAAATCTTATCTGAATTGATTGAAACGCATTACCAATCCCCTAGCTTTGACCGGGCAGCCCTGGAAAAACAATATACCCTTGCCTGGACGAACGAATTTAACAAACGACTGACTGCCGGGCGCGCCCTGCAATATGTGTTACAATCGCCCTTCGCCACGTCACTTGTGATGAAAGGCGTGCAACTAACGCCGGGAATTTTACCTCTTATTATCAAACAAACGCACGGAAACCCTTTGATTGACCCGACTCCGTTGGCTAAACCAACGGCAATCCGTAAAAAGTCCCTCTGGGACTGGCTGAATTAAGTCCCACCGGGACTTTTAATCCATTGCCGTTGGGCTTTAGCCAACGGTAGGCAAGCAAAACGAATCGAATGTCATTGAATACTGCACAACGCACGACCCGGGAAGAAATCATGGACGATTTCTCGATGGAAGGCAACGAACTGAAGGAAGCTCTGGATAAAATTGCCGAGATTAACCAATGGCTGGGGGGTAATAAAATTACGCTCGATGGCATAAAAGTTCTACTAAAAAATCAGCCGAACGATAAGGTTATCTCCATTCTGGACATCGGCTGTGGTAACGGGGATATGTGCCGTGCCATTGCGGACTTTGCCCGGCAGGAAAACCGGACCATCTCGATTCTGGGCATTGATGCCAACCAATATACCATTAGTTACGCCGAAACCTGTTCTAAGACCTATCCCTCAATAACTTACCGGGTGCAGGACGTTTTCAGCGACGCGTTCAAAGCGGTACAGTATGACATTGCCGTATGTACCCTGACCTTACATCATTTTTCGGACGAAGCCATTTTGGCCCTGATGAAGTTAGTATCCAAACAAGCCGCGCTGGGCGTAGTTATCAATGACCTGCACCGGAGTCCGATCCCCTACCGGTTGTTTCAACTTATCTGCTTCGTTTTTGGACTGAACAGAATGTCCAGAGAAGACGGATTGACCTCTATTCTTCGGGGGTTCAAACGGGCAGACTTAGAGAACTATTCCAGACAACTGCATCTGAAAGACTACAGTATTAACTGGCGATGGGCGTTTCGCTATCAATGGATTATAAAAAACCTATGAGTGTACGAATTACAGCAGTAGCGAAAGCATTACCTCAACATTGGCGGGATACGAGTGATATTTTACCCTTTCTGGATGTCTGGCTGGCCGGGCAGGATAGCCGGTTCCAGCGGAAAGTAAAGAAGATTTTTGAGAATGCAGCCGTCGACCGGCGGTACTCGTTTATGAGTCCGGAAGAGGTTTTTGCCCAAACTACGTTCGCCGAGAAAAACGCCATTTACGCCCGCGAAGCCATTAAGCTGGGCGAAGAATCCCTGAAAAGTGCGCTGGCTAAAACAACGTGGCAACTCACGGATATCGACTACCTGATTACCGTTAGTTGTACCGGCATCATGATTCCGTCGCTGGACGCGTACCTGATTAACAACCTGCAAATGAGGCAGGATGTGGTCCGGCTTCCCGTTACCGAAATGGGGTGCGCGGCTGGGGTGTCGGGAATTATTTACGCCAAGAACTTTCTGAAAGCGAACCCCGGCAAGCGGGCCGCGTTGATAGCGGTAGAGTCGCCGACAGCGACGTTTCAGCTGGACGATTTCTCGATGGCCAACATCGTGAGTGCGGCCATTTTTGGCGACGGTGCCGCCTGCGTTCTCCTCTCGTCGAATGAAGAAGATACCGGACCGGAAGTGGTAGCCGAAGATATGTACCACTTTTACGAGGCTACACACATGATGGGGTTCGGCCTGACGAATACTGGCTTGCAGATGATTCTGGACAAAGCCGTGACGGATACCATTGCCGAGCATTTTCCGGCCATTATTTACCCGTTTCTAGAAAAAAACCAGCTTACTATCGAAGCCATTGATCACCTTATTTTCCACCCTGGCGGACGGAAAATCGTGGAAGTCGTGCAGGATATTTTCGGAAAAATGGGCAAGAACATCAACGAAACGAAAGACGTTTTACGAAAATATGGCAATATGTCAAGTGCCACAGTACTGTACGTATTAGAACAATTTATGGACAAAGGATGTCCTAAAGATACGTACGGGCTTATGCTCAGTTTTGGGCCGGGTTTTTCGGCACAGCGCGTTTTGCTACGATGGTAACCGAATTTGGTCAACATAACTATTGGGCCCTTATCCTGGGCGGCAGCAAAGGGCTGGGACTGGCAACGGCGCAGAAACTGGCGCGTCACGGCATGAACCTTTGCCTCGTGCATCGAACCCGAAAAGCAGACATCCCCGACGCAGAAAAAGCATTCAGCCAGATTTCAGCGGAAGGCGTTCAGTGCATTGATTTCAACGTGGATGCAACCAACGCCGAAAAGCGAACTTCCGTTATTACCGATTTACAAAAGCAGATGGGCGGGCAGGGAAAAGTGCGGGCGTTGGTTCACAGCATTGCGAAAGGCAACTTAAAACCAATGCTTGCCCGGGACCAACCTAGCCTTCAACACGACGATTTTCAGCTAACCATCGACGCAATGGCCATTAGTTTATACGACTGGACAAAAGCAATGGCGATGGAAAATCTGTTTGCCCCCGATGCCCGCATTATTAGCTTTACCAGCGAGGGAAGCACCAAAGCCTGGAAAAACTACGCGGCTGTTTCGGCGGCCAAAGCGGCACTGGAAGCCATTTCGAGGAGTATCGCGCTGGAGATGGCCCCTCTGGGTATCCGGGCAAACTGCATCATGGCCGGGGTTACTAATACGGATTCGTTACGCATGATTCCGGGTCATGATGCCTTGCTGACTCACAGTCGGCAGCGAAACCCGATGGCTCGATTAACCACACCCGACGACGTGGCAAACGTGGTTTATTTACTGTGTAAGGACGAAGCCGCCTGGATTAACGGTACCGTAATTCCGGTCAACGGTGGTGAGCATCTTCAATAAATTATACGTGCAGCAATTCGACGATATCCTCGCCAAACTACCCTACAGCAAACCTTTTTTGTTTGTCGATTCGCTGCACAGCGTTACGGAGAACGGCGCGGAAGGGCAGTACACCTTTCCAGTCGACTCATCTTTTTATGCCGGGCATTTTAGCAAAGTGCCCGTTACACCCGGTGTTATTCTGACGGAAGTAATGGCGCAAATTGGTGTCGTTTGCCTGGGTATTTTCTTACTGAACGACACCTTCCCCGACGAACTGGAAGTCGCCCTAACCGCCACACAGATTGACTTTTACAAGCCCGTTTTCCCCGGAGAAACGGTCACCGTTCGGTCGACCAAAGACTTTTTCCGGTTTCATAAGCTGAAATGTAACGTAGAGATGCTGAACGATAGAAATGAGCTGGTATGCCGGGGCACCATTGCCGGTATGATGAAGTCGAAATCACATGCGTAATCGGGTTGTTGTTACCGGGCTGGGAGTCGTATCGCCCAATGGCGTAGGCGTTCCCGCCTTTTTGGCCGCCATCAAAGCTGGGGAAAGTGGTATTACTTTTCGTCAGGAACTGGCCGACTTGAAATTTTCCTGTCAGGTTGGCGGTATTCCACCGGTTACCGAAGCCCACATACAACAATACTTCACTGATTTACAGCGTAGAGGACTGAACAGCAGCGGCATCATTTACGGCGTTATGGCCGGGATGGAAGCATGGCAACACGCTGGCCTTCCGACGGCCATCGATGAACCGGACTGGGATTCGGGCATTATTTTCGGAACGGGCATGCTGAGCGTCGATAAGTTTCGGGAAGCTATTTACAAGGTCGATGAGGGGCAGGTTCGGCGGCTGGGCAGTACGGTAGTACTTCAGGTGATGACCAGTGGCGTGAGTGCCTATTTAACTGGTATGACCGGCTGCGGCAACCAAATTAGCGCCAACTCGTCCGCCTGCGCAACGGGTACCGAAGCCCTCCTGCTGGCGTACGAACGCATTGCCAGCGGCTCGGCCAAACGAATGCTGGCCGGTAGTTGCAGCGACCACGGACCCTACATCTGGGGTGGATTCGATGCCATGCACGTACTTCCCTACCAGTATAATCACGACCCCGAACGGGCATCAAGACCATTAAGTGCTACCGCCAGTGGCTTTGTACCCGGTAGCGGTGCAGGCGCGTTGGTGCTCGAATCGCTGGAAAGTGCGCTGGAACGGAAGGCCACTATCTACGCCGAAGTACTGGGCGGTCACATGAACTCCGGTGGTCAGCGGGGGGGCGGGTCCATGACGGCGCCCAACCCGGCGGCCGTGAAAAAATGCATTGTAACAGCATTGAAGCAGGCAGGCGTCCGAGCCGACGAGGTTGACGTGATTGACGGTCATTTGACGGCTACCGTTAAAGATCCGGCCGAAGTGACTGCCTGGTGCGAAGCCCTGCAACGGCAGGGTACCGACTTCCCGTACATTAACTCGCTCAAATCAATGGTGGGCCATTGCTTAAGTGCCGCCGGCAGTATTGAGTGCGTGGCTTCAGTGCTGGAATTACACAACGGATTCATTTATCCGTCCGTTAATTCGAACGATATTCACCCGGATGTTTCCGCCCAGATTGATACCAGCCGAATCCCTCAGCAATCCATTCGGAAAGAAATTACGATTATAGCAAAAGCCAACTTTGGTTTTGGCGACGTAAATGCGTGTGTACTTTTAAAGAAGTTTCTAGCCTAAACAGATGATGCAAACGAAAGATGAGTTGATTACCAGCCTCAAAACAATTGTGAAACCTTACGTTCAGGATGAGCAGGCGTTTGAACACGTGACAGAGGCAACCGATTTTATCCGGGATTTAAAGATTAATTCGGCTAACTTGGTCGACATTGCCCTGGATGTGGAGGAAGCATACGACATCGAAGTTGACAATGAGTCGATGGAAAAGATGCTCACAGTTGGGGCTGCCATTAATATTATTCAGGAAAAGTTAGCGGCAAAATGATTGGCAACGACATCGTTGACCGGGCGCAGGCAAAACGGGAAAGTAACTGGCAGCGAAGAGGGTTTCTGGATAAGTTGTTTACCCAGTCAGAACAGCAGCTTATCCAGAGAGCCAACGATCCGGAATGCCTGGTCTGGACGCTGTGGAGCATGAAAGAAAGCGCCTATAAAGCGACCACCCGAAAAACGGGAGAGCGCATTTTTAACCCAAAAAGAATAAGCTGTACCCTCGAAACGTGGTCCGATGAAGCCGCCAACGGATTTGTGGTTTACGAAGAAGCGTACCGGACCAGAACGCTGATTACGCCGGATTATATTGCCAGCGTAGCCTTCCCAGCCTGTACCCCACCCATGCCCGACCAGGTAATCACCCGCTTTGAACGCATCGATTACAAGCACCAATCGACTCAACTACGTACCAGCGTTCTGGAATACTACACTGAAGCTCCGTTCATTTCGGGAAACGATTTACAGATTGGCAGCGATAAAAATGGCATTCCTGTTCTGTTTATCCAAAACTCATTGCACGAAACCGTTTGCATACCTATCAGCATTAGTCATCATGGTCATTATGGTGCTTTCAGCATCGCCCATTCTGGTTATACGCTCCATGATTAACCGATATGATCAGCGTTAAAACTATTCTCCTTTACGGGTAAGAGCCTAACATTTACCCTGCTTCATTAGTTGTATAGGGTAAAGCATCTTTGACAAAGAAGTGCGTTTGTCATTAAATTATACAACGTTATGAAAAGGAAAATATGGGTAGTAGGAGCTCTACTAACAGCGATGGCCGGTTTATCATCCTGCGCATCGACGGAACGCATGTTGTACGGAAATTCGGAGAACAGCCGGGAAGACATTGTACAGCGGGATCGTAACAGCGAATCAGGAAACACGGCCCGTGGTAAAGCAGACAGACTATTTGACCGCAACGATAGTGACAACGGCGATCAGCGGATGGGCAATAACAGTTCACGCAACGGTAGGAATAACTCACGAAACAATGATTCGTACCGAAATCCTTACAGCAACTCCGATGACCAGGGAAGCCGTATGAGCTACCGTAGCAATAGTTACAACAACCCCTATCGATCGGGTGATCGTCAAAATCCTTATTACAGCAGCGATCGGTACAGCAATAGCAATCAGTCGAATGATAGTCGGTACTACGATGATCGTAACATGAATAATAATCGGTCGAACAATGACCGGTACAACGATAGCCGCAGTTCGTCTAACAGCAACAACCGTTCGTACGACGACCGCAGCCAGTCGAACAGCCGGTACGACGACCGTCAATCCAATGATCGGTACTCGAATAACAGTCAGTATGACAATCGGGATTCCCGGAGTTCGTCCAGCAATGACCGGAATATGAACAATGATCGGAATATGAACAACGATCAGAATTCATCTAATAACCGCTACGACAACCAGTCTAACAGCAATAATCGGGATTCATACCGCAACAGTGGTAGTATGAGCGATAACCGCAGCTACGATTCAAATCAGAGCAATGGTCGCGATAACCAGAACATGAACAACGACCGGAATGACAATCGCGACAACCGGAACATGAGTAATGACCGGAATAATCGTCAGATGGATAACCGGAACCAGAACGGGTCATCTAACCGAAATAACGGTCAGAACAATTACTCGTCTGATAGCCGCGATAATAGCCGTCAGGGTGATTACAGTAATATGTCGGGCAGTCGTCAGAGTAACAACGACAGGAATGATAACCGGGATAATAACTCGAATCAGAACTATCGTCAGAGTGATAACAACTCGAATCAGAACAACCGTCAGAATGATACTAATTCGAATCAGAACTATCGTCAGAATGACAGTAATAACGGTAACCAGTCCAACAACCAGTCCTTTGATCGGGACCGTCGTGATTTAAGCGATAAAATTTCGTCCCAGATGGATAAGGTTGATCAAAAACTATCTGAAGCAAAGCAGGATGTGAAAGACGAAAGCCGTCGGGATCGCAAGAAGCGCGAAGACATGGTTAAGGATTTACAGGATAAGCGCAGTAAGTTGTCCGATTCCTACTATAAGGTGCAACGGGCTAGTGCGAATACATTCGATGATGTAAAGAAGGAAACCAGCAAAGTCGTTGACGATATTGGTGACTGGTTCAGCAAGACCGCCGATAAGGTGACTAAGTAACCAACATTTCTGATTAGGAAAAGGGGGGTGATTCGCATGAATCAACCCCTTTTTTGTTGGACCAATCAAAACAATTACTTGCTATCTATCTTTGTGGTATGGCACTAATCAAATCTGTTCGGGGCAATCAGCCCCAGTTTGGCGAAAACTGCTGGTTTGCGGAGAACGCGACCATCGTGGGCGACGTAACCATGGGGCGGGACTGCACAGTGTGGTTCAACGCCGTTATCCGGGGCGATGTCAATACCATCACTATCGGCGACCGGACCAACATCCAGGACGGAGCCGTTATTCACTGCACTTACCAGCGGTTCAAAACCACCATTGGTAGTTCTGTTTCCATTGCGCACAACGCCGTTGTTCACGGTTGCACACTGGAAGATAACGTGCTGATTGGCATGGGGGCCATTGTGATGGATGGGGCCGTTATCGGTACGGGTAGCATTGTAGCTGCGGGCGCGATCGTTACACAGAATACGGTGGTACCACCCGGTAGTATTTACGCCGGGAATCCGGCCCGTTTTTTAAAGGCGGTTTCACCGGAGCAGGCCGATATCTTCGCCCGAACGGCCAACAATTATGTGATGTATGCTGACTGGTTTAAAGACTAATTGATGGATGATTTTCTTATCTACCTTCGCCTGGGGTTCGATCATATCACCGACCCCAGAGGGTACGACCACGTCCTGTTCGTGATTGCCCTGTGCGCGGTGTATACCCTCAGAGAGTGGCGGCAAGTATTGATTTTGGTTACGGCCTTCACCATCGGGCACTCCATTACGCTGGCCCTAGCCACGCTGCAATTTATTCATTACAAAACAGCCTTCGTTGAGCTCCTCATCCCGATTACAATTCTTATCACCGCTATTTCTAATTTCTTCTTTCGGGACGAGAAGAACAGAAAACCCCTATCCGGAAAATCCTCCGGTCGTTCCTGGCGCTACAGCCTGGCCCTGGCGTTCGGCCTAATCCACGGCATGGGTTTTTCCAATTACCTGCGGAGTTTACTAGGGCGGGAGACTGATATTATCGGACCGTTACTGGCTTTTAATGTTGGCCTGGAAATAGGTCAGCTGGTTATATTGACCCTGATTCTTTTGATCGCTTACGTACTGCTCGACATCCTCAAAATCAACCGTCTGCGCTGGACGCTCATCGTGTCTGGCATCGTTGCCGGAATGGCCTTATCGCTGATTATAAACAACGCGTATCTGAGTGATTTAATGAAATGAGTTACGCCGTTCGCCCGGCGATTCTGGGTTTTCATCAAAATCAGGCATCAGCAACACTCTTTTTTTTGTACTTTTATCCTTTCCGTCAACAACTGTAATCTAATTTATGCAAAAGATAATTTTGCTGGTGACCTGTTTGGCCGTTCAAATAGGGACCATGCAGGCTCAGGCACCCACGCAGCGGGCCAACACGCGTTTTGAGCAACTCGGTCCCAACCTGCCCACACCCAACACGTTTCGCACGGCATCGGGAGCTCCCGGAAAAGACTACTTCCAGAACCGAGCCGACTACGACATTAAAGCATCGCTCGACGACACCAAACAGCGGCTCACCGGCTCCGAAACGATTACCTACCATAACGTCTCGTCGGATGCCCTACCCTATCTCTGGATTCAGCTCGACCAGAACGCTTTCCGCCCCGACGCCACGGGCAACACCGCCACCACCAACAGCCTCAACCCAGAACGGGCCAGCCTGGCTCAGCTGAATCCTGACGCGGCTTTAATTGGGAAAGATTATGGGTACAAAATCACCGCCGTGCGCGATCAGTCGGGCAAGGCCATCAAGTACACCATCAACGAAACCATGATGCGCGTTGACTTGCCCCAGCCCGTGCTGTCCGGCAAGTCCGTTACGTTCTCTATTGACTGGAATTTCCACATTGTCGATGCCACCTCTACGCACGCCCGCTCCGGCTACGAGTTTTTCCCGAAAGATGGTAATTACATCTACGAGATGGCCCAGTGGTTTCCGCGTTTGTGTGTCTACAATGACGTGAATGGCTGGCAGAACAAGCAGTTTCTGGGTCAGGGTGAGTTTGCGCTCGTTTTTGGTAATTATAAAGTAGCGGTTACCGTCCCCAACGACCACGTTGTCGGAGCCACGGGTGAGCTGCAAAACACGGCACAGGTATTAACTGCCACGCAACAGAAACGCTGGAACGAAGCCAAAGGCAAAGGTGACAAACCCGGCGAAAATCCGGTGGTCATTGTAACGCAGGCCGAAGCCGAAGCTGCCGAAAAAGGCAAGCCTACCGGCACCAAAACCTGGGTATACAAAGCCGACAATGTACGCGATTTCGCGTTTTCGAGCAGCCGTAAATTCATCTGGGATGCCTTACAACCCAGCGTAGAAGGCAAGCGGGTGTGGGCCATGTCTCTCTACCCAAAAGAAGCCAACCCACTTTGGGGTCAGTACTCAACCCGGTTAGTAGCCCATACGTTGCGCTCTTATTCGAAGCGTACGTTCGGCTACCCTTATCCCGTGGCCTACTCCGTACACGGGCCGGTTGGTGGCATGGAATACCCGATGATGTGCTTCAACGGTGCCCGCCCGGAGGCTGATGGCACCTATTCGCAGGGCACCAAGAATTTCCTGATTCTGGTGGTTATTCACGAAGTAGGGCATAATTTCTTCCCCATGATTGTCAACTCCGACGAGCGGCAATGGTCGTGGATGGACGAAGGGCTGAACAGTTTTCTGGAAGGACTGGCCTGCCTGGAATGGGACCCCGATTTTCCGGCGCGTGGCATCGAACCCCAATCTATCGTACCGTATATGCAGATGGATTCGAGCAAACAGGTACCCATCATGAGCAGTTCGGATAATATTCCGCGCAATACCTTTGGCCCGAATGCGTACAGCAAACCTGCTACGGCGCTGAATATTCTGCGCGAAACGGTGATGGGCCGGGAGTTATTCGATTACGCCTTTAAAGAATACGCCCGTCGGTGGGCCTTCAAATCACCCGAACCCGCCGACTTTTTCCGGACAATGGAAGATGCCTCGGGCGTT
>JBBSTD010000124.1:0-17132 GCA_038236215.1 Cytophagales bacterium | reverse complement strand
CAACGGTGGAGTATCAAGGGTGCGCAGCGTGTTCTAAACTTGCGTGTCTGCCTGATGAGTAACCGATGGAATCTGGTTCGTCAGCAAATCGAACCCATCAACTATGCGATGGAGGTATAGCGACAATTTGAATTGCACCCAAGAAAACCTTGACTTATTTGGAAAGCCCGCACAGCAATACATCGATTACTTGCTTGCGACAAGGCCAAGTTTGATTTACTACATCCGCGCCATTGAAGAAGAACTGAATGTTAAAGTCAATTTTGACTTGTTGAAAACTACATGACTGACACCAAAAAACGACATATCGCCATTCTCGGCTCTACCGGTTCCATTGGCACCCAGGCCGTGGAGGTGATTAAGGCCCACCCCGATCAATTTCAGGTCGAGGTGCTGACCACGAATAACAACGCCGAGCTACTGATTGAGCAGGCCATTGAACTCAATCCCAACGTAGTGGTCATCTGTAACGAGGACCGGTACGAGCAGGTTTTTTCGGCTCTCGACCCGCTGGGCATCAAGGTATACGCCGGAGCCAAATCCATTGCTTCTGTGGTGCAGATGGATACGGTGGATATGGTGCTGACCGCTATGGTTGGTTACGCCGGTTTACTCCCAACCATCAAAGCCATCGAAGCGGGAAAATCCATTGCGCTGGCCAACAAAGAAACCCTGGTAGTAGCGGGCGAGTTAATTACGAGACTGGCCGCTCAGAAAGGAGTAAACATCTATCCCGTTGACTCCGAACACTCCGCCATATTCCAGTGCCTGATCGGGGAGTTTCATAACCCGATAGAGAAGATTATCTTGACGGCGTCGGGTGGGCCGTTCCGGGGCAAGTCGCGGGAGTTTTTATCGACTGTTACTAAAGCGCAGGCACTCAAACACCCCAACTGGACCATGGGGGCCAAGATCACCATTGATTCGGCTACCCTGATGAATAAAGGGCTGGAAGTAATCGAAGCAAAATGGCTGTTCAACATTGGGGCGGATCAGATTGACGTGGTAGTCCACCCGCAGAGCATTGTTCATTCGCTGGTGCAGTTTGAGGATGGGAGCCTGAAAGCGCAGATGGGTCTGCCCGATATGCGTCTGCCCATTCAGTTTGCGCTGGGGTACCCCAATCGGCTGAAGTCTGATTTTCCGCGTTTCAACTTCATGGATTATCCGTCCCTCACTTTCGAGCAGCCCGACCTGAAAACGTTCCGTAATCTGCAACTGGCGTTCGATGCGCTGGAGCGGGGTGGCAATGCAGCCTGCATCATCAATGCTGCCAATGAAGTGGCAGTAGATGCTTTTCTACACGATCAAATCAGTTTTCTGGAGATTTCAGATTTAATTGAGTCCTGTCTTACCAAAGCTACTTTTGTGCAAAATCCTGCTTACGACGACTACGTGAGTACGGATGAGGAAGTGCGTCAGTTGGCTACGGAGCGAATTAAAACATTCGTTTAGCTGTTTGTATTATATCATTCACACACAGCGTTTTTATTACTGTTGCGTACCCAAATCTGTAATTTTTTTTGTAGTCAATTCGTTGCTGCCGTCCCGGCTTCATCGATTTACACGTGTTAAATAAGGTTAAAAACTTGTCTTATCCTGGTTCTGAATAAATGGAAATTTTAGTAATGGCGGGACAACTCATTCTGGGTTTGTCCATTTTAGTTGGTTTACACGAATTAGGGCACCTGTTGGCGGCCAAAGCCTTTGGTATGCGGGTGGAGCAGTATTTTATTGGTTTCCCTCCCAAAGTGTTCAGCATCAAACGGGGTGAAACCGAATACGGTATAGGGGCTATTCCACTAGGGGGCTTCGTGAAAATATCGGGCATGATTGACGAATCGCTGGACACGGCCCACACCGATACCGAGCCGAAACCCTACGAATTCCGGGCTAAACCAGCCTGGCAACGACTCATCGTAATGCTTGGTGGCATTATTGTCAACGTACTGGTGGGCATCATGATTTTCGTAATCTTAGCCTACAAAAACGGCAATACCTACCTGGCTGCCAGTGATGCTAAATACGGTATTGTTGCCTACGACCTGGCCAAAAGTATTGGCCTGCAAACGGGCGATAAAATCGTAAAAGTCAATGGCAAATTCATCACCGACTTCAACGAAATCCGCAGTTCCGATGTCTTTCTGGGCAATAATAGTTCTTACACCGTTGACCGGAATGGTAAGCTTATCGACATTTTTATCCCCAATAATTTTGTGGATAAACTGGCGGACAAAAAAGCCGCCGGACAGTTCATCGAACCAATTGAGCCGTTCAAGGTAGCGGAGCTGGTGCCGGGTCAGCCAGCCGGGAAGGCAGGGTTGAAGGCGGGTGATATTATTACCAGCATCAACGGTACGCCCATTCAGTTTTATCACGAATTTACGGATATTGTAAAACCCCTGAAAGGCAAGCCGCTCACCCTGGGAATTAACCGAAACGGCCAACCTGTTACGATTAGCATGACAACCACACCCGAGGGTACCATTGGTTTTTACCCGGAGTTTCTGCTACCCATTACCAAACAGGATTATACGTTCGGTGAAGCCCTGAGTGTGGGTACCCAGAAAGCGTTTCAGGTTGTTTACGATAATATTAAAGGCTTCGGCAAGATATTCAGGGGAGAGGTTTCGGCTTCTAAAGCACTCAGTGGTCCGATCGGTATTGCCCAGAATCTGTTTGGCGGTATCTGGGTCTGGGATCGTTTCTGGACCGTAACGGGATTACTCTCCATGGCGCTTGCCTTTATGAATGCGCTGCCTATCCCGGCACTCGATGGTGGCCACGTCACAATTCTGAGTTACGAGATCATTTCGGGTCGTAAACCATCTGACCGCTTCCTGGAGGGCGCACAACGCGTAGGCATGGTTATTCTACTTGGCCTGATGGCCTTCGCTATATTTAATGATGTTCTTAAGGCTGTTTTTTGAAAAGTTCAGTCAGAACGTTGGTCGGCTTTCGCAGAAAGGGCATTACTTCCCATTGCCTTCTCTGCGTCTAGCCCTGCAACTTTCTGGCTTCTTTATTTTGCTGATTGGCCTGACCGCCAGCCGCTCCCGGCATGAATTTCATGCCAGTGTTACTAAGATGGAGTACAACGCCAAAGAACAGGTGTTTGAAATTAGCATGCGGATATTTACGGATGACTTTGAAAAAGCCCTTTCACTGGCCTCAAACAGCAAAGTTAATCTGAGCGAAGCTTCTGGTCGGGCAACGGATAAAAATGACCCGTTGATTGAACAATACATTCAGGCGCATTTTCGCTTTTTAACGCCACAGAAGCAACCGAAGCCCGTTAAATACGTTGGGCACGAGGTGGAAGCAGATGCCAACTGGCTTTATCTCGAAATGCCTTTTGCAGAACCTTTTAGGGGAGGTACGCTAAAACAGGATGTCCTGATGGATGCATTCGATGATCAGGTAAACATGGTTAATGTTAAATACCAGTCCCAGAAAAAGACATTTGTCTTCCGCAAAAATCAGCCGGTTCATAACATTTCACTCGAATAATAAATTTCCGGATTGGCAAGCATCCTAATTTGTTAATTTTGTGTATAAACAACGAATATCCAGCCAAATCGTCATATATAGGACAATTGGCACAGGGCTTGCAACTACCTCATTTTCCTTGCCTTTCGGTATAAATTAGGCACCGACCCATTGTTGAAAGCTGCCAGCCTGGCAGTGTACTTATGATTTCAGAAAAAGAACTATCAACTCGTTTATTCCTGTCCGATTTTGACTCGGATAATTTAGAGATTGTCCCACTCGGTTCGCCCGAGGGGGTAGATGATGACTATGAGTTACCGGCCAGTTTACCGATCCTGCCGGTTCGTAATACGGTTTTGTTTCCGGGTATGGTTATCCCCGTCACGGTTGGACGGTCGAAGTCAATCCGTTTGGTCAAGAAAGCCTACAAGGGCAATCGAATTATTGGTGTTGTTGCCCAACTCAACCAGCAGAAAGACGAACCCACGGCCGATGATCTGTATCGGTTCGGAACAGTAGCGTATATCATAAAAATGATTACCCTACCGGATGGCAACATCACAATTATTATTCAGGGTAAGAAGCGGTTCGAAACGGAGGAAATAATTCAGGAGGAACCGTTCATTACGGCACGGGTTCGCCAAATTGATGATTCCTTTCAGGCGGTAAACAAGAAGGAAGGCAAAGCACTTCTTCAGTCGTTGAAAGATGCGGCCTACAAAATTCTGCGCCTTAATCCTGAAATTCCGCAGGAAGCCCGCATTGCGCTGGATAACATCGAAAGTCCTACGTTTTTACTCCATTTCCTGTCGTCCAATATCAACGCGGAAGTAGCTGACAAACAACGGCTGCTGGAGTTAGCCGACGGGAATCAGCAGGCCAACCTGTTGCTGGAATACATGTTGCGGGAGGTGCAGCTGCTGGAACTCAAGCGCGAGATTCAATCGAAAGCTTCTTCTGACCTCGATCAGCAACAGCGTGATTATTACCTGCGCCAGCAAATGAAGGTGTTGCAGGACGAACTGGGCATCGATAACCCCGACCGCGAAATTGATGAACTTCGGATGAAGGCCGATCGCAAAAAGTGGCCAGCCGAAGTACGGTCTCATTTCGACAAGGAGTTAAACAAACTGCAACGTGTCAATCCGATGGCGCCGGAATACCCGGTCACGATGAATTACGTTGAGTTGATGGTCGACCTTCCCTGGAATGAGTATACCAAAGACAATTTCGACCTGAAACGGGCGCAGAAAATTCTGGATGCCGACCATTTTGGGCTGGAAAAAGTCAAAGAGAGGATTATCGAATACCTGGCCGTTCTGAAACTAAAAAACGACATGAAAGCCCCGATTTTGTGCCTATATGGTCCTCCGGGTGTCGGTAAAACATCATTAGGAAAATCAGTAGCCAAGGCATTGGGCCGGAAATACAGCCGGATGGCGCTGGGTGGTGTTCATGACGAAGCCGAAATTCGCGGTCACCGCAAAACATACATTGGAGCCATGCCCGGCAAATTCATTCAGAACATCCGCAAATGCGGTACGGCAAATCCCGTTTTCATTCTGGACGAGATTGACAAAGTAAGTTCTGACTTTCGGGGTGACCCCTCCTCAGCCTTGCTCGAAGTACTCGACCCGGAACAGAATTCGACGTTCATGGACAACTACCTCGAAACCGAGTTTGACCTCTCGCGGGTACTGTTCATCGCTACAGCCAACTCACTCGATACTATCCACCCCGCCCTGCGCGACCGGATGGAGATCATTGATATTGCGGGTTATACCGTTGAGGAAAAAGTACAGATTGCCAAAAAATACCTCATTCCCAAACAACGGCAGGACCACGGCCTTAAGCCCAAAGACCTGACGATTGATGATAAAGCGATACTGCGCATCATTGAAGGCTACACCCGCGAATCGGGCGTTCGGAATCTGGAACAAAAGATTGGTGCTTTGATTCGGAAAGTGGCCAAATCTATTGCCATGGAGGAAGAATACAACCACTCTATTAAGGTGGTTGACATTCCTAAGTTGCTGGGTGCCGAAATATTCGATAAAGAACTGTACGCCGACGACGATATTGCTGGCATCGTAACAGGACTGGCCTGGACGCAGGTAGGGGGCGAAATTCTGCTCATTGAATCGAGTCTAAGCCGGGGTAAGGGTGTACTCACTTTATCGGGTCAGTTGGGCGACGTGATGAAGGAATCGGCTGTAACGGCGCTTTCCTACCTCAAAGCCCATGCCGAGGATTTAGGTATTGACTACCGGGTTTTCAGCCATTACGATTTGCACATTCACATCCCGGCGGGAGCCGTTCCGAAGGATGGCCCATCAGCTGGTATTACCATGCTGACCTCAATGACCTCCATTTATACGCAACGTAAGGTGAAACCTTATCTGGCCATGACTGGTGAAGTAACATTGCGGGGGAAAGTATTACCGGTGGGTGGTATCAAAGAGAAAATTCTGGCGGCAAACCGGGCTGGTATCAAAGAAATTATTCTTTGTGCGAAGAACCGGAAAGACATCGATGAAATAAATCAGACCTATATCAAGAACCTGACGTTTCACTACGTCGAAACGGTCAACCAAGTGCTGGATATTGCACTGTTGCCCGGTCAGGTTGGTAAACCCATGAAGTTTATCCTGCCTGATGAGGAAGCGGCTTACCGTAGGGAGCAGCAGGAGATGATGAAAGTATATTGATTGTACTACCTAGGGCAACTCCTGGGCAGTAAAAGGCGGCTTCCTAGCGTTGAACGGATTAGAAACAGGTAGAAATCTGTATTGACCGGTTCAACTTTGGGATGCCGCCTTCTTATCTTTACAACGTGCTCGATTTTCAAAAACTTATCACACTCTATCAGCAGGCTCTGCTACGGCAGGTAGTACCCTTCTGGCTGAAAAACAGTCGGGATACGTACTGCGGAGGGTATTTTGATTTGCTGTCGGCCACGGGTGAAGTAATTGAAGGGGAAAAATTCGTTGCGCAGCAGGCCCAGCAGACCTGGGCTTTTGCCTGGCTTTACAATAACCTGGATGGTCAACCCGCCTGGCTCGAACACGCCCGGCATGGGGCAGCCTTTCTTTACCAGTTTGCCCATACGGATAAACTTACCTGCCACGGCCAACTCGACCGAAGGGGCCGTCCTGTTGCAGCCGCTACCGATGTTGTTCCCGATTGCTCGACCGCAATGGCCTATGTACAACTTCACCAAGCTACCGGCAATGATGAATGGGCAATGCTAGCCAAACAGCTAGCTCTTCCTTTACTTCAGCATTGGGAAGAAACCCGAATCCACCAGATTGAACAGATTGACGAGTTCAGGCAGATCCGCCATCTGAGTGAGCCAGTAGCGTTATTAAAGATGCTACTGGAAATGCAGTCATTGATGGAGGAGGAATACTGGAAAAAGCAGGTCGAGCTATTGGTGCAGGAAGTAATGAACGAGTTTGTCGATAAGCGCACAGACACGCTTCGGGAATACATTTTGCCGGAAGGCTCATTTATCAATACCCCCGAAGGGCGCCGGATCAACGTTGGACTGACCTTCCAAACTGCTAGCTATCTGCTTGATTTCTGTGCCGCAACGAACCCGTTACAAACGGGCCAGATTGGTAATAAACAGCGAAAACTGGCGATGCAGGTGGTGCAATGGTGTTTGCGCCTTTGTGCCCAAAGCTGGGACGAGTTGGGTGGTGGCCTAAATCAGTTTATCGACTTCAAGCAACAGCCCATACTTTTTCCAGACTGGCAGCAGAAATGGGGATGGGTCCATTTGGAAGCCGTGACAGCCTTACTGAAATGTCATTTTTATACCCGCCAGTCTGAATGCCTCACGTGGTTTAAACGGATTAGTGACTACACGTTCCACCACTTTCCAGATCCTAAGCAAATCGGCTGGTACCCGGTTGTTGACCAGCATGGGCAACCTCTTGTCAACGCCAAAAGTCTCCCATCCGTTGGTTGTTATTCGCCCGTCCGCTGTTTGACAGAAGTAGCCCAATTGCTTACAAAGTGCGAACAGTCGCAACCCAAAGAGCCTGTTCGTACCTCAAAGATTGTACCTGCGTTTGGTGCTGGCAACGTATAAAAGCAGAACTTATGTTTACCTGGATGCGTACCCCTCAATAGCACCGCGCACATTACCAAACCGGGCCAGCAGTGATTCGGCCTCCGCGCGGTCAACGCCTAATTCACTTATCACCATTTTGGCCGCCCGGTCCTGCAACTTGATGTTGGTCAGTTGCATGTCCACCATTTTATTCCCTTTCACTTTGCCCAGTTGAATCATGACGGCCGTTGAAATCATGTTCAGCACCAGTTTCTGCGCCGTGCCTGCTTTCATCCGGGTGCTACCGGTCAAAAACTCCGGCCCTACCACTACCTCAACCGGAAACTCGGCTGCCTTTGCCACCGCCGATCCGGCATTGCACACAACACAGCCGGTGAGCAAACCAGCCTTGCGGGCTTCCTGCAAACCCCCAATAACGTAGGGAGTTCGGCCTGATGCCGCAATGCCAATAACTGTATCGTGCTCGTTGGGTTTGTAAGGCGCCATGTCTTTCCAGGCCTGTTCGGCATCGTCTTCGGCAAATTCAACCGCTTTTCGGATGGCCCCGTCGCCCCCCGCCATTAAGCCGATAACCAGTTCAAAAGGCACCCCGAACGTGGGCGGGCACTCCGACGCGTCCACTACGCCCAGCCGACCACTCGTGCCCGCTCCTATATAAATAAGCCGCCCGCCCTGTTTCATGCGATTGACAATTTCTGGAATCAGTGCTTCAACCTGTGGAATGGATTGTTCAACGGCCATTGGTACCGTTTTGTCTTCAGCGTTGATGTTTGTGAGCAAGTCGTGAACTGACATTTGCTCTAAATGATCGTAATGGGAGGGCGTTTCTGTAGTCATACCCCAAAAGTAACAGGAGCGGGTTTTAACTGACAAATAATCTACAAATTCTTGTGTTTCTGAGGAACATCGTCTTACTTTACAGCGTTATTACACCCTCAGCGAAATTTCGCTAAATGCAGAATATGATTACGGAGCAACCAACCACTGAATTAAATCGTTTTAGTCGAACGTTAACCCAGGAAGTAAGTAACCCCGCAGCCCAAGCCATGCTGTATGGCATTGGTTTAACGGAATCCGACATGCAGAAGCCCCAGATTGGCATCGCTAGTACCGGCTACGAGGGAAACACCTGCAACATGCACCTGAACGGGCTTTCCGTTTATGTTAAACAAGGCATTCAAGCCAGTGGGCTGGTTGGGCTGATTTTTAATACGATTGGGGTATCGGATGGTATGACCAACGGTAACAATGGTATGCGTTACTCACTCCCCAGCCGCGATTTGATCGCCGACTCAATTGAGTCGGTGGTGGCCGCACAGTGGTACGACGGTGTTGTAACGGTGGTGGGGTGTGATAAGAATATGCCCGGTGCCATCATGGCTATGGCCCGTTTGGATCGGCCCGGCATTATGGTATACGGCGGCACCATCCGGTCAGGACACTATAAAGGACAGAAGTTAGACATCGTTTCGGCTTTCGAAGCGTTGGGCAAGAAGTACGCCGGTAATATATCCGACGAAGATTTTAAGGGCGTCATCCAAAACGCTATTCCCGGTGCGGGTGCCTGCGGGGGTATGTACACGGCCAACACAATGGCCAGCAGCATCGAAGCAATGGGCCTGAGTTTACCGTTCAGCAGTAGCTACCCAGCCACGCACCAGGGCAAACAAGAGGAATGCAAGAAGATTGGCGCGGCCATGCGGGTGCTGCTCGAAAAGAATATTACCCCCGCCGAGATCATCACCCGAAAGTCACTGGAAAACGCGCTGACGGTTGTGATGGCTCTGGGCGGTTCTACCAACGCGGTACTGCATTATCTGGCTATTGCCCGGTCGGCCGGTATCACGCTCACTCTCGACGAAATTCAGGCGATTAGCGACCGGGTGCCTTTTCTGGCCGATTTGAAGCCGAGCGGAAAATATTACATGGAGGACATGCTCGAAATTGGCGGTGTTCCAGCCGTGATGAAATACCTCTTTGAGCAGGGCATGATTCATGGCGACTGCATGACGGTTACCGGTAAAACCATAGCGGAAAATCTGGCTGATATTCCATCCCTGAATTTCGATACCCAGCAGATTGTACGCCCGGTAAGCAACCCGATTAAAGCTACCGGCCACATCCAGATTCTTCGGGGTAATCTGGCCCCTACGGGTTCAGTAGCGAAGATTACGGGTAAAGAAGGGCTGAAATTCGAGGGAGTTGCCAAAGTATGCGAACACGAAAGCGAGGTAATCGACGCGTTGCAGAAAGGCGAAATTCTACCAGGACAGGTAATCGTTATCCGCAATGCAGGCCCCAAAGGCGGGCCGGGAATGAGCGAGATGCTGAAACCAACCTCGGCGATCATGGGCGCGGGACTTGGTGATAAAGTAGCCCTGATTACCGACGGTCGTTTTTCGGGTGGTACGCACGGCTTCGTCGTCGGGCACGTAACGCCCGAAGCCTTCGACGGTGGCCCCATTGCCCTGGTTCACAATGGCGACCGGATTACGATAGATGCCACCAATCGCCTGTTGACGCTGCACATTTCGGACGAAGA
Source organism: Cytophagales bacterium (assembly GCA_038236215.1). Lineage (GTDB taxonomy): Bacteria > Bacteroidota > Bacteroidia > Cytophagales > Spirosomataceae > Spirosoma. The sequence goes on along the minus strand of JBBSTD010000124.1, from coordinate 7,023 downwards.
GCTGGCCCACCGCAAAAGCAAATGGAAGCAACCTGCCCCACCGTTTACGAAAGGGGTATTGGGTAAATACATTCGAAGCGTAAAGTCGGCGAGTGAAGGGTGCGTCACGGATGAAGTATAGTCATGTTCAATGATAATCCGCAGCGCTATCCAGTCAGTTTAGTCGCTATACAGGCGGCTGGTGAGTCCATTGGCTTCTCGATGCCTTCTGACTTCCAGACGGGGGCTTTACTACAAACGCTGGCAGCATCTAAACCGAAAGCGTCCATGTTGGAGGTTGGTACTGGAACGGGACTGGCAACCGCCTGGCTATTGGCGGGAATGGATGCTGGTTCAACGTTGGTTTCGATTGACAGTGAGGCCGCTTATCAGGCCATTGCCCATACGTGTCTTGGTCACGATACCCGATTGCAACTCATTTGTACGGATGCCGCAGACTGGTTAGTGAAGCAGATCCCTGCTACGTTTGACCTAATTTTCGCGGATGCCTGGCCGGGTAAGTACGCCAACCTCGACGAGACGCTGAATCTATTGAAACCGGGTGGTTTTTACGTCATTGACGATATGCTGCCCCAACCCAACTGGCCAGCCGGTCACGATAAGAAGGCAGATGACCTAACTCAGCATCTGGAAGCCCGAACGGATATACAACTGGTAAAAATGGCCTGGTCGACGGGAGTTATGCTGGTAGTGAAGAGATAAGTTTACAAATGAACATAAGCGGTAAAAGCTCAGGGGCAAAAAAGGAAAAGTCATACTTGATTGCAGTGAAACATGAACATCAAAAAATCTCAGTTTGTAGGGGCGTCTGGTACATACTATGTTATGGCAAGACTAGCTTATGAATGTGTACATGCTTCGGCTACATTTGGTAATGCCCCTTACGTAGATATTGTCGCTAGCTCTGAAAAGGGAGACAAGTAGATAGCGATACAAGTCAAGACGGCTGATTTTGCTCGCCGTGGAGGGGGCAAAAGGAATGGATGGAAGTGGAAAAGTTTAGATTGGGCCCTATCCTATAAGGCCGCATCTCTAAATATAGAGAATTTATTCTTCGCCTTTGTAGATATTTGGGGCGAAAACACAAGTGAAAAACACTGGCAACCAACAGTTTACATCGTTCCTTCTACAATTTTAGCAACTGATCTCTGTAGTCACTGGACTGAGTCTGCCTGGCGCTTACAGATTGATATAAATCGAATGGAGCCTTACAAAGAAAATTGGAATTTGATAAAGGAACGATTAGATGTACCTGTGAGTGAAACAGTCATCAGCAGTGTTGAAGTTATTGACCCTGTAATTGATTAGTCAGCCTAAATGACAACCGCTACCCAAAATCAGCAAATCCTCAACTACTTAAAGCCCTATCAGCTTGAGTGGGTGGGTATTTTTGGGTCGTGGGCAAGGGGCGAAAATGGTTCGCAAAGCGATCTGGATATTTTGGTCAAGTTTAACAAACCCGTTTCACTATTGACATTCGTACGCATGGAACGTGAACTCTCTGAAATGCTTGACCTAAAAGTTGATTTGGTATCAGAAGGTGGGCTTAAAAATGAGCGTATGCGTAAACGAGTTCTAGGCGATCTAAAACTCATTTCATCATGAGTGATGACTTAATGTATTTAGATCACATTACGAATAACTTTAAAAAGTTATTAGAGTGTGCAGAAGAAATGACTTTGGCAACGTTTCTACAAGATTCCAGGACGCAAGATGCCTGTGTCAGACAGCTAGAAATTGCTGGTGAAGCTACTAAACGCTTATCGATGTCAGTACGTGAACGTTTCACGGACGTACCCTGGAGAGATATTGCAGGTATGCGAGATAGACTTATTCACCAATACATTGATGTCGATTTGATGATTGTATGGATGGTTATTAGCGAAAACGCAATGCCACTTTTGATTTCTATCGAAACAATTATTGACATTCTTGAAACAGAACAGAATAATACAACAACAAACTGAATACGACCTTTAAACGGAACACATCATGGAAGCAGTTGCCAACGCACCAGAAACCCTGGAAATACCGACTACCCCAACCTATATCAACGGGTCACATGCCCTCATGCAGACCCTGGTAGCCGAAGGTGTTGATACGATCTTTGGCTATCCGGGTGGAGCCATTATGCCCGTTTATGATGCCCTGTACGATTTTCAGGAGCGGGTGAACCATATTCTTGTTCGCCACGAGCAGGGTGCCGGACATGCCGCTCAGGGATACGCCCGGATGCAGGGCAGGGCCGGTGTTTGCCTGGTTACGTCGGGGCCGGGTGCTACTAACCTTGTCACCCCCATTGCCGATGCTCAAATTGACTCTACGCCACTGGTCTGCATTGTAGGTCAGGTGGCCAAAAATTTACTGGGTACGGATGCCTTTCAGGAAGCGGATATTATGGGCGTTACGATGCCCATTACCAAATGGAATTACCAGATTACCAGTGCCGACGAAGTGCCCGAAATAATTGCCAAAGCTTTTTACATTGCCCAGTCGGGTCGTCCGGGACCGGTATTGATTGACATTACTAAAAGCGCACAGTTGGAGTTGATGACCAAACCCTACGTGTACAAAAAGTGCGAGTCAATCGTCAGCTATCGTCCTCGAATGGTAGCCAAACAGGAGCAGGTGATTGCAGCCGCTGAGTTAATAAACGCAGCGAAACGACCTTACATCCTGGCGGGTCACGGGGTGCAGATTGCCAAAGCCGAAGATGAACTACGGATACTGGCCGAAAAAACCGGCATTCCGGTTGCCACTACCTTGCTGGGCCAGTCAACCATTCCCACCAACCACCCGCTCTATGTAGGCTGGCTGGGTATGCACGGCAACTACGGCCCCAACGTCATGACCGATCAGGCCGACGTTATTATCGCCATCGGCATGCGTTTCGATGATCGGGTTACGGGCGATGCCAGTCGGTATATCAAACAGGCAAAAGTCATTCATATTGAAATTGACCCGTCCGAAATTGACAAAATCATCCGGGCCGATGCGCCTGTTGTGGGCAACGCCAAAGATGTACTGCAAGCACTGATCCCGCTCGTGCATTCGAATGATCATACCATTTGGCGGAACGAGTTCAGGAAATACGATATCATCGAAAATGAGACCATTACTGTTCCGGAACTGACCAGCAAAGACGGAAAGATCAGAATGGCTGAAGTGATCGATATGCTCTCGACCAAAACGAAGGGGGAAGCGGTACTGGTAACGGATGTTGGCCAGCATCAGATGATGGCTTCCCGGTACTACCAGTTCCGCCGACCCAATAGTCTGGTTACGTCGGGTGGTATGGGCACGATGGGTTTCGCCCTGCCAGCGGCCTTTGGCGTGCAGGTTGGTGCCCCTGACCGCCAGGTGGTGGCCATTATTGGCGACGGTTGTTTTCAGATGACCTTGCAGGAGCTGGGCACCATTGTTCAGAATAAGCAACCGGTGAAAGCCATTATTCTGAACAACAATTTCCTGGGTATGGTACGCCAATGGCAACAACTGTTCCACGCGCGTCGGTACTCGTTTGTGGAGTTACAAAATCCCGATTTTGTTACGATTGCCAGAGGATTTGGGATGGATGGCCAGACCTGCCGTGAACGTGATGACCTCTCCAGTGCCTTGGACACCATGCTGGCGCACGATGGCCCATTCCTGCTGGAAGTTATCGTAGAAAAAGAAGAGAACGTGTTCCCAATGGTGCCCTCTGGTGCCAGTGTTTCGCAAATCAGACTGAAATGACCACATACACCATTTGCATATTTACCGAAAATACCATCGGGCTGCTAAACCGCATCACGATTATATTTACTCGTCGGCGCATCAACATCGAGAGCCTTACGGTATCGGAAACGGAGCGGAAAGGAGTGTCGCGCTTCACGGTTGTTATCAAGCATGATTCGCGCGAAGAGGTAGAAAAACTCGTTCGGCAAATTCGGAAGATTGTGGAAGTAATGGCCGTTTTCGGCTATCTCAATGACGAGATTGTGTACAATGAAATTGCGCTGTTCAAAATTTCGACTCCGCTGGGCCGCAAGTCCCTCGATGTAGAAACGATCAACAAAGAGCACAAAGCCTGGGTCGTTTACTGGGGCCTCGATTACGTAGTTATCGAAAAGACGGGAAATGATACAGACATTTTCGCCTTTTTCGATTACATCAAGCAGTACGAGATACTCGAATTTGTCCGCTCTGGTCGCGTTGCGGTCGGCAAGACAGAAAAAGGGCTGGTCGAGTACCTGCCCGAAGCCGAGCGGGAGTATTATAAGTAATTTTAATGAAGCCCAGTTTTTTGTCATCCCGACGACAGGAGGGACCTTGAGGTGTACTCATTTGAGTACTCAGGATCGTTAAGATCCCTCCTGTCGTCGGGATGACAAAAAATATCAAACGCATGATAACCTATTCCTTTTATGTGTACATCGTCACCAATCCAGATAAGACTGTTTTGTACACTGGAATGACAAACGACTTAATTAGACGGCTGAATGAACATTATGAATCCAGAAGTGAATCAGAAAAATTTGCAGGGCATTATTACTGCTACAATCTGGTTTATTGGGAGTTTCATAAATACGTTCGTAACGCAATCAGCCGGGAAAAAGAGATTAAAGGCTGGAGACGGGAAAAAAAAGTAGCATTAATTGAATCAATGAATCCTGAATGGCGCACGCTAAACAGTGAAATTCAGGTATAGTTTCTTTGTCATTCCACTGAAGGAGGAATCTTACTGGTTCCTTGCACAGGCGTCAGGACAACTTAAGATTCCTCCTTCGGCGGAATGACAAAAGGAGGAATAAAAAAAACCAAATCACCTTACCAATACGCGTACAAAAACCAAGTAAACATGGCAACGATTAATTTCGGAGGAGTAGAAGAGCAAGTAGTAACCCGGGAAGAATTCCCGTTAGAAAAAGCCCGCGAGGTGCTGGCCAATGAAGTAATAGCCGTTATCGGTTACGGGGTACAAGGCCCCGGCCAGTCGCTGAACATGCGCGACAATGGTTTCAGCGTTATTGTTGGTCAGCGCAAGGGTAAAACCTACGATAAGGCAGTAGCCGATGGCTGGGTACCGGGCGAAACGCTCTTCGAAATCGAAGAAGCCCTTGAAAAAGGGACCATTATCTGTTTCCTGCTCTCCGATGCGGCTCAAATTGAACTTTGGCCAACCGTTAAAGCAGCCCTGAAACCCGGCAAATCACTGTATTTCTCCCACGGTTTCGGCATAACATACAAAGAAAAAACGGGTATTGTCCCACCTGCCGATGTCGATGTATTTCTTGTAGCCCCCAAAGGATCGGGAACCTCGCTGCGCCGGTTATTCGTAGAAGGGAAAGGCCTGAACTCCTCGTTCGCGGTGTACCAGGACGCCAGCGGCACCGCCCGCACCAAAGCCATTGCTATGGGCATCGGCGTGGGTTCCGGCTACCTGTTCGAAACTAATTTTTACAACGAAGTAACGTCTGATTTGACCGGTGAGCGTGGTACACTGATGGGTGCCATTCAGGGCATCTTTGCCGCTCAGTATGACGTGCTGCGCGCCAACGGCCACAGCCCGTCGGAAGCGTTCAACGAAACGGTGGAAGAACTGACCCAGTCGCTGATGCCACTCGTGGCCGAAAATGGCATGGACTGGATGTACGCCAACTGCTCCACCACCGCCCAGCGGGGTGCCCTCGACTGGTGGAAACCGTTCCGCGATGCCACCAAACCCGTTTTCGAGCAACTGTACAACTCTGTAAAATCGCAGGAGCAGGCCGAAATCAGCATCACCCGTAATTCACAGCCCGACTACCGCGAGAAGCTGGAAGTAGAACTGGCCGAACTGCGCGAATCCGAAATGTGGCAGGCCGGTACCGCCGTGCGTGGTCTACGTCCGGAGCGGAGCTAAACTAAAGCCTAAAACATTTACCAATCGGGTAGTGAGCAGCCAGCAGGCCAGCTACTACCCGATTGGTCGTTTACAAGGGTATTATCTCACGATGTTCTGAGCCCTTGAGGTAAGGATATAATACCTGCATACCCAAAAATTGGCTTTTGAAGAATAGCGTTCAGGGTCTATTTACAGCACTCGCAGTTTGCAAAGTACCTTTCACCGTGCTAAAGAGTTGGCAAGAATTAGGCAGGACATTACCTTCCACAGCCTACGCTATAGCCATGCGACGCATCTGCACGAGACAGGTACCGACATCAAATTGATTCAGGAATTACTGGGCCACAACGACCTCAAAACCACCTTGCGCTACACGCACGTAAGCAACCGGACACTGGAGAAAATCGAAAGCACTTTTGATGCGCTGAATCTAAAAGAGGACTAGATTTGGTACTGTAAAGTAAGTATTTTTCACCTGTATGTATGCAAGTATAAGGCCAACAATTCAAAAACATGACATCAATAGCATAGCAAATTACCAGTAAAGTACAAATAAATATAGAAAGTAAGACAGAAATTTCGTATATTCAGGAGTTAGCGGTCAGGCAGAGAGAACCAAAGGTAATTAGCGAATAAGCATGTAATGAATTTCTAAATCGATAAAATCAAAAAGTGAATAAGCTATGGCAACAACAGTAAATAATGCTTTCGATACTTTTATGAAAGACAAAGTTCGTTTAGATAACGATCGCAATATTGTAGCAAAGAGAAGTAAAAATAATTTGATTACTGAAATAGAGAAATTTACAAATGATAAAAAATTTCTTGATTACTATCCTGAATATACGAGTATCGATTATGGTTCTTTTTCACGTAAGACTAAAATAAGGCCATTGGATGATATTGATTTAATGATTGTCTTACATGCAAAAGGCAATTGGAGGGAGGCAATTGAAGGAGGTTATAAAATACGAGTCCGACCAGAAGCTAGTAAACAAATGGAACTTTGTAATTCTGGAACAGACGTACTTAACTCAATAAGAGCGTGTTGGGGAATTGATAAAGGTTGGGAGTCGTGCCAACTTTGTTGTGACTAAACGACAAAGCCATGACCAAACAGTGGCAACCACTGACCGACCCCCAATGGAACGCAATCT
>JBBSTD010000123.1:0-17294 GCA_038236215.1 Cytophagales bacterium | reverse complement strand
TTTTAGGTCAAAGAAAGGCGAAATTGCAGCCCATTGAGGGTCGGTCAGTGGTTGCCACTGTTTGGTCATGACTTTGCATTTTGGTCGATACAAAGTTGGCACGACTCTCTGCTTTTCTCAAATCCCAAACACGTTCTAAACAAAAAGCCGCACCCTCAAACAGGCACGGCTTTCCAGGACATCCTCACGCATAATACGCGTCAACTATCGAACTACTTTACCCCCGCCCTACCCGCTTCTGCAAGGCATCGCGCGATAACGTGATCAGGTGGCCGATGGGCTTTCCGTTCCGGTACGTAATGACCCGAAGCGTGACGGGGCCCTCGGGCAGGTCGATGGGCTGGTTATAGCGGGTCGAGAACGAATCGGGCATGGTATCGTCGATGGTGTAGTAAATGTCCAGGCCCGGTGCCTCGCTCGCCAGTTTGAGCCTTAGTTTGCCGTTGTTCATACTCGTTTCAACAATAGCATCGTAAATCGCTTTCGAATAGTTTATCTGGGCCACATCAGCCCGGTCGAAATGGGTTTCCATGCGTTTCACAAAGCCAGGCCAGTTTTTGGCTTCCTTCGGCGACCAGAAAACTTCCGACAACGCCCAGGCGCGGGGGTAAGTCATGTATTCGGCGTAGCGCAATGTTGGGACTTGCTCAGTCCATAGGGTCCCCTGTCCGCCCAGAATGTATTTGGCCTCGACGCCATCCGGCACGGGTTCGTAGCTGTAGCTTTTGCTGGTACGCAGGGTAGCGTAAATGGGCGGGTCGATGGTTACTTCACCCTGGTTATAGTCCAGGTACGCAAACGTAGTCGGCGTCATCACCACGTTGTGGCCTTCTTTTGCCGCTTCGATACCGCCCTTAATACCCCGCCAGCTCATGACGGTAGCCCCCGGTGAGATACCGCCTTCCAGAATTTCATCCCAGCCCAGCAGTTTCTTGCCTTTGGCGGTCAGAATCTTCTCTACCCGACCCATAAAATAACCCTGCAAATCCTCCACGTGGCGAATATTGAGTTTCTTCATCAGCGCCTGACATCCGGGGTCCTGCGCCCAATAGCCTTTGTAGCACTCATCGCCCCCCACATGGATGTATTGGTTGGGAAAGAGCGCGGCTACTTCGGTAAACACCTTATCCAGAAACTCGTACACTTTTTCATCCGATGGATTCAGCGTATTTTCTACCTTCATCTTAAAGGTGCCGTTGCCATACCAGTCTGAAAATGAGCTTCCGGGGTTTACGCTCACGATGGCCTTGGTGCAGCTCAGTTCTGGGTAAGCCGCCAGAGCCGCCATGCTGTGACCGGGCACGTCGATTTCGGGTACAATGGTCACGTTACGGGCCTGTGCATACGCTACTACGTCGCGAATATCATCCTGGGTATAAAAGCCGCCGTAGGTAGCCGGTTCACCGGGTTTCGGCTCGGCCCGGTCGCCGTAGTGTCCGGCCCGTGCTACACGCCACGCTCCTACTTCGGTCAGCTTGGGTAGTGATTTAATTTCGATACGCCAGCCGTTGTCATCCGTCAGGTGCCAGTGAAACGTGTTATATTTCAGTTTGGCCAACTGATCGATGTACTGTTTCACCTCATCTTTGGTAAAAAAGTGGCGGCTCACATCCAGCATAATGCCCCGCCAGCCAAAGCGGGGGTGGTCCACAATCCACACGGCCGGCGTTGTCCAGGTGCGAACCGCCTTTACCGGCGTTTTGCTTTCAATCTCCTTGGGCAGGAGTTGCAGCAGGGTCTGCATGCCATAAAATAACCCCGCCGGGCGATTGGCCGTGATAACTACCCCTTTTGGCGAACTGTTAAGCGTGTACCCTTCGTCGCCGAGTTCGGCATTGCGGGCATCGGTCAGGTTCAGTTGAATCGTGCCCGTTTTACCCGGTCGGGCCGCGATACCGAAGCCAGTGGGCACATTCAGTCGCAGGCCGAGCATATCTGCCACGCCCTGGGCTTCGGGTTTGTTGTAGTGGATGCTGGCGGATTTTGTCAACGCAAAAACGCCCGCCCGGGGTTGTACACTAGCGGGTTGGGGAATTAAACTGACCGGCGACTGGGCCTGGGCAGTGGCAATACAAAAGGCAAAAAGAAACAGGCGACTCAGGTTCATACTGTACGTTATTGATGATTGTTTAGTAATGAAAGACAGGGAGAGCGGAGAATTAATGATGGGATCATATCAACGACCGACTCGGTGTTGTATCAGGAATAGCCCGCTGGCGCATGATGTCATTCTCGACAACCGTAATGAACCCATAAAAGGGCCATTCATTTTTCCGTAGTTCGAGTAGAAGATGTCCGGGAAAATCGGGAAGGTAATCTATCAATCGAAAATAGACGATACCCAGCGGTCTAAAACCATCTTTAAAAACAAGGGTTCCATGGTCACCATCAAACGTTAGCAGAATTCGCTCTTCGTCGATGGCTATTTTCATTACCTCCGTATCGGGCAAGCCCCCTCGTTCAATCCCTATGTGATTGACATTCCAACCCGCACTACGCAGTACGTGAAAAGCAGGGAAAGGGAAATTTTCGTCGGCAAGCCATTTGTAGGCTATTGGGATCATGAAGCCTGACGTAATGGGATGGGAATTTGAAAAATACCGTCTCGAATCGTATCCAGCATGAACGCGTACACGGCTTTCAGCGACTCCTCCGGCAGGGTTGGAAAGCTGTCAAAAATCATTTGCTCCGTCCATCCATTCGCCAGTCGATCCAGCAATAACTCAACGGATATACGGGTTCCCTTAATGACGGGCTTACCGCCAAGAACCGCCGGATCAGTATGAATAAACGCTCGCCAATTCATGATTTTTTTTTGTTAAAGTTACTTCATTTTTGATTTTTACTGGCCACTCCGCAACAGTACGATTTTCCTACTACCCAAATTTACCCCGTCTCAATGGCACATTTTCCGGTTTCCTGCGTTTATTTGACAGGGCGTATCGATTATAGGCTCCCTCCTGTTTGATGACTGAATTACTGAAAGACCTTACCCCCCGGCAGATTGTTGCCGAACTCGACCAATATATTATCGGCCAGCACGACGCCAAACGCAATGTAGCCATTGCCCTGCGTAACCGCTGGCGACGCATGAACAGCCCGGCCAACATGCAGCACGAAATCACCCCGAACAACATTCTGATGATTGGTGCCACGGGCGTCGGGAAGACCGAAATTGCCCGGCGACTGGCTAAAATTGCCGATGCCCCCTTCATTAAGGTCGAAGCCTCCAAATTTACCGAAGTGGGTTACGTAGGCCGTGATGTAGAAAGCATGGTGCGAGACCTGGTTGAGCAATCCGTTAATATGGTGCGGTCGGCCAAGAAAGAAGCCGTGCAGGTACGAGCCCAGCAGCTCGTGGAAGATGCCATTCTGGATATCCTGATTCCATCCGTCAAACCCGTCACGACGAATGGACAGGTTGGTTTCGAGAGTGAATCAAAGGGCGATTCAGACGCGGAACTCAACGAACGCACCCGCGAACGGTTCCGCGAGAAAATCCGCTCCGGCGAGATGGACGACCGCAAAATCGACATCGACGTACAGCAAAGCCAGACCCCGAATATTGGGGTGATGGGTGGTTCAGTGGATGATCTCTCCATGATGAATATTCAGGAAATGATTGGCAACATGATGCCCAAGCGTGGTAAAAAACGCAAAGTCACCATTGCCGAAGCCCGCACTATTTTGCTGGAAGAAGAAGCGGCCAAACTCATCGACATGGATGAGGTGAAGGAGGAAGCCATCCGTAAAGCGGAAGACGCGGGTATTATTTTCATCGATGAAATTGACAAAGTAGCCTCGGCCCGGTCAGGCAACGGCGGTGGCGGCCCCGACGTGAGTCGGGAGGGTGTCCAGCGCGACTTGTTACCCATTGTGGAGGGTAGTGCGGTCAACACCAAATACGGCGTTATTCATACGGACCATATCCTGTTTATTGCCGCCGGGGCTTTCCACGTGGCCAAACCCAGCGACCTGATTCCCGAGCTACAGGGGCGTTTCCCGATTCGGGTGGAGTTGCAGAGTTTGTCGGAAGATGATTTTTATCATATCCTGAAAGAACCCCGCAACGCCCTCACCAAGCAGTACGAAGCCATGCTCGAATCCGAAGAGGTCAAACTGACCTTCGACGATGATGCCCTGCGCGAACTGGCCCGGATTGCCTTCGAAGTAAACGGCGAGGTTGAAAATATCGGTGCCCGTCGGCTGCAAACGGTGTTGAGTCACCTCATGAATGATTTCATGTTCGATATTCCCGACGTAATAGGGGCCAATGCCCACGTAGTCGTTACGAAAGAGCTGGTGAATGAGAAACTGAACGGTCTGGTGAAGAACCGCGATTTGAGTCAGTTCATTCTGTAGCAATCAGCAACCCGGGCCGTTGCTTAAATCAGCTTTAGAAAAAGGCTAGTCCTTCTCGGTCGTACCGAATTCGATACGACCAGGAAGGACTAGCCTTTTTTTCACTTACTTCCCAGTGGTCAAATAGTGAATAGCCCGGTCCAGCACCTCATCCCGGCCCGCCCGAATGCCGTTGATGGTAGGTCGAATCCGTATTTTGGGCTGCAAACCAACCTGTTGCAAGGGCCGTCCGTCGGCATGGCGCACATCATGGCCGCTAAACGAGAGACTAATGCCCCCCGGAATGGTAAAGTCCGTAACATCGCCATTGGCTCCGGCGGTGGGGCTACCAATGAACTCGGTGCCGTTAGCCGCTTCGAAAAATAACCCCGTGTGTTCGGCTTGGCTTTGGGTTCGCTCGTCAACGAGCATAACGGTTTTGCCTTTGTAGACCCATTTACCTTCGCTGGGCGGTAGTCGTTGCGCGAAAAAGTATTTCTGTGCGGAGCCGTTGGACTCTCCGTTTGCTATATCCGGCTCATTGGGGGCGTAGCGGGAAAACTGAGCAGCCACCACGTTTTTCTGCTCGGTCAGGCGGGGGGCAATGGCCCAGGCCGTGCCTTGCGGGTAGTTGCGGGTATCGAAAATAATGGCTTTCGTATCCCGGAACATCTCGAACATCCGGTCGACATCTTTAGTCTCCAGCCGCCCCATATCCACGTAACCGATTTTACCGGGCAGCATCCGATACCTGACCGACGTATCGGGGGGAGATTGTAACTGGCTGGCGGGCTGACTGATAAGCGTAATCGTTTTTTCGCGCCCGTCGGCACCGAGCAGCCCAATGCGAATGGGTGTACCAACGGGACTTCGCAGCAGCCGGTTCCGCACGTAGTGCAATCGGGTCCACTCGTTGGATGCGGACTGGATGGCCGACATCCGGGCAATGCGCGCGTCTATTTTTTCGCCATTGACTGCCGTAATCACATCACCCACCCGGACACCTTTTACCGCCAACGAATCGGTATAGACCCGGGTGATAACGGGTTTGTTTTCAACAAATTGAATATCAATCAGCAACCCGCCATTTCCGGCATAAGCGGGCAGAGCTGAACCGCCAATAAAGCCGTGACCATCCTGAATGTTCCGGTAAAAATGGGCTACAGCCAGGGCGTACTGCATCGAGTCGCGGGCGGCAGCCAGTTCGCCAATGGCCGTGCGCAGGCTGGCGTTCCAGTCGGTGGGCATCAGGTCTTTATAGGCATGAAAATAGTGAATGGTCGACCAGATTTTTGCTCCGGCCAGCAGCCGATAGCCCAGCGCGGGAAACTTACCGGGTGGGTACCCGGCGGTCGGGGGCGTTACGGGCAGGGGCGCGGCTGTTCCAGCGGTGGTATTAGCCGGTTTCGGTGTGGAGTTTTTCAGCTGGCTGAGTGCATAATCAGTTGCGTTGCTGGCCGGTAGTATCGAAACGCCCGTCAGGCCGATGCTACCGTCGGTATTGACCAGCTCACCCGTTCGAAAACGAATACTGATGGTATCGCTGTATGGAAAGGTAACCGTTCGGGCTAATTGCGCGTCTGAGAGAATATCGGTGCTGTAAAACCGGACGTGGGGCCGGGTTCTAAGCGCAAACAGGCTGGGTGTCAATACCGAATTTTTGTTTACCAGAATAGCCAGCGGGCGACTTTTGGCCGTTCGTCGGGGCTGTATTGTCTGGCCGTTCAGGGTGTAGTAGCCCGACCAGTAGCCCCCACTGGAGTTGCCACTTTCGGGCGCGAAACCGCTGTAATTTCGTAAGCGTACGCCCGCTGTGGTGAACTGCTCTGCCGATAACAAGCGCTCTAATCCCACATACTGGAAGGCGTACAGGAGGCCTTCCGACTCAAAATCTGACAGTTGCCGACTGCTGCGTAAATCGAGGAGGACGGCCCGCGCCCGGGGCAACAGGTTGGCGAGCGTTCCTACTTTTTCGATGCTGCGTTCGTAGTCCGACGCGCCCGCGTAGCCGTTGGTTTTGAGGACCAGCGTACTATCGGGCGTAAAATAAACCTGCATCGAATCTGCCAGGGGTGCGGTCATCGTCGCGGCCTGTTTCGTCGGTCGCTGAACGGTCGTTGCATCATCGTTCAGCACGCTTAGCAGTTGCCGGATGATGACTACGGTTTCTTCATCTGTTTTGGCGTTGGCCACCAGCGGGACTGTAACCGCAAAAGCCGAATCCCAATTGATGGGTTTATAGCCCAGATAAGGATGAAAAAACTTAATGTGGCCGTACAACTCCGACAGTTTAGCGACCCGTTCAATCTGGTCGGACGTGTAGGCAGGCGACTGCGCCGATGCGGTTGCACCGGTAATGAAAAGCAGCCCTACTAATATGTAAATTCTAAATCGGTTCATGTCGTTTTTGCGTTGAAACTAACTATTGGGCCACTCATTAAGCAGGAGAACTGTCTGCGCAATGGCCCGGTTCGTGTCGGCCCGTTTCCGGTCGGGTGGGTCGAAGCGATTGAATGGGCGAAGTTCGAGCACGAAGGTTTCTTCGACCAATTCATCATCGATGGGCGTGTACAGTTTATACCCTTTTAGCGTAATGGGCAGGATGCCATGCTGACGTTTGAACCGGGTGAGTAGGCTGGCCAGCAGCTTTTCTACGGAGGCTACGGGTACCCCATCGGCAGGCACAAAGCGCAGTTCGGCCTGGTTTCGGTCAACAAGCGTTTGCTCATCCGGGCCAAAGTGCCCCTGGCAGCTCGAAAACGTGCGGATCAGACCCGTTTTATTCAGCGCATCGACCAGGGGACGTATTTCAGGCTCAATTGTATTCATCAGGGTTCACCGTCTACCAGGGCCATTTCGTCGGCTTCGTTCATCGGAATTAATCGTTGCGGGTTCCTTTTTCGCCAGAACCAGCCCAGGTACCCAACGGCCAGCAGGGCCATCAGGGCCGACACACCAAACGATGCCGCCATACCGGATTCACCCACTATATTGTTGAGCACCCAGCCCGCACCCACCGCGCCCAGACCAATACCCGCTTCGAGGGCAATGTACATGGTGGCCATGGCTCGTCCCCGCGTCTTTTCGTTGCTCAGGTCGGCCGTCCAGGCCTGCACGGTAGGCGAATTCATGCCCCACGACATACCGTAGAAAACGGCTGCCGTCCAGAACCACGCGGTCGAGTTGGTCAGCATGAGCAGAACCATCGACACTACCAGCACACAGGTCGACACAAACAACACGGGCAATCGACCGTACCGGTCGGAACTACGACTGAATAACAGCCGGATACCCAGCGAGGCAATGGTATAGACGGAGAAGAAAAGCCCTTTGTTGGTGATGCCGAGCGAGGTACTCAGCGTTGGCACCACAATTAATACCACGCCCGAAGAGAAGGATTGCAGCAACAATACGATGAACGGCGGCAGGGCCGATTTATCGAAGATCTCCTCTTTTTTCAGCCGCAATAGACTAAACCGAAACGGCTGTGTGATGGCCAGCGTTTCGGGCATTTGCAGCAGGATGACGATGGATAGCAGCGCAAAAGCCGAAGAAGTCCAGAACATAAGCTGCATGGAAAAATCGGTGGCTAACCAACTGCCAATAGCAGGCCCGAGCGACATGCCCATGGCCGTAAACAAGCCCAGGGTACCCATGGCTTCGCCCCGCCGGTTGGCGGGAACCATATCGGCCACGTAAGCAGCCGTAGCGGTGGGTTTGGTCCCTGTAGAAAATCCGTGAATAAGCCGGAGCGTCAGGAATCCCCACACCGTGAGCAGGTAGGGATACAGTAATCCACACACAAAACACACGATAGACCCAAATGCCATGACCGGCACCCGCCCTACGGTATCCGTAATTTTGCCGCTGAAAGGGCGCGAAATACCTGCCGTGAGCGTAAACAACGCGATAATCAGCCCCACGTATTCTTTACCACCCATCTTTGCCAGATAGGCGGGCAGTTCGGGAATCATCATCGAGAAACTGGCGCAGAACAGAAAGTTGCTGGAAGCAAGCAACCAAAACGAAAGCGTATAGAGTGAGGGGCTTCGGTGAGTCTGGCGGGTAGAAAAAGGGCGAGCGAGCAAAACCAGTTGATTGGGTGCGCACAAATTTACGATGCTTTTATCGATAAGGGTACGATTTAGCTAAATGAAATAGGCCCGAACCATTCGTACACTACGCTTATCCAGGCAACACTGTAAGGCCTGTCTCCAGATGGCCCCGGCAAATGTGATAACACGTACTTCATGAGCAAAATAGACGAACGGGTCATGTTTTGGCGTAAATTTGCGGCATACTATAAACTGAATCCGGTACAATGAATAACGAGCAATCAGCAGTGACTTTCTGACAGCAACTGCTCCTTGTACAGTACCATTACTCACCTCTTTACCATGTCTCAAAATCTTAAAATAGGTTTATTCCTCACAGTATCTATCCTGATGACTACGTTTTCGTTTTATTTCTGGCAGGTATACCGAAGCCCAAACCTGCTGGTGCAGGACAATGACAAACCGTTTGCGTTGTTGATTCCGCCTGGCGCTACGTTTGAGTCCGTTATGGATACGCTACAGAAACACGACGTTGTCAATGATGAGACGTCGTTCCGGTTTCTGGCTAAGCTGATGAAGTATCCGGAGCGTGTAAAAGTAGGCCGCTACGAGATTCGGCCACGCATGGGCAACCGCGAAGCCCTGGTTAAGCTGCGTAATGGCAGCCAGGATGCCATGGATGTAACGTTCAACAGCATGCGGCAAAAAAGTGACCTCATCCAGCGACTGGGCAGCAAGTTTGCCTTTAGTTCCGACTCCCTCGGCACCTTACTCAACGACCCGGCTACCTGTCAGAAATTCGGTTTCGATACCACGACCATTGTTTGTCTGTTTTTGCCCAATACGTACAAAATGTTCTGGACTATCAAACCCGAAGCGTTGCTGGAGCGGATGAGTACGGAGTACAAGAAATTCTGGACCCCGGAGCGGCAGGAAAAAGCCAAAGCCCTGGGGATGAGCCAAACCCAGGTTCAGGTGCTGGCCTCCATTGTAGCTGCCGAAACCAACAAACGGGACGAGCAGCCACGCGTAGCGGGGGTGTACCTGAACCGGCTGAAACAGGGTATCAAACTGGAAGCAGACCCAACGGTTATTTTTGCCCTGCGCGATTTTGGCATCCGCCGATTGCTGAACCGGCAACTAGCCGTCGATTCACCGTATAACACCTACCGCTACACCGGCTTACCCCCCGGACCAATTAACCTGCCCGCCCCCGCTACCATCGACGCCGTACTGAACGCCGAAAAGCACGATTACCTGTTTTTTGTGGTCGATGCCCGTTTTAATGGCTATCACACCTTCTCGAAAACCCTGGCCGAACACATGGCCAACGCCCGCCTGTATCAGCAGGCCCTGACGCGGATGAAGATTATGAAATGAAATCAGTTGATTGGTTGGCTGGTTAATTGGTGTTTAGTACTGTTCTCGCATCAGTACTGACCAACCATTCAACCAGCTAACTAATCAACTGACTTACTACCAGCCTATGCTCACTCACGAGATTACTAATATTCGGGTTCGTTATTACGATACGGATCAGATGGGAATTGTGTACTACGGCAATTATGCCCGTTTTTACGAGATTGGGCGGGTCGAGACTCTTCGCCACATCGGATTGAGTTATAAGAAGATTGAGGAAGACGGTATATCGATGCCCGTTTATGATCTCAACTCCCGCTTTATTCGCCCGGCTAAATACGACGATCTGCTCACCATTCGCGTTACTATCCCGCAACTTCCCAAAACCCGGTTGATGTTTGAGTACGAAATTTTCAACCAAAATGACCAACTACTAAACACGGGACAAACGACTCTGGTTTTCGTCCGTACCGATACCGGCCGCCCCTGCGCGGCTCCGCCCGAACTGGTCGAAGCAACTAAACCTTTCTTTCGGGAAGCCAGTTAAAACACGAATAGTTATTCGTTGGCCGGTGCTGACCGTCAACAGTAACCGGTTCCTGGCAGGTAGACATCGGTACTAACGACCGAATCAATATGTTCGATAAATTATTGACTAACAAGTCACTCCTGAACGTAAAGGCGTGGCTTAAAAGCCATCATCCGTTCAATTCGAGAAGTACCTGGTATACGTTTCTGAAGCGGATGTTCAAGCAGATTGTCGACAACGATACCAGCGAACGGGCGGCTTCAGTTTCATACAGTCTTATCCTGGCCGTATTCCCAACCGTTATTTTCTTCTTCACCCTGATTCCTTACATTACGTTTATCCCCGATCTCCAAAAAAAGATCATGGAGTTTTTCCAGGAGGTATTGCCAGGGAATACCTTCATAGTTGTCAACACCACAATTCAGGATATAATCAGTCGCCCACAGAGTAATGTCTTATCATTTGGTTTCGCGCTGGCTTTGTATTCGGCAACAAGTGGTCTGGTTGCGCTGATCCATGCCTTTAACTCGTCTTATAAGTCAGCGGAAAGACGGAGTTTTTTGAAAATTCGGGGTATCGCGGTTATCCTGACGTTTACCTTGGCCTCTGCCCTGGTTATGGCCGTTGCGGTGCTGATTATTGGTGCCAACGTGAGCAATTACCTGCTTCACTTTGGTATTCTAAATAACGTTTTCTTTGCCAATCTACTGGCTACGGGTCGTTATCTGGTCGTTTTTGCGGTGTTTATCGGGGCCGTTACGGTTATCTACCGGCTGGGGCCGAATGTTGATATGAAATGGGTATTTATTATGCCGGGAGCCATTACGGCTTCGGTGCTGATCGTACTGACGACCCTCGCCTTTTCGTTCTACATTTCCAACTTTGGTTCCTACAACAAAGTATATGGATCAATTGGCACGCTTATTGCTCTGATGATCTGGATCAACCTGATCTCGCTGCTGCTCATTCTGGGTTTCGAGATGAATGTTGCCCTTTACAATCTGGAAGGCGACGAAAATCCGAGTGAAGCCCAAAAAACAACAAACGCCACCCTTTAAGACTAAAGATGACGTTTGTAAAACCTAACCCATAAATGTAAAGCACACATTCCAGACTGGTACCCAAATGGGCACAACTGAACTGTGTTCGGTAGTGCAGTTTGCGAAAATTGTGCCAATCTTACTTTAAATAAAAAATAAGCCCTCATTTTTTTTATTTTAGTAACAAAAAATGACCGGCTTACTAAAAATAAGTCTGTATAGTAGTCACGAGATCAGCGCTATACGTTGATTACCCCATAGACTGCTCTTACTTCTGGCATGTCCTTCGTCCGTAACGACCAGTCATTACTGGCATCAGCTACTACATCCAATCTACTTCTGCCCTGGGTAACGGTTATCTGTACCAGCTATAATCAGCAGACATTTGTGGCCGAAGCCTTACAGTCGGTCATTGCCCAGAGCTACCCCAACATTGACCTGATCGTTATCGACAATGGCAGCACCGACCAAACGGCAACGCGAATCGATGAAGTCATTCAGCCTTACCCCGCCATCCGGTTTATCCGTAATGCGCTCAATCTGGGACTAAACCGGGCCTTTAACCAGGGGTTAGCGTTGGCGAAAGGGCAGTATATTATCGACCTTTCGGCGGATGATGTACTACTGCCTGATCGGATTACCCGGCAGGTCGTTTTTTTTGAGCAGTTGCCAGACGAGTACGGCGTGGTGTTCTCCAATGCCACCTACATTGATGCCAGGGGGAACGTGACGGGTGTGCATTACCCAATTGACTCAGCCACCGGTCTTGCACGGACCGTAGTGCCAACGGGTTATGTTTTCAAGCAGATTCTTACCGGCTATTTTATTTGTACACCTACCATGATGATGCGTCGGCGTGTACTACACCGGTTGAATGGGTATGATGAAGCCCTTAGCTACGAAGATTTTGATTTCTGGGTACGGTCGTCCCGGTTTTGTCGGTATGCCTACCAGGATGCTATATTGACCGAAAAAAGACGCCACCCTCATGCCATGTCAGCACAGGTAGTACATCTCCGCAATGATTTGTTGCCTTCTACCCTCCTTGTGTGCCGGAAAGCCCTGGCGTTGTGCGAAACGTCCGCCGAACGTCGGGCACTGGCCCTTCGGCTACAGAAATTTATCCGTAAAGCGTTTTACGCAGAGCAGTTCGATCTGGCGCTTCAATTTGGAAACCTTATGCGGCAATTTGCCCATCCTGATCTGCTCACCAGTATAGTACTGGCCATGAGTAGCCTGCGTGTTCCTGTTAACCGGCTTTACCGACACTACCGCCAATGGCAATTCGTTGGTAAACGGGCGAAACTGGTTTAAACCGTTTTTGGTTTATGCTTTACCGCACCCCATTATCCGTCCACTTATAGGCTGTATACCGTTATCATGGCTGCTGAATTCATTAAGCTATACCCAAACAATCCCGATCCCCGCCGACTTGATCATATCGTAAAAAGTCTGCGGGAAGGGGCCGTTATTATCTACCCAACCGATACTGTTTACGGAATGGGCTGCGACATTCATAACGCGCGGGCGGTGGAACGGATAGCCCGCATTAAAGGCGTTAAACCAACCAAGAATGACTTCTCATTCATCTGTTACGACCTGAGTCATATTGCCGACTATGCGCGGGTGAGCAACCAAGCATTCAAGCTGATGAAAAGTGCTTTGCCGGGTCCGTTCACGTTTATTTTACAGGCCACCAACAACGTACCTAAACTACTGAATACCAACAAGAAAACAGTAGGAATTCGGGTTCCAGACAACGGCATTCCCCGGCAAATCGTACAGCAACTGGGGAACCCCATTATTACGACGTCCATTCGTGATGAAGACGAGATTATTGAGTATTCTACAGATCCCGAGCTGATTTTCGAGAAGTTCCAGAATCTGGTCGATATTGTCATTGACGGGGGCTACGGCGGGAACGTTGCCTCTACCATCGTTGATGCAACAGATGACAATTTTTCCATTATTCGTCAGGGGCTGGGTGAATTAGCACTTTGAAAAGTGCTAATTAGGGGCTATACTTGCATCGTAGGGTTGCTATTCCTTCACGGGAGTTCAGCCTTTTTTTATGAATTATCATTTAAACTTGTTTTTGTAGTATGCGTTTTTCACTGGCCGCGCTCTGCTTTCTGGCAGTTTGTCAATTCACCGGCTGTTCTTCTCAATCAAAGCCAGACGAGTCGGCGAAAACCGGCACACCAGGTAGCGACTCTCTGGCATCGGTATCATCGTCCGACTCGTCAGAAACTCCCGCCACCGGGGGCATGACTTCCACTCGCTCGGTGAGTACGGGAGACTCTACCCTCGATTCGCTGACCTTCGCGCCTACGGGCGCAATTCTACCCAAATACCGCATTTTCGCTTATTACGGTAACCCTCACTCCAAAAGAATGGGAGCCCTCGGGCAGTATCCGAAAGAAGAAATGCTCCAGCGTCTGGACAATGAAATAAAGAACTGGAAAAAAGCGGACTCCACCAACACGCCGATTCAGCCAGCCCTCCATTTAGTAGCCACCACGGCGCAGGGCTTGCCCGGTAAAGATGGCGGCTACCGACTGCGGATGTCCGACAAGACCATCAAGAAGGTACTGAAATGGGGGAATGAGCACAAGGCCATCGTATTCCTCGACATCCAGCGGGGCCACGCGCCATTGGGTCCGGAGATGAAATACATGGAGAAATACCTCAAGCTACCTTTCGTTCACCTGGGTATCGACCCGGAATTTTCGATGGTAACGGGTGCCCGGCCTGGGTCAAAAATAGGCTCCTACGATGCGACTGATATCAATCAGGCGGTGCAGTTCCTGAGCCGTGTTGTGAGAGAAAATAAACTACCGCCTAAGGTGCTGGTGGTTCACCGGTTCACGCAGGGTATGGTTAAGAACTACAAGAACATCAAGCTTGATCCTAACGTGCAGATTGTGATGGACATGGATGGCTGGGGCCCACCCGTACTCAAAAAAGATTCGTATCATGATTACATTCAGAAAGAGCCGGTGCAGTACACGGGTTTCAAACTGTTTTATGACAACGATTTCCGGAAACCGGGCTCCCGCATTATGACCCCGAAAGAAGTGCTGGCCCTAACGCCTGTTCCGATGTACATTCAGTACCAGTAGACAGTAATTTAATCCAGCGGAAACGGCGAGGAAAATCCTGTTACAGGCTTTCCCTCGCCGTTTCTATTAATTGTTCATCAGCCATTTCGCACGACTACCGGCAACCCTCCCAGTATCAGACCCGTAGTATATTTATAGATTTTAGCTATAGGCTCATAAAAATTATAGATAAAAACTATAGCAAAGATTTTTCTAAATTTGATTGTCAAACAATAAAACGCTAACAGCTATGGAGAATCAAGAAAGTCAGCCATTCGCACCCGTATGGGATGTCAACGACGATAGCAAAGTCAACACGGTGGGTAAGTGCCCGTTTATCAGTGGGGCTGTCAATAAAAGTGCTGGTGGTGGTACCAGAAACCGTGATTGGTGGCCGAGTCAGTTGAAGTTGAATATCCTCCGGCAGCATTCTTCGCTATCCGATCCGATGGGCGAAAATTTCAATTACGCCGAGGAGTTCAAGACACTTGACCTGGTGGCCGTAAAACAGGATATAGTCGCTCTGATGACTGAATCGCAGGACTGGTGGCCCGCCGACTTCGGTCACTACGGTCCGTTCTTCATTCGTATGGCCTGGCACAGCGCCGGCACCTACCGCATTGGTGATGGCCGGGGTGGAGCAAGCTCTGGCGACCAGCGTTTTGCGCCCCTCAATAGCTGGCCCGACAACGCGAACCTGGACAAGGCTCGCCTGTTGCTGTGGCCGGTAAAACAGAAATATGGCCGGAAACTTTCGTGGGCCGACCTGCTGGTTCTTACCGGCAACTGCGCCCTTGAGTCGATGGGCTTCAAGACGTTCGGTTTCGGTGGTGGACGTGAAGATGTCTGGGAACCGGAAGAGGCTGTCTATTGGGGTTCTGAAACCGAGTGGATGGGCGACAAGGCCCGGTATGCGAGTAGCAACGGTACCCGTAACCTGGAGCAACCGCTTGGTGCTTCCCACATGGGGCTTATTTACGTAAACCCCGAAGGCCCGGAAGGAAAGCCCGATCCGGTTGGTGCTGCGTACGACATTCGCGAAACCTTTGGGCGCATGGCCATGAACGACGAAGAGACCGTTGCCCTCATTGCGGGTGGACATACCTTCGGCAAAACCCACGGCGCTGCCAATCCGGGCGAGTACGTCAACTCTGAACCAGCCGGGGCACCCATTGCCGAGCAAAGCCTTGGCTGGAAAAACTCGTACGGAACCGGTCATGGAGCCGATACCATTACCAGCGGCATCGAGATAACCTGGACCACCAAGCCAACGCAGTGGTCTAACGAGTATTTTGACCACCTGTTCGGCTACGAATGGGAACTGACGAAAAGCCCGGCCGGTGCGCATCAGTGGCAACCGAAGGATGGTGCCGGTGCCGGTACCGTGCCCGATGCTCATGACCCATCAAAGCGCCATGCCCCCATGATGCTGACGACGGACATCGCCTTACGGGCTGACCCTGCCTACGAGAAAATCTCGAGACGCTTCCACGAAAATCCCGATGAGTTTGCCGACGCCTTTGCCCGCGCCTGGTTCAAACTGACGCACCGCGACATGGGGCCAATCGAACGCTACCTCGGTCCGGAAGTACCGACCGAAGAGTTAGTCTGGCAAGACCCTGTTCCCGCCATTACGCACGAACTGGTTAACGATCAGAATATCACTGACCTAAAAAGTAAGCTTCTTGCTTCGGGCCTGTCGGTATCTCAACTGGTATCCACTGCCTGGGCCTCGGCCTCTACGTATCGTAATTCCGACAAACGCGGTGGTGCCAACGGTGCCCGTGTTCGTCTGGCACCGCAGAAAGATTGGGCGGCAAACAACCCAGCCCAACTGGCCAATGTACTCAAGACGCTTGAAGGAATTCAGCAGGAATTCAACGGAGCACAATCCGCCGGTACACAGATTTCGCTCGCCGACCTGATCGTGCTGGGTGGATGCGCTGGTGTTGAGCAGGCGGCTAAGAATGCTGGTCATGAGGTAACGGTACCCTTCACGCCGGGACGTACCGATGCGTCGCAGGAGCAAACCGATGTAGCCTCGTTCAACGCGATGGAGCACCGTGCCGATGGGTTCCGCAACTACCTGAACCCGATTCATATGTCGCCGTCGGAGGACATGTTAATTGACAAAGCCCAGTTGCTGACGCTGACCGCCCCCCAGATGACCGTGCTCGTGGGCGGTATGCGAGTACTGAATACGAACTTCGATCACTCGAAGCATGGTGTCTTCACAAAGCGTCCGGAAGCGCTCACCAACGACTATTTCGTCAACCTGCTGGATATGGGTACCACCTGGAAAGCCAATTCGGAAGCCCAGGACGTATTTACGGGTCTTGACCGGAAAACGGGCGAACGCAAATGGACCGGCACCCGTATCGACCTCATCTTCGGTTCCAACTCAGAACTCCGCGCTATCGCGGAAGTGTACGGGTGTGGTGATTCGCAGGAGAAATTCGTAACCGATTTCGTAGCCGCCTGGACCAAAGTGATGAATCTTGGCCGTTTCGATCTGGCCTGATTGCCGTACAGCGTTACCTAAAAAAGGTGGCCCATTGCTGGGCCACCTTTTTTAGGTAACGCTGTGTTTTTTTTGCTGATTAAACCGATTGACATCAGCTATCCCAATGGGATTAATTGCGAGTTATTTGGCCCTAAAGGCAGTTTTTAATCTCATAGTCCGCGTTAAACAATGACTGCCAACGGCTACGGCCTGACGACGAGGCACAGTTAAAACTCCGTTGGGCTTTGTTGCATGGTTCCTGAAGGGTAGCTCTACCGTATAAAAAAGCACCGGAATGGCGAACTTTGAGATCGCCAAACCTACAAAGCTGCCGCCTGACGGCCCGGTGCTATGCCAAAAATACAC
>JBBSTD010000122.1:0-17731 GCA_038236215.1 Cytophagales bacterium | reverse complement strand
TTTGGCTGGCTCAATTTCCGTCGTCGGTTGTTCCGAGATGTGGAGAAAACAATAGAAAGTTCGGAAGCAATGCTCCAAATTGCCTTCATTTCTATTTTACTCAACAGATTGGCCAAATAAAATTCCCAAACATACTCTTACACCGCTTCCCCTTTTTATACTTCTTGCAGCACTTTTTCAGGATACACGCCTGACTGGTAAAGAGGTTGGTCTGAATCAGGGATTTACCGTCGTTTCCAAACGAAACGGTAGTCAGGTCATTGAAATCAGTCGTCATTTTATCGTTGAGTTACGTAGGCAAAGGTATAGCTGTTTAGATTCATTACAAATAAAGTTTATGAAAAAACTTTATTTGGTTATAGGATTGAGTATTCTGCTCAGCGTAGCCTTCGGGCATAAGTTCTGGCTGGAGCCGACACCGTTTTTTACCCGTGTCGGCGAGTCGATTCGGGTGCAGGTATTGGTTGGGGAAAACTCTACTAGTGAACGGTTGGAGGGCAAAAAGAACCAGCTGATTCAGTATCGCCACTACGGGCACCGGTGACCTCTCACCTACCCTTCTGGGCGATTCGTACGGCGACGTGACTATACTACTAAAAAACCCCGGCACGCACCTCATCAGCTTTGCCACACGCCCAAGTTTCTAGCTATGAAACCAGACAGCTTGCTGCTGTATTTAGAAGAAGATGGCCTGGATAACGTGATAGGAGCTCGACCAAAACAGGGTAGTACGGATAAACCCAGCCGTGATTTGTACCAGCGGTGCGTAAAAACACTGGTGCAGATCGGCTCGAAGACCGACGATACCTTCGCTAAAGATACGGGTATGATGCTGGAAATCATGCCCATCAAAACCCCCTATAGCCAACGCCCCGGTCAAACGGAGAAGTTCCGCATTTTGACCGGGGCGTTGGTTCGCTACTGGAACCGGGGTGCGACCAACCAAGTAACCGAAGAAAAACAGCGTTCCGATGCGCAGGGCCGCGCCCGGTTCGCGCTCAAAGCCGACGCCAATATGGTGAGCGCGGTCAGGATGGTACCGCATGAAAACCCGCCGAGGCCGACTGGCATAGCTACTGGGGAAGCCTCACATTTGGGTTCCGGTGAGATTAGGCTGGCCAGAATAGTAACTAGGCTACACCATAATCTCGCCTGTCAGGTAGAGCTTAACCTGACCCGAAATATCGACACGGGCGGGGTTTTCGCCGTCGTCGTTCAATTTACACCGCAGAAACCCTCCCCGCTGGGAAAGCTGCCGGGCGGTGAGTTCTTTTTTACCCAGTTGCTCAGCCCAATAGGGCACCAGTGTCGTATGGGCCGAACCAGTCACGGGGTCTTCATCAATACCCGTTTGGGGACCAAAAAACCGCGAAACGAAATCAACCGGTTCCTGACCATCATTCGTCACTAAATTACCCGGAGCGGTAACGATAACACCCCTGGCAGGGATAGAACTCATTTCCCGAAAATCAGGATTCAGCGATTCAATCTGTTCCTGCGTTTCATAAACGACCATATAATCAGTTTTCCCTTTGAAAACGGCTAGCGGTTTTTCGTGCAGACTGGCCAGCAGCGCGGGCGGCTGTAAGGTAGCAATCTGTAACACATCGGCGGGGAAGTCGAGTGTCAGCCACCCATCGCCACCCCGGCTCACTTTCAACGGGCCACTGCGGGAGTCGAAGTAGATTACATTCGATTTGGTTGCCTCCTCCCCTTCGATTACGGACTTGTTTTCCAGAAAGAAAATGACGTAGCTGGTAGCCAACGTTGCATGACCACACAGATCCACCTCTATTGTAGGCGTAAACCAGCGAATGTGGTAATGGTTTTCTTCGCCTGTTTTGACGTAAAAAGCGGTTTCGGCCAGGTTGTTTTCAGCGGCAATCTGCTGCATCTGTACGTCGGATAACCAGTCGGTCAGGGGTACAACGGCAGCCGGATTACCGGCGAATAACTGGTCGGCAAAAGCATCGAGTTGGTAAATACGCATAGTGATTTGGGGGCGCCCAGGCACGTATCAAGGTTTAGGAATGTAGTTTTGATGTTGGTAATGTGGCAAGAATATCCGCCGTGAGTGCTTCCAGCGACGGCAAAATAATGTCAGCAATAGCAAATTTCGGGTCATTATACTCAAAAGCAGCCGGTACGGCTACGGTTTGCATCCCTGCATCATAAGCCGACCGGAGGCCACTCCCCGAATCCTCAAAGGCTATACAGTCAGCCGGTGACACGCCGAGTTGCCGGGCCGTCCCCAGGTACACATCCGGCGCGGGTTTGTTGCGGGCTTCCAGCGTAGCGGAGTGCCAAAGCGTCAGCAAATCCCGAATACCCAGCCGGTCGACCACTACCTCAATTAAACTCATAGGCGAGGCCGACGCAATAGCGGTTGGAATGCCCTGACTGGCGAAAAATGCGAGGGCGTCCAATGCTCCCGGCATGGGTTCTGCCAGTTGCGCAATACGCACGTGAACACCTTCGGTAATGGCATCGGCCAGGTCCTGGTGGCTGCGCTCCGGCACATCGAGCCAGGGAGCGCGGGCATACCAGTAACGAATCACTTCCGGTATAGGCATACCGGTGGTCTGCTTACATTCATCGTCAGTCAGGTATAGCCCAACGGTGGCAAATACCTCGCGTTCCATGACGCGCCAGTGGGGTTCTGAGTCCACCAGCAGTCCGTCCATATCAAATATTGCAGCGTATATCAAAAATCAAGTCGTATTGAGGTTACTGTTTTTTTTACTCAGCGGGCATGCTCCTTATGGTTGGGTAAGGGCGCATTGCCCCCTTCAAGCGTATCATCATCCACAACCACGGTATCAATAGGTATTGATGATGTTTGAGGTTTTGATTGTTGCCCACAGGCCAACATCAAAGCCATAATGAGTACCATATATAGGCCTGATAACCGACCACTTCGCCGATTCGATAAGTCCCTTTTCATGACCCGACTCATCATACAGTTGCCTGCCGAAAAGGTTTTACGTCGATTTTATCCCAAACTCCCTGCACAATGTAGGGGTCAGACCGGAGGTAATCATTCAACTGGTCTTCAGTTTCCATATCGAGTATGAGCATGGAACCCATCATGTTGCCGTCGGGGTCGAGCAGGGCGCCCCCCAGCAGGAATTGCCCTTTTTCTTTCAACTGGGCCGCATAGGCAAGATGGGCCGGGCGGGCAGCCATTCGCCGGTCGAGCGCATCTGGACCAGTATGGTCGTATGCGTGTACAACGTATTGCATAATTTCAGTACAGGATTTTGGCGAAGCAAGATACCAAAAACCGGTAGCCGGGCAAGGTCAGGCTGCCGGTTTTTGGGCAAAATAAGTCAGCGTAAGGTCGTAAAAGATTTTAGCATCATCAAGCAGTAACTGCGCTTCTGCATTGCTTATGAAAGCATCCATGTCATAATCAGCAGCCTGACGGGCAGCAAAAGTATTCCCAACAATCTTACTGGCCTGCACGTCAAAACGAGCACTTTCCACGAATAACTCACTGAACTTTGCCCGTGCCGTTTCATGCTTTTCCGTGTAAACCCCTTCCGAGGCCAGCAACGCACAAACGCAGTAAAAGACAGTGTAGTAAGCCCTGTTGGCTGCTGCCAGTACCCGCCCATTCTGATGCAAATGATGGGCATCGTCCAGCGCGTCTTCGGCACGCTTTAAAAACCGACTGATTTGTTCTTTCATATAACTACTCCTTCATTACGGTCTTCCTGATAAACTCCGCCATACGATGTTTGATACGTTTTAATAACCACTGGTAAGGAAGAAACAGCAAAACCGTATTTCAACAATAGTTCGGTCTCAACGTCCGCATTTTTACGTATTTCCCGATGCGTGTTGACCTGCTCACCGTTGAGCAACACCATCAGGTCAATATCCGATTCGTCGTCGTAGTCGCTCCGTGCGTAGAAACCGTGGAGAACAACCCCGTGCAGCCGGTCGCCGTACAGCGTTGGCAGGGCGGCTTTAAAACTCGCGTACGACAGACCCGATAATAGGGTCGATTCCTCTTTTCACAGCGAAAAGTAAGCGTTTCGGCCTTTTCTTCCTAATTTCAGGCCTTTCCTTACTCATTCTCTTCAGGCATCAATGAAATCAATTTTCTGCTGGCCACTGGCGTTGTTTACGGTCTCGGTTCTGGCTCAGCCTGCCCCTAAACCGGCGGGTCTAACAGCTCGCCCGCAACTAACGGTCGAGTCCATTATGCAGGACCCGAAAGTAGCGGTCGGCACTTCCCCTTCCACTCCATTCTGGTCCGATGATTCAAAAACCCTCTACTTCAACTGGAATCCCGACCGGGCCAAGAGCGATTCACTCTATAAAGTAACGTTCGTTCGGCCCCTTAAAGGCAAACAGCTCACCGCGTCGAAACCCGTAAAAGTTACGCCCGCCGAACGCCGGAACCTGCCAACAGCACCTACCTCAGGCTACAATAAGACCTACACAAAGCGCCTGTTTGAGCGGGACGAAGATTTATTTCTAATCGACCTGAAATCGGGCAACGTTCGGCAGTTGACAAACACGGTAGAGGCCGAAACCGACCCCGTTTTTTCGCGGTCGGAAAGCCGCACCTCCGCCGATGTGGGCGATGAGCAGCGGGTCGTGTTCCGACGCGGGGGTAGCGGGATGAATCTGTTCAGTATCGACCTGATCACTGGCGAACTGACCCAGCTCACCGACTTCCGTATCGGTGCCAAAAAAGCTGAACCCAAACTCACCGACCAGGATAAGTTTCTCAAAAAGGACCAGGTACGCCTATCGACCGTGCTGAAGGAACGGAAAGAAAAAAAGGACGAAGGGGAGCGCATCACCAAAGCCAACCGCCCCGACCGCCCGAAGGAAATATACTTGGATGACAAACAACTGGCCAATCCACAACTCAGCCCCGACGGGCGGTTCGTGACCTACCGACTCAGTAAGCGGGCTGCCGACGCCAAAACCGTGCAGGTGCCTACCTACGTAACCGAATCGGGTTTTACCGAACAACTGACTGCCCGCACCAAAGTGGGTGCCCCCGCATCGACGCAGGAGTTTTTTGTGTACGACCGGACAAAGGATACCGTTCGGGCCGTGTCGGTAAAAGGGCTTCCGGGTATTACCGACAAGATGACGTACCTGACACCGGATACCAGTAAAAAAGCCAAAGCAGACACGACGAAGAGAATGCGGGCGGTAGTCATCAATGGCCCCCTCTGGTCCGACGATGGCAAACTATGCGTGGTGGTTGTGCGGTCGCTGGATAACAAAGACCGCTGGATTATGCGACTCGAGCCCGACACCCAGAAACTCACCCTCCTTGACCGGCAACATGACGATTCCTGGATTAGCGGGCCGGGTATTGGTTCGGCTAACGCGATGGGCAACATGAATTTCCTGGCCGACAACCACACCCTCTGGTTTCAGTCGGAAGCTTCAGGTTATTCGCACATCTACACCGTCAATGTCCTGAATCCGGACCAGAAGAAGCAACTGACATCGGGTAAATTCGAGGTGCAGGAGGTGCTTTTATCGAAGGACAAAACGCATTTTTACCTGCAGTCCAACGAAGTTCACCCCGGCGAGCAGCACTACTACAAAATGGCGGTAACCGGTGGGGAACGTACCCGGCTCACCAACATGACGGGTGCCAACGACGTAACCCTCTCGCCCGACGAGAGCCGAATGGCCATCCGCTACTCGTCTAGTACCCAGCCCTGGGAATTATACATGGCCGAAATTGGGGAGAAAGGAAAAGGAACGAAAGACGAAGGAAACAAAACACCACTCAAACTGACGGACTCACAAACGGAGCAGTTTAAAAGCTACCCCTGGCGTGAACCAACGCTGGTTATGATACCCGCCCGCGACGGTCAGCCCATTTATGCCCGGCTGTATAAGCCAAGCACTGGCGCCACAGGCAAAGCCGTGGTATTCGTACACGGGGCGGGTTATTTGCAGAACGCCCACAAATGGTGGAGTCAGTATTTCCGGGAGTACATGTTCAATAACCTGCTGGTCGACAAGGGCTATACGGTGCTTGACATCGACTACCGGGCCAGTGCGGGCTACGGCCGCGACTGGCGCACGGGTATCTACCGGTTTATGGGCGGCAAAGACCTGGAAGACCACGTCGATGCAACCAAATGGCTGGTTCAGACGCAGGGCGTCGATGCCAAACGGATTGGCGTATACGGTGGCTCGTACGGTGGCTTCATTACCCTGATGGCTATGTTCACCACGCCTGATGTGTTCAAGGCCGGGGCCGCCCTTCGGCCCGTAACGGACTGGGCAGCCTATAATCACCCCTACACCGCCAATATCCTGAACGAACCGCAACTGGATTCTTTATCCTACAGCCGGTCGTCGCCGATTTACTTTGCCGAAGGATTAAAGAACTACCTGCTCATCTGTCACGGCATGGTTGATGTAAACGTCCATTACCAGGACACGGTCCGGCTCATTCAGCGATTAATTGAACTTCGGAAGGAAAACTGGGAAGCAGCAGCCTACCCCCTCGAAGACCACGGCTTCGTGGAACCTACGAGCTGGATGGACGAATACAAACGGATTCTGAAACTATTTGAGGAGCATTTGTGAATAAATGCTTGAGATAAAATAAGGCATAAAGGGTTAAATTTGAGTACGTTGCCAAACGAATAAATGACACAATCCAGTTAACTGTGCGCTTTAACGCTCAACCGTTAAGCCATTCAGAAAATAGATGGGAACACAGTGCGAAAAGAGCATTGCTGTTCCCGTTTCTGTTATTGAAGGAGCCAATTTATCCAGGCTGCCATAAGTAACCTCCCTATCCAGCGAATAGTGGGATACAGCCTGTCATGCCACATCAATTACTGCCCAGCAAAAAAGAAGTTTAATTCTATTTCAATTGAGAACTGCAACAGATTGCCGGTTGTTTACGTATGTATTTACAGAGGAACTACACTTTTGAGAATCTGCGTTTCTACCTGTTAGTCAACATAAAAAGGGAAAACAAGGGCAAAAAGTCTAAAACACGCCTGACAGGCATCGCTATACAAATAAAATCGGCATCGTTGAAAAATACTACTATCATGCAAACCGTTTATACGCAACTCCGCCACTTTCTGAATCGCACATTTACCCTAAAAAGTGCTGATATAGCACCCGAAGAACAACTGCAACGGGATTTGGGACTTAATGAATGGGAGTTTCTGGAAGTTGTCGTTCACCTCGAAACACTATTTGGCCTGACCTTGCCCGACGATACGCTCGTTCCAGTATTAACGGTTGAACAACTGTGTTCACTCATTGTCAGTCATAAACCAGGGGAAATTATGCCCCTGCCCCTGATGAACCGACGAGTGGCTGCCTAGTCAGCACTCGGAAACTAATGAATACTTATTTTTTGGCTTCATCTACCTTCTTTTGGGTAGGAATCACGGACACCTCGCGTTCCCGCTCAATTCGTTCGATGTATACAGCGTGCTCGGCCGGTTCAATCCGGGCACCAATATTATTAGCGTATGCCTGGGTGAACTCAGCCCCAAAATAGAGAATGGCCGAAATATAGTATATCCAGGTCAAAACAACGATGAGGGAGCCAGCCGCTCCATACGTCGATTCAGTGCCGGTAGTCTCGATGTACAACCCGATCAAATAGCGGCCCAGCATAAATAGTAAGGCAGTAAAGATGGCGCCCCAGCGGACATCTTTCCAGGCAATCTTGGCATCGGGCAGTACTTTAAATATCACGGCGAACAGTACCGTAACGACAGCAGTGCTGATAGCAAAATTGATAGCACTAATAATATAAGCACCAAGACCGGGCAACAAACGGGTAATCTGCTCGCTCATGGCTAGCACTATACCGTTGATAACCAGCGAAACCAACAGCAAAAAACCAAGACTGACAACCAGGGATGAGGACCGTAGCCGGTCTTTTAGCAGTTTGAGCCACCCGCGTTTCGGTTTGGCTTTCACCCGCCATATCTGGTTTACCGAATCCTGAATCTCAATAAAAATGGTGGTTGCGCCAATCAACAAGGTAACGATGCCAATGACCAGGGCAGAGGTTGTTTTGCCAGATAACTCCATATTCTTGATCATGGTCTGGATTTGTCCGGCCGCTTCATTTCCCAGCAATCCATTTAGCTGGCCGAAAAGCTCCCCACGAATGGCTTCTTCGCCCAGGAATAGACTGGCCAGCGACATAATCAGCACCAGCAGCGGGGCCAGCGAAAAGATAGTGTAATAGGCCAGGGCCGCACTCATCTTCAGGCAGCGATCATCCATGAAACCGTTGAATGAGTCGCTCAATACAATTTTGGCGTTGGCAAAGAATCCTTTGGTCTCGCTGGCAGGCTTTTCAGTGGTATCAGTGGTTTCAGCAGTATCAGTGGTTTCAGTAGGCATTGGTATCGGTGGCGGAATTGAATCGGCGAATAGTCCCTTGTAAAATCGTTTCAGTAGGCTAGGCATGAATGTAGTGTTCTTAGTAAGGGAGAGTTTGTCAGCTTAGTGGTACCAGACAGTTTTTATTTCTATTAATAACCCGTGTAGAGCTCAGTTGTTATAAATACGGTAGGGTTGATTAAATCTACCTGCTACATTCCCTACAGGTCGTACCGTGTTGAAACGGCAGCATCGACGGATTCACAATCCTCCTGTATTAAACCTCTCCCTAGGGCCGATTCCAGTAGATTATCATTTCCCTGTTCAAGTAGCAACCCGTTTTTTTTTCCTTTGAAAGCAGGTAATCAGCCTGAACCATTCGTTCTATATCGATAGGTACCCCCCGGTCGCTGGCAGTACTATCCGTTAACGTTCATTCAATATGAAAAAAGGAAATCTGAGTTTATTGAAAAACAAGAAAATAAGTTGGCTTTTCGCCCTGGCTCCCCTGCTTTTTTTGGTCGGCTATCAAACAGCGAAAGATCCTATCGACCGGCGTATCAAGCGCATGGCTCCCGAAAAAGCCGCGCAGCTGGCCAAAGAAATCGAAGCAACAGTAACCCCCGAACTGGCCAATGGCCTAACCCTGAACGTGTGGGGCGTGGATTCCCTGGTGGCCGACCCCATTGCCATCGACATTGACGATAACGGGCGGCTGTATTATACCCGGACAAACCGGCAGAAGAATTCGGAATTTGACATCCGGGGTCATCAGGATTGGGAAATTGAATCGAATCACCTGCAAAGCATCGAGGACAAACGGGCATTCCTGCACCGGGTACTGGCCCCCAAAAACAGTAAGAAAAATGAGTGGCTGAAAGACCTTAACGGCGATGGCTCCCACGATTGGCGGGATATGACCGTCGAAAAAGAAAATGTCTATCGCCTTGAAGATACCTCCGGCGATGGCGTTGCCGATATGTCGCAGTTGGTCGTCGATGATTTTCATGATGAAGTGACCGACGTGGCCGGGGGCGTTATGATCAATGGCAACGACCTGTACGTGGCCGTAGCCCCCGATTTGTGGCGGATGCAGGATAAAGATGGCGATGGTATTGCCGAAACAAAAACGTCGATTTCGCACGGCTACGGTATTCACGTAGGCTTTGGCGGGCACGGCATGTCGGGTATCGAGATGGGGCCGGACGGCAAAATCTACTGGCAGATTGGCGATATTGGTTTCAGTGGAAAAGGACCGGACGGGCAAAAATGGCAACACCCAAACAGTGGTGTTATTGTGCGTTCCAACCCCGATGGCAGCGATTTTGAAGTCTTTGCCCACGGTGTCCGGAACACCCACGAGTTCGTTTTTGACGAATACGGTAACCTTATCAGCGAGGATAACGACGGCGACCATCCGGGCGAAAAAGAGCGGCTGGTCTACATTACCAATGGCTCCGATACGGGCTGGCGCAGCAACTGGCAGTACGGCAAATACCGAGACCCAAATAACAATACCTATAAAGTCTGGATGGATGAGCAGATGTATAAGCCCCGCTTTGAGGGGCAGGCGGCCTACATCACCCCTACCATTGCCAACTTCGTGAGTGGCCCGGCGGGTATGCGTTACAATCCGGGAACGGCCCTCAGTCCGGCCTATAAAAATACCTTC
The DNA here is from genome assembly GCA_038236215.1 of Cytophagales bacterium. GTDB lineage: Bacteria > Bacteroidota > Bacteroidia > Cytophagales > Spirosomataceae > Spirosoma. The sequence goes on along the minus strand of JBBSTD010000122.1, from coordinate 7,701 downwards.
TTCCTCGCCGAATTTGTGGGAAACCCGGCCAAATCGGGCATTCACACGTTCAAGCTAAAGCCAAAGGGCGCATCGTTTGAACTCGGCGAACAGAAAAAGATTCTGAGTAACGTACTGGCAACCGGTATCGACTTTGGCCCCGACGGTGCCCTCTACATAGCCGACTGGATTAATGGCTGGGATGCCAAAGACTACGGACGCATCTGGAAAATGGACGATAAGGCAGGGGCCGCCTGGGCCGACCGGCAGCGTACCAAAACGTTGCTGGCCGAGAAATTCGGGAGCCGTTCCGAAACCGATTTGGGTGAGTTGCTGAAGAACCCGGATATGCGGGTTCGGCAGAAAGCCCAGTTTGAACTGGTGAAGCGGGGCCAGAAAGGGGCCGATATGTTTACGGCATCAACGAAACAGACCGATAATCAACTGGCGCGTGTACACGGCATTTGGGGCATTAGTCAACTGGCCCGGCAGGATAAGCAATACGCACAGCTACTAATGCCTTTGCTACAGGATAGCGACCCCGAAATTCGGGCGCAGGCGGCCAAATGGCTGGGCGATATTCGCTACAAAGAGGCTGGGGCAGCCCTGATGCCTTTGCTGAAAGACAGCAATAGCCGGGCACGGTTCTTTGCCGCCGAAGCCCTGGGACGCATTGCCTATGAGCCAGCCATTCAGCCCATTATTCAATTGCTGGAGGCCAACGACGACGAGGACGCTTATATCCGGCATGCGGGTAGTCTGGCACTGGCCCGTATTGGCAAAGCCGCCCCCGTTGTGGCGCTGGCCAGTCACCCGTCGCGGGGGGTTCGCATTGCGGCTGTGGTGGCCCTTCGGCGCATGAGTGATCCGGGCATCACGGCTTTTCTGGCCGATAAAGACGAATTTATCGTGACCGAAGCCGCCCGGGGTATTAACGATGACCTGTCTATTCCGGCCGCCCTGCCTGCGCTCGGTAAGGTGATGCAAAAGACGAGCTTCACTAACGAAGCCCTGCTCCGGCGCACCATCAACGCCAACCTGCGGGTCGGTACGCCCGAAGCCATGCAAATCCTGATCGACTATGCACAGCAGGAAGGTAATCCGCTGGCGATGCGGGCCGAAGCCCTGGAAGCGCTGAGCACCTGGGCCAAACCGTCGGTGCTGGACCGGGTGGATGGACGGTATCGGGGCGTTATCGAGCGCGATCCGGCCCTGCTCAAAAGCAAAACCGCCGACCTATACACCCAACTACTCTCCCACCCGGAGAAAACCCTGCGGCTGAGTGCTATTAAAGCCATTACCCAGCTAAACCTGACGAGTGCCTCCGAACCCTTGTTCAGTCGGCTGGGAACGGATAAGGAGCCCGTTGTGCGGGTGGCGGCTCTGCGAGCACTAGCGTCAATGAATGACAAAAACGTTAGTAAAGCCATTGAAACGGCCCTGGCCGATACGGAGAAAAGCGTTCGGGTGGCCGGGCTGGATTTGCTGGCCAAATCAACCATGCCCAAAGACCGGATGGTAACCCTATTGTCTGAGGTAATCAACACCCGCACAACGGAAGAAAAACAGGCGGCCCTGCTTACATTGGGCAAACTACCTATTGTCAATTCACAAAAGGCTTTCGATCCATTGTTGGCTAAAATGTCGGCGGGTACGCTGTCTCCCGAACTCCAGCTGGAGCTGGAAGAAGCCATCGAAAGTGCGCACTCCTCCAAGTTAACCGCCCGTTACAAAGCCATAACGGCTAAACTATCGCCCGATGCGCTGGCGGCTACCTACAAGGGAAGTTTGCTGGGTGGTGAGACGGATTCGGGTCGGCGTATCTTCTTCCGGCACCAGACGGCCCAGTGCATCCGCTGCCATTCCTACGACGATTTGGGGGGCAATGCCGGTCCCCGCCTGAACGGGGTAGCCAGCCGACTTACCCGCGAGCAACTTCTGGAAGCCCTGGTTAACCCCAGTGCCCGCCTGGCTCCGGGCTATGGTACGGTAAACCTGACGCTTAAAAACGGAAAAACGGTCAGTGGTATTTTGCAGAACGAAACCGCTACGGAGGTGAACGTGAAAGTAGGCGACCAACCCGATATGCCCATCCAGAAAAACCAGATTGCCAAACGGACTAACTCGCCATCCAGCATGCCCGAAATGAAGTACCTGCTGACAAAGCGGGAAATTCGAGATGTAGTTAGCTTTCTCTCGACGCTGAAAGAGGATAAGTAACGAACTTGTTTCGGTAAACTCCTCCCTACCAGAACTACCTGCTTTGTAAACGTAACTGTCCGTTTACGAAGCAGGTAGTGCTGTGATCAACGGGTTAGTTCTGTGGGGTTGCACTAATCCGTTTTGCGTAGGAGTGGGAAGTAGTAGGCTTCATTTTTCCAATGAAATTACCCGATTCCTGCCTGTTTTTGTCATTTGTGTCTAAAACAAAAAAACAGCCTACATTAATTTTGTATTTAACAGAAACGAAGTATTTTTACATACTCTACTACGTCTATTTCTATTGTTTATGAACTGCACCACAACTACCCGTAAACCACATAAAGCGACCATTCTCGTTGTTGAGGACAATGCCGATCAATGGTTTATTATTCGATGGGCACTTCAGCAGCAGTTTCCGGAAGTAGAAGCCATCTGGATGCAGGAATCAACGGAAGCACTTGTCTACCTGGAATCCTGCGAGAAAGCGCATTCGTTGCCCAGAATGATCCTGCTGGATTTGTACTTGCCCAACCGACAGGAAGGCTGGAGTTTACTGGAAAAGATTAAAACCAATTGCCTGTACCGCGACATACCCGTCATCATGCTCAGCCAGTCCACTGATAAAGAAGACATCGAAGAATCATACTCCCTTCGTGTTAACTCCTACATTGTAAAGCCCAACCATTACCAGAAATGGCTTGAATGCATTGGCTCGTTCCGGCATTACTGGTGGGATGCCGTTACTTTACCAAAATACGGGTAGCGTTCCCGTTTTTTGATTGGCTATTCGGAATAATTTCGGGGTAATACAACCTGAAAACGCGTGCCTTTCTCTGGTTCACTGTCGACCGACAACCGCCCGCCCAGAAATTCGCATAACTGCCTGACGATAAACAAGCCAATTCCTTCGCCCTGCGCGTCTGCTTCCTTTTCAACTGGCGGCCATAACAGTCCGGGGCCCGTATCGGTCACGGTAAACTGCCAATAGTCAGCATCCAGCGCATCCCAACTCACCGTTACTCCCCCCTGTTGGGTGTATTTGAGAGCATTGAGCAGTAGATTCTGGGCAATACGGCTAATCTTGACGGCATCACCGGCTACAACCAGGGTTGTGGGACTTTCGTAGTTCAGCCACAAACCACGCTCTCCTGCCAGGGAGCGGGCACTCTCCACCAGTGCCCCTATTAGTTCATTAATATTAACCGAACGAATAGTACGTTCCTCCTGCCCAGCCTCCATACGGGAGTAGTCCAGGAGTTCGGTCAGCATTTGAGTAGCCTGCTGTATATTTCGCTGAAGCATGGACATCATCTGGTTTCGCTCCTCGTCGGTATCCGCCATATCCAGCATCGAAACAGCTCCCTGAATGATACCCACATTACCCCGCAGGTCGTGTGAGGTTGAGCGCAAAAACTCGCCCCGCTCCTGCAGCAGCTGCCGTATCTGCTCCAATGCTTCAACCGACTGGTTTGATTGTTCCAGTTCGATGAGCCAGCTTTCCTTATCCTGTTCCGCTTTTTTGAGGGCCGTAATATCCATTCCTGATAACACGACACCGTCATCATGTTTGGTAACGGACATCCCAATCCATTGGTCGTTACCGTCGCGCTGCACCTGCTCTTCTATGTACGTTTGCTGCCCACTAAGCAGCACTTTTTCCAGGGTATCAAACGTCCTTTCCTGCCACAATGCTTCAGCGATGTGTTTCAGGGATAAACCCGGCATTTGCTCAATAGGCTGGTGAACCATCGTAGCAAATCGCTGGTTGCAAACTGTCAGTTCAAAATCTATAAGCTCATACTTTTCGTTACGAACGGACTGTAGCAGACCAATGGCGGCCGATGAGCTATCCAGAACAGCCTGTAGATTGATGGCTGTTTGCTGAATTTCTTCCACCAGTTGCAAACTGCCAATGTCCTGGGATATGGCCAGTACGCTTTTTACCGAACCATCCATATCCAGTTCAGGTACCAGTCGGGAATAGTAATAAACCATGCCATCCGTTGCAGGAAACGAATTATAATGGCTTTTCAACAAACCCGTGTCAAAAACCTGTTGCAGCTTGTTCATGTAGGGCAGGGCAATTTCGGCAGGCTGGCCCATTTCCTGATTGGTTTTCCCTAAAAACTCACGAACGGGCGTACCCGTTATTTTCTCGAAGGCCGGGTTAGCGTATAGTAACCCCAGGTCGGGCGACCAGCGGGTAATAATGTCGGACGTAGAATCAACAAACAGTTTGAGGTCGCTTTCGTTCTAATGCAGGTTGTCCTGCGCCTTTTCACGCTTGCCATCATTGACCTGTGTCTGCGACAGCACCTGCTGGGCGTGCAACACCATGGCATTGATTTCGAACACTTTTTGCATGCGATGCTGAGCACGCAGGTCCAGTGCCTGAATCAGGGTTTTTTGACTATAAATCTCGGCGCATGTACCGATGTATCCGCTAAAAACACCATTCGATGTGCCAGCCGGGTTAACAAACAATCCACTTTCTTCGGATTGGCCGTCCAGGTTGCGGCCGTCCGACAAAAATGTAGGACTGGCATTCATCAGCATCCAGTGGTATTCATCCGGGGGGAATGCTTCGGTGTGAAGTATAACAGGCTGCCGTTTTAACCGTAACTCCAGTTGAAAGGGTAGCCGCTTTGCCAGTGCCCTGGCAAACGTAGCGATAAAGGCCTGCCGGTCATCCGGGTGAATAGCCTCCAGCCATCCCTGGTTGATGGTTTCATTTAGCGAATGCCCGGTATAGTTGAGCCAGGCCCGGTTAAAGAACGTGTACTTTCCTTCCGTATTCGCTACCCAGATGAGCACCGGGGCATTATCCACCAGGTCGTGCAGCCAGGCTTCCCGTTCGGCCAGTAGCCGCTGCGACCGTCGGTAGTCGGTGATGTCTTCGATAGCCAGCAAAATAGCTTCCTTTTGCCTTAAAATCCGGCGGGCGTTGACCAGCAGCACTTTTTCGCCCAGCCCTTCGAAGGTATGAACTACTTCAAAGGCGTCGACCTGCGCATTACGCCGTAACACATCGGCCAGCAACAGCCTTAGTTTAGGAATGTCCCACTGCCGGTTTCCTATTTCGTAAATAAGCCGCCCTTCCGTTTGGTCTTCATCAACCTTAAATAGCTTATAAAATGTTTTATTGGCACTCTTTATTCGCAGGTCTTCATCGAGTACCAGCGTGGCTTCACGGATGGTTGCGAAAATAATTTCCGAAAACTCGTTGGCTTCCGAAAGCTGGTCGTTGCGTACCTGCAATTCCTGATTGATGGTCAGCAGTTCCTCATTCGTCGATTCAATTTCTTCCTTGCTTGTTTCGAGTTCTTCGTTGATACTCTGCAACTCCTCGTTGCTGCTGATTATTTCCTCATTGGCCGACTGCAGTTCTTCATTGTTGGCTTCCTGTTCTTCCACTATGGAGCGCATGTCTTCGCGCAGCGTTGCCAGTTCTGCTTCCAACTGTTTTATCCGAATGTTCCGCTTCTCTGTCAAATCGGCCTCAAACGGCACCATCGCTTCAACCTCCTCAAAAAGCACTAAGTACAGCGGATCTTCCGTGCCAGCATTGAGTGGCACTACTTCGATAGCCACCTGATACGCCAGTTCTTTAATTTTTACCTCCAGACCGGATTTGCGAATGGGCTGGCCCGACTGACGGGCCTTATGTACCGTATTCCGTAACTCAAAGACCAACTCGGGCCGGGCCATTTTCAGCAGGTTCAGGCTGGCTTTACCGGTCGAAGGCTCCAGAAACATACTGGTTGAGCCGCGAAAGCGCAGGATATCCAAGTCGTTATTGACCACTACACTGGCTGGTACGTACTGACGGAGCAGCAATGCATCGACTATTTTTTCTAAATCACCCACTGGAAGATCAAGTTTAAGGCTAGGATTACGCTGCCGACTATCAGCAAACCGACTGGATTTCGGCCTATTTCCCTCTTCCTCCGAAACATCCAGGCCCGAACGGCCGGAACCGGAACGGGGACTCATTTCAAACGATGCCCGACTAATAACATCGTTTTTACGCACATATACTTTGTAATTCTTCTCGATCTGTGAAAAGAGTGCCGTGAGGCTACCGACCGTTTCCGATTTCCCGAGTAACAAATACCGGCTGGGGTTGAGCCCGTAGTGAAACATAGCAATGGCCTTGCGCTGATACACGTTATCCAGATAGATAAGCAGGTTTCGGCAACTAATCAGGTCGAGCCGCGAAAAAGGAGGGTCTTTCAGAATATTATGCGGGGCAAACACGCACAAATCCCGCACAGCCCGGTTAATGCGGTAATTATCGTCTGTTTTGGTAAAAAACCGTTGCAGTCGCTGGGGCGACACGTCCATCACCTCCCCCCTGGTGTAGCTTCCCTGCCGGGCTTTGCCCACGGCCATTTCGCTGAGATCGGTCGCAAAAATCTGGATAGTAACGCTCGACGCCTGGTCGCCCAGTGCCTCAATCAGGAGCATAGCCAGCGAATACGCTTCCTGCCCAGTTGAGCAGGCGGGTACCCAAATACGGATGGGGTCGCGCGGAGCTTTTTCGTTGATAATCCGGGGAAGCAGGACTTTACTCAGGTACGTCATGGTATCCGGGTCGCGGAAAAACGTAGTGACATTAATGAGCAGATCATTGTAAAGTTGCGGCATTTCCTCCGGATGCTGCCTGATATACAGAATGTATTCTTTCAGCGTTTCCAGCTTAAAGAGCAGCATCCGGCGGATAATGCGTCGGCGAATTGTGTTGATTTTGTAGTTACTGAAGTCAACACCAATTGCCTTCCTGATCAGTTGAATAATGGCATTTATGTCCTCATCCGTTTCCGTTTCGTCCGTTGTTTCAATGACTTCCGACTGTTGAAAAAACTCGGGTTTCCGGCTTATCAAATCCAGTTCCAGGGCAATTTGGGCCGGTGGCAATACCCAGTCAATCACGCCTTCAGCAATGGCTGATTTGGGCATACTCTGAAATTTGGCCGTTTCGTCCTGGGCAAACGTAATGCCACCGGCCTGTTTGACGGCCCGCAGCCCCAGCGTACCATCACTAGCCATACCCGATAGTATTACGGCAATCGAAGCTTCCTTCTGGCGCTCGGCCAGCGAAATGAAGAACTGGTCGATTGGCATGTGACGGGTATCCGTGTGGCGGGGTAAAAGTGTCAGCACACCATCTACCACCTCCATGTCCTGATTAGGGGGAATAACGTAGATATGATTAGGCTCAATCCGCAACTTGTTTTCGGCTTCCCGAACGGGCATTACGGTAGCGCGGCTCAGAATATTGGTGAGCTTGCTGTCGGCGTTGGGGTCCATGTGCTGAATATACACATAGGCCAGGTTCGTAACGGGCGACAGGTTTTCCAGCAATTCTACCATAGACTCCATTCCCCCTGCCGATGCCCCAACGGCAACCACAGGCACGACGGACAATTCATTTTCAGTTGATTCAGTCTGTTTAGAAGTGTGTGTTCTCTTGGCCATTACACAAATTTTACCGAACGAACGAGCCGTATATTAGTTACT
>JBBSTD010000121.1:0-17744 GCA_038236215.1 Cytophagales bacterium | reverse complement strand
AATGCGTTTACTCATTCATTAGCTGCGTTGTGTGCTTATTCATTTTACGAACGGAAACCACGAGTAAGTATCCCTTCACAGCGACAACTGAAAAGGGCCGAATTTGCTGAAATAGACATGAATTCTTGAAAAGTTCGCGTTGGATTATGGCCCGCCAGCCTAACATGCCGTTTATTACAGACGACCCACGCTACGGAAAGGTGTATCGCGTTGCCGATAAAGCCGATATGCTGCACCTGCTGGAAGCCGAAAACGGACTGGCCTGGACGGCCCACGCCCGCACCAAAGGGTCAACGGGCTACCCGGACAAATACAAAGATGAAGCCTTTTACAAATCCGACCATTTTTTTGGGGCCGCCTGGAAAAACATCCCTGCCGATTTATCCAAACCACGCTTAAGCCCAAGGGTGCTGGATTTGATGGACGATATGGCCAACTGGGGCCTGAAAAAACACGTCATCGCCGAGGCCGACCTGTTCAGTATTGAACCCGCTAACGAAATGTACGCCCATATGAACGTCAACTACCTTCAACTGGATAAATTACCCGCCTACAAGAATGGCTGGCAACCCGTGCTGGACGTGATGCGACAGGGGAAATTTTTTGTATCGACGGGCGAAGTGTTGCTGCCATCGTTCACGGTGAATGGCAAAGGAGCCGGTGAAACGATTACTCTCCCTCCGGATGGTAAGGCCGCCATCGTGATGACTGTCGAATGGACCTTTCCCCTAACCTTTGCCGAAATTATATCGGGCGATGGGCAACAGGTTTTCCGGGAACGCATCGACCTGACCAAAACCCACCCGTTTGGCAAACAAACGTTCCGGTTTACGCCCACCCTCAAAGGCCGCAAATGGGTTCGAGTCGAAGTATGGGATGCTGCTGTAAACGGTGCTTTCACCCAGCAGGTTTGGCTGGAGGAGTAAATACACCACCCCTTCCTAGTATCCCGGCTGCGAAACATCGGTGTTCACTCGGCACACCTCCGCTGTCCTAACCATCAGTCGCAGCGTCGGCCCATGAAAACGCAATCCGCTCGTTGGCCGGGAAGCCATGAGTAGCCCGTATGCACCAATGATAAAACAACTGGAAGTGAACAAAACACAGGTCACCTACTGACCAAATAATATTCTGCTGAGAATTTTCATAACCAATCATAGAACGGGTAAAAAAAACAGCCCCCAACGGAGAAAAATACAATAATTTTGTGTTTCTCAACTGTCTGTCAGTTAGCTGTATGCAAGCCGTTATTTCACCCATTTCTACTGCACCCGTTCCAAATCGTGTTACGTTATGGGCGGCCCTGCTTTCCGTCTATATTCTCTGGGGGTCAACGTATCTGTTCATCCACTTCATGACCGAACAGATGCCGCCCCTGTACATGGCTTCAATTCGGTACATCATAGCGGGTGCGCTGCTGTACACCTACGCCCGGCTAACGGGTACGCCCCGCGCTAGCAAGGTTCAGTGGAAATCGGCGGGTATCATTGGTGTGCTGTTGCTGACTATTGCCAACGGCTGTTTAACGGTTGGTATTCAGTACATTCCAACGGGCATGGCCGCTCTACTGGGCGGGTTGCTACCCGTGTTTCTGCTGTCGCTGAACTGGGTTTCCTTTGGCAAACAGCGACCTACGAATATGGCCCTCGCTGGCCTGGTGCTAGGCTTAATCGGTATTTATTTCCTCATCAAACCCGATAAACTGCACGGTGTAGCTGGTATTCATGCCAACCTGATAGGTACGGGCCTGGTTGCTTTCGGGAACTTATCCTGGGCCATCGGTACCCTCCTGACACCCCGGCTGACCTTACCGTCGGGTATTTTGTCGAGTGGAATTCAGATGCTGGTAGGCGGTTTTATTCTCCTGCTGGTTAGTCTGGCCGTGGAACCGGTTGTTCCCTGGAGTATTGTCTACGCCCCGACCAAAGCCCTCGGAGCGGTGTTGTACCTGGTTATTTTTGGGAGCATCATCGGGTTTTCGTCCTACTCCTGGTTGGCCCGGAATGCCCCTCCCCAACTACTTTCGACCTACGCATTCGTGAACCCCGTAGTGGCGGTCATGCTGGGCACCCTGTTTGCCGGTGAAGTCTTCTCCAGTCAATCATTCATGGGAGCGGCTGTTGCGCTGGTGGGTGTGGTGTTGATTACGATAGGCAGGAAATAGGTGTATGGCGCATGACATAGGGTATATTTCTCGCGTCAGCTACAGCACATAGCCTATAGCATACACTTTTCAAGATCATGAGAACCGTCACCATTCTTCTCTTCGAAGCGATTGAAGTGCTCGATTTTGCCGGGCCGTTTGAGGTCTTTGGCGTAGCGGGCCGGAGTCCCCATCAAACCCGTTTCAGCGAACCGCCCTTTACCGTTTTTACCGTAGCAGAAAATACGCCGGTCACTGCCCGCAATGGCCTGTCGATAAACCCTACGTACCGGCTCGACAACCACCCCAAAGCTGATATCATTATTGTGCCGGGCGGGGGCGGTTTCTATGCCGATGGAACACCGTTTGGTTCGCGCCGGGAAATGAATAACCCTGCCGTACTGGACTGGGTGCGTCAGTCGGCCGAAAGCGCGGAACTGGTGCTGTCCGTCTGTACGGGTTCGTTCATTCTGGGTAAAGCCGGTTTGCTCGATGGGCTGGCCGCTACCACGCACTTTATGGCCATCGACGGGATGCGTCAGGCAGCACCTAACACGGAAATACGTCCGGCAGAACGGTACGTTGACAATGGCAAAATCATCACATCAGCGGGCATTTCGGCGGGTATCGACATGTCGCTGTATGTGGTGGGCCGACTTCTGGGGAAGGATGTAGCCGACGAAACGGCCCGGTACATGCAGTACGATTACTGGCAGTGACCGTACCCACCGAATATTGGCTTTTCCCGGTTAAACCGGCGGTGGGCTAATGCTCGTCCAGCCCCCATCGACCACCAGGCTCTGACCCGTGATATGCCGGGATGCGGGTGCCAGCAAAAACAGCGCAGCATTCGTTATGTCTTCAACGGTGGCCGGGCGTCCCATGGGCGTTATGCGCGACCAGATGGGCACGTACGTCGGGTCGTCCAGCGTACGTTCGGTAAGTGTAGCACCGGGGGCAATGGCATTCACCGTAATGCCGAGGGGTGAAAAATCAATGACCAGTTGTTTGGCCAGCATCTCCAGCCCCGCCTTGGTCATACTGTATACGGGCAATCCCGGATGCGCCTGATGCCCCACTACCGACGACATAAACAGGACACTTCCGCCCCGCTGCTGGGCCCGCATTTGTCGACCGGCCGACTGAGCCAGGAAAAAGCTACCCCGCAGGTTGAGGTCTACAATTTTCTGAAATGATTCGGGTGTTGTCGTAAAAATATCCCCGAAGATGGTGATCCCCGCGTTTGCCACGGCAATATCCACCGAGCCAAACCGACTCACCGCCGTATCGACCATGGATTGAATAAACTGAACGTCTGAGGCATCGCCGTAGCAAGCCTCGCAACTTCCACCATCCTGTCGAATGATTGCGGCTGCGTTTTCGGCCAGTTGTTCGTTATAGTCATTGAGTAAGACATTTGCGCCCTGTTGCGCCAACGCTTTGGCAATGGCGAAACCAATGCCGATTCCCGCTCCGGTGATGATGGCGGTTTGATTGATGAAATTACTAGTCATGAACTCTTTTGTGCTTGTATTTAATGCGGTGTTCGTTCCGTCAACGAGCGAATTAACCGGTCCGCTGACGGAACGATGATGCCGGAACGCTGACGTTAGAGCAGTCAGTATCAACCAATAATCAATGGGAATCCCGCTTTACCTCACTGCCTGAACCACCCCGCAGGAAGTCGAAGTCGGCACCTTCGTGGGCCTGCATTACGTGGCGGATGTACATGTTCACGTAGCCCCGGTCGTAGCCTAAATCCAGCGGTTTGAAATGCACCAGCCGCCCGGCCAGTTCCTCGTCGGATACGTGCAGATGCAGGCTGCGGTTATCGACATCTAGGGTGATCAGATCACCGTTTTGTACCAGTGCCAGATTCCCGCCCATCGCCGATTCGGGGGATATGTGCAGGACCACTGTACCGAAACCGGTGCCACTCATCCGCCCGTCGGAGATCCGTACCATGTCGTGTACGCCCTGGGCCAGCACTTTGGCCGGAAGCTGCATATTACCTACTTCGGGCATGCCGGGGTAGCCCTTCGGCCCTACGTTTTTCAGGACCAGTACACAGGTAGGGTCAACGTCCAGTTCGGGGTCGTCGATGCGGGTTTTATAGTCGTCGATGTCCTCGAACACTACGGCCCGACCCGTGTGCTGCATCAGTTCGGGCGAAGCCGCTGAGGGTTTTATGACAGCCCCGTTCAGGCAGAGATTGCCCCGTAATACGGCTATCCCCGATTCGGGTTTGAACGGTTCATCAATGGAGGCAATTACGGCTTTATCGTAACACTTGGCTTCGGCACAGTTCTCGCCAATGGACCGACCATTCACCGTTAAAGCATCATTATTCAGGCACTGACGCAGTTCGTTGATGATGGCGGGAAGACCACCGGCGTAGAACAGATCCTCCACGAAATGCTCACCCGAGGGTTGCAGATTAGCCAGCAGCGGTATTTTAGCCGATAAGGTATCGAAATCATCCAGCGATAAATCCACACCCACACGACCGGCAATGGCCGTGAGGTGGAGGATAAAATTGGTCGAACCGCCCAGAGCCGCATTCACCATAATGGCATTCTCGAAGGCCTGACGGGTCAGTATCTGGGAGGGCTTGACATCTTCCTTCACCAGTTCAACCATTCGAACGCCCGTCATATGCGCCAGCACTTTCCGGCGTGAATCGGCGGCCGGTATGGTGGCATTGTCGGGCAGGGACAGGCCCAGTGACTCAACCATGGCGGCCATCGTACTGGCGGTACCCATGACGGCGCAATGCCCCTGACTGCGGGCCATACTGGCTTCGGCGGCAATGAACTCCGCCTGACTCATCCTGCCCATTTTGAAGTCCTCGGCAAACCGCCAGAGGTCAGACGTGCCGATGCGCCGACCCTGGAACCGACCCGCCAGCATCGGCCCACCCGACACAACCATCGTGGGAATATCAACGCTACACGCGCCCATCACCAGCGAGGGCGTTGTTTTGTCACAGCCGCACATCAGAATAACCCCGTCGATGGAGTTGCCCCGGATGCTTTCTTCCACGTCCATGCTGGCCAGGTTCCGAAACAGCATAGCCGTCGGTTTTATCTGGCACTCCCCCAGCGACATTACTGGAAATTCCAGTGGGAAGCCGCCCGCTTCCCACACGCCCCGCTTGATGGCTTCGGCCAGTTCGCGAAAGTGGGCATTACAGGGCGTTAACTCCGACCAGGTATTGCAGATGCCGATGACGGGTTTCCCTTCAAATTCATGGTGTGGGAAACCCTGATTTTTCATCCAGGCGCGGTAAATAAAGCCGTCTTTTCCGGTGCGGCCAAACCAGTCTCTTGAGCGTAGGGGCATCTTTTCAGGTATCATTAAACAGTAATCAGTAAAGCCGTCAGATACCCCGTTATACTTCTGCCCAGCCAGTTTTAGCTTACCAGACAGACCAAATCTCCCGTAAGCATTTGACTGATAATGGGCCAATCAGTTCACGAACATAACACCCTTTTCTTTCGCCATCTGGTTGATTTTTTGCAGGTTGACCCCAATCGTTTCGGCTATTTTTCCCAGTTGTTCATCCACCTGTTTCGACAGTTGCTGCCGCACTTCTTCCCCCTGTTTGGTGGGTGGATAATCGCCCTGGGCTTGTTCGACCATCAGGTGCGCTAACCGGTTGTTGAGTTTGATACCGTAGTTGAGGGGGTCCTGAACACTGCTGTTTTTGGTTTGGTGTACCGTATTTTCGAGCGTTTTCAACTCATCTTCAAACTTTTTAATGGCGTCATTGATATCCTTATTTTTGGGGTCGGCTCCCATTTTCTTTTTCAGATAACTCAGGTCCTCGTCGATTTTTCGGATGTTCAGAATGCCCTCATTAGCCTGCGTTACCTTATCCCGTACTTTCATCAGGAAGTCGAACTGGGCCTGGAAATCGGCCGGGGTAGTCGTCAGGCGCGGGTCTTTCAGAATGGCGAAGTCCTGCGTCTGCGTCTGCCCATTCACCGTTAGCCGAACCTTATAGTTGCCGGGAACGGCTTTGGGTCCCAGATTGGGGGAACCATAAAACACCATGCCCGGAAAGGTTTTGTAGCCAGCGTAGCGCATATCCCACACAAAGCGGGCGCCACCGGCTTTCACGGTCAGCTGATTGGCCTTCTCCTTTGCTTTGTTGCTAAACGACCGGATGGTGTCGCCATTGCTCTCCAGGATATCGAGCCGGACGTCTGATTTCTCATCGATACTTTTCAAAAAATAATGAATCAGAACACCGTTAGGGTGGTTTTCACCTTCCAGCGCGGCCTCCCGTTTGTTACTGCCCGCCATACGGTAAGATGGCATGGGCTTATACAAAACAACCTCCTTTGCGGCCATGTCCTTACTTACCTGATGCAGCGGAGTGAGGTCGTCAATCAGCCAGAAACTGCGCCCGTGGGTGGCGGCAATCAGGTTATCATTTTTTACGGCCAGGTCGTGAATGGGTACCGGGGGCAGGTTGAGTTGTAATTTCGACCAGCGTTCGCCATCATCAAACGATACCCAAACCCCTTTTTCGGTACCGGCATACAGCAACCCTTTGCGCTTCGGGTCGGCCCGAACAACGCGCACAAACTCATCAACGGGGATGCCTTTTGTGGCTACGGTCCAGGTTTTTCCGTAGTCCAGCGTCTTGTAGATATAGGGCGTGTAGTCACCAAACTTGTACGACGTAGCGGCAATGTAGGCTCCACCTTTTACGAACGGATTCACCTCCACCGCATTAATCATGTTGACTTTGGGCGACATGGGCGGGGTAACGTTTTTCCAGTTCTTCCCCCCGTCGGTGGTCAGTTGTACCAGCCCATCGTCGGAGCCGGTCCAGATTTCTCCTTCGGTATAAGGCGATTCGGCAGCGGCAAAAATATTGGCGTAATACTCCGCACCAGTGTTGTCCTGCGTAATCTGCCCACCCGACGATTTGATGGTTTCGGGGTCGGCCCTAGTCAGGTCGGGGCTAATAACGTCCCAGCTTTCGCCCCCGTTGTAGGTGACGTGCAGGTGGTTGGAACCGGCGTAGAGCTTCTTTGGATTGTGGGGGCTGAAAAAGACGGGGTAGTTCCAGTTGAAGCGGTATTTCATCACGTCGGCACCGGAACCAGCGGGCAGATCGGGGTATACGTTGGTCGAGCGTTCCTGGCCCGTGGCCAGGTCCTGCATGGTCATGTAGCCTTTGTAGTCACCACCGAACACCACGTCGGGGTGCAGCGGGTCGGGAGCCAGGTGGGCGCTTTCGCCAATGGCCAGGGCAGTCCAGTCTTTTTCGGTAACGGCACTGCCCGTTGTCCGGTGCGGAATCCGAATGCTGGTGTTGTCCTGCTGGGCACCGTAGATTCGGTAGGGGAAACTGTTATCGGTGGCAACCCGGTAAAACTGCGCCGTGGGCTGGTTGTGGTAGGTGGTCCAGTTGTTGCCCCCATCGTTGGACACCTGCCCGCCCCCATCGTCGCCAATGATCATACGCTGGTTATTGTCGGGGTCAATCCAGAGATCGTGGTGGTCGCCGTGGGGTGCGTTTTTCAGTTCAAAGGTTTTGCCCCCGTCTTTGGATACGCCATAGCTCACGTTCATCACGTACACCAGGTCTTCGTTTTGGGAGTCGGCATAGATGCGGCAGTAGTACCAGGCGCGTTGCAGCAGGGCGCGGTCCTGATTGATCCGGCTCCACGTTTTACCGGCATCGTCGGAGCGGTACACGCCGGGGGCTTCGGAGTTTTCGATGATGGCCCACACCCGGTTAGAGTTTTTGGGCGACAGCGTAACGCCGATAATGCCGTTTGTTCCTTTGGGCATTCCCGGTTTGTCGGAGAGGTTTTCCCAGGTGTCGCCCCCGTCGGTGCTTTTCCAGAGTTTGGAGTCGGGGCCACCGCTGTCCATCCGGTAGCCGTTGCGCTTTATGTTCCAGGTGCTGGCGTACATGATGCGCGGGTTATTCGGGTCGAGAATCAGGTCAGCAGCTGCGGCCTGGTCGTTGATGTAAAGCACCTTTTTCCAGGTCTGCCCGCCATCCGTACTACGGAAGATGCCCCGCGTGCTGTTGGGTTTCCACAGATTACCCATGACCGCTGCGTAGACCAGATCCGGATTTTTGGGATGGACACGGATACGGGCAATGTGTTTGGAATCCTCCAGACCAATAGATTTCCAGGTCGCTCCGGCATCCGTCGATTTCCAGAGGCCATTGCCGGATGCCACATTGCTGCGTACCGTCTGCTCCCCCTGCCCCACATAAATTACGTTGGGGTCGCTTTCTGCCACGGCCACGGCTCCGATGGTACCGCCAAAGTAGTTGTCTGTGATGTTGCCCCAGGTTTGCCCGGCATCGGTCGTGCGCCAGACGCCACCCCCTACGCTGCCGAAATAATACAGGTTGGGTTTACCCTTTACGCCCGTTACGGTGCAGGAACGCCCACCGCGGAACGGGCCCAGTTCTCGCCATTTAATGCCCTCGTACAATACAGGATCAAACGTCAGCGATGCGCTGGCTTTAGGCTGTTGCGCCGTTGCCACGTGGGCAACCAGCAAACCGACGGTGATGCAACGAAGGAATTGTTTAAGCATAAGAACGGGTAGTTGATAGCGTAATGGGACGGGTACACGATTGGCTGACTGGACTATCAGAGTTCAACTTTGTCGATAGCCTCAAGCACGGCATCTTTCAATATCTCATGTGTTCCCTCAAAAATAGTCAGACTGACCTTTTTTGACAATTTTTGGTACAGTACGGCTCGATTATCGATGGATTTAGGTGAATTAGCTGGAGAAAAGGTCTGGGTTTTGAGCATGACCGCGGCATCCTCATCCGAAACATAGCGTGATGTATCTTTTTCGTCAGCATCGGTCAACAATTTGTTGTAAAAACGGATTGACTGCGAAATCGGTACCGAACCGGTATATCCATCGTGAATGCCTGCGTAAATATGCAACAGACTATTTTGGCGTTTTTTAACGGGCGTTTTCCAATACAAGGGCGAGCGTTTCTTTGCTTTTCGGGCATCAAATGTGTCGCCTGCGCCCGTACATTTGATAATATCAGCAGCGTATTTATTCGTTCTTTCCACCGATTCGCCGTACCAGGCAGCCAAATCTGAAATAGACGACCAGGCCGAAAAAGCAGCTATGTCATGCCTTGATTTCATGTACATCGCCATGGTAGCGTAGCCCCCTCCACTGTTGCCTACCACATAAATCCGATTGGCATCGACCTGCATATTTTTCAAGGCCCAGTCAATGGCTTCGTCAATGTCCGAAATCACGAAGTCGCTGCAACACGCTTTAGGGTGGTTATTGACTCCTCTGAAATTGGGAAAGATGTAATTCCAGCTTTTGGCGTGGGCCTGTACCGCAAGCCTATCTTTTTGTGAATCAGCCGAATTACTCCAGGAGTGCAACTCCACCACCAGCGGCTGTGCCGATGATGCGGTCGATTTATCGTAGTAAAAGACCTGTACGTTCCCATCCAATGAGGATTGGATACTGTCTTTTTTGAGGAAGTCGGGCCGCTGAGCCAACGCAAAATGACCAAGCAGCAACAGAAACGATAAAACTTTCATAGGACTAGGACAAAGTAAAAGGAGTTTCCGGTTAGGTGCATGTTCACCAGACAAACAGTGGTGTGAAAATACTGGAGCATGGCCCGTTAGCCCCTAACAAGATCCAGGCAAATGGCGGTCTGGTTTCCGCCGAATAGTTGACAATCGAACGACTCCAGTAAAACTACAAAACTTACCTACACGACCGCCAACATGGAAATAGATTAAATTTTGCCGTGTAGAAAACCCATTTCGTTGTCTCACTTGTTCACGGAGTATACTTGCTTCCTTACCATTTTACCGATGAAAAAGACACTCACTCTGACTGTTAGTCTGCTCCTGCTGGCAACCACTTTAGCATCAGCCCAACACAAGTTTGGTTTTTCCATTACGGCGGCCCCTACGTATGCTCATTCCAACACGACACAAACGGTATACCTACCGGCAGTTTACGTACCAACCGCCCCAGCGGGTTCAACAGACCCAGTGCCTGTGGTGTGGTCCAATAAAACGCAAATCTGGGGATATGTAGTTGGAGCGATGGGGCATTATGCCCTCACAACCAACTGGTCGGTTTCAACGGGTTTCTGGTATAACCGCTCCAGCACCGACGGTATCTTTCCGTTTGCTCCCGGCTCTATTCCAGCCCGTTACATAACCCGGATTTTACAGATTCCCCTGCTGCTGAATTACCGTTCAAGCCAGAAGCGACTGTCTCCCTATTTTTCAGCCGGGGCACTGGCTAGTTTTCTTCAGCCCACTATTTTCCGGCCGGAATCGGGCAGCGGTCTGGATGATGCGAAAGTGCGGTTCGATCAATCCGTAAAGTACCGGGCTGTTTTGGGAGCCGGTATCTCGTACCAACTCAATCCGCACCTTTCGTTCATTGCCCAGCCATTGCTCATCTGGAATTTCAAGCCGAGTAGTAATTATACCCATTTTGTGTCCTATCAGTTGAATGGGCAAACACAGTTGGTCTATTCTTTCTGACGTTGGCTACAGCCAAAGGGAGCTGGGATCAGCGCATCGAAAGTCTAAACTGCTTCCCGATCAAGTTTAACGACCTTTTAACTCATTTGGCCCCACACCCGGCATTGTCCATCGTTAGGTAGGGTGAAGTAAAAATGCGCCCAATCAAACAAAACCACTTACTTCCCAATTCACGATGAGAACTGTATTGATGATTGCCGTTTTTGGTTTACTGGTTAGTGTAAACGCCGTTCAGGCGCAGGATGGTACGATGAAGAAAAAAGCTGAAGTTGGTATGGCCAAGGCTCAGGTAGCCACGGACAAAGCCGCGCTTGGTGCCAACAAAGAAGCCCGCAAAGCCGACAAGATGACGGGCGATAAAGCAGCTCTGAAAGCCGATCGCAAAGCCTACATGAAGGCCGAAGGAAAACTGATGAAAGATCGGGTAAAAAAAGACGTTAAAGTCGCCAAGGAAAAGATTTAAGTTTCCAAGAAACCTGTTTTAGAACGTATAAAAAAACTACTTTTTATACCTCCACCGGCGACCGACGGTACTCTGAGGGAGTTTTTTGGGTGTGCTGTTTGAAAAAGGTTGTGAAATAGGCGGGTGAGTTGAAGCCAGTTTCTACGGCGATGTCGGCCATTGATTTACTGGTTTCGCGGAGGAGGTACTTGGCGCGTTTCAGGCGGATATCCGTCAGGTAGTCCATCACGTTCATGTTCAGCAACGCCTGTACTTTTCGGTACAGCTGCACGCGGGAAAGCCCCATATCCCGGCTGAGTTTCTCGACGCCAAAGGCCGGGTCGGTCAGGTTTTGTTCCACCAGGGCGGCCATTTCGTTGATGAATTTTTTGTCTTCCCGGTTGCCGGTCTGGGCGGAAAAGTCGGACGCAAAACGCTGTTGTAGTTTCTGCCGGTTCGCCAGCGTGGTGCGGATGGATTCCAGCAGGTAGGCGGTATTAAAAGGCTTGGTCAGATACAGGTCAGCCCCCGCCCGCGTACCTTCAATCCGGCTTTCGATCTGCCCTTTGGACGTGAGCAGGATAACGGGAATATGCGAGGTGCGCCAGTCGGTTTTGACGCGCTGCGTGAGTTGAAACCCGTCCATCGACACATCGGCCTGAGTGGGCATCATCACATCGCTGATAATCAGGTCGGGAATTGTTTCCAGGGCCCGCTCCCACCCGGCCATTCCGCTGCATTCGGCCACCACGTCGAATTCTTTCCCCAGCCGGGCGATCAAAAATGCCCGTAACTCATCGTTATCTTCCACCACCAGCACCGTAGCCGCCTGTTTGTCCGGTAGCGAAACCGGTTGCTGGCTTTCCGTTTCGCCTTCGGTATCGTCTGCCACCGATTGATGGAGAGCGGTTTTCTGGCTGATGGTGCCGTCCATCTCGTCGGCATTCAGGTGGGCATTTCCCAGGGGTAGCAACACGGTAAACGTAGTCCCTTCATCCTTCTCAGACTGTACGCTGATGTCGCCCTGATGCAATTGAATGAACTCCATCGACAGGGCCAGCCCCAATCCTTTGGAGAGGTTGAACGTCTTTGTTCCGCTGAAAAACAGGTCGAACGCGTGGGCCTGCTCATCGGGGGTCATGCCGTCGCCGTTATCGACCACCTGAACCCGCACCCGGCCATCCGGCGTATCCATTCGTACGTGAATCAGCCCCCCTTTGGGCGTGTACTTGAAGGCGTTGGCCAGCAGATTCACGATGACTTTATCCAGTTTCTCCCCGTCGAACCAGACCGGGAGCCGGGAGCTGGACGGAATGAATTGCAGGTCGATGCGCTGCTTCCGGGCTTTGCGGGTAAAGTCCTGCACAATGTCGGCAATGAAAGCAACCAGGTCCTGCTCGGCCGCGTGCAGGCGTTGTTTGCCCGCATCGGTCTTGCGTAAGTCCAGCATCTGGTCAATCAGGCGAAGCAGTCGGTAGGCGTTTTTCTGCACCAGCGACAGGTTACTGCGCAACTCGTGCGGGGGCACCGTTTTCTGACTCAGCATGTCTTCCGTAGGGGTCAGAATCAGGCTCAGGGGCGTGTTGAATTCGTGGGAGATGTAGGAGTAAAACCGGAGTTTTTCTTCCGTTGCCAGCCGGGCCTGGCCCGATACGCGCTCGATTTCGTCTTTCTGCGCCCGTATCTCCCCGTTCTGTTTTTCGAGCAGTTCGTACGCCGTCCGCTTCGACCGGAACAGGTACAGCGCGTATCCCCCCAGCACAATGGCCACCAGCAACGACGTGACGATAAAGTACAGCGTATTTTTCTGCGACGTGTAAGTGCGGTTCAGTTGGTCGATGCGCTGAATCTGCTTCTCGATATCCTGTTGCTGCTCCATTACTTTATCGTTCTGTAGCTGCATAATACGCACATTCGTAGAGTCGATGAGTGTGGTGGGCAGGCGGTTTTCACGTTTGAAGGGTTGTTTTTTCAGGATAGCTACTGCCGTCCGAATGGCTTCTTTTCCACCCGTCGGGTACAACACGGTGGCGTTCAGGATGCCCCGGTCTACGAGGCCGATACCTTCGTTTTTGCCCGGCAGTCCATCTACCCCAATAATTTTCACCCGGTTTTGCAGGCCCAGTTTCTGGCAAACGGCGTAGGCTTTCAGGGCGGTGCGGTCATTCTGGGCAAAAATCAGGTCGATGGTGGGCGTGCTAGTTAGTAACTGCGTCAGCTTATCGGCAAAGGATTGTTTGTCCCAGTCGCCTTCCAGTTTCGTTACCAGCCGGATAGTGGGGTGGCGGTTGATGGCTTCCACGAATCCCCAGTGCCGGTCGATGTCGGCCGATGACCCCGGCGATTCGCCAATCTCCACCACGTTTCCACTGCCCTTCAGCAGGGCGCTGGCGTAGGTACCCGCCGTTCGGCCTACCTCCACATTGTCCGCCCCTACGTAGGCCGTGTACTGGTCGGACGCGGTGCGCCGGTCCAGAATAACCACCGGAATGCCCTGCTGATAGGCTTTTTCTACGATGGGCGTGATGGGCAGGGCCGCGTTGGGCGATACAATCAGCAAATCCACCCGCTGGTCGATCAACGCCTGAATCTGGGCCACCTGCCGATTGGTTTGCCCCTGCGCGTCTTTGACGACGAAGTCAATTTCGGGCGTGAACGACAGCTCCCGGCGCATGTTCTCCTGCATCGTTTTGCGCCAGGTATCGGCACTGGTACGCTGCGAAAACCCAATGCGGAGCGATTGACTGTCGGACGAGTCCGACTGGCAAGCTACCGTACCGAGCCAGACGACCAGCCACAGCAGTTGGGCAAGGGTGGCCCGGTTGGGTCTGTATTTGTATTCAGATGAATCAGGGCTTATGCACAACCGGGTTGAAACCCGGCGCAACTCATAGTGATAATCAGTTGCGCCGGGTTTCAACCCGGCCGTGCGTATGTCCTGCGAATACAAGCCCGTCCAGTCTGGGTGTCGATTTGTTGAACACTGCATAGAAGAATGGGCTGCTTTTGGTATTGTCCAAAGATAATCTATGCGTATTTGCCGACAAAATTAGTCGGAACCGGCGGTTATAATCGGTCGGTAATCTGCCTCTTATGTAACGGCATTAAGCAACTCTCTTTATCTTGCCGCCCTGTAACCTGGTCTACCCCCCTTTTCTATGCAACAAAAAATTCGCCGTGAGGATGCCCTGGCCTACCACGCCAACGGACGCCCCGGCAAACTGGAAGTTATCCCCACCAAAGAATACAGTACGCAGGCCGACCTCTCGCTGGCCTATTCGCCGGGCGTGGCCGAACCCTGTCTGGCCATTGCCGAGAACAAGGAAGACGTGTACAAATACACGGCCAAGGGCAATCTGGTGGCCGTTATCAGCAACGGAACCGCCGTGCTGGGCCTGGGCGATATTGGCCCCGAAGCCAGCAAACCCGTGATGGAAGGCAAAGGGCTGCTGTTTAAAATCTACGCCGACATCGACGTATTTGACATTGAACTCGACACCAAAAACGTGGATGAGTTTGTCAGGATGGTCAAAATTCTGGAACCCACCTTCGGCGGGGTCAATCTGGAAGATATCAAAGCCCCGGAATGCTTCGAGATTGAGGAACGGCTCAAAGCCGACCTCAACATTCCCATCATGCACGACGACCAGCACGGCACGGCCATTATATCGGCGGCTGCGCTGCTCAACGCGCTGGAGATTGTGGGCAAGAATATCCAGGACGTGAAAATCCTGATCAACGGCGCGGGAGCTTCGGCCATTTCCTGCACCAAGCTATACGTATCCCTCGGGGCCAGCGTGGACAACATAGTAATGTGCGACAGCAAGGGCGTTATCCGGGCCGACCGTACCGACCTCGACGAGCGGAAAGCCCTGTTTGCGACCAAACGCGATATGCATACGCTGGAAGGAGCCTTCGTGGGGGCCGATGTGTTTGTGGGCCTATCCAAAGGCAACACGGTGAGTCAGGACATGGTGCGGTCCATGGCCGACAACCCGATTGTGTTTGCGATGGCGAACCCCACACCCGAAATCAGCTACGAAGACGCCATTGCCGCCCGGCCCGACATCATCATGGCAACGGGCCGCTCGGACTACCCCAATCAGGTGAACAACGTGCTGGGTTTCCCGTATATTTTCCGGGGTGCGCTGGATGTGCGGGCCACGGAAATCAACGAAGCCATGAAACTGGCCGCCGTTCATGCGCTGGCCGACATGGCCAAAAAGCCCGTTCCCGATCTGGTGAACATGGCCTACGGCACGGACAACCTGCTGTTTGGCCGTCATTACATCATTCCCAAACCCGTGGACCCGCGCCTGCTCGAAACAGTAGCCCCGGCGGTGGCGAAAGCCGCGATGGACTCGGGCGTAGCCAAACATCCCATTACCGACTGGGACGCCTACGGCAGTCAACTGGCCCGCCGACTGGGGCAGGACACCCGGATTTCCAGGGTCATCAACAACAAGGCCCGCACCAACCCGAAGCGGGTGGTGTTTGCCGATGCCGAAAACCTGAAAGTGCTCAAAGCAGCCCAGCAGGTGCGGGATTCGGGCATTGCCCACCCCATTCTACTCGGCGAAGTGGCTACGATTCAGGCCATGATTTCGCAGAACAGCCTCGACCTGGCCGACATTCCCATCATCGACCCCCGCTCGCACGAGCAGCAGGCTACGGTGGAGCAGTTCGGGGATTTGTTCTACCAGAAGCGGTACCGCAAGGGCATCAGTGCCGCCGAAGCCCGGAAACGGATGCTGTCGCGCAACTATTACGGGGCCATGATGGTGGAAACGGGACAGGCCGACGCCCTGATTTCGGGCCTGACGCAGAGTTACCCGGACACCATTCGCCCGGCGTTGCAGGTGATTGGCAAAGAGCCGGGCGTGCAGAAAGTGGCAGGTATGTACATTCTGCTCACCAACCGGGGGCCGCTGTTTTTCTCGGATACCACCGTGAACGTGAATCCTACGGCGCAGGATATTGTCGAGATTACCGAACTGACGGCGCGGGCGGTGGAGCGGTTCAACATCAAACCCCGTATTGCGCTGGTGACCTACTCCAACTTTGGCAGCGCGAAAGGCGAGGATGCCGACAAGATGCAGGAAGCCACCGACATCCTGCAACAAAAGCACCCCGACATGGTAGTGGACGGGTCCATGCAGGCGCACCTCGCCTTCAACACCGACCTGCTCCGGCAGAATTACCCCCTGAGTAAACTGGTAGACGAAGGGGCCAACACCCTGATTTTCCCGAACCTCTCGGCGGCCAACATTGCGTATAACCTGATGCGGGAAGCCGCCGGACCCCGCTCGGTGGGTTTCGATGCCATCGGCCCCATCCTGCTCGGTATGTGCAAGCCCGTTTACGTCCTCCAGCTCGGCTCCTCTGAACGCGAAATCGTGAACATGGTAGCGATTGCGGTGGTGGAAGCGCAGGGGGCTGGGTGAGTTCTCCGGCCAACAATACAGAATGCGCACTGCGTATTCTGTATTGTTGGCCGGACTAGTTTTTATATCAGCAATACGAAATCTGCGTTGCGTATTTCGTATTGTTCTCGCTAACGTTTCAAATAAATCGCCTTTATATCAATCACTTACAAAATAAGTCAGGTCACTCCAATAGTGAAAGGCTTATTCGCCATGTAAGCATGAACATGCGTATATTTACGAGTTAGGCACAACTTTAAAACAACAACCTTATGCTAATAGATGAAATACTTTCAAAAGTAGGAACAGGTCCAAAGAGTTACTATTCTTTTGAAACATTTATTCTGAATCTGCTTAAATTCCATTTAAATTCTCAGGACAAAATACTTACTTTAAATGATAATTATCGTACTCCCGGCGATGCCATTGCAGAAGATGGTTTTGATGACATAATTGGGAGAACTGTAATAGAGGTAAAATTAAACCTGGACAGAATACCTCCTCGTATATTTATTGAACAACTTTTTGGCAGACTGAATAGAATAGAAATTCTACCAGACTTTAAAAATATCTTAATAATTAATGGTAGACCAATTTCAGAAAAAACTAGAGATAAAATAATTACGGAATTAGCAATTTTCTCTCCGAATATTAAAATTATTTTATGGGGTCCAGAAGAATTGAATAAGATAGTTGCGAAACATAGAAAAGAAGCTAACAAGATTGCTAATAATCTTTTTTCGCTAAGACTTGAAAACGTAGTAAGTAAAGAACTTCGAAATTGGGAAGAAGAAAGAGAAGAAAGGGTTGAAGTATTAATCGAATCTTATAAGAAAAGACAATTTAGCACTTTTCTGGGTGCCGGTGTTTCAAGCAGCGCAGGCATGCCCGATTGGAATACATTGCTCAATTCTTTATTTGTATCGTATTTAACAAATGAATTCACAAACACAGAAACTATTTCAGACGTAGACATCAAACAAATTGTACAAAGACTCAATGATGTTGATGCTCCCTCAGCTCTAATGGCTGCTAGATATTTAAGAAAAGGACTTACTAAGAGCGTGTTGGGAAATTATATTTGGTATTAAGTCTGAATACGCTGTAACATGATCTGAATATTGGCTAAGTAAAGCCAGCTTACCGAAGAAGATACCGTGTACTCGTAATCCTTGACGATGCGTCGGAAAAAATTT
>JBBSTD010000120.1:0-18014 GCA_038236215.1 Cytophagales bacterium | reverse complement strand
CTTGAGATTGATCCCAAACCATAGTGCAAAACAGAAAACATAAAAAAACCGATTAGCTTAGATGCTAATCGGTTTTTTTATCTGGGACTTTCAGTGTCGGGGTGGCAGGATTCGAACCTACGACCTCCTGCTCCCAAAGCAGGCGCGATACCGGGCTACGCTACACCCCGAAGGTTTACTCTGTACTCAGCGGAGAGAGAGGGATTCGAACCCTCGGTACCGTTACCAGTACGACAGTTTAGCAAACTGTTCCTTTCGGCCACTCAGGCACCTCTCCGAAGCCCAATCATTCCCTTCTTCCTGAACGATTGGGACACAAAGATAGAGCAATTCATCGTTTAGGTCAATAGCGATCCTGAAAATCTTTTTGTAATCGTTAATTTCGCCTTTCCGTTTGGAGATAGTTTTCCTACTGAACCAAGTCAGTCTCAGCCTGATACTTTACTGAATGAACTGGTTATATTCTTTTTCGCGTACCGAATTTATTTTCATTTTTCTCTTTATCAGCGTCTACACGCTGTATATATGGCGTACTTTTCGGCTGGCCCGCCAGTTAAATACGTCGGCCTGGGGCGTAGTGCCTAAATTTTTTCTACGGGGCAGCTACCTTACGTTATTGATCATTGCGTTGCTGGGTCCTTCCTTTGGCGAAGCAGAAAGCGAACTGACCACTACCGGCCATGATACGTTCCTGCTGGTTGATATCTCGCGGTCCATGGATGCCAGTGATGTAGTGCCAACCCGTTTAGAACGGATAAAATACGATATTCAGCAACTGTGCGACACGTTACCCGCTAGCCGGTTCGGATTGGTTCTGGCTTCGTCTGAGTCCTTCGTTCTATCGCCACTTACGGCGGATCAGGATGCCCTAAAGCAACTCATCCGCGAGGTGCACAGTAGTATTGTCCTAACTGGGGGAACGGACCTGTGTAGTGCCATCGAACTGGCTTACCAGAAATTACTGACCGATCCGTCCACCCATCAAAGCGTCCGATCCATCGTTCTGTTCAGTGACGGTGAAAACTTTTCCCCCTGCGAACGCAATGCATTAGCCCGACTTCGTACGCAGAATATACCCCTCATCACGGTGGGGGTCGGTACCGAAACGGGGACATCCATTCGTAATGGGCGAGATTTTATTCGCGACGATAGCCGCCAGATTGTTCGTAGCCGCCTGAACAGTGAGTTTTTAACTAATCTTGCGCGGGATAGTCAGGGGCAATATATTCAGGCCGATGCCAATGGCCGGTATATAAATGAGTTAGCCAGTGTTCTACGGTCGTTGAAGGGAGGAGCCATCGACCAGCAACGCGTAGCGGTTTCGACGAATAAATACTATTATTTCCTCCTGGCTGCGCTGGGACTGATCCTTCTCGACTTAATTGTGACCATAAGGACCTTTCGGTTATAAGCAGGTCTCAATGTTTCGTCTTATTTTTGACCGCCCATACAGTATGCTATTATGGTTTATGTAGTCATTGCAGCCTGGCTTTGGTTGAACAACTTATTCGCACAAAATCAGGTTTCGCAGAACAATCAGGCTCGCCAGGATGCCCAGGTTGCCTATCAGGCCGGTCAGTATCAGCGTGCGCTGGAATTGTATGCCTACCTGAGCCAGCGAACAACAACGATTGATCCAGCCGTGCGGTTAAATCTTGGCCATACCTATTTCAACCTGAAACTATACGTAAAAGCAAGACCTCAGTATGAAACCCTGCTCCAGTCCGACCGGGCTGACCTTCGTACTGCAGCCGCGACACAATTGGGTGTAATGGCGTGCCTGGAGGGTGACAGTGCGAAGGCGCTGGTTCTGTTTGAAAAAGCACTGCTCGAAAATGCTGATAATGAGCCGGCCCGGTATAATTTCGAACTGGTAAAAACCCGCTACTCCGGCAACCCTCCGGCCGTTCAGAAACGGCCGGAGGGTGTTAGTCAGCAACCGAAAACCACAACGAAACCGAAAACCTCAGGTGGGCAACAGGTCGAACGGTCAGACCGGCAGGATGAAGTGTTGCGTCGTTTTCAACGGCTCAACCTGAATGAAGCGCAGGCCATGCAGCTACTCGATGCCATGCGGGGCGATGACCTGCCGTATGCATTGACGCGGGCAGCCCGCCGAACGGGAACTAAACCTAAAGAAAACACGAATCGGTGGTAAAAAGGTATTCGGTATTAAGATTACGGTTTACGGTTGGGCAGTGCGGTCCTATAGCTGACGCACCGAATAGGCGCTGACTGCTTTAGGCAACCGCAAACCTAGAACCGTGAACCTGAACCCGTAAACAATAAACCGCAAGAACATGAACGAAGTTGTTATCATCACTGCTGTTCGCACGCCCATTGGTAGTTTTGGGGGTGTATTCTCTACCCTGTCGGCCATCGACCTGGGAGCAGCCGCCATAAAAGGAGCCCTAACCCGCGCCGGTATCCAGCCCGATCAGGTACAGGAGGTGTACATGGGGAATGTCGTGTCGGCAAATCTGGGTCAGGCACCGGCTAAACAAGCTGCTCTGAAAGCAGGCTTACCGGCTACTATTCCGTGCACAACCATCAATAAAGTTTGTGCATCGGGCACGAAAGCCATCATGCTGGCAGCCCAGGCCATTCAGCTTGGGCAGGCCGATATCATTGTGGCAGGTGGTATGGAAAGTATGTCAAATATCCCTTATTACGTGCCAAAAGCGCGTTTCGGGTATAAATACGGGAATGCCGAACTGGTAGACGGGCTGGCCCGCGATGGGCTGGTTGATGTGTATGACGAGTGCGCTATGGGATTATTTGCCGATAGAACGGCCCAGAAGTATACCATCAGCCGTGAAGAACAGGATGCCTATACGGTTCAGTCCTACCAGCGGTCAGAAGCCAGTACGAAGAATGGTCAGTTTAGTGCCGAAATCGTACCCGTCGACGTGGTTGGGCGCAAAGGCACCGTGACCGTTAGTGACGATGAAGAATACAAGAATGTTATCTACGATAAAATACCAACCCTGAAAGCGGCATTTTCGACGGATGGTACGGTAACAGCCGCCAGCTCCTCCCCCATCAGCGACGGTGCATCGGCAGTGGTGGTTATGAGCCGACGGAAAGCGGACGAACTGGGACTAAAACCACTGGTTCGAATTCTGGCCTACGCCGATGCCGAGCAGGAACCCCAGTGGTTTACAACCGCCCCCACAAAAGCGGTTCCCCTGGCGATTGAACGAGCCGGGCTAACCATAGATGACATCGACTTTTTTGAGATAAATGAAGCCTTTGCCGTTGTGCCGCTGGCTTTCAGTAAAGTATTGAACGTGCCCCAGGAGAAAATGAACGTTCTGGGCGGAGCCGTTTCCATTGGCCATCCGCTGGGCGCATCGGGTGCCCGCATTTTCACGACGCTTACCAATGTGCTGCAACAGACCGGAGGCCGCTACGGAGCAGTTGGCATTTGTAACGGGGGCGGTGGAGCATCCGCTATTGTTGTTGAGAAAATGTAAGGTGTACCGTTGGCTAAAGCCCAACGGAGCCGGGTTAACACCAAGAATATGAACGCCATTCAGGAGACCAATTTTAATTTCCCCGGTCAAACGGGCTTTTACCGCGGCAAGGTGCGGGATGTATATTCTTTTTCTGATCAGGGCAATGGCCCGAAACTGGTGATGGTTGCCTCGGACCGTATCTCGGCTTTCGATGTGGTATTGCCCCGGCCCATTCCGTTTAAAGGACAGGTGCTAAATCAGACGGGGGCTTACTTCCTGCGGGCCACTGCCGACATTGTTCCCAACTGGCTACTCGATGTTCCGGACCCCAACGTGAGCATCGGCCTGAAATGTGAACCGTATGCTGTGGAGATGGTTGTTCGGGGGTATCTGGCGGGGCATGCCTGGCGACAGTATCGGGATGGACACCGGCTGCTTTGCGGAGTATCCCTGCCCGACGGATTGCGGGAGAATGACCGCCTGCCAACCCCCATCATCACCCCCTCTACCAAAGCCTACGAAGGACACGACGAAGACATTAGTCGGGAAGAAATCCTGAAACAGGGCATTGTTACCGAACCGGACTATGTCCAGTTAGAACGGTATGCCCTGGCTCTTTTTGCGCGGGGAACGGAAATGGCGGCCGGGCAGGGACTCATTCTGGTGGATACTAAGTATGAATTTGGAAATCTTGATGGCAAGGTTTATTTGATCGATGAAGTACATACGCCCGATTCTTCCCGGTATTTTTACGCCGATGTATACGATCAGAATCAAAACGCTGGTCAGCCGCAAAAGCAGTTGTCAAAAGAATTCGTTCGGGAATGGCTCATTACCAACGGCTTTCAGGGAAAAACCGGGCAGTCTGTTCCGGCCATGTCGGACGAATGGGTGAATCAGATAACAACCCGGTACATTGAACTGTTTGAGACCGTAACGGGGCAGTCGTTCCAGGCCGATACCGTTGCCGACCCGCTCGTACGAATTGAGAAAAACATTTTACAGGCAATAAAAAACAAATTCGAGTGACTATCCGGTAACGCGTTGCCCGGTAGTCAGTCAATCATTAACAGTTGACAGATTATGAATTACACAATCGAAAAAAACGAACAGTTTGCCCTGCTTCGCTTAACAGAAAGTGCCTTTTCGGACGAAGTTCCTACTGAATTTGAGACCATTAGCCACGTCCTGTTTCGAGAAGGGTATAGCAATATCATTATGGATATGGACCCGGTTCAATCCGTAGATCAGGGAGGAGTTACTACCCTGCGCAAAACAAGTCGGCAGTGTACCAACGAGGATGGACTATTTATTGCGGTGACCAAAAACGACGCCCTGATTGAATTGCTGGATAAATCCAATCTGAGCGAACTAACCATAATGCCCACCGTAGAGGAAGCCATCGACGCTGTGTTCATGAATGAACTGGAAAATGATTTCAAAAGCGAAGAAGATGACGAATATGATCTTGGGGGCAGTGTCGAAAACTAACCGGACCAGCCATTCCGACCAGCATCAGTGAGTACGTCCAATTCTGACCATCCGCACTCAAAGCGTTCGCCCTTCACCCTCACCATTTTGGGGGCAGGTTCGTCTACGCCCACGCTCCGGCTTCACCAAACTGCTCAGTTATTGACCATCAGCAACGATTATGTACTGATCGATTGCGGTGAGGGCACTCAGTTCCGGTTAATTGAGCAACGCATCCGACCCGGCCGATTACGGTATATTTTTATCAGTCACCTGCACGGCGACCATTACTTTGGCCTGGCTCCCCTGCTGTCGACGCTGAACATGGCTGGGCGCACGGAGGATTTATACCTGTTCGGACCGCGTGGTCTGGACGAGGTATTGACCACTATTTTCCGCGTGTCGAACTCCCGGCTGGGGTATAAATTACATTTTCAGGCAGTTGACCCCGACCAACCGGTGTTTTTGCTCAATCATCCGCTCATGAGTGTACAGTCCATTCCCCTTGAGCACCGGGTTGACTGTACGGGCTACCTTTTTCGGGAAAAACCGGGTAAGCCCCACCTGCTGCGGGATAGATTACCCGCCGATATTCCGGTAGCTTACCTGAAACAGCTAAAAGAAGGGAAAGATATTCTGGATGCGGACGGGTCTGTTCGTTACGCCGTTTCTGATTATACGGAACCGGCACCCCCTCCCCGCTCCTACGCGTATTGCTCAGACACCCGCTATTTCGATGCGATAATACCACAGTTACAGGGCGTTGATGTACTGTATCATGAGGCCACCTTTTTAGAGGATAATCAGGCGCGGGCGGCTGAGGTTTTTCACTCCACCGCCCGGCAGGCGGCTACGATTGCCGAAAAAGCGGGTGTCGGTCAATTACTGATCGGGCATTTTTCGTCCCGATACAAAGAATTTGAGCCATTTCTGAGCGAGGCCCGGGCTGTTTTCCCGGAAACATATCTAGCCATAGAAGGGGAAACGATTGATATCTGAGCCTTGAAACATCCGCTGATTCAATCGGTGAAACCAGTAGCTGCCGCTCCTTTCGATATAGAAAGTAAGGGCATTGGATGATTCTGTTTATATTTAACCTGGAAACTCTCTCTACTCCGTACATGCTGGCTTTTCGCCTGGGATTTTTAGACATCGGCTGGCTCGACCTGTTCGATATTGGGTTGGTAGCCCTGCTTATCTACCAAATTTATAACCTCGTTCGGGGCAGTGTTGCCAGTCGGGTATTTATTGGGTATCTGCTGGTTTACCTGGCTTATCTACTGGTTAAAGCCCTTGGCCTTAATCTGATGACTACTATCCTGGAGTACTTCATCAGCGTTGGCGCCTTGGCCCTGATTATTATCTTCCAGCACGAAATCCGGCGTTTTTTATTGCTTATCGGCAAGTCGACAAACCTCACCAACAGTCGTCTGCTACGGCAGTTGCTATTTCGGGATATCAACAGAACTGACGCAAGCACCCCGCTAAAGCCCATTCTGGAAACCTGCAAAGCGTTGAGCGGTGAATTTTCGGGGGGGTTGCTGGTGCTACAGAAAAATGATGACTTGGAAAAATTTGCCGAGTCGGGCGAGATAATCGATGCCGACGTATCCAAACCGCTATTGCTGGCTATTTTTAGTCAATATAGCCCACTACACGATGGGGCCGTTATCATTAGCGAAGGACGTTTGCGGGCGGCCCGTTGTATTTTACCCGTATCGGAAGACGATGAGCTGCCGCCTTCGCTGGGGTTTCGCCACCGGGCGGCACTGGGAATGAGTGAAGCAACGGACGCAGCCGTTATTGCGGTTTCGGAAGAAAGTGGCCGGCTGTCCCTGGCCATCAACGGCGACTTATTTATTAACCTGAGTCAGGCTGAACTGGAAAATCGGCTGGAGGGCTATCTACGAAAATCCGTAAAGTGAGCGGGTATATTCTGTACAATAATCACTCAAGTAGTGTCATAAAAAAGGGGGTGATCGATCACCCCCTTTTCCATAGAAACTGTTTCTTAGTATTCCAGCATTCTGGGCAGGAGTTTCGCCTGGTCCACAAAATCACCAATCTGCTCCACGGAGGGCGGTCGCTGGGTAAACTGACGGACGCTGTTAATTTCAATCAGTTTGGCATGTAGGTTTTTAGCGGCTCGCTGAGCCAGTTCCTTCACGGTATCAACGCCTGCTTCTTCCATGAGATCACTATAAACCCGGCCAATCCCCTTTATGCGGGCTAAATCGGCCCGGTTAGCCAGTTCCAGGATAACAGCGCCATCAACGCCCGAACTGGCAGCCAGTTCTTTGCGGTCCTTAGGGGTCTTGGTCGCTTCAAGCAGCGAATCACTATCACTAATGCCCTGGGCCTTCAGGGCATTCTGTACGGCATCGGTAATGCCCCGTAGTTCTCCTAATGTAAGGCTCATAATATAATAAAGAGATTGATTGAATAAAAAGAAGTCTGACCTTCAGGCTTCTAAATATACTTTAACGGACAAGGTACTTCCTTCGGGTATCATTCAAAAGAAATTTCTTCTGAACGGTAAAGCTGTCGGGATGCATCTGGGCAAATTCGCGTTGCCACTCGCTGAATCGTTCGGGTTCTGCCTGCTGAAACCGGTTAGCATCAATTTTTTTCTGGGCTAAGTAGTCGTCAAATGTCATAAGGTAGCCTGTCTCTCTCCCTGCAGATCGGCTGATCAACGTAATCTATCCAGGGGCATGTACGGAGCAAAGGTAACCCAAAAGCACCCGGCAGCCGACTATTGTAATCAGCCAATACACCCGTATGTTTGCAGAAAGACTGGTGTAGAATAGTCCCGCTCACGATGCGTACAAACCATTTTTTTCTGCTTCTGTTTACGTTCACGACCCTGACAGCTGCCGCGCAGGAGTTTAAGCCCTTCAAGGTAAACCTGTCCACTGGCTACGCGCTTCCCATCGGCAAGGGAGCATCGGGCGGGCTGCTGTTATCGGTGGAGCCTAAATATGGACTCAATGACCGGATTGACCTGGGGCTACGGTATGAACTGGGCCTGATTGTAAAAGCCTACACGCTGGACAATCAGCAGGGAAGTACGGAACTGAAAGGGTCAAACTCGTTCCTTATTACCGGAAACTACTTGTTATCGGATACTGATTTCCGGCCTTTTTTGGGGGCCGGGGCTGGCCTATTCAACATTCTGAGCGTCAATCTTTCGCAGAATGGAGGTGTCAACGGTGGGGTGTCCGGTGGTACCAAACTGGGGGCTATGGTACGGGGCGGTGTCAAAACGCGTCATTTTGTGCTGGGGGCCGAATATAACCTGGTGCCCAAAACCAGAGGAATCGTTGTAGGATCATCGGGGGCTAACCTGAACTACGAAAGTCCAAACGCCTATTTCAGCATTAAACTGGGGCTGGATATTGGCGGGGGCCGTTATGAATGACAGTCACGGGCTGGAGCGGGTCTACTGGAAACATGGTAAAAACATAGTTCTTCACCCCTTACCACGTTACTCTTTTGGAAGAATAAGCGGATGAAACCGGAGCCCTTTTACCCGGCTGAACTCCAGCGACGGGGCCGGAATCTTGAAAAACTGTACCGTCCCGACAAACCGTTGTAACGAAGGAGAAAACGTACGGATGCGGGAGAAATCAGCATCGGGCGAGATAAAATACTGCCGGTAGCGGGTGAATTTCACCTCTTTGCCATCCGCATCGAATACCACCGGATTGTCGTGGCCGCCGATCATGCCACTACCACTGTAGCCCACGTCCAGGTTGAGCCAGCGCGGAAAACGCTCTCCCACTGGCAATACCGATCCCAGATTGACCGACAGCCAGTACTGTTGTCCGTTGTAATCTTTAAGCATCTGCTGCCCGGTGGTTTTGCCCAGTAGGTTTGGTCGGTAGGGCGGAAAAATCGTTTTCCGAAACCCGTATTTCATGCTCACCACCTGCTGACCAGACCCGAACTGCTGCCCCATAAACAGCGCCGTTCCCGCTACGTTGGCCAGCATGTCACCTTTGGAGAATCCCCACTCCTTCGCATGGCCGTCGTACACTTCCAGCGTCGTCTGAAACAACAGGGCCAGCAAACCACCCGTCAGAATACTGGCGCGTTCGTCAACGCCACTCCAGCGCATAAGTTCGTACCCACCCCGGCTCATACAATAAGCCGTAGTCGCGTGACCCACTTTGTCCATCTGGAGCCATTCCCGGTTGTCGTTGAAGGTATGAAACGGCACTCTTTTCTTATACCATTGCTTCTTAAGCAAGAGCAGCGTAATCGTATAAAATGCCGCCGTACTCACCGCCACGCCAATAAAGCGGCCTTTGTTAATGCCCGACGGGTCGGCGGCAATGGACATACTGGGCATCGGTTGCGCCCGCATCGACTGACTAAGCAGCAACCCGGTCAACAGAAGAAGGACAACCGCCCGAAATGGGGTTTTCATGGGCCAAAAGTACCGCAAAATCATCGAAACCGCGCCTGTTACCCTGCTTTCGGCACGAACAGTCCGCTACTTTGGGCTAGTGCAACGGTCTCCCATATATTAATACCCCTTTCCGGTAACACGCGTTGTAAACAGGTAAACAGCAATTTTACGTACGGCTAACCGTCCATACGAAACAGACCGCGTAACTTGCGGGTCAATACGCTGCACAACATTCATGAACGAACAGTCATCCCCTCCGCTTACCCGCGCCCAGGAATCGCGCGTGGCCATCGAACGGCTTTACATTACTATGCGCCACCTGTTTAACCGGGGATTTTATAAACCATCGGGCGTATCGGGCGAAGAAATCCGTCGGGCATTACTCACGCTGCAACCCGAAATCTACGGCTTCGTGGGCGACCCGCAACGCGTGGAACTGGACGGACTGGTATACGTAATGGATCGCTTACCGAAGGGAATCGAAGCTTGCCGGGTCGTTACGCTGGCTTCGCGTGAGGGCTTCGAGCATGCCCACTTTCCGGTCCTTGTACCGGCCAAACGCCGTCGCAACTGCTACCGCATCGACCAGGACCAGATGGTGATTGAAGTGACCAACGGCCGCAGTGAAATCTACGACATCCTGACGCACCTGACGTTCATGTTCATGGAAGCCGACAAAATCCGGCGGAATGCGTTTCAGGAACGGGGTAGCAAATCGCGGGAGTGGGAAAAACTCGAAGCCATCATTCGGTCGGGGGGCACCGTTACCGACGATGAGCGCGAACTAGCTCTGACGTACCTCAGCTCTATCCTGGGCCGGACATTCGACGAAACACAGCGGGCCTACCTTCGCTTTGAAGAAACGGGCAGTACCAACAACGGACTGTTTCAGATTGTTCATAGCTTGGGCAGCGTGTCGATTAGCGAGGTGCGCGAGTCAAACCTGGACCGCGAAATCAATTTTACGCCCATGCTTCGCGAACGCGTTGGTCAACACCTGTACGGCGAACGCTGGGCCACGCGCATCAAGGAATACATCTGGGCAAACGGATTACAGGACCGTCCGTTGCACATCATCAGTGCCAATACGCACAGCGTGATGAACTGCCTCTACGCTCCGGCGGCTCTGGCCGATACCACCACCTGGGATGACCTCTATGATCTGGCCATGACCCTGAGCATGTCGGCCAAACGCGACCTTCGAAAGCGGGTCGTCAGTTACGCCGTCGAACACGGGATGCACGTACTGGAAGACACAGCCGGCACCAGTCTGCAAGTGCAGTTGATCGACCTGGCGCAGTGCGATGTAACGACATTGTCGGCGGAACTAAAGGCCGACCCGGACTATGTTCGGGCCACCCAGCCGCTGCTACTTGTGATGGATTATGCTTTTGGCGAACAGGCGTTCGAAACCATGGACGAACTGCTGAAACCCTACGAGATAAAGGAGGAATCGTTCCCGCTTAGGGTAGCCTCCATCACGATTATGGGCAAAGCGGGCATCCTGACCGGCGACAAAGGCGACCTGATGATTCCGACCTCACACATTTTTGAAGGTACCGCCGACAACTATCCATTGGACAACGATTTCCGGAAAGAAGATTTTGAGGGCAACGGCCTGGCGGTGTATGAAGGGGCCATGATTACGGTGCTGGGTACTTCATTGCAGAATCGAGATATCCTAAGCTACTTCTGCAACTCGTCCTGGAAAGCAATTGGTCTGGAGATGGAAGGAGCTCACTACCAGAAAGCCATTCAGGCGCATCTGAAAATCCGCAACAGCGTACCCGACGACGTGAAAATCCGCTACGCCTACTATGCATCGGACAATCCCATGCTAACGGGTGCCACGCTGGCATCGGGCAGTTTGGGCACGCTGGGCGTGAAGCCAACCTATCTGATTACGATGAAGTGGCTGGAGAAGGTGTTGCGGGCAGGTTGATTATAACCGTTTTCCGCCCTGTTCAGCTTCATCATAACCGCAAGGAGCACAAAGAAGAAAACCGCAAAGGTCGCGAAGCTACCTTTGCGGTTTAACTGGATAAGTAACGATCATATCTGTACATAAAAGCTTACGTTGGTAGCATTTTAAACAACCATACCACCAACTTTGTATCCTGACATACAACCTGTAGAGTGAGTGATGACAAAAAATAAAAAACCGACCGAAAAAGGCCCCAACGTTATCCTGATTGGCGCGGGCATCATGAGTGCCACCCTGGGTATACTGCTGAAAGAATTACAGCCCGATACTACCATCGACATCTACGAACGCCTGGACCACGCGGCTGCCGAAAGTTCCGATGCCTGGAATAACGCGGGTACCGGTCACTCGGCCTTCTGCGAATTGAATTATACCCCCGAACAGGAAGATGGCAGCATTGACCCATCAAAGGCCATCAAGATTGCGGAGTCTTTCGAGCAGTCGAAGCAGTTCTGGTCGTATTTGATTCAGCAGGGATTTCTGCGCGATGCTCCCAACTTTATCCGGTCTATTCCGCACATGAGTTTCGTGTGGGGAGCCGATAACGTCGATTACCTCCGCAAACGCTACGATGCGTTGCAGCAGAATTATCTGTTTCATGGCATGCAGTATTCCGAAGACCCGGCTCAACTGGCCCACTGGATGCCGCTGGTGATGGAAGACCGTAACCCGGCTCAACCGGTGGCCGCAACCCGGATGGACATCGGTACCGACGTAAACTTCGGGGCGTTGACCAGAGCCATGTTCCGTAGGCTGACCGACTTACCGGGCGTAAACATGCACTTTGCCCACGAGGTACGCGATTTATGGCCATCCAAAACGCTGGGCGGCTGGAAACTGAAGGTCGAGAACGTAACAACGAGTAAAGAACGCGAGGTTCAAACCGATTTTCTCTTCATTGGTGCCGGGGGGGGTTCGCTGCGCCTGCTCGAAAAGTCGGATATTCCCGAGAGTCGGGGTTTTGGCGGTTTCCCGGTGGGTGGTCAGTGGCTCAAATGCACAAACCGCGAGGTGATTGAGCGGCACCAGGCCAAAGTGTACGGCAAAGCATCGGTAGGGGCTCCGCCCATGTCGGTGCCTCACCTGGACACCCGCATGATTGATGGCAAGCGCGAACTTCTGTTTGGTCCCTATGCCGGATTTTCCACTAAATTCCTGAAAAGCGGCTCGTATATGGACCTGCCCAAATCCATTCAGTTGAGCAACATGGCTCCCATGCTGATGGCTGGGCTGCACAACATCCCACTGACCCGGTATCTGATTCAGCAGGTCATGCAATCGCCGGAGGACCGGATGGACGCCCTGCGCGAGTATTACCCGGATGCGAAACGGGAAGACTGGGAGTTGGAAATTGCCGGGCAGCGGGTGCAGGTCATCAAAAAAGATGAAGAGGAAGGGGGCGTACTCGAATTTGGTACGGAAGTAGTGAGTGCCGCCGACGGTAGTATTGCCGCACTGCTGGGGGCGTCGCCGGGAGCATCGACCGCCGTATCCATCATGCTCGACCTGCTGAAACGCTGTTTCCCGGAAAAACTTGCTACGGACAACTGGCAGCAGAAGCTTACCGAGATGATTCCGAGTTACGGACAAGTATTGGCCGATAACCCCGAACTGGGCATTGCCCTCCGTAAGCAAACGAGTGAAGTACTGGGGCTTGACGAGTACGAGTACACGTCCGATTCAGCACAGTAACCAGTTTGAGTCATCACAACGCTGGGGTTTTTCGGTGGCGCGGAAAAACCCCAGCGGGGTTAACACGAGCAGTTTTATGGAAGAGGAACGAGAAAGTTTAAAGCCTATCGAAGCGGCCAGTCGATCCGCCCGATCCCGTTTGCCGTTAAAAGGCGAGTTATTGCTGGCCGTTGCCCCCACGATAACAGTACTGATTGTAT
Organism: Cytophagales bacterium; assembly: GCA_038236215.1. GTDB lineage: Bacteria > Bacteroidota > Bacteroidia > Cytophagales > Spirosomataceae > Spirosoma. The sequence continues at coordinate 4,796 of JBBSTD010000120.1, read as the reverse complement.
TCGGGCTGGTTGAAGTGCTCAGCAGGCAGCGGCTGTTATTTGCCTCCCTGGCCTCCAGTGCGTTTCTGATTTACCTGGACCCCCAGCATGGTACAAATAGTATTCGTACGCTTGCTTTTTCGCAGGTAATGGCGGCTGGTATTGGTCTGGTAATGTATCTGCTGCTGGGCCCGGGTTACGCATCGGGCGGCCTGGCCATGGTTATGACGATTGTACTCATGATTGTTTTCGACGTGGTTCACCCACCTGCGGTGGCTACCTCCATTAGCTTTGCCTTTCGGGCGGGAAACGAGTCGAATTTACTGCTCTTTGTCATGGCGCTGAGCATTATTGTTGTCCTGGTTTTGTTGCAGCGGGGGTTAATGTGGGGGCTTACGCGCCTACAGAAGAAGCGGTGAATGTCAATAAAATTATATTTTTTTCATTTAGTCATCCTGCCCCGCGGTAGACCTGCCTTCGTCTAATAGTTGGGTGATTCCCTACGGCGGTTTCAGCCCTACTTACCTGCTTCGTCCGTTAGCAGTGTGCCTGTGGCAACATTACTCAGTAAACAGTTTTAGTCTGATAGCAATTCGCTAACTATCAGCACAATAGATTTTTCTTTCCTAGCAAAACGGACAGATATTTTCCTTGTATCTGCTTGCAGATGTATGCTCTAAAGCACCGTTCCCGGACGGCTAAATCGCAAAACAGTGCGCTGTTAACTGCATCTTTTCCCTGGACAATTCAGCCTTATTTTACCCCTCCCCCGCTCATCCATCATCTGTATTTATTCACTAATTGATTAAAAAATCAAACAACCTAATTCCTGACTCAGTTATGATTCTATGTTTTTTATCAAATTCTTTTCACAATTCACTAATTACCTAATTACAACACAAGTATGAAAGTTATGAAAAATTATCTCGCCGGGTTGTTCATGCTGGTCGCCCTATCGGCTACTGCCCAGGAGTACAAACCATTCAAAGTAAATGTATCAGTTGGTTATGCCAAGCCCTTTAATGCCGGTGTGTCAGGTGGTTTTCTGGTAGCCGTTGAGCCTAAATACGGCCTTTCGGATAATTTTGATATTGGTCTTCGCCTGGAAGCGGCTTCGGTAGCGCGGGGCATCAAGTATAACGGTAACACAACAACCGGCGACTTGGGTACCTATACTTCAGCCCTGTTGACGGGTAATTACCTGTTTGGAACGGGCGGGATTCGTCCTTTTCTTGGCCTTGGTGTAGGTCCTTACTCGGTTGGTGCCGCCGGAACGGTCGTTATCGTCGACAATGGTCAGCCAAACCAAAATCTTAGCTTCGTTAGCGATACCAAATTTGGTGGTATGATTCGGGGTGGTATTAAAGCGGGTCACTTCGTAGCAGCCGCTGAATTCAACTTTATTCCATCAACCAACCTGGCGGTATCTAACCAGACAATCACCAGTAATAACGCCTATCTAGGTATCAAGATTGGTGCTGATATTGGCGGTGGCCGTCGATAGAGTTCATCAACCTGTAAAAAATGCCCCCTCAGCTACGTTGAGGGGGCATTTTCGTTTAAGCGATTCGATGACGGGATAGGTATTCACAGTGCGGGAAGTAAGCTGGATTTAGTATCTTGTGTCCTTGTCAATCTAACCGGATATCATTCATTCTTACAACGACTTACCCTGCTTATGAATAAGATCTCCTTTCTGACCTGTTTCCTGATACTTGTCCTGCTTCCAGCCTTCGCCCAGGATCGGCTTATGGGTAAAACCTTCGCCACCCGCGCCGTAGTGATGGCTAAACATGGAATGGCCTGCACCTCACACCCACTCTCCACCCAGGCAGCTATCGATGTACTCCGGTCGGGCGGTAACGCCATCGATGCGGCTATTGCGGCTAATGCCATGGAAGGGCTGGTAGAGCCGCACGTAAACGGTATCGGGGGTGATCTGTTCGCTATTGTGTGGGATGCCAAAACCAAAAAACTGTACGGTTTGAATGCTTCCGGACGGTCGCCCTATTCGCTGACTCTGGCCGAATTTCAAAAGCGGGGCCTGACGCACATCCCCTCCGATGGTCCGTTACCGGTATCTGTGCCGGGTTGCGTAGATGGCTGGTTTACGCTCCACAAGCGTTTTGGCAAGAAACCGATGCCGGAAATTTTATCGCACGCTATCCGCTACGCCCGCGAAGGCTATCCGGTTCACGACGAAGCCTCGTATTACTGGCCCTCCATGATTGCCCGGTTTAGTAAATACCCCAATGTAAAAGAAACCTACGCGCCAAACGGGGCAGCACCCAAACGGGGCGAAATTTTCAAGAATCCCGCCCTGGCCAATACGCTCGAAAAAATTGCCAAAGGAGGGCGCGATACCTTCTACAAAGGTGAAATTGCCCAGACGATTGACGCCTTCATGAAGAAAATGGGCGGCTACCTGAGCGCAAAAGACCTGGCCGACCATACCTCCGACTGGGTAGAACCGGTATCGACAAACTACAGAGGCTATGATGTCTGGGAGTTACCACCCAACAGTCAGGGTATTGCCGCCCTGCAAATGCTGAACCTGCTGGAAGGTTACGACTTCTCCAAAATCCCCTGGGGCAGCCCCGAGCACATTCATAAATTTGTTGAAGCGAAGAAACTAGCGTTTGAAGATCGGGCTAAATACTACGCCGACCCGGCTTTTGCCAAAATACCCGTCAATGAGTTAATCAGTAAAGCCTACGCAGCCGAACGGCGCAAGCTTATTGACATGAACCGGGCCGCCAGCCGGGTAGATGCCGGTAATCCCGCCCTGAAACAGGGGGATACCATTTACCTGACCGTGGCCGACGAGGAAGGCAACATGGTATCGTTGATTCAAAGCAACTATCGGGGCTTCGGCTCCGGCATGGTGCCGGATGGTCTGGGTTTCATGCTTCAGGACCGGGGCGAACTTTACAGTCTGACCGATAGCCAGAATAATACATTTGCTCCCCACAAACGCCCGTTTCAAACCATTATTCCGGCCTTCGTAACCAAAGACGGGCAGCCATTCATGAGCTTCGGCGTGATGGGCGGTGGCTTTCAGCCCATGGGCCACGTGCAGATTATTATGAACATGATCGACTACGGCATGAACCCACAGGAAGCGGGCGACGCACCCCGCATTGACCACGATGGCTCCTCCGAACCCACTGGCGAACGCATGGTCGACTCAGGGGAGGTTAAACTGGAATCGGGATATCCCTACGAAACCATTCGCGACCTGATGCGCAAAGGCCACAAAGTAGGCTATGGACTGGGTGGCTACGGCGGCTATCAGGCCATTATGTACGACGCCAAAAACAAGGTGTACCACGGCGCCACAGAATCCCGGAAAGACGGACAGGCGGCTGGGTTTTGACGCACTGCTTACCAATAACGCACTTTGTAAAGCACCAGAGGGCTACTCACATGCTTAAACCCGGCACAGACATTAAGCTCATCCAGCCCCCCGGTCACAACGACATCAAAACGGCAATCCGCTATCTACTTCTTAAGAAGGCTAAAGGCCCCTTTTATAGCCAGCAGCAACTGCGCTGCAATAGAATCTAGAAAGCGAACAATACAACATGGGCTATGCGTATTTCTGTGTCACTTGCCTACCGTTAAATAAACAAGGCAAGGCAAACTATTAAAACTAACAATTTATTTGCAGTATTAGCGCATCATACTGGGGCACCACATGACAGTATATATTTCTATACAGCGCCAAAAACGTGTTTACTTATGAGTTGATGGCAATCTTGCAGACCATTTCAACACAGTAACGACTAGAATAATCTACTAATAATCGTCAGTTGTAAAAAAGCATCGATATGCATGAATGATTATTTCCGAGGAGGGAAACTATAATGAAACGTGTGCTTTGACCGAAAAAGCGAGCATAAGAGAAGGCTGGCAACTGGTGCAAGATACAGTCTGGGAAAATTAGGAAGAGATACCTGCCCAAATAATGGCTGGGTATTTAACGCACTTCCAGGAACTAAAAAATAGCTTACATAGCCTGCCCATGCCTAAAATTGATGTGGTTTTTTTACAGGCAGGTGTGGGTAGTTGGGCGAGTTCAGCAATTTGGTATTAGCTGAATCACTATCGAAACAACCGTCCTAAAATTGTTATAGTAGGGTCTTACGAAGCAGATGAAATTTTATCATCATTTAATGCCTGTAAACGGATAAAGCCACCCTGTACGTTCAAGACAATTATGGCAGGATTAAACTGAGAAATTTTATCATTAAGTGCCTGGGACATCATTAAAAACGGAGCAGACGTTGTAATCAAAGTCAGGGATAGTTTTGCGAAACAGACTATTCGAGCATTATACTATACAAATGATACTGATGAACGAATAATTGCTGGAGAATCAGGAGTTGGGGAATTAGCAGGTTTCATAAAACTTATGACTACGGGTACGATGAAAAATGTGAGAGAATATTTAGCAATTTCGCTAAAGTCTGCTATTTTATTTTATAATACCGAAGGAGTAACTGATTTAGACAGTTTCAGGAAAACAAAAAAGTGTAAGCCCTGAATAGATAAAGAACTTCCACTAGCATCAGGCGTTGCGCAGGCGAGGCATAGCATTGTAGCAATCAGCTGTAAATCAATACTCTGTTTCATAGGGAATGGGTCATATTGGGCTCTTAATTTATACTTTTAAATGGCTTTGTTGCATGGCTCATCATAGGCTTGTTTTGATCGGGTTCCAGTGTGGTAACAGGCAATGCAAGTAGTCAAATGTATCACAATTGATTACTTATGTATGGTGATTGTTCTCGTAAACAATAGCGACTGGAGGTCAT
>JBBSTD010000119.1:0-18710 GCA_038236215.1 Cytophagales bacterium | reverse complement strand
GCACGATTAGCTGGTTAAGTAATAATCGCAGGTTGGCCAAAGACTACGAACGAACGATTCTGTCAGCTCAAAGTTTCATTTGGATTGCCCACATCAGGCGTACCGTCAGACACGCCTTTTACTAACTCAAACAGCTTCTAAAAAAACAAGTATTGTTAGGCCCGCTCTACCGTAACGCGTAGCTGGAACTCATCCATCTCAATTTCTGCTACGGCGTTCGCGTCTGCTGTGTCATTCAGGTTGTCGACCAAATCGAGCGATACGGCCTGTACCTCCTGACAGATGTACGCTTTGTTGGCTTCGATGGCACTAGACAGGGTTTCGTCGTTCCGTTCCAGTTGAATCCTGATTTTGTCGGTTACCTGAAAATTATTGTCTTTTCGCAGGTTCTGAATGCGGTTCACAAAGTCACGGGCAATGCCTTCTCCGCGCAGCTCATCAGTCAGGTTTACATCCAGTGCAACGGTCAATCCACCATCACTAGCCACGAGCCAGCCCGGAATATCTTCCGTCACAATCTCAACATCGGCCAGTGACAAGGTGCCAATGGGCGATTGCCAGCTACCCGCCGTTTCCAGTTCTTTCAATTGACTGTCCGTCATAGCGGTAATAACGGTTGCCACGTCTTTCATTTGTTTACCAAACTTTGGGCCGAGTGCTTTAAAGTTGGGTTTTACCCGCTTTTTCAGAATACCACTGGCATCGTCGACAAACTCGACGGCTTTCACATTCACCTCAGACATAACGATGGGCGACACGTGCTCGATTTGCCGACGCGTGTCAGCATTCAATACCGGAATCAACACCCGACTCAGCGGCTGTCTAACCTTCAACTTGTGCCCTTTCCGCAGTGAATGTACCAGTGAAGAGACTTGCTGGCCCAGCTCCATCGAGCGCTCCAATTCTGCATCGACCAGCGCCTGTTCCGCCATCGGGAAATCCGTCAGGTGTACCGACGTTTCCTCCGGGTTCAGGTTGCGGTACAACCAGTCCGCGTAGAACGGCGCAATGGGCGACATCAACTTTGTAACTGTCGACAGGCATTCGTGCAAGGTTTCGTAAGCCGCCCGTTTATCCGTGGTCATCTCCGACCCATCGGACTGCCCCGCCCAGAATCGCCGGCGCGATAGGCGAACGTACCAGTTCGATAACTGGTCGTTGACAAATTCCTGAACCGCCCGCCCCGCTTTGGTGGGATTATACGTTTCAAACTGTTCCTCTACTTCCAGCACCAGTGATTGCAGTTTGGAAAGTATCCAGCGGTCAAGTTCCGGGCGTTCGGCTACCGGCACGGTGCGCCCGTTAACCGAGAACGCATCCAGGTTGGCGTAGAGCGCGAAGAAGTTATACGTGTTCGATAGCGTGCCGAACAGTTTGCGCTGTACTTCGCCAATGCCTTCGCCGTTGAATTTAAGGTTGTCCCAAGGCTCGGCGTTGGTAATCATGTACCAGCGCGTGGCATCGGGACCGTATTTCGCCAGCGTTTCGAACGGGTCGACGGCGTTACCCAGCCGCTTCGACATTTTGTTCCCGTTTTTGTCCAGCACCAGCCCGGTCGACACGACATTTTTGAACGCAACCGAATCGAAGAGCATCCCCGCAATGGCGTGAAGGGTGAAGAACCAGCCCCGCGTCTGGTCAACCCCTTCCGAAATGAAATCGGCCGGAAATGCCTGACCTTCGTCAATCTTATCCTTGTTCTCGAACGGATAATGCCACTGCGCATACGGCATCGCCCCCGAATCGAACCAAACGTCAATCAGGTCGGCTTCACGCTGCATGAGCTGACCACTTTCCGACACAAAATAAATTTCGTCGGAATAAGGGCGGTGGAGGTCGTAACTTCCGTTAGTATGCGCGGCTAAAAACGCAGTGTTTTTATCGATATAAGACTGGTAGTCGCTTTTGCCATTCCGGACCCATTCACTCATTTGCTCATTCGCTGATTCACTCATTGAGATGAGTTCCGCAACTGAACCGATGCACACCTCTTCCTGGCCAGACTCGCTGCGCCAGATGGGCAAGGGGGTCCCCCAGAACCGGCTGCGACTCAGGTTCCAGTCCACGAGGTTTTCGAGCCAATTACCAAAGCGACCCGTGCCGGTGCTTTCGGGTTGCCAGTTGATGGTCTTATTCAGTTCGACTAACCGGTCTTTTTTAGCCGTTGTCCGGATAAACCAGCTATCGAGCGGGTAATACAAAATGGGCTTGTCCGTACGCCAGCAATGCGGGTAGGGGTGTTCATACTTTTCCACCCGAAAGGCTTTATTTTCTTCTTTCAGCTGGATGGCAATTAGCACATCCGTCGGCTTGAAATCGGGGTCAGCCCGCTCTTCGTCGGAATAATATTCTTCCTTGACGTAGCGACCCGCATAATCCGTGATTTCTGCCACGAATTGCCCGTGTTTGTCCACAATGGGAACATCTTTCCCGGTTTCGTCCTTCACCATGATGGGCGGGATACCAGCCGCCTGCGCCACCCGAAAGTCGTCAGCCCCGAAGGTGGGCGAGGTATGCACAATACCCGTACCGTCTTCGGTCGTGACGAAATCGCCCAGAATAACCCGAAAGGCGGGTGGTCCGTCGCTACGGATCTCCGGCGTAACATACGGCATCAATTGCTCATACTCGATGCCTTCGAGAAACTTCCCTTTAAAGTCAGAAACAATGGCCCAGGGTATCACCGGTCCGGGGGTCGGTAAGTATCTCCCGAAAGCCGGGTCATTAGGCGAATCGACCTGCCCTTTCTCGTTCAGCCAGCGACTCACCAGGTTTTTGGCCATCACGACATGCACCGGAAGGTGGGTGTACGGATTAAACGTCTTCACCATCACGTAGTCGATGTTGGCACCAACGGTAAGGGCCGAATTGGCGGGCAACGTCCAGGGCGTGGTGGTCCAGGCCAGGATAAATATGTCGGCATCCGCCGAATCGAAAAAGAGAAAACCCGATTTGCCGGTGGGTTTTACTTTAAACTGGGCCACAATGGTGGTATCGCGCACGTCTTTGTACGTGCCTGGCATGTTCAACTCGTGGGAACTCAGGCCCGTTCCGGCTTTTGGTGAATACGGCTGGATGGTGTAGCCCTTGTATAACATCCGCTGCCCATCAACCTTTGTCTCGTAGAGTTGCTTGAGTAGCCACCAAACGGATTCGATGTACTCGTTTTTGTAGGTGACGTACGGATTATCCAGATCGACCCAATAGCCCATTTTTTGAGTCAGGTCGTTCCACTGGTCCGTAAACCGCATCACCGTTTCGCGGCATTTCTGGTTGTAGGCCTCTACGCTGATGGTTTTGCCAATATCATCTTTGGTAATGCCCAGTTCTTTCTCGACCTGCAATTCGATGGGCAGGCCGTGCGTATCCCAGCCGCCTTTGCGCTCTACCTGAAAGCCCTGCAAGGTTTTGTAGCGGCAGAAAATATCTTTTATCGTCCGGGCCATCACGTGGTGAATGCCGGGGGCACCATTGGCCGAGGGCGGGCCTTCGTAAAATGTAAAGCCTGGCTGCCCATCGCGACTAGCGACAGACTGCTCAAACACCTGATTCTTATTCCAGTAAGTCAGCACCTCGGCGGCTAGCTGCGCGTAATCGAGGGATTCATATTGTTGGTACTTCACGACGGTCATAAGCGAAAAACACGCGCCCTTTGTACGGATTGACAATGAGCGTGCGGGTAGAAATAAGCGGCAAAGATACGGAAATGACGGGAGCCGGTAAGCCTATTGGCTAGAGACGGTTGGGTCAAACCGCATTGGTCTCTTAACAATAAAGGCCGTGCGTACGGTTCACGTTAGTCACTGTGTGTATTGACAGGTGTACGGTTGGGCTTTTACTAGGTTAATCCGGTTGTTGAAAGGATTACTACTATTACTAGAGATAATGATTTACCGACCGAGAGTAGTAAAGCGCTGAGCCCTAGGGAATGATAAATTCAGACTTTCCTATCGACCGAAAACTAAGATGGCGACTGAAGGATAGTTGCTTATCTCTTCCCTTTGACTACTGGCTCAGCCGCTTTCAGATAAGGCACTAACGTAGCAGCTAACCGTCGGTAGCCCTCGGCGTTGGGATGCAGGCCGTCACCGAATAGCAACTCGTTGATTTTGCCATCCGGTTGTAAGAAAATGGTACCCGGCTGGATAAACGTCGCGTTCAGTTCTCCTGCTACCTGGGCAATGCGCTGGTTCAGTGCCGCTACCCGCCCTTCCAGTTGTCGGCGCGGCAGGATGCCAATCAACAAGATTTCGGCATTGGGTTGTCGGGCCTGAATGGCCCGCACCAGAAAGGCAAGTCCGTCGCTGATTTCGGCATCCGTGTTGAGTTGCAGGTTATTGGTGCCAATCATCAGCATAATCTGAGCCGGAGCATACCCATCGAGTTCACCGTGATAGACCCGCCACAGCACGTTTTCAATCCGGTCCCAACCGTAACCCATATTCTGGACACGCAGTGGTTTCATAATTGCGTTCCAGCTATCTACTCCCGTTGCCCGACCTCCTTTCGGGTCCCCGCCCCAGAAATGCGTGATGGAATTGCCGAAGAAAAGAATGCGGGGTGGTTTACTTTTCAGCCGGGCCAGGATATCGTTATGTCGCGTTTCCCAGTCATACACATTGGCGTCGCGGTATTGCGTCCTGGGTTCCGTAGTGGATGTTTCACCAACGGGTTCGTTCAGGATGGAGCGAATACTGCGTTCGTAAGCATCGGCGTACTGTTGCATACCCAAATCGGTAGGATGAGTGCCGTCGACCATGGCATCATTGTCTAGATTAATGGCTGATTTGGGTAAAAGATACAGTTTCTGAATGCCCTCGCTTTTTAATTGCGCAAACGCCTGTTGCATCAATTCATTCACCTCCGTGTACAGTTGACGTCGACCTGGGTTGAGGCCGCCCTCCGAATACCCCGCGTGTTCGACCAACAGAATCGGCGTAGTGGGTTTCTGTTTCCGGAGAGTTTTTACCGATTCACTAATCCGTGCTTTTATCTCCTCTGGTTTGATGCCTACCGTAGCGACCAGATTCGGTAGACAATCCAGTACGTACAGTTTCGCGTCGATGTCTGGTAGCAAATCAACGACTTCTTTTTCGAGTCGTCCGTTGCCCGAAAAACCGAGATTGATTACGGGCCGGTCCAGTTTGCGCCCCAAAATGGCGGTCCAGGCCATGCCCGGCCGTGAGGCACAGGCTCCCTGCACAATGGACGTGCCGTAGATGACGATGGGCTTATCGGTCCGAACGGGCAGCGGGGTTAGGGTTACCCCCGTTGGTACCCCAATTTCGAGCCACTGAACGGAGTTGTACAGCGGAAGGTACAACCGGTATTCGCGCCCTTTCTTATGATAGGCATCGTTGGGTTCCAGATTGGTAAACTTGTACTGGATGGTATCGCCAAACGTGTATTTACCGGCACACCAAAGTGCGTCGCCGTCGCTGGTAATGCCGTACAAATCCACCCCACTAACGCCCGTGGCGGGCATATGAGGAAGTGCATGCTTGCCCGAAACCGTGTACCGAACCACAACTTGATCCGTACTGGCCCGGAAACGGATCATCAGCCCGGCTGCGTTGTGCGACAGGTTCCACACCACTGGCCGAACGCTTTTCTCGGCCCTGGCGGGGAGCCTGTCGTAGGGATTTTGGATATCGGTTCCCGACCAGCCCTGTCCTTCAATAACGGGGGTGGTACTCTGAGCGGGATTCCACCAAACATAGTCCGTTACCGGTTGGGCGAGAACGATTTGGTTTGCTGAACAGATGAGTGCGAATAAAATGAGTACTGCTTTTTTCATGAGTTGCCGTAAGGGGAAGGGGCTGCGCGAAACGTAACCAGACAGTCAGAACGTGTTCTGATTGATGAAAGGCAAGTATAGGCAACTACTAATGTGATTTTGATGCATGAGGGTAGGAATTACGCCCCTATTTTTGTCTTATGACTATCTCCCAAATGAGCCAGACGCTGTTTTACCTGATCGAACAGCAGGCCAACACCGAAAAAGTGGTTACCTACCTGCGTCAGCAGACGGATGCGTTTCAGGCTGAACCAAAGAACGCGACGTTCTATCGCGTGTTCACGGCTTTGCCGCGTTTTGTGGGTAAGCAACCCATTGAGGTTCCGGCCGACATGGCTTTTGCACTAGAGCGTGTTCGTCCGGGATTTACCGTGACGGGATGGACGCTGGACCGGCTGGCCCGGGTCTGGTGGTTGCTGCAATTGCCAGTGGATGAACAAACTACGTACGTCAACACCATCAGTCAGCTTTTTAAGGCGGGCGAACTCAATGAACTGGTAGCTCTTTACTCGGCCCTGCCGGTTTTGGCTTATCCGGAAGCCTGGCGGTTTCAGGCGACCGAAGGCATTCGGAATAACATTGCCGATGTACAGTCGGCCATTATGCTGCACAACCCATATCCACGGGACTACTTCGACGAAGCTGCCTGGAATCAGATGGTGCTGAAAGCTTTCTTCACGGATAAGGATGTTACGCAGATTACGGGACTGAACGAACGCAAAAACGCCCGACTCGCTCAAACGTTGGCGGACTATGTCGCCGAACGCCGGGCTGCCGGGCGCAGTTTACCCCCTCATATTGAGGAGTTGATGTAAAGAGTTTGACGTTTGTTGTTCGAGGTTTGAGTTTCTGTCCCCACAAGTATCAACGCAATAAATATTTCGTGCGTCAGCTAACGTCAAACCTCGAACAACAAACGTCAAACATCAATGAAACCGATACGAAACACCGGCCGATAGTATTAATGAGGGTGCTGAATTTTTTAGCTGGTCATAGTTAAAAAAGATATTCTGGTATTGCGCCTGAATTTCAGCACCAAGTCCCTGCTCCCGTTTGCCATAATATTTCAGGCCAATAGCGGGCGCAATAGCACCTTTGAACCCACTTTTCTGATCGGCCAACGGGCCAAAGTAGTTGGTGTAATCCACGTAGGCACCACCTCCCGCCATTTGAATGTAGGGCCGGATGGCATCGGCATTCCCGGCAAAGTAATACGAAAGGGAAGCCATAGCCGGAATTATGGACAACGTGCGGGTTTGAACGGCAGAAATCGACTGATTATCGTACTGATACACCTGCCTGGGTACCCGCTGATTCGTGTACTGATAACCCGTTTTGATGCCTATTGAAAACCGTTGAGGAAACAGCCACTCTCCTTCAATAGCCAAATTGGTGGGCGATGCCTTGTCGATATATCCTTTTTGACCGCCTAGTGGCATAGAGACTCCATACCGAGCGGCAATGTTGAACGTGACATAGCGATCATACAGGGACGATTCGCCGGAATAAATATTCTGGTACTGTGCCCAGGCTGCGGTCGTCAGACTGAGCAGGGCAATGAGTGCAATAATACGTTTCATAATTTTTTATTGAGCAGCCTTCAAATAAGGCGATTGACTAAAAATGGCGTTGGTAGCCGTATCAACGGCCTGCGTATCGGGCACATCGGTTCCCCGCACCGTTGCGTCGTAAATAACATTCAGCTGGGGCTTGTCGGTGCCGGATGTAGTAGGCGCATTTTTCAAATCGACCATTTGAATCTCCCAGTATTGGTCCGACACCTGATACGTGTAGTAGCTTTGATAATAAGGCGAATAGCCATAGCCACCGAGTCCACCATACCCGCCACCCCAATAGCTTGAGTAATAGGAATAAGGGTTCGAAGCAACGCCTGTGTATTGATTATTGACCCGGATAATGGCAACGCCCAAATCAGCGGGCTTGCCTTTTGCTACGCGTTGATACCCTCTGGCGGTCAGAGCCGCGGCTACGTTCGAGACAAATTGATCGGCAATGCCACTTCGAACAGTTTGGTAGTTGTCATTCGATTGAATAACAACTGAGTCGGGCAGGCTAAATGTTTTGTATTGACCAAAGTTGATCGAATTGTCGTAGTTAGTAATATATACCGGGCTGTCGGTGGGGCTTAAATCCTTGATAGCACTATCGCGGCAACCGGTCAATGCCCCACCTGCGGTCAGCAAAAGTAGGATCATCCAGATACTACCTTTCCTTACTGTGTGTTGTTCACTTGTATTCATACGTTTATTTGTTGTCTATCTATAAAACGAATAGACTACAGTTAAGGTTATATAACAGCATTAAAATCTGCCTAAAAATCATGCGGGCAGAAGCCAGATTTTTGAGAACTTTGCCCGCTCATTACCGGACAGGCCAATCCGGTTAACCCAAACGCATTATGGATTTTATGGATTCCATTCGGGGTATGTCGTTCTTCGATATGCACGTTCACATGACCTCCCGAACTACTGACGATTATCAGGCCATGGCCGACGCGGGCGTGGTTGCCCTGATTGAACCCGCTTTCTGGCTGGGGCAACCCCGTACGGGTATCGACTCCTTCCGCGATTATTTTGCCAGTCTGGTGGGGTGGGAGCGGTTCCGGGCGTCGCAGTTTGGTATCCGCCATTATTGCACTATCGGTCTGAATTCTAAAGAAGCCAACCAGGAAGAATTAGCCGAGCAGGTTATGGAAATTCTACCACTCTTCATCTACAAAGAAGGCGTAGTAGGCGTAGGCGAAATCGGGTTCGACGACCAGACAGCCGCCGAAGACAAATACTACCGGGCGCAACTGGACCTGGCCAAAGAAGCCGGTTTGCCGGTGCAGATTCATACGCCCCACCGTGATAAAAAGCAGGGTACCATCCGCAGCATGGAAATTGCCCTGGAACACGGTCTGGACCCCGGTATGGTAATTGTCGACCATAATAATGAAGAGACGGTTCGTGACGTACTAGACCGGGGGTTCTGGGCGGGATTTACTATTTATCCGTTTACCAAAATGGGTAATGAGCGCATGGTCGAAATTGTGAAGCAGTACGGACCGGAACGTATTATGATCAACTCCGCTGCCGACTGGGGCATTAGCGATCCGCTGGCTGTGCCCAAAACGGCCGCCTTGATGAAACAGCGGGGCATTTCGGATGAAGCCATCAAACTCGTAACGTTTACGAATGCGGTAACAGCCTTCGCGCAGAGTGGACAGCTTAGTCTGGAAGAACTTACCCAGCCCATCGGCATCGACCAGAGCCAGCGTTTCAACGGCAGTTCCGTATTGCGCGGTGGTCAGGCACCACGAGTAGACAAAGAATCAACGATAATTAAATAAAGAGTGAAACCGGGCCGCCGGTGCGGAGCGATAGAATGAAAGAGCGAAAGTCATATGGTGGCAATCATTCTTTCATTCCTCTTCGGCATACCGATTCGCTCGTTCACTCCTCTTCGGCGTACCGATTCGCTCTTTATGTTAAAACCGCTCCTTTCTCTCACCCGACCGGCTAATCTGGTTACGGCTGTTGCCGATGTGTTGGCCGGTATGGCTATCGCGGGTTACTTTTTGTTGCCCGAACCAGCAGTTGCACCGGTTGGCTGGCTCGCGCTGGCTACGGTTGGTCTGTATGGCGGAGGGGTCGTTTTCAACGATGTCTTCGATGCCGAACTGGATGCCATCGAGCGGCCCGAGCGACCCATTCCAAGTGGTGTAGTGCCGAAGCAGACAGCTGTTTTGCTGGGGATTGGCCTGCTGGTTATTGGAATAGTAGCTTCCTTTCTGGTCAACCAGACTGCGGGATTCCTGGCCATTGGCATTACGGTTGCTTCGCTGGTATATGATCGCTTCGGGAAGCATCACTCCTGGCTGGGGCCGGTCAACATGGGCTTGTGTCGTGGTCTTAACCTGCTATTGGGCGTCAGCATTTTGCCTGATCAGGTTATCCCGTGGGCGTGGGTAGGGTTAGTACCTATTGCCTACATTGCCGCCATCACCATGATCAGTCGGGGTGAGGTATACGGTGGTAGTCCGGTTACGCTTCGGGTGGCGGGGTTGTTGTACGCGTTGGTAATTGGTTGCGTAGCTGCCCTGGCGCAGCGACAGCAACAGTTGGGAACTGCATTCCCCTTTCTGTTACTTTTCGGGTACTATATTTTTCCTCCACTCTGGCGGGCTGTAAAGGAACCGGTAGGCCAAAATATTGGCCTGGCGGTGAAAGCAGGCGTGTTGTCCCTTATTGTGATGAATGCGGCCTGGGTAGCGGCATTTGCTTCCTTTCCACTGGCCTTCCTGGTTTTCTGCTTGCTACCACTGTCCCGGTTGCTCGCCAAAGTATTTGCTGTAACGTAAAAAAGCCCAGACTTACAGTCCGGGCTTTTTTACGTTACAAGGCGATTAAGCGTTAGCTGGGGTGCAAAACTCTTCCAGTGCCATCTCGAGGTGTTGAGCAATCATCTGCGCCGAACGACCTTCAATGTGGTGCCGCTCGATAAAATGCACTAGATCGCCGTCTTTGAAAATACCGATGGCGGGTGATGATGGTGGATAAGGCAGCAGGTAGTCCCGCATCTTGGCGGTTGCTTCCAGGTCACCACCGGCAAACACGGATACCATCTTGTCTGGTTTTACCGGGCTGGCTGCCAGAGCTGCTTTCACACCCGGACGGGCCGCACCAGCGGCACAGCCACATACCGAGTTTACCACAACAAGCATAGTGCCTTCGGCATTCTCCATGGTGTTCACTACATCTTCGGCAGTGGTTAATTCTTCGAACCCAACGCTGGTCAGGTCTTCCCGCATGGGGATAAGCAAATGAGGAGGATACATAATTAATTATCAGTTAAACAGTTAGTAGTCGGGCAGTAAAAGTTACACAATCGAATAACACTTATCGACCGGCAGACTGTTCAACTGACCAACTTTTTTTACATAAAGCCCAATTCCAGTTTGGCTACTTCCGACATTAGTTCGGTGGAATAGGGGGGATCGAACGTCAGTTCCACACTGACATCACTAACTCCTTCAATAGCTTTCACTTTTTCTTCGATTTCGGCCGGAATCTCGCCCGCCGATGGGCAGGAGGGCGAGGTGAGTGTCATAAGGATATAGACATTGTTAACCGGGAATATCTTGATGTCGTAAATAAGGCCCAGTTCATATACGTCTACCGGAATTTCCGGATCGTATACGCCTTTCAGGGCCAGTACGACCTGTTCTTTTAGTTCTTCGTCTGTCATGGTCTGTGTCATTGCTACCTGTTCTCAGTCACTGAGTAGGCTTTTCCAAATGCTTTCATACGTTCAATCATAGAGGCCAGTCCGCCAGCCCGCAAGGATGTAATCAGATTACCCATGCCTACCTGAGGGATAAAATACAAGTCGGCACTGGCAACATCTTCTGGTTTCTGCCCCGATAATACCCTGACCAGCAAGCCAACCAGGCCTTTTGAGATCTGGGCGGTTGGTTCACTATCTCCGTAAAAATACAGCCGGTCATCTTTTAGTTCAGCATCCACCCATACTTTCGACTGACAACCCATAATCCTGTTCGTGTCGGTCTTATGAGTTTCGGGCATGGGGGGCAACTTTTTACCCAAATCAATGATGTACTGTGTCTTGTCGAGCTGATCGTCGAACAAGTCAAATTCTTCAATGATTTCGTCCTGCTTCTCGTTGATTGTCATGCGTTAAAGTTTTCCAAGTGGCTGGCCCATTGGACGGACAGCTATTATTCTAAATTCAATACCTTGGAACTGATACACCAAGCGATACTTTCTAACAAAGACCTCACGAATAAATTGAACATTTACGTCTGGTACCATACGCCTTTCTAACTTCTTCCTTTGCACTGTCATTCCAAATTAAATTCATGACAGTTGAGGTCTCTGTACTTTTTTATGCTGCTTAAACTCTTCAAATTCCCGCTTGAACTCTTCATTTGGAGTACCCGACGACGTGGCTGCCTCCCTAACGCGTTCGTTAACCAGTTTTATGAAAAGAATACGCTCGATAAGATCTTCAGAAGAAACCTTGTCGGGAAGGTCTTTGAAACTTTCAATTATCTGATTTTTGTCTAATAGCAATTCCGGTTCCATAATTAGGCGAATTTAGTCACTACGACATCATTTTTTGAACCCGTTTCAACCCTAACACGAGCCGATCAATTTCGTCTCTGGTGTTATAAACGGCAAAGGACGCCCGCGTAGTTCCGGCAATACCGAAGCGCTGCATGAGAGGCATCGTACAATGATGACCCGTCCGAACGGCAATGCCCTGCTGGTCCAGGATAACGCCCGTATCCTGATGGTGAATGCCGTCCAGAACAAATGAAATGACCCCAATTTTGTGCTTAGCCTGTCCGATGATTCGTAATCCATCTAACTCGCTCAGTTGTCCGGTAGCGTACTGAAGTAAGTCATCTTCGTGGGCGGCTATGGTCTCTTTTCCTACCTCGCCGATATACTCTAGCGCGGTCTTCACCGCTACCACATCGGCAATGTTAGGCGTACCCGCTTCAAACTTGTACGGAATGTCGTTGTAAGTCGTCTTTTCAAACGTGACCTCTTTTATCATTTCGCCCCCGCCCCGGTAGGGCGGCATGGCGTCCAGAAGTTCTTTCTTGCCGTATAACACACCCATTCCCGTTGGGCCGTATAACTTATGAGCCGAGAAAACGTAGAAATCAGCATCCAGTGCCTGCACGTCCAGTTCAATGTGCGAACTGGCCTGCGCTCCATCGATCAACACAACGGCACCCACTTCGTGCGCTTTGTCGATGATGGTTTTGATCGGATTGATCGTGCCGAGCGAATTAGACACGTGAACGACCGAAACAAGCTTGGTCTTCTCCGATAGTAGCTTTTCGTATTCTTCCAGAATCAGGTCCCCATTATCATCAACCGGAATTACCCGCAGCACGCAGCCCCGTTCCTCGCACAGCATCTGCCAGGGAACAATGTTGGAGTGGTGCTCCATGGTAGAGATAATTATCTCGTCGCCCGCTGTCAAAAATCGCCGACCGTAACTGTTGGCTACCAGATTGATGCCGTCTGTAGTGCCGTACGTAAAGATGATTTCCTGCCAGTGTTTAGCGTTCAAAAACGATTGAACTGACCGGCGCGAAGCTTCAAAAGCCGCCGTTGCCTGCTCGGCGAGGTGATGAATACCCCGGTGAATGTTCGCGTTGTAGCCTTCATAATACCGGGTAAGGGCATCAATGACTGACTGCGGTTTCTGGGTAGTGGCCGCGTTGTCAAAATAAACCAGGGGACGACCGTTTATTTCCTGATGAAGGATGGGGAAATTCTGGCGGATTTGCTGAATATCGAGGGTTTTTTCTAAGACTGATTGCATGGGCAACAGGAAGTGTTTTGCTAAAAAGACAACAATCTGAAAGGCGGAAAGGTGCTCCTTTTAATGAATAATGGACCGCCCGCGCGGTCCATTATTCATTAAAACAACTTACTTACCCAGCTTCTGCTGCACCACTCTTTCCAGATACTCGCGGATGGGCTGGATTTTAATTTGGCTCAGCACATCCTGCGAGAAGGCGTAAAGCAATAGTGTCCGGGCTTCGTCTTTGGGAATACCGCGTGAGCGCATGTAAAACAGGGCTTCGTCGTTGAGTTGACCCGTAGTAGTACCGTGCGAACATTTTACGTCATCGGCATATATTTCCAGTTGTGGCTTCGTGTTCATCGTGGCGCCGGGCGACAGTACCACGTTTTTGCACGACTGGTACGCATTCGTTTTCTGTGCGTCGGGCCGAACGAAAATCTTGCCGTTGAACACACCCGTACTGTTGTCGTCCAGAATGCCTTTGTATAGCTCGTTGCTGTACGAATTCGGCATGGCGTGGTCAACTAGCGTGTGATTGTCTACGTGCTGTCGACCGTTGGGCATGTACAAACCGTACATGAATGCTTCTGCATACTGCCCGTCGAGCCGTATGTTCAGGTTATTTCGTACGAAACTGCCATTGAGTGTTACCGTTGCTGAGTAAAAGTGGCTATTGTCCGTCTGGTTAACCTGCGTTGTGCCAATGTGGTACGCCTTCTCGGTCTCATCCTGTACTTTGTAATACTGCATCCGGGCATCGCGATCCAGCACAATCTCGGTCACGACATTCACAAAACTGGCTCCTTCGCCCAATGTACGGTAAGATTCCGCCAGCATCAGTTCTGAATTCTTGCCCACCACGATGAGGTTACGGGGTTGCGAGGCAATGTTTTTCGTCCGGGAGTCGGTGATGAAGCGAAGGATAATGGGTTGCTCCACCGTTGTATTATCCGGAACCCGCACCACTACGCCATCACTGGCTAAAGCCGTATTCAGAGCTGTAAAGCTATTTTCCTGGTAGTTGGCATACTGGGCAAAGTGCGTGTTTATCAGGTCTGGCTCATTTTTGAGGGCACTGGCGAAACTTGTGATCTGCACCTGACCCGCCGGGCTGACAATGCGCGAAAGCTCCGGATGGTAGCGGCCGTTGACAAAGTACAGAATATTGCCTTCGAGGTTCGGGATTTCCAGCGGGGCCAGGTCCTCCGATGTCAGCGTTGTCGTTTCATCGAGGTCAAAAGCCTGTTTTGTCAAACCGCTTACGTTCGAGTACTTCCACTCTTCGTGCCGAATAGTGGGGAAACCCAACTGGTCAAACTGCCTGAGGGCCGCCCGTCTGATCTGGTGCAATGGCGCTTTCCGCTCACCATTCATCCGCTCTTCATTATCCCGGAAGGAGGCCAGCAATTGCTCTTTAAAATCGTTATAGGATGCGTAGGGGGTCATATTTTTGATGTATGGTGTATAATGTATGGTATATAGTATGTACTGGTCAACATGACTCTCAATACATTATATATACTACTCCATACATCAGTTTACTTCGGCCTTTATCCAGTCGTACCCTTTTTCTTCTAATTCGAGAGCCAATTCTTTAGGTCCCGATTTTACGATGCGTCCATTGTAGAGTACATGTACGAAGTCGGGAACAATGTAATCCAGAAGGCGCTGGTAGTGGGTTACCACAATCGTAGCCCGGTCGGGAGACCGGAGTTGATTAACACCATCGGCCACAATACGTAGCGCGTCGATATCCAGGCCAGAATCCGTTTCGTCCAGAATCGCTAGTTTCGGTTCGAGCATGGCCATCTGAAATATTTCGTTCCGTTTCTTTTCTCCGCCCGAAAATCCTTCATTCAATGAGCGGCTCAGCAATGACTGGTCGATGTTGACGAGCTTCATTTTTTCTTTCATCAATTTCAGAAACTGAACCGCGTCGAGTGGTTCCTGACCGCGGTATTTACGGATTTCGTTGAGGGCCGTTTTCAGGAAGTTGGTCGTGCTGACACCCGGAATTTCTATTGGATACTGAAACGCCAGAAAAATTCCTTCGGCAGCACGCTCTTCGATGGCCATATCTAGTAAATTCTTTCCATCATACCGTACGCTGCCATCCGTTACTTCATAATCTTCACGACCTGCAAGTACCGAGGCTAATGTACTCTTGCCCGCGCCATTCGGACCCATAATGGCGTGTATCTCACCGGCATTGACTTCCAGGTCGAGACCTCTTAATATTTCTTTGTTGCCAATGGAGGCATGTAAATTACTGATGGATAACATAATACGTTTTAGCGTGACGGGCAAATAAAGCCGCAAAGTTAACAGATAGAACGGTATCTGCTTTTGTACGTAACAAAAACGGCTACTCAAAAGTTGACTTGTCCATTTCTTATTCCGTTATGATACTCGATCCTGCTGCTGGTGATAGCTACGTAACCGTCATATTAATTCCTAAAAAACCTGTAAATGGCTGATGAGTAACGCCTGACCGTGTTTTTTTGCGTAACGTAGTGAACGGTCAGTTTTGGCTATTAAGCCACAATGGGTTTCATCAGGCGATGGTAAAAGAAGCAACCATACACAAAAACCTTCCGGATGACGTAATGAATACGGTCAATCGGAAGGTTCTTGAGGTTGATTACTGGCTGGAAAGCCGGTAGGATTTCAAAGGTCGAATAGCTTATTGCATAATCCAGGTTACCTGGCTCGTTTATTTTTCTGAATCACGAACGGTACACACGTATCTGCCGGGCACCCGCAGCCGGTTGGCACCAGCGTTGTTGTTACATCGCGGTAACAGCCGGAGTGGTTATAAACCCGAATCGTATACGGCTGACTGGCACCTGGATTTGCCAGGTTATTGACCAATATACCATCTATCGGTATGGTCTGTGCTTTGCCTGACAGAGAAGCTAATGGGTTAAACTGGGTTCCAAGCGAATACTGATAGGTAAGGGTTGGGTCGAATTCGCTGATCACCAGTTTGCCGTTTGCCTGAGGTGTATTGGCAGTGCAGGTTACCGGCACAGTCATGGCCTTAAAAGAAGACAACGTATCGAACTCAACAATGAACGGACAGCAACTAAAGTCAGGGCATAGACCCGTTCCGCCCGATGGATCAAGACTATAACTACCAGGGGCTGTCACAACCAGAATGTGGTTTATTTCTCCCCTTATCTCCCTGCCATCTCTAAACCAGCGATAATTACTGCGGCCTTGTTTGGCAACCAGACTAAAGCTATAGACCGAGCCGGGACATACTTTAACGGGTACGGATGTGCACACAATAGCGGTGTCGCCTTGTACGGTCGCCGTATTATAAAGAATACCCGTCGAATCGACCTTAGCCTTGAAGACGAGTGACAGTCTCTCGTTCGGGGCCAGCCTGGTTACGGTCCAGGTACTTAACCCATTTCCCGGAGTGAAAATTGTTCCGGCTGGAGCAGTGGCTGAATTTGGTACGTACGTCAACCCGATTGATGCTGAATCACGCACTACTGCGTCAACTAGGTCAGTAGTACCGGAGTTGGTCAGAACCAGCGTGTACGTTAAGATGTCACCTACTTTTGCTCTTGATTTGTCAACCAACTTCAAGGGGATGCCCGGTGCTGCTGGTACTCGTCCGTTGGGCGACTTAGTGACCGAAGTATCTGGAGTAACAGCCAGCGATACGCGGGGGGTAGCGAAACAGGCAGCCGGAGCCGTGTACGTAGCGGAAACTGGGGCATAAACCAGAGAAGCAGGGCGACTGTTGGCGCAGGCTTCCAGCCACTTGTAACGGAACGTACTCGTTTCCTGACCCTGTTTAGCATTCAGCGTAACCGTTGGGTTATCGATGAAAAGGTTCAGTACATAAGGTCCTGCCGTGTTTGTAGGCGAAGTTTCATTAGCGACAGAGAAAGTAATCGGGCTTCCATCGACACCTGTGTATTGAGGGGCAAATGTCATCTGACGCTGAGTGGCACTCACTGTTGTGCAGCTAACAGTAGTCACACCGGCAATGGCAAATGGACCAGCACTGTTAGAAGTGGTTGGGGTGTGGTTGGATTCATTGACCGTAACTCTTCGGTTGCCAGTACCCGACGCTAATCCCGTTAGACTGAAATTAGCCGTAGTCTGGCCATCTGCCACAGTCAGAATGGTACTCACACTGCCATCAGTTATCAGGAGAGAACCGGCGACAGCATTCGTCAGGTCAAGCACCCCTGTTAGTTTATACTGATTGGTAGCGGGATCACACGTCTCAGGCTTAACCGTCAGCCCTAGTGTAGTAAGAGCTGAAGTCAAGGCTGGAGTCGGGGGCGGGGTCGAAACAGAAGCGGGAGCCGTGCAGGAAGCAGGTGCTGAGTATACAGCCGATACAGGCGTATAGCCGGTACTATTTGTAGTAGATCCAGGATTTGTTTCACAGGCTTGTAACCAGTTGTATCGGAAGGAGCCGTGCGATCCACCCTGCTGTGCATAAAGGGTGATCATCGGATTGTCAATGTACAATTTCAGACTGTACGGACCCGGATTCATAGTAGGAAGTAACTCGTTTGTTACGGAGAAACTGACAGGTTCATTAGTCAAGCCCGCATATTGAGGAGTGAATAGCACCTGCCGAAGACCTGCTGATAAGGTTAGGCAGTTCACAGTTGTTACGCCAATGATGGCAATGTGAGAAGGACTTGCGGGCGGCCCCTGTGTATAACCTAGATCACTAACAATCACCGTGTGAGAACCACTCCCCGAAGATAGTCCCGTCAGGATAAAGCTGGCCATTGTCTGCCCCGCAGTTACCGGTATTATTTTGTTTGTCGCTCCATCCGTAATGAGTAGTGAACTGGATACTGCATTGGTAAGGGTAATTGTACCTGCCAGGTTATATTGGTTGTTGGTAGGGTTACAATTACCCGGCGTTACACTTAGGGCCAGAGTAGGTGACATGATGGGGGTGGTTGAACAGGATACGGGAGCGGTGTAGGTGGCCGACGCGGTCGGATATCCCGTTCCACTGACGGTGACGGTGCGGGCACCGCTGCCTGAGCCTAGACCCATCAGGCTAAAGCTGGCGGATGTTTGTCCGGCCGTCACGTTGAGGGAGGTGGAGGCACTGCCATCGGCGATGGTGAGCGAACCGGCCACCGCGTTGGTCAGGCTGATGGTGCCCGACAGGATGTACTGGTTGGTGGCCGGGGCACAGCTGCCCGGCGTGAGGGCCAGGGCCAAAACGGGACTTGTCGGTGGTGTGGTGGTCGAGCAGGAAGCCGGGGCGGTGTAGGTGGCCGACGCGGCATAGGTGGTCTGGGAGCCACTGCTCCCTGTGTTACAAACTTCGAGCCACTTGTAGGTGAAACTGCTCTGGACATTACCCTGCTGGGCGTTGATGGTGATGACCGGGTTGTCGGTGTACAGGTTGAGCGTGTAGGGTCCCGCCGTGGTGGTGGGCGAAACGTAGCCCACCACGGCGAAGGTGATGGGGCTGCCGTTGGTGCCGCTATACTGGGGGTTGAAGCTGACCCGTCGCTGGGTGGGGCTCAGGGTGGTGCAGGAGATGGTGTTCATGCCCACCAGGGAG
>JBBSTD010000118.1:0-19087 GCA_038236215.1 Cytophagales bacterium | reverse complement strand
TCTGCCTGATGAGTAACCGATGGAATCTGGTTCGTCAGCAAATCGAACCCATCAACTATGCGATGGAGGTATAGCGACAATTTGAATTGCACCCCTGGAATCCGATCAAAACAAGCCTATGATGAGCCATGCAACAAAGCCTTGCTACAAACGTAATTTTTTCCACTAGTAGAGTCAAAGACTCTAACAAAACATTTTCCTGACTGAGAAAAGCTACGCTTATGTCTTTATTCTGGTACATCGCTCCAAACGACTTAACTGCTTCAAGACCTTTGTTATTGGTAGTACCTCTATCTATAAATTTTAAATCGCTAATTTTTTCAGCTACTCCTTTGAGCAAATCCCTCGACTCATCAAGGTAAATTAGCCCAATAGTAGCATTTGTAGCTTTTCGCTGATCTTTTAATTGTTCTTGTTGAGATTTAAAAGTTTCAAATATTAAATATACACTAATCCCGCCTACTATGGGAGAAATCAACCCGCCAAATGTATCACCAAGCGGTCCAGTCCAAAGAACATCAACTTTGAAGACAAATATCAAAGCAACAAGTGTAATAACAACATTGACAACTGTGCAAACTATAAGTATAGTATTTTTCATGCATCTTTTAATTAAAAAATCCCCGCTAAGGAAACTTAGCGGGGATTTTTTAATTGCTTAATTCAATTACTTCACTTCTTCGTACGGTACGTCCGAGACGTTGTCGCCTTCGGGCTGATCCTGTCCGGCATTTCCGGGGTTGGTGTTGCCCCCGTCAAAACCGGCGGCTCCGTCCATTGGGTTGGCTCCGTCACCACCCGTAGCACTGTACATTTCCTGCGAAGCCGTAGCCCAGGCAGCGTTCAGTCCTTCCAGTGCGGTGTCAATCGCAGCGGCATCACGGGAACCGTGGGCCGTGCGGAGGTTCGCCAGCGCCCCTTCGATGGCCGTCTTATTGGGCTCCGACAGTTTGTCGCCGTACTCCTTCAGTTGCTTCTCCGTCTGGAAAATCATCGAATCGGCCGCGTTGACTTTCTCGATGGCTTCACGCTCGGCTTTATCGGCCGATTCGTTGGCTTTCGCTTCTTCACGCATCCGGCTGATTTCGGCATCGGTCAATCCGCTCGATGCTTCAATCCGGATTTTCTGCTCTTTGCCCGTGCCTTTATCTTTGGCCGTTACGTGCAGGATACCGTTGGCATCTACATCGAACGTTACTTCGATTTGGGGAACGCCACGCTGTGCCGGTGGAATATCGGACAGGATAAATCGGCCTAACTGACGGTTCTGAGCCGCCATAGGCCGCTCACCCTGCAAGATGTTGATCTCCACACTGGGCTGGTTGTCCGATGCGGTCGAGTAGGTTTCTACTTTCTTGCTTGGAATAGTCGTGTTGGCATCTACCATCTTGGTGAACACGCCACCCATCGTTTCGATACCCAGCGACAGCGGAATAACGTCGAGCAGCAGTACGTCTTTCACCTCACCCGTCAACACACCACCCTGAATGGCAGCACCAATGGCTACGGCTTCGTCGGGGTTAACGGCTTTGGATGGCTTGCGGCCAAATAGTTTTTCTACTTCTTCCTGCACCTTCGGAATCCGGGTCGAACCACCGACCAAAATAACTTCGTCGATCTGACTGGCCGATAGACCGGAGTTTTTCAGGGCTCTACGGCAAGGCTCCAGACTGCGCTGAATCAGCGAATCGGCCAGCTGCTCAAATTTCGCCCGGCTCAGTGTCCGCACCAGGTGCTTGGGGATACCATTCACCGGCATGATATACGGCAGGTTGATTTCCGTCGAGTTGGAGCTTGACAGTTCAACTTTTGCTTTTTCAGCCGCTTCTTTCAGGCGTTGCAGGGCCATTGGGTCCTGGCGCAGATCAATGGCTTCGTCCTTCTTGAATTCGTCGGCCAGCCAGTCGATGATCACCTGGTCGAAGTCGTCGCCACCCAGGTGCGTATCACCGTCGGTTGCTTTCACTTCAAACACACCATCGCCCAGTTCCAGAATCGAAATATCGAACGTACCGCCACCTAAGTCGAACACGGCGATTTTCTGATCAATGTTCGTTTTGTCCAGACCGTAAGCCAAGGCGGCAGCGGTTGGCTCGTTGATGATTCGTTTTACATCGAGGCCAGCAATTTGTCCGGCTTCTTTGGTTGCCTGACGCTCGGCATCGTTAAAATAAGCCGGTACCGTGATAACGGCTTCGGTTACCGTCTGACCCAGGTAATCTTCGGCGGTCTGCTTCATTTTCTGCAGAATCAGGGCCGATAGCTCTTGTGGGGTATATTGACGGTCGCCAATTCTAACGCGGGGCGTTCCGTTTGGTCCGTTCTCCACGTCGTACGCGACGTTTTTGATTTCATTCGTAACCTCACCAAAGCGCTTACCCATGAACCGCTTGATGGAGGAAATTGTATGTTTCGGGTTGGTGATGGCCTGGCGTTTGGCGGGAGCGCCTACTTTGCGTTCGCCGTTGCCGTTGTCCATAAAAGCCACTACCGAAGGAGTTGTACGTGCGCCCTCGGAATTGGGGATTACAACCGGCTCGTTGCCTTCCATCACAGCCACGCACGAGTTCGTGGTGCCTAAGTCAATACCAATAATTTTTCCCATAACTGGATTTAGTTTCTTTACTTGTTCTGTTTAAACTGACAGATATAACCTGTCTATCAATACAAATGCCAGCCTGTTCAACTTACGCAAATTGCTGTCAGATTGGCAGAATATTCCGTCAGAAAGGGTCATCCTGTCGCTGTCCCCAAATCAGTGACTCAAAACATGGCAGACCCCGCTATCCGCTCCGTTACCGAAGCCAATAGCGGGGTTGCTGCCGGAACTAGTGTTATTTGCGTCCCTGAATAATCAGGGTGCTGTAAGGCAGGGCCAGCGTTCCGGTTCCAAACCGGACCCGGAGTTGTTCGAACGTATCTTCTTTCACCTGCTGAATAACGTCCGGACTGGCCTGACGCAGGGCATGAACCACCGGAGCGGCTATCTCATTCATATTGGTCCAGAAAAAATCGGGGCTCTCAAATGTTACTTCACCCAACAATACGGTTTCCTTCACGTCAGACAAGCCAGCAGATTCCAGCAACCCCGCAATCAGGCCCGGTTTGGCACACCGAAACATACCCGGCGCACCGGGCGGTGGAGCGGGTAGTTCCAACCGCCGATTGATAATGCCCATCAGCAGACTTATCCAGGGATTCTGCTCTGGTCCCGCCCAGACGGCCGTGGCCAGCCGCCCACCCGGTTTCAGCACCCGAACCATTTCGCGGGCGGCACCATCCATGGTTGGGAAGAACATAAAGCCCATCCGGCAGCTTACGGCATCGAACTGTTCGGCATCAAAGGGTAACTCATTGACGCTGGCTTGCTGCGTCCGGAAATTACGCAGACCAAGGCGTTGGGCTTTTTCTTCGGCAGTGGTCAGCATTCCTTCCGACAAGTCGGTACCGATAACGGTTCCATCCGGCACCATGGCCGCTATGGTCAGCCCCGGCTCACCCGTACCGGTAGCGATATCCAATACGGAGTCGGCAGGTTGCAGATCAAGCGCGTTGACAATGGCGGCTCCCGCCGGACGCAGAAACTGCATCGTAAAGTCATCCCATTTTTTCCAGCCGGGCGCGAATTGATTCCAGACCGCCCGCTGTTGCTCACGAATTGTATCTTCGGGTGTTTCCATGATTGTTTAGTAGCGTATAACCAAAGATAGGCCCGTAATGACGGGGAACCGACAGGGGATTTAGCCAACGGTAAGGCGGGTTCATACCGGGTGTAAAAAAAGAAGACCCGCAGCAAAACCCCATTAGGGGATATTACTGCGGGTCTTCTTTTCTGACCGTTTTATCCAGTTGATTACTTACCGAACAGGCCGCCGAGCATCCCGCCCAGGCCGCCCCCACCACCCAGCGAACTCATCAGGCTACCGGCATCGATGCTCGAATCGTTGGGATCGTTGGTTTTATGCATCAGTTTGTTCAATACAACAGGTACCAGGGCCCCAGCAATGGACATGGCTACCTGGGGTGATATACCCAGTTTCCCCATTAAGTCCTGCTGAACATTTTGCTGAACATCCTGCGTAACCGGATGATTATCAGCACTTCCTCCCTGCCCTGTTAACGAACTCAACAGGCCCCCTAAACCACCACTCTGAGCGTGCTGACCCAGGCTGCTCATAATACTGCCCGTTACCGTTTCCATCACACTGTCGTTTTGGTTGTTTGGAACGGCTGGATTATTGATTACTGCCGGACCTGCGTGTTGCCGGACCAGATTCATTAACATGTCAAACATAGTTTTTTTCGATTAAGTGAAACTAAACGGGAATAGGTAAAGTAACTATAGGGCTTAAAATTAACTGGTTTCTAACACATACCTTGCCCGGAATCAGTTAATTTGTTATTAATCTATTTTTGGCTTATGACAAACGAGGACACTAATTCAATCGAATCCAGTTTAAAATCTGAACCGTTTGCGGAAAAAGCCGGTCCATTACTCCCCGATTTGCTGTACCCCAGCGAGTCCGATGAACCCCTTGAACTGGCTACCTGCTACCTGAAACAGGCTGAGCCACTAACCGTAAGCCAGATTAAAGACTGGCAGATGCTTCCGCCCTCGGTATACGTGGAAGAAATTCCGGAAGCCGACTTCTGGGAACCCGTCACGACGCAGCAGGAGTGGTATGAGGCCGAAGAAAAGACCAGAGCCACGAAATTTCAGCAACTAAAAGAAGTGGTTGAGCAAGCATTAACCGGTCGGCAGGTGTTCCGGGTGGGCGAAACGGAAATGGATGTGTATCTGCTGGGTAGACCGGAAAGTGGCGACCGGGCAGGGCTAAAAACGAAAGTAGTGCAGACGTAAATACGGTTTACGGTATTCAGTTTACAGGTTACGGATGGCTGACGCATGAGTAATATTGCTGCGTCAGCCATCCGTAAACCGGATACTACTTATCCTGCTTCAGTTCCCGCTCTTCGTAGGCCAAATCGTACTGCTTTAGTACGTCGGCGGGTACGCCGTCCCACTGGTTGGGCACGTTGCCCACGTAACCCAGGTCTTTGACACCCATCTGACTGGTAAAAAAGCCGGTGGCGGTCATGTTCCGCATCAGGCTGAAAAACGAAGCCCCCTGCGACATGTTCGATTTAACTTTCGCTGGATAGGCAATCTGGTCCACCAGTTCTATCTGCTGGGCCTTAGTACACAGTACGAAGGACTTACCGAATAGTTTGGTCGATGTATTGTCAAGCCAGCGGATACCACCCCGCATGGGGGTCTGATTGCTGGGTTGGTCTTTCATCATAAATTCGATGAAGGCCGGAACCCCCGACTGTGATGCACTGCCCGACTTGGCATCGGCCGGAATAATAATATCCGACAGTACCGTAACCGTTTGCAGTTCGTGGGGGGTAAAGAACTTCTCGGACATGAGCTTTGCATCGCGCTCGGCTTCAAATTTCTGGCGACCTCCCGGAATTTTCAGGGGTTTGGGCTGTGGTTCGGGCACAGCGGCTTCAACCGGCGTAACCGCCAGGCCAAAACCAGTGAGTGATAGGGCTTTTAGGGTGTCTCTGCGTTTCATATCGATTAAATATTCTTCTTCTTGACCTGATCGATTAAATACTCACTCGTGCGCATGGAACTGGCCAGAATGGTCCAGGTAACGTTTTTATCCCCCTGCGATGGAAAGGGAGCCGCGTCGACAATGAACAGGTTCTTTACGTCGTGCGCCTGCTGGTATTTGTTTAGCACCGAGTTTTTGGGGTCGTTACCCATTCGGGCGGTTCCCACCTCGTGGATAATCAGTCCCGGCGCGGCCAAACCGTAGTTGTTGGTCGCATTCGGCTTGTCGCCCAGGGCAATACCGCCCATCGAGTGGATGATTTCCTCGAAGGTTTCCTGCATGTGTTTGGCCTGCTTGATCTCGTAGTCCGACCATTTGTAGTTGAACCGCAGCACCGGAATACCGTATTTATCCACTACGCTCGGATCGATTTCGCAGTAGTTACTTTCGAGGGGTACGGGTTCACCCCGGCCCGCCATGCCCACGTACGCACCGTAGAACCGGCGGTAGTCATCTTTCAGGCTGGCACCGTAGCCGCCACCGGATTTCATCTTGCCATCGCGACCGGCAATCATGCCGTTCATGGCTTCGATGCCCCAGCCAAAGCCGTAGGCAGGCATACCCATGCCACCCCAGTATTCGATGTGGTACCCACGGGGGAAATCCAGTTTTTTGTTGTCCAGCCACCAGGGCGTGAATACATGCATCCCCCCTACGCCATCTTCATTATAGCGTTTGCGGTCCATCAGAGCCGGTATGAACGCCGAACGGCTGGCACCCGTAGAGTCATTGATGTACTTACCCACCACGCCACTCGTGTTGGCCAGGCCATTGGAGAAGCGGCTCGACTTGGAGTTCAGCAGCAACCGGGCGGTTTCGCCCGCGCTGGCTGCCAGAATCACCGTTTTTGCTTTGACGGTCACCTCCTGCAACGTCTGGGTATCCACGTAGCTCACGCCCGTAGCCAGTCCGGTTTGCGCGTCGGTGAGCACTTCACGCACCATAGCCCCGTTGATGAGCGTCACATTACCCGTTTTCATGGCGGGTTTCACCAGTACCGACGAGGACGAAAAGTCGGCATACGCCTGACAGCCCCGACCACACTGGCTACAGTAAAAACAGGCACCCCGCTCATCGTTAATGGATTTGGTCAGGATACTCAACCGGGACGGAATAACCGGAATACCCAGTGTACGGGCACCCTTCCGAATCATCAGCTCGTGCAGGCGGGGTTTGGGCGGGGGCAGAAAAATGCCATCGGGTTCAGAGGGCATATTCTCTACCGAGCCAAACACGCCGATGAGCCGGTCAACCCGGTCGTAGAACGGTTTGATGTCGTCGTACCCGATAGGCCAGTCTTCGCCCACCCCGGTCATACTTTTACGCCGAAAATCGTCCGGGGCGAAGCGGAGTGAGATACGGCCCCAGTGGTTGGTGCGGCCACCCAGCATCCGGGAACGGAACCAGTGAAAATCGGACCCTTTCGCGTTCGTGTACGGTTCGCCTTCAATGTCCCAGCCACCCCAGGCCGCGTCGAAATCGCCGAAGGCCCGCGTTGTACTGGCTCCGCGCCGGGGCGACTCCCAGGGCCATTTCAGTTGGGTTATGTACTTCGGATCGGCGGGGTCGAAGTAACCGCCCGCTTCGAGCAGGACAACTTTCGCCCCCGCTTTGGCCAGGGTATAAGCGGCCATACCGCCCCCCGCCCCTGAGCCAACAATGGCGACGTCGTACTCAACCGGTGCTTTTGGACTATGAAATAAACTCATGCAGTAGGTAAGTTTTTAATAAATTTTAAGAATTGCAATATACGCACAGGCCTCCTTATTAGTCAAGGTAATACCCGTAAAACTATATTTTTATACGATGCTTCGGCCTTACCACCGCCGTGGATTTGCAAACCAATCAGGCCCGACCGGGGAATTGCCGGGTCCGTTTCTACGTAATCGACGGTTTGCTGACCATTGAGCCAAAGCCGGATGCGGGGGCCTTCGCATCGAATCCGGTAGTCGTTCCAGTCATCCGGCCGTAGGATACGCTTTATCAGGCTGGAGTCGGGAGTAACCAGGGTTTTATTCCGGCGCGACTCATCGTACAGACTCCCCCAGTAGCCGGTGCCCAAATCAGCCTGGTAACCGGTCATTTCGTAGGCCGGGTTCGTCAGTCGCTGACTGCGTAGCTGCACCCCGCCGTTTACAAAGCCGGTGCCAACCAGTTTCCACTGGAGAGTCAGCTCAAAATTGGCATAGCTTCGGGTGGTACAAAGAAAATCATTGTGTGGCACCTGTTTGTTCAGCGAACCACCCATCAGTGCTCCATCCTGAATGCGCCAGGTACCCGTTGTATCGCCCTGCCAGCCCCGGAACGTTCGTCCATCGAACAGCCGGGGGGATGAATTGATAAAGCCAGAAAAGACAAACAGGCATACCAGTAACAGGGCCTTTATCATAGCATTTTAGGGTAGCGACAGTGCTATAAGCAATAACCCGCCTGATTTTACCCAAAAACAACCAATACCCTTAATCAAACAGATACCAGTCGACTCCAAAGGCGAAGCCCCGGCGCATTTGCAAGAAATCGGGGGCAACGAAGTACCCGGGCTGAAAAACGCCCTGGTTGGCGTGGGTCAGTTTTACGAACAGGCGGGTCCGGTTCACGCGCAGATTAGCATATACATCGGCCAGCACAGCCCCCTCCACCGCCTGTCGGTTTTGCAGGTAAAACTGCTGGGTAACGGGCATGTAGGCATCGGCGTAATACGACGATTTGTAATGCAGGTCGATACCGGCCTGGATGTACAGCACTTTGGCGTACAGAAACTCGTACTGCAGGCGGGCGTTCATAAAAAACGGGGGCGTGCGTAGTACATCCGTCCGGGACTGAACGGTGTAATACCCCTGCCCCGCCAGCAGAAACTTATCCACCTGAAGGTGATACCCCAACCCCGTCCGGAGCACACTGAATGAGCCATCTATCTGTTGAGGAGCCGCTTTTTCGTCGAAATAGATGTAATTGCTCAGCAGGTAATAATCCAGCATCGGCTCAAGCCGGAAGTTTTTGTACCGCAGGTTTAGTTTCCCGAACGCATGGTTGTAGCCGCGCAGACTGAAGTTATTCCGCCAGAAAAACAGGGGACTCTGAAACCGTTCCTGCAACAGGGTCGGGTTGACAAACATGGAACTGTACCCCGCCGTCAGCAACCTACTGTCGAGTTGCCCCTGAAGCCGGTAGCCCCCTCCCACCTGGTATTCGAGTTCGGCCGTTACCTGCGACAGGCTGTCGGGGAAATAATAGCCCAGCCAGCCGCCCAGAAAGGTTTCGAGCCGGGGCGTGGCGTATTCATTAACGTTGTTGCGCGTTTCGTTGTAACGGGTGAACTGCCGGTAATTCCGGATGCGCAGGTAGGTTCGGTAATTGAACGACGACCCTTTGAACTGGGCAATCCCCTTAATACCGAACTGGTTTTCGAGCAGCCGAAAACGCGCCAACTGGAAAATGCGCGAGGTATCGCCCGTAAACGTCGGGTAAAACTGGAGCGTGTCCGTACTACCCTGCGGAATCACGTACCGATTGAGTTTCAGCGTATCGTCCTGATAGAAATTTCGGTGGGACTTATAATCGAAGCGGTGGTAAAGCTGGAACCCTTTGTCGAGTACAAACTGGTGGTACACATGGTAGTCATTGCGAATCTCCCAGCCGTGCGGACCCTGCAGGGACGCCACCCCGGAGCGTAGCCGCGGATCACCCGTGTAGTTATAAATGATGGGGACCCGATCTCCGGTTAGTCCCGGCAACACCCCACCCTGCTCATCGAGGCTGTGGTTCATGTTATTGAAGTGCGCCAGCAGGGTATATTTCTCGTTTTTCGAGGTATAGTTGGTGTGTAGCACGACGGCCCAGTTTTGCGCTAGTAATTTGTAGGGGTCATTGGTGCCGCTGGTCCCAAACTGTTTCTGGGACGTAAACCGCTGCACATTGAAGCCAACATTCCAGCGGGGATTGATATTCTGGGCCATGTCGAACCGCAGAATATTCTGACTATTCCCCCCCAGTGCCACGTACATATCCGTAAACGGCGATTTCGTATTGAAATACTTCACCCCCATCGTCTGATACGCATACGGGTCGAATACAGAATACCCCGACTGGGCACCCAGCTGCATAGGTTCCTGCACGAATACCGGCCGGATGGGTGTGCCAAGGGCGCCCAGGTCCTGGTACAGATTCTGGCTCCGCTGTACGTAGGTATACCGGTGTACATTATCCATGGTCGTATCCATGGTGTATAACTTCTTCCGGTTGTTGAAAATATCGTCTTCCAGTACGTACCGGGTTGATTTGGGGCCGTAAATAACTTTGGTCGAGTCGTCGATGATTCCATTACCGGTGCGGGCCGTTGTGGAGGTAGGCATCGTCTGCCGTCCACCAAACCCACCGGGAAAGCCACCCGGCTGGGTTGAACCCGGAAATTGCTGCGCCCGGCCGGTGCTGACCAGCCCGATCAATAAAAAAAGTAGGAGTAACCGTCGATTCATTCCATCAAAAGTACGTCAAAACGCCGGACAGCAGAATACTACTGGTAGCCGTTACTGGGTATTTAACGATTTTTAAGCACCATCCCGTCCATTACGGCCAGGAAAGCGGGTTCCTGACCGGCTAAAAACTGCATGGCCACCGGCAGGTAATACAGGGGCCAGGTTTCCCGCTCGGCGGGTGTGAGCAGGGCATCGAGTTTTACCCAGTCTTTTTCGGTTGTGAGCAGGGATGCATCCGCCGGTAGCTCGTTGATAAGTTGCTCCAGTGTCGGGCGGGTGTAGGGGTAATGGTCGGCAAAACGGGTGTGCCGAACCAGGCGGAATGTTTGCCGGACGTACTGCTCCAGGGGCGTGGCGTTGCCCAGACCCGATACCAGCACCACCGCCCGGAGGTTCGTTACCGTTTGTCCCGTAGCAAAGAATACGGGAGCCTCGTAGGCCAGCCCGGCAAAAAAAATCGGTGTTTCGGGATGGGTATACGGACGAATCCGATGCGCGATTTCCGTCTGTTCGGCAACGGGCAACGTAAGGGGGCATTTTGTCACTACCAGCACATCAGCCCGGCGGGCCCCTTTCCGTCGTTCGCGGAGCCGACCGCCGGGGAAGGGCCGGTCGTCGTAAAACGGGCGATTATAATCCATCAGCAAAATAGACACGTGGGGAGTTAGGGGGCGGTGCTGAAAGGCATCATCGAGCAGAACCCGTTTCGTTTCCGGATGCAGTTCGAGTAGGGATTCAAGCGCTTCGACCCGGCGTTCCCCTACACACACCCGAACGGCGGGGTTAAACTTACGGTAGAGTTGCCGGGGTTCATCGCCGATGGTGTCGGCGGTGTCGGCATCGCTGGCTACCCGAAATCCGGTTGTCTTTCGGCCATACCCCCGGCTCAGCGTAGCCAGTGCGCCCGCCCGAAATTCGCTGGCTGCCAGCGACCGTTTAATCAAAAATTCAACCATGGGTGTCTTTCCGGTTCCCCCAACCGTTAAGTTACCGACACTGACAGACTGAACATTTGGCCGCTGAGTCGTTAATAAGGCATTATCATAGAGCCAATTACGGATATCGGTTACTAGTCCGTATACCCCGCTGAAGGGACTGAGTACCCATTCCCTGACCGAACGCTTCATTATTATTTTCGTATTATTGCCCGCCTGAGCCATCAAAAGTAGTACTTTTAGGACTGATAATTTTTTGCCCTGCCCACCTGACCAATGAGTTTAAAAGTCGACTTCATTCCATACACGTTGCACTTTCGCTTCGAAGCAGGTACGTCGCGCGGCACCCTCACGCAGAAAACGTCGTACATCGTTCGCCTGTACGACGATGAGGATCTGTCGGTTATTGGGTACGGCGAATGTGGTCCGCTGGTGGGGCTAAGTCATGACGACCGGCCCGACTTTGATGAGTGCCTGGAGCAGTGCTGTCAGGACTTCAATGAACTGGATCTTCAGCTGTTTAGCTGGAACCTGCCCATCATTCTCAATCAGGTCATCAGCCCGCAGTTTCCGAGTATCCTTTTCGGTTTTGAAACGGCCATGCTCGACTTTCTGGCCGGTGGACATCGGCTGATCAAACCCTCCGATTTTACGACCGGTGAACGGGCTTTACCCATCAATGGCCTGATCTGGATGGGTAGTCAGGCATTCATGCGGGAACAGATTGACGAGAAGCTGGCCGCCGGGTATACCACCCTGAAACTAAAAATCAGTGCCCTCCATTTTGAGGAAGAGTGCGAACTGCTGGCCATGATCCGGTCCCGGCACTCTGCCGACCAGATTACCCTTCGGGTGGATGCCAACGGGGCCTTCACGCCCGACGAGGCCATGAGCAAACTGACCAAGCTGGCTTCCTACGATTTGCACTCGATTGAGCAGCCCATCCGGGCGGGCCAGCCGGACGTAATGGCCGACCTTTGCCGCCATTCGCCCCTGCCCATTGCGCTCGATGAGGAACTGATCGGACAGATGGAATACGTGCAAAAATACCGGTTGCTGAAAAAGATTCAGCCCCAGTTTATTATCCTGAAACCTACCCTGCTGGGCGGATTACGCCATTGTGATGAGTGGATCGAACTCGCTGGCCGACTTAATATCGGCTGGTGGATTACCTCCGCCCTGGAATCGAACATCGGCCTGAATGCCATTGCCCAGTATACCGGCCAGTTTAAGCACTTACTCCCGCAGGGACTGGGAACCGGCCAGTTGTATACCAATAACGTGTCCAGCCCGTTGTACACGGCTAGTGGTTACCTGCACTACGATACGGCCCGGGCCTGGAATGTGAATCCCCTGCTGGGTGACCAGTCCGAGCCACTACACACTTAACGCGCAACCCTTTGAACCTCCCCGCCGATCATATCCGCCTATTATTTGGCCTCAAACTTCGTCAGTTACGGCTCGACAAAGGGCTTTCGGTCAGCGAGCTGGCCCATCAATCAGGTTTATCCATATCCTACGTAACCGAAATCGAAAAGGGGCGAAAATACCCAAAAACCGATAAGATTTCGGCCCTGGCCAATGCCCTGCAGGTAGACTATGACTCGCTGGTTTCGCTGAAACTCAGTAAGAAACTGGAGCCCATCTCCGACCTCTTGCGCTCTAAATTCCTGACGGAGATTCCGCTCGAACTCTTCGGCATCGACCCCTCCGACCTGCTCGAACTGCTGGCCGAAGCGCCCGCTAAAGTGAGCGCCATGGTCCGCACCTTCATGGATATTGCCCTCAGCTACAACATGAGCGTGGAGCGGCTGTACCTGACCATGCTGCGGTCGTATCAGGAACTGCACGACAACTACTTTCCCGATATCGAAGCCGATGCCGACCGGTTTCTAAACGAGTTTGCCCCCGCTGATCAGGTGGTGGGTGAAGCCCTGCTCATCAACCTGCTCAAGACCCGCTACGCCATCCGGCTTGAACACTTCGATGCCAATACGCAGCCGGAACTAGTAGCCCTGCGCT
This sequence comes from Cytophagales bacterium, assembly GCA_038236215.1. GTDB lineage: Bacteria > Bacteroidota > Bacteroidia > Cytophagales > Spirosomataceae > Spirosoma. Next base: position 6,031 of record JBBSTD010000118.1, on the reverse strand, counting down.
CCATTTTCCGGCCCGAAAAGAACACCCTGTACCTAAACGCCGATTTGTCGGCCGAGCAGCGGGTCTTTATTCTGGCCCGGGAAGTAGGCTTCCAGTTTATGCAGTTAAAGAACCGGCCTACTACCTATTCCTGGGTAGAAGCCGAGTCGTTCGAACAGATACTGAACAACTATAAAGCATCCTATTTTGCCGGTGCCATTTTGATTCGGCGGGAGAAGTTGGTGGCGAAGTTAAGCGACCTGTTTGCCCGCGACACCTGGCATAACGATGACTTTCTACAACTCATCGATCACTTCAAGACAACGCCCGAGCAGTTTTTCTACCGGCTCAGTACGGTATTGCCCAGTCAGTTTGGCATCGACCAGTTGTTTTTTTACCGCTTCAATCACACCCCCGGCCAGATTACCTTCCAGCTGACCAAAGAGATGCACCTGTCCCGGAAGCAGGGACCGCGCGGTATTGTCGACGAGCATTTCTGCCGCCGGTGGATTGCCTGGACCATCCTGGAGGAGTTGCAGTATATCCAGCAGCATAAATCATTCGACGGTATCCTTTGCCGGGCGCAGCTCTCCGAATATGCCGATTCCGGCCATCAATACCTGATTATCTCGGTGGCGCATCCGTTCCAGCCGGCCTCCGGGCAAAACATAAGCCTGTCGATGTGCTTTGCGGTCAACGATACCCTGAAAAGCAAAATGAAGTTCCTTAACAACCCGGCTGGCGTGAAATCCCTGCACGATATTCCGTTCCGGGTGGTGAACCAGACCTGCGAACGCTGCGCTATTTTTGACTGCCGGGAACGGGTAGCGGCTCCCGCAGTACTGCAAGAGAAACGCCAGTTCGACGCGCTCAGAAAAGCGGTGGCAGGGCTCGACTAGTTCATGGAGCTGGTACGCATCACGGGGACTCATCCCTACTTAACGCTCATACGAAGCTGGTATGAAACCGCTTTCCCACCCGAAGAACGGCGGGATTTTGATTTACTCATCCAGCTCCTCCCCAATCCGGACCTGCACCTCTGCGCCCTGGTTCAGGCCGGGCAACCCGTTGGATTCATTAGTTACTGGCAGTGGCCCGATGCCGGTGTGCTGTTCATCGAGCACTTCGCCATCGACCCCGACCGGCGCGGTCGGCAACTGGGTCAGGAGGCCCTTGCGCAGATACTCAATATCCCCGTTACGTATTACATGCTGGAAGCCGAACTCCCGACGGATGACCTAAGTAAACCGCGGATTCGTTTTTACGAACGGCAGGGGTTCCAGGTCAATGACTTCCCGTATGCCCAGCCGCCTTACCAGCTCGGTAACCCGGCTATCCCAATGAAGATTCTGTCGATGCCGATTATTCTGGATAAAGCCGTATTTGAGGAATTTTGCCGGTTGATTGAGGAACGAGTGTACCAACGTTTTTACCAAAACTAACCTTGACCTTTGTAGATAATACAGAAAACCCGGCTGATTTCGAAGTCAACCGGGTTTGTGTTAAGGATGCGAAAAACTACGCGTTCTGCTTCATCCGAATGATGTTCAGCGCGGCACCCGCTTTGAACCACTCGATTTGGCCTTCGTTGTAGGTATGGTTGACCGGAAACTCGTCTTCCGTACCGTCGGCGTGGTGCAGCACGACTTCCAGCGGGCGGCCCGGCGCAAACTCGGTCAGGCCATTGATTTCGATGGTGTCGTCTTCCTGCACCTTGTCATAATCAGCCGGATTGGCAAACGTCAGCCCCAGCATCCCCTGCTTTTTCAGGTTCGTTTCGTGAATCCGGGCGAATGAACGCACCAGAATGGCCCGAACACCCAGGAAACGGGGTTCCATAGCCGCGTGCTCACGGGAAGAACCTTCGCCGTAGTTTTCATCACCCACTACGATGGTACCAACCCCGGCAGCTTTGTACGCCCGCTGCACGGCTGGCACTTCGCCGTATTCGCCGGTTAGCTGATTTTTAACGGTGTTGGTCTTCTCATTGTAGAAGTTCACCGCGCCAATCAGCATGTTGTTCGAGATATTGTCGAGGTGACCCCGATACTTCAGCCAGGGACCCGCCATTGAAATATGGTCGGTAGTACACTTGCCTTTGGCTTTAATGAGCAGTTTCAACCCGTGCAGGTCCGTTCCTTCCCACGCCTTGAACGGCTCCAGCAACTGGAGACGGTCGGACGTTGGCGACACGATAACCTGCACACCCGAACCATCTTCGGCGGGTGCCTGATACCCGGCGTCGTCAACGGCGTAGCCATTAACCGGCTGCTCGATACCCTGCGGCTCATCGAGTTTTACCTGCTCACCAGCTTCGTTGGTCAGCGTATCGGTCATCGGGTTAAATGTCAGGTCGCCGGCAATAACCAGGGCCGTCACGATTTCGGGCGAGGCCACGAAGGCGTGCGTGCTGGCGTTACCGTCATTCCGCTTAGCGAAGTTCCGGTTGAAGGAGGTGATGATCGAGTTTTTGCGGGTTGGGTCGTCCATGTGCCGCGCCCATTGCCCAATACAGGGACCACAGGCGTTGGCCAGTACTACGCCACCAATTTGCTCGAACGTATCGAGCAAACCGTCGCGTTCGGCCGTAAACCGGACCAGTTCAGAACCGGGGGTCACGGTGAACTCCGCTTTGGCTTTCAGGTTCTTGACCGTTGCCTGAGCCGCCACCGAGGCCGAGCGGGTCATATCTTCGTAGCTGGAGTTGGTGCAGGAGCCAATAAGCCCTACTTCCAGCTTGGCAGGCCAGTTGTTTTCTTTCACCGCTTTGGCAAAGTTGGACAGCGGCCAGGCCAGATCGGGCGTAAAAGGTCCATTGATGTGCGGTTCCAGTTCCGACAGGTTAATTTCGATCAGTTGGTCGTAGTATTGAGCAGGGTCGGCATAAACCTCTTCGTCGGCCCGCAGGTTTGCTCGTACCTCTCCGGCAGCCTCGGCAATCTCGGCCCGGCTGGTAGCCCGCAGGTAGTCCCCTATTTTCTCGTCGTACGCAAAAATAGATGTGGTTGCCCCAATTTCGGCCCCCATGTTACAAATGGTTCCTTTGCCGGTAGCCGACAGGCTTTCGGCTCCTTCACCAAAGTACTCAACGATGCAGCCCGTACCGCCTTTTACGGTCAGGATACCAGCCACCCGCAGGATAACGTCTTTGGCGGAAGCCCAGCCGCTCAGTTTGCCGGTTAGTTTGATACCAATAAGTTTCGGCATTTTCAATTCCCAGGCCAGACCCGCCATCACGTCGCAGGCATCAGCCCCACCCACGCCAATGGCAATCATGCCCAGACCACCCGCGTTGGGCGTGTGAGAATCCGTACCGATCATCATACCACCGGGAAACGCGTAGTTTTCCAGCACGACCTGGTGAATGATACCGGCTCCGGGTTTCCAGAAACCAATTCCGTATTTATCCGAGATAGACGCCAGAAAGTCGTAGACCTCCTTGTTTTTGCTTTTAGCAATATCCAGGTCCTTATCCGCGCCTACTTCGGCCTGAATCAGGTGGTCGCAATGCACGGTTGAGGGAACAGCTACCTGCGGCCGACCCGCCTGCATAAATTGCAGCAGGGCCATCTGGGCCGTAGCGTCCTGCATGGCCACCCGGTCGGGAGCAAAGTCCACGTAGGCTTTACCCCGCTCGAATGCCTGGGTGGTAGCACCGGAAAAAAGGTGACTGTATAAAATTTTCTCCGACAGGGTCAGCGGTTTACCAACTGCCTTTCGGGCTGCCTCTACACGTCCGCCCAGGGTTGCGTACACGCGCCGAATCATATCTACATCAAAAGCCATAACTAACAGGAATAACGGGTTACTGAAATGAATACGCTACCGATAAAACCACCCGTATCAGAACATGGGTTCGGGTGGCGGGTCAAAATTAGAAGATTCTGACTCGTTTTGGAAATATTCTGACAAATGGATGATAATCCGGGTCAACATGGGTATGAATAAGGTGATTTTACGCCATTTACCCGTTTTTATTGTCGTGTAAGTAAAGAATAAGGCGTACTAATCAAACTATACACGGTATAACCTGTTTACGGATAAGGGCCTAACTAACTTGACCCTACTTAGTTATCTAACTAGTCTTAACATAGGAATGCTCATGAAAAAAACAAGCCTTTTATCCATTGCCGCCCTGTTAGTGCTGGGCCTTGCTGGTTTATCGTTTATAAATGCGCCAAAAGACATGGTCGCGTTAACGGCTACTCTAAACGGAGCCAGCGAAAAGCCGAACCCAACGCCGTCAACCGCTACCGGAACCTTCGACGGTACGTTGAACACAACTACCCGGGTGTTAAGTTATACGGTCACCTATCAGGGATTTACCCCAACGATGGGCCATTTGCACAAGATAACGAAAGCCGATGGCACGGGGGGTGTCGATGTAGCGTTCAAATCGGTGACCAGTCCCATTACGGGTACTACAGCCGCGTTGGCTCAGTCGAAAGTAGATAGCATGCTGGCAGGTTTTTACTATGTCAATCTGCATTCGGCAGCTCACCCGGCAGGCGAAATCCGGGGGGATATTAAAAAGAAATAGTAGGCTTAGTTTCTCAAAAAAAAAGTGACTGTCCGGGTCTGGACAGTCACTTTTTTTTATCGACTGCGTACGTACGGCTCAGGAAATTGGGGCCCTCACGCACGTAACGCTGGGCGTACCGTACTTTATCCCAGGGGTAGCGGTAAAATGCGCCACCCCTGGGATAAAGTACGGTATAATTTTACTTGCCTTTGAGGATCCTCACCGTCTGACCCTGGCTGGCCGTGCGCACCTCCAGCAGGTACAAACCAGCACCCCGGCCCAGACCAACGCGCAGCACCTGACCCGGATCGAAGCCGTCCAGCGCCAGCTGACTCACGGCATGACCCCGCTCATCAACCACCCGAAGCCATAGGGCCTGACTCGCTACCCCGCTCACTACCACCTGAGCCGTTTCGCTATCGGTGGGGTTACTCAGCACCAGCACCTTCAGGCGGGAGTCCGCTACCGGCCTGGCTGCCTGCCGGGCACCCGGATTGCAGGCCGCCAGCCAGCCGTAACTGAATTGGCTCGCTACCCCGCTCTGCACGGCTTTCAGGGTGATGACCGGATTGTCCGTGTACAGGTCCAGACTGTAGGGCCCCGGGGCCGTTGTGGGCAGCATCTCATTGACCACCGAGAAGCTGATGGGCTGCCCGTTCACGCCCGCATACTGGGGATTGAAGCTCAGTCTCCGTTGCCCCGCACTCAGCACCTGGCAACTCACCGTGGTTACCCCCGTGATGCTGAAGGTACCTGTGGGTGGTGGGGGCGTTCCAGCGGCCGGATTCACCGTGATGGTGAAGCTGGTGCTGGCACTCATACTCCCCGGATCAGTGGCCGTCACTGTCACCGTGCTTACTCCTGACATCGAGGGCGTACCCGAGATGGTAGAAGGGGCCACAAAATTCAGCCCCGCGGGCAATCCACTCACCGACAGTGTCAACTGATTCGGCGTCTCGGCATCGGTGAACACCATGGCCAGCGAGAGCGTGTACCCGACACCCACCGTGGCCGACTGGGGCGAAACCGGATTGGCCACCGTGGGCGGGGTGTTGGCCGTCGAGGAACTACAGGCCGCCAGCCAGTTGTAGGCAAAGCTGCTGCTGATGCCGCTCTCCACCGCCTGGAGCGTCACCACCGGATTGTCGGTGTATAAATCCAGACTGTAAGGCCCCGGGTTGGTGGTGGGGGCCATCTCATTAGCCACCGAGAAGCTGATGGGGGCACCATTGACACCCGCGTACTGGGGATTGAAGGTTAGCCTCCGCTGGCCCACCGAGAGCACCTGGCAACTGATGTTCTGCACGCTGGTAATGCTGAAGGTACCGCTGGGTGGTGGGGGCGTTCCGGCGGCCGGATTCACCGTGATGGTGAAGCTGGTGCTGGCCGACAGGCTCCCCGGATCAGTGGCCGTGACGGTCACGGTACTCACACCCGACACCGAAGGCGTGCCCGAGATGGTTGAAGGGGCCACAAAGTTAAGTCCAGAGGGCAGGCCACTGACCGACAGCACCAGGCTGTTGGGCGTTT
>JBBSTD010000117.1:0-19208 GCA_038236215.1 Cytophagales bacterium | reverse complement strand
CAAACCGCCTAAATTAGCCTTGATTGCGGTGTGTAATAAGTTGCTTCGTCAGGCCTTTGCGGTGGTTCGTTTCGATGAGGACTATCAGGCGGATTACGCGCCAAAATTGCGTCAGGCGGCTTGATTTTTAACACAGTTCATTTGTTTATAAACCGGAGCATCACCGGCCATTGTCTGCTGAATCAACGGCGGTACGGAATCTATTTTATGCGCGTTCAGGAGAGCCTCGGCGTATTTGTAGCGCCAGTACGGGTTGTTGGGGTAGCGGACCGTTAGTTGCGCCAGGTAAGGCAGGGCTTCGGTGGGTCGGTTTTCGTAGTCCGTCAGCAGATGGGTCAGGTACAGGATGGCTTCGGTACGCACGAACAATGCCTGTTTGGTAGCGATTTGTAGCTGACTTAGCCCCAGATTCTTATTTCCTGCCGTCATTACCCAGGCTACTGTTTTGTAGAACGGATGAATTTCGGGGTACACGTCCCGGTAAAAATTGTACAAACCCGTTGAGAGGTAAAAATCCGGGTAGTGCTGTTGGTAAGCTTTACCCTTCTGCACAAATGGGTAAGCGTTTTTCGCGTAGCGGACAGTGGCTATGACTTCATGTTCGTAGTGGCTTATTTTGGCCAGCATGGCCTGAGCCGTGAAATAAACGAACATGGCTTCGGGCAAAGCGGCCTTGTCATCTCCGCTCTTTTTGAGTGACTGCTGCCAGTCTTCGGCTTTACGGGCGGCCTTTTCCAGTTGCTGGATACAGGTGCGCTGCAGCGCCAAATTGGTGCGGGCCGGAAACCACTGGTAAAACAAACTCACGCCCCGCAGTAAATCGACGGCCGGGTGCCGTGGCACCAGTTTATCCAACTGGGCAAATGTGTGTTCGGCCTCCAAAAATTCCAAATCGTACACCTGATCCAGCCCCTTAGTCAGCAGCGAACGCCCGGCCGGGCTACCGTTAATCATGGGATACTGCGCCAGCACCCGCGCACTCACCAAGGTGAGTAGCATAGTGATTAACAGAACATTGGTCAAAATTCTCTGTATCGGTGTCATCAATAGGTCCGTTCATTCGGGGATTTCTCCCGACAAAGATACGGGTATCAGGCGGGTGTGATGTGTTGTTTATCCATCGTCAGTACAAGATTGCCCAGCTGGTTGGCGGCAATAATCCAGATGCTGTCGTAGTCGTCATCGGGCCAGTCGGGTGGGTTACTGATGCCCATCGCCTTTGCCAGTTCAGGAATGGCGTGATGCTCCCAGACGAACAGGGCCAGCCCCGTTTTCGTCCGTACATGGTCGGCAATGCCGGTATAGTCATGCTCATCGAACTTCGAGTTGATACCCAGGTTATACTGAATGGCAAAGGGCGTAACGGTCTGAAACATACGGGCATGGGTGGTAGTGATATCCGTTCCTATCGCGGGTACATATACGTGGTTAGGAACCCCGAATCGATTGTGCAGAACGGTGGGTAGCTGCAACGCCCGGTTGAATCCCTGTGGCGACAGGTTGTCTCCCTGAATGGGCTTTTCGCCGTGGCGAATCAGAACAATGGTTAAAGGTGGAGCAGGATTGAGTTGCATGAGTCGTGTTTGGTTTAAGCGTCATTGTCATGCTGACGAAGGAAGCATCTTAAGGCATCCTTATCGGTCTGTTATGAATGTTTAAGATGCTTCCTTCGTCAGCATGACAAAAGTGATTGCCGGAAGAAACCGTTTTCTACCCCACCTCCGACGCGTGCGTGGTGCGTTGCCATTCGGTCAGGACAATACCCACTATCACCCAGCAGATACCGAGCAGGTAACCGCCCAGCACATCGCTCAGAAAGTGAACGCCGAGATAAATCCGGCTGAACCCCACCGCCAGAATCAGCAAGACGGCACCCAGTCCAATCAGTCCCCGATACCGGCGAGCGCCCCGAATGAACCAGTACCCCAGAAGTCCGTACATAGCCATAGCCGTTGCCGAATGCCCGCTGGGAAAGGAGTAGCCCGTTTCGGGGTAATAGGCCACCTGCGCAGGACGCGCCCGCACAAACGTACGCTTACCCAACTGGACGGATGCGGCCATACCGACCACAACAAACCACAGAATGAACACATTCCGCCGTTTATGCTGCCGGAACAAAACGATTGACCCAATGACCAGCGCACCGACAGTCGCGTAAATCGAACCCATCCAGGTAACGCCGTAAAAAAATTGGCTCATGTCCGATGTACGCGCCTGAAACAGCCAGTGCGTAAAGGCGGTATCGACCTGCACCATCGACTCCGTGTTAACAATATTTTCGGCCACTTCGGAGAGAGTCATGACCGTGATAATCAGCAACCCAACCAACGCCGTTAGCGGAAGGCCCCGAAAGTTTTCCGTGGTCAGTCGGGCCGCCAGCCAGCGCGTAACGGTGGGGTAACGGGTGGTCAGATGGTCGTTCAGGTAGTGCTCGATACGGGCCTGGGTCATGAGGTACTAAACGGGGGATTAGGGTGGTGTTAACCTCTTTTCTGCTTGAAAAATAGACCAACTTTTGTCGTTCCGACCGCAGGGAGGAATCTCAATGTCGTAAATAATCAGGCTTGAGATTCCTCCCTGCGGTCGGAACGACAAAAAATAAAATAAAAAATAGTTATTTGCTATACTCCAGCACGGTAAAGCTACCCGGCACCACCGAAGGGCGCGGGCGTGGGTTTTCCGTGGTGGCGGCTGGTGCGGGGCCGTATTCAGCGGTGGTGACGAAGATGTGGTGACTAATAGGATCAATCGTGATGGTGCGGGCACCACGCTGGGTCGCTACCGTCTGAACGGCTTCAAACGTGCCGGGCTTCGTTTCTTTTACCACCGTCAGCGACCCTTCGCCGTTGGAACTGATGGCCGAACCGGTCGAGGTATCGAACACGGCCCCATCTACGCCACTCCCAATGGGAACGGTTGCCAGCATTTTGCCCGTCTGCGAATCAAGCACTACCATTTCCTTGTTATGGCAGGTGCTGAACAGGCGGTGGTGTACTTTATCGAACGCCAGCCCGGTGGGTTCCTCACCCGTTCCCAGCGACCAGTGGTGTTTCACGGCCAGCGTTTTGGCGTCGAAAACCGCCACCTGATTTTTATCCTCTAGATTCACAAAAACCGTCCCCTGGTCGTCGGAAACAGCGGCTTCGGGCGCTCCACCCAGGTCAACCGTGCCCACTACGTTGCCAGTTGGCGCATCCAGCACCGTGGCGCTGCTGCCTTCGTTATTAAAAATAAAGACCCGTTTGGAAAAAGCATCGTACATAATCGCGTCAGGCTTTTTGCCGGTTGGAATTTCTTTGGTGGCCTTCATTGTCTTTACGTCAAACATCGTGGCCGTGTTAGGTCGGCCATTGGTTGAATAACCCACAGAAGTACCGGGCACTACGGCAATGCCATGAACACCGGGTGTAGGCGAGATAACGCCCAGCTTTTCGTGGGATTTGAGATCCAGCACCTCCACCTGATTACCGTGCGAGACGTATAAACGTCCCCCATCGGCGTCGGCCAGCAGGTAGTCCCAGCCGCCCTCGCCCCCGACGACCGTTTTTTTGATGAGGTGGTAATTCATTGGCGACTGGGCGTAAAGGTTGCCTGCTATACACAGGCAAATAACAGAAGTCAGTATTGTTTTCATGCTACACAAGTTTACAGGGTTAAAAATTAAGTACGTACTGGTTCATCTTTGTAGGCTAAGCGAAGCAACCCGGGAAAAATCAACAGTAACAACGGCAGAGCCGCGAAAAACCCGCCAATGACTGCAATGGCTAACGGCTGGTGCAACTCCGCCCCCCGGCCAATGCCCAACGCCAGGGGCGACAGAGCCATAATAGCACTGGTGGCGGTCATGAGTTTGGGCCGGATACGCGCCGAAATCGCAAACTCGATGGACTCGGCAACGGGCGCGGTTTTGTGGTGACTGGCAAATTGCTGGAAAGTAAAAATGGCGTTTTCGGCAATGATACCTACAATCATAATGATGCCTGTGTAGCTGCCCACGTTCAGCGGGGTTTTGGTGATGAACAGCGCAATGAACGACCCCGATACGCCCAATATCGATATGAATAGAATCAGCCCGGCGGCCTTCAAATCCCGGAACAGAAACAGCAGCACTACAAATACGAGCAGCGACGCCGAAATCAAAATCATCAGCAACTCCCGAAACGATTGCTGCTGCTGGGCGTAGGCCCCACCGTATTCGATGTGCTGCCCCGCCGTTAGGGACACCTGACTGCCCACCTGTTGCTGAATATCCCGAATCACGCTGCCGAGGTCGCGGTTCGAGAGCCGGGCCGTGACCGGAATCATGGGCTGGAGGTTTTCACGTTCGATCTCAGCCGACCCCGAATCGACGCTGACCGCCGTAAAATCGGACAGCAACCGGCTGCGTCCGTCGGCGGTGAAGATGGGGCTTTGGCGCAGGGCGGTCAGGTTGCTACCCGCGTCGGGGTATTTGAGCCGCATTTTTACGAACTGGTTGCCCTCTAAGATATTCCCGACTTCGTTGCCTTGTAGTTTGGTGAGTAGCTGGTTTTGCAAATCCATCGGGGTCAGGCCGTAGTTCAACAGCATACCGGGAATGGGTTTGAACACCACCGACGGCCCGGCAATGACCACGCCGTCGAACACGTCGGCAGTACCCTGTACCTTTGTCACTATATCGCTGACTTTCTGGGCAATGGGCCGGAGTTTGGCGGGGTCGTTGCCGAAAATCTTGACCTCCACCGGGCTGGGCGTACTCATCAAATCGCCGAGCATATCGCCCAGTACCTGCCCGAAATCGACGTTCAGGGCGGGTTGGGTGGCTTCGATTTTGCCGCGCAGTTCGTCAATCACTTCGTCGGTGGTGCGGCTGCGGTCTTCTTTGAGGTTGATGAGGTAGTCGCCCCGGTTGGGTTCGGTGATAAAAAAGCCCATCTGCGCCCCCGTCCGGCGCGTAAACGCCTGAACCTCGGGGATGGTCCGAATCTGTTTATCGACCTGCGTGAGCATGACGTTGGTTTCATCGAGCGACGTGCCAGGGGGCGAAAAATAGTCGAGGACGATGGCCCCTTCGTCCATTTCGGGTAGAAAACCCGTTTCCAGACGGCTGTAGATCAAATAGACGGCCACGCCCATGGCGCCAGACAATATCAGTGCCAGCACGGGCCGGTGGATAAACACCGACAGCCACTTACCGATACTGGGGTGAGTTTCGGATGCGCCTTTTTTCTTCTTCAGAAAGCTGAACAGGCCATACACCACTGGTAAGCCCAGCCACGTAATTAGAAACGAGCAGACCAATGTAATGACCATCGTGGTGGCCAGCACCTTGAAAAACGCCCCCGCCACCCCGCTCATCAGCGAGAAGGGCAGGAAAATTACGATGGTACTCAAGGACGAGCCAATCATGGCCGGAAACAGGTAGCTGATGGCCTGCTGAATGGTCTGCGGGGTCGATTCACCGTCATGATCTTCTTCCACCGAGTGAATCTGCTCCACAATCACCACCGCATCGTCGATAATCAGCCCGATGGCAGCCGCAATGCCGCCCAGCGTCATAATGTCGAGGGTGAAGCCAATGGCGTATAACACCAGCATAGCTGTGGCCAGCACGACGGGGATAATGAGCAAAATAACCGCACTTGCCCGCAACGACCGTAGGAATAAACTCGTCACGATAATGGCTAAAGCCAGCCCGATTAAAATACTGTCGGTCACGCTTTTGACGGCGGTACTCACAAAATCGGCCTGAACGTAGGTGGGCGTAAGCGTAATCCCCGCGGGCAGCACGTTTTTGAGATCGCGCACTTTTTGGGCAATGTCGGCACTGAGTTTGACGAGGTTGGCGGTGGGTTGTTTTACGACGTTGACCAGCACGGTTTGCTTGCCGTTGGCTTCGATGCGGGTAAATTCCTGCTGCTCGTGGAGTTCCACCGTGGCCACGTCGGCGAGACGCAACACGCGCTGTCCATTGCTGCGGATAACGATGTTTTCTACGTCCTGTTTTGAGTGAACTGTCGCGTCGGTCAAGGTCAGGTAAAGCCGATGGTAATCGGAGGCCAGCCCGTCGGCCTGTACGAAGTTGGTGTTAGTCAGCGCGGTGGTAATGGCCGCCGGGGTCACGTTCAGCGTCGCGAGTTTATCGGCCCGCAAAACGATCCAGTATTCTTTAGTACGGCCGCCCATAATCTGCACGTTCGACACGCCCGGCACCTGACTCAGAAACGGCCGGATGGTATAAAGGGCCAATTTGCGGAGTTCGATCAGGTCGCGGCCATTGGATTCGAGGGCAAAATCCATGACGGGCAGAATAGATGGGTTCATCCGCTGCACCGCAATGCTCGTATTGGGCAGCAGCGTGTTCTGAATCTGGCTGATGTACGAATTGATCCGTTGCAGCGAGACGTTGATGTCGACGTTCCAGTCCAGATAAATCGACAGTTCGCAACTACCCCGGCTGGTGACACTCCGCACCGTCTGCACTCCCTCGACCTGGTTCACGGCGTTTTCCAGCGGCTGGGTAATGGCCACCATCATCAGCTCGACGGGTTGGTCGCCCGCGTTGGCAATGACTTTGATTTTGGGAAATGTTTTTTCGGGAAACAGCGACACCTGAATGCTGCGGTACGCCATGAAGCCCCCCGCCAGTAACAGCAGCAGAATCGCCAGAATCGGCACCCGAAACCGAAAGAATCCGGGTCGGGCTGTGCTTATCTGGTTAGTATGAGGCTTTTCACTTGACATTAGCAGCTTTGTTTATCACGACCGAAGCCGTATCGCCCAGCCCGTAGCCGCCCTGACTGACGATGCGGGCGTTGGGTGGAAAGTGCGGACGTAGAATTTCGATTTTCCCCGGCGTTTGCAGCCCCGTTTTGACCGGCACGCGCACGGCAGTACTGTCGTTGAGGAGCTTCATGACCCAGAACTCGGTTTGCAGTTCGTTGCTCAGTACCGCCCCCTCGGGCAGCGACTGCGTGTTTTGGTGGACTTTATCGGTAAACGTAATGTTGAGTTGCAACCGGGCGGGCAGCACCATCGGATGGTCGGGTTTGACCACGAACCGCTCGGTTTGGGAAAGCGAATCAGTCAGGGCCAGCGTCCGGGCAATATGCCCGCCAATCTGCCGCCCGTTGGGTAGCTGAATTATACACCGGCTGCCAACGTTCACCGCCGAATCCTGCTCGGCGGGCACTTCAATCAGAAAAACGAACATATCAGGGGCCGAAAAACTGGCCAGCAGTGTTCCATCCTGCACGTATTCGCGTTCCTCGGCCAGAACCTGCGTTACCAGCCCCGCTTCGGGAGCGCGGATAGTGATTTTGCCGATGTTCTTAAGGGTTGGGTCGTTGAGGTAATTTTTGCCGCCCAGTGCAAATGCTTCTTTGGTTTCCAGCCCAAACAGCGGCTGCCCTTTACGCACCTGTTCGCCGATTTTCACGTACACATGCGTTACGTAACCCGCAATCGGCGATTTAATATCGCCGTTGGTCAGGTAGTAGGTTACGCCCCGAAACGTGCGTTCGAGCCGGAAGGTATCACTCGCCACGGGCGTAACGGACACGGGCGTTTTGGGCCGCACGCTGTCAGCCGCTGCCGTGGCGTTATCAGTCGATGACGACGATCCGCAGCGGCTAAGGAGCATGGGCAGAGCAAGGAAAAAAATGGATAGGTATCGGGTCATATTGTAAAGAGCGAACGAATGAATGAGCGAAAGAGTGAAAGTGGCTAACGCGTGTGGCTCTCGCGTCAGCCATTCGCTCTTTGTCTCTTTCCGTCTTTCGCTCTTTAAAAGTTTCGGTAATTAAAATCACTGACAAACCGTTGCCGCTGCACGGTTAATTGATTCAGGCTCAGTTTGATGTTTAGAAATCGCTGCACAATCAGCAGGTAATCAATAGCCGACATATCACCCCGGTAGAGCCGCGCCTGACTGATGGTAAGCAGGTTTTCGACATCGGTATTCTGTTTGTCGATGCGCTCCAGCAGATTCTGGTTTACCCGTAACTGCTCCGTAATGCTCCTGACCCGCAGGTTATAGCGGTTGATGTACTGGTTGCGGTAATTCTGGATGTTGAGTTGCGAAACGTTCAGCTTCTGGTATTGCAGCCGCCGTTGTCCGCCGTTGTAAATCGGCATCACGAAATTCAGGCCAAAGCTAAAGCCAAACCGCCTGCCAATAAGCAGGGGGCTAACGGCATTGGTACCGGCGTTGACCACAAAGTCGAGGGCGGGGCGGTAAAAAATATCAATGACCCGACGGTTACGTTCTACAATCAGGCTGTCGAACCGGTAGCGAAGCAGGTAAGGGTTGTCGTCGAGCGTAAAGATGGGGCGGGCCGTCAGGCCGGGGCTCTCGAGCTGCACCCGGCTGGTATCAGGAATGTTGCAGATGGAGTTGAGCAGCAGCAAATCGGCCAGAAACTGCACTTTGGCTCCTTCATAATTGATTTCGCTCTGTTGCAGATCGACCCGAAAGGCTAAATAGTCGGACTGCATGAATAAGGCCGACCGTAATAGGGCTTTGAGGGCTTCGTTCTGGCGGGAGAGCGTACTGACCAACTGCCCGTAAATAGTCATCTGCTGATAATCCTGCCAGGCGGTAAGATACTGGTCGGTAATGCCTTTGGCGAGGTCGTTTCGGCTGATGAGGAGCGTGTTGCGGAGCGAGTCCCGCAGGGCCGCGTTGAGGTTGTTCTGAATCTGTAGATTCCGTCGATACAGCAGGTTTCTGTTGGCCTGGATCAGGGCAGTGTATTGCCCGCCGTTAGTGGCACTTTGGTCATAGCCGAAGTTTTTGCCGGATGGTGCGTAGAGTACCTGCCCAATGGCCTGCACGTAGGGCTTATTGGCGGCCACATTCAGCAGACTGTCCAGGCGGTTCAGGCTAAGCGAATTAATATTTTCGGCCACCAGCGGACTATTGGCCAGCCCCTGTTCCAGGTAGAAACTCAGCGTCCGGCGGGAGAGCGAATCCTGACCGTAGCTAAATCCACCGAAGAATAACAGCCAGAAGAACAGGTATACGGGCGTTATTCGCATCATTTTATTCCTTATTGTTAAGTTTAACAGGCTTCTTTCCTTTCAACAGCCGTATCGAATTCACGTAAAGGAAGGGAGAAAACCTAAAGCAAATCTGTAGTGAAGTAGCCGGATGTTGAAACGCATGCGGTAGTAAGCGATTTGTACCTGAAAAGTTTGTTCGACGGGATTAAAAATGGATTAGCCTTAAGGGCATCAGAATTGCTTCAGTATGTCTGCCTACGTTTGTGGAATAAACCAACGTACATTCCATGAAAAATTCACGCTTATTCACCGCGCTGGGCATACTGCTTCTGCTAGCTCCTGCCCCCGTTCTACCAACTGCCTTTGCTACTTCGCCCACCACCCTGGTTCTTCCAGTGAGCATCGACGTACCGGCAGCGGCCAAAGCCACGCTGGCCCGGTTATATCCTGACGTAAAAAATGCGAAGTGGGAGAAAGAAGATGGAAATTATGAGGTGGGTTTCACCCATCAGGGGAAACAGCTATCGCTCGTCATTGACGCAAAAGGGGCCGTACTGGAAACCGAAACGACGATGACCGTATCGGCCCTGCCCGAATCGGTACGCAGCTATGTAACGAAACATCACGCGGGCAAGTCAATAAAGGAAGCGGCCGAGATTGTCGATGCCAAAGGCCGTAAACGGTACGAAGCGGAAGTAGGGGGCAAAGACCTTCTCTTCGACGAAAAAGGCGCGTTTATCAAGTAGTGTTTCAATGCCTTTCATCGCCCCAAATGGCTAATATGCGGGTGGCTGTCGTGTACGCATGCCACCCGCATATTAGCCACTCCCCTGCTTCTCTATCGCGGGATTGAGCCAAGGACAAAAACTACTCAGCCTATATTTATAGGGATTGAGTATGGCAGAACCGGCATTCAGCCGCATTCATTTTCATCCTGGCAACGCCATCTGCACTTTTACTCTCTTTATCTCGAATACAACCAACTTTACATCATGTGGCTTACCATTACCAGCCAACTTCTACTCGTACTGACAACGAGTGTCGCCCTGGCACAATCGCCCGTTGTTCAGCCAACTCCGGTCGCACCTGCTCCGGTCAGTGAAACACCCGGCAAAGGCAGCGCAAAAATTACGGGATACGTAGTTGATTCGACCCTGACCAAATCCGTCGAGTTTGCGAATATTGCCCTTTACACGGTGCCGGCCAACGCGCTGGTTGATGGAACGGTGGCCGACGATAAGGGTAAGTTCTCGCTTAGTCGCGTAGCACCCGGCACGTATAAACTGCTGATTTCGTTTTTGGGCTATAAAGTCAAAACGATTACGGATGTCGTCGTCACGAAAGGAGAAACCAAAGACCTCGGCGTTATCCGGCTCACCAGCAGCATCCGCACCCTAGCCGAAGTGACGATAGCAGGCAAAAAAGCCCTCATTGAAGACAAGGTGGACCGACTGGTGTATAATGCCGATGCCGATCTGTCGGCCAAAGGGGGCGATGCGACCGATATTCTGAAAAAAGTACCGATGCTCACCGTCGACCTGACGGGCAATGTATCGTTGCAGGGCAGTAGTAATATCCGGGTGCTGATTAACAACAAACCATCGTCCATTCTGGCGGGCAACCTGGCCGACGCGCTCCGGCAGATTCCCGCCGACCAGATCAAAACGGTGGAAGTTATTACCTCGCCATCGGCCAAATACGACGCCGAAGGCAGTGGCGGTATTATCAACATAATCACTAAGAAAAACACCTTGCAGGGGCTGCATTTAGACGTCGACGCGGGCGCGGGCAACCGAACCTCCACGCTGGGACTGAACGGTAGTTTTCGGAAAGGGAAACTCGGCGTAAACCTCAACGGCAACGGGCGGGGTATTTATAACCCATCGTCCTCAGATCTGAACCAGACCACGTTCCAATCGCAATCGGCCAAGCCTATCCAGACCCGGCAACACGCTAATGGTTTTGATACGGGCCTGTTTGGGCAGTATGCACTGGGGCTGGATTACGACCTGGCCCCCAACCAGTCGCTTACCGCCGGGGCGCGGTTTGGAGTGCGTAACCTGAACCGCGACCAGCAGTTTGCCACCAGTACTTTTATGGGCGATGTGGTATCGGCGCCCGCGCTGCGAAACGTGACCAGCCATGATCTATCGAACTCGGTCGACCTGAACGTCGATTACCTACATACGTATAAAAAGGTCGATGATGAACCGGCAAAAGAGTTTAGTATCTCCTCCCAGTTCAGCCGTAACAACCTGACCAATAACTTCGATGCCAGTCAGCTCGACTCCACAGAGACTGTACGCAGCCGCCAGCGCAACCTGAATTACAACACCAGTCAGGAGTTTGTGCTACAAACGGACTACCTGACATCGCTGAGCAAAAACCAGCGGCTCGAGTTCGGAGCCAAAGACACCCGGCGGCAGGTCAACAGCCAGTATCAGTACTTGCTGGCCGGGCCTTCGTCCGCTTTTGCCCCCGACGACAGCCGCCCGGCGGGATCACTCGATTACGCCCAGAACGTGGCTGCTGGTTACGTAGCCTACACGCTCATTACGCCCAGTAAAATAACGGTTAAAGGGGGATTGCGTTACGAATACACCAGCATTGATGCCCTGGCTACCGGACAGGGACTTTCCAGCCAGGGGCCTATTAATATACCCAACTACGGCAAGCTGGTGCCGAGCTTTAATGTGTCGCGAAAAATCAACGATAAAACGACGCTGAAATTCGCTTATAACCGGCGCATCCAGCGCCCGAACATTCAGGATTTAAACCCCAACTTCAACGCCACCAACCCGCTCAACATCCGCATTGGCAACCCCTACCTGAAACCCGAAGTGACGGACCGCGTGGAACTGGGATTTAGTACCAACGCAAAAAAAACGTACCTGAACGTGTCGCTCTACACCCGGCTCAACCGCGACGATATTCAGACCGTCAGTCAGCGGTCTGACACCCTGGCGGGGGCAGTGGTAACGCGGGTGCAGAACGTGGGCAAGGAGTATAATTACGGCACCAATATTTTTACGACGGTGAACATTACACCCCGCTGGAGTGTAAACACCAACATCGATATCATGTATCGTTACATCAGCGGCCTGGCCCTCGGCATCACGGGCGAGTCCATTACGCTGACCAACACGGGTATTCGCTGGGGGGGGCGGTTCGACACGCAGATTCAGTTCGACAAGGGCTGGGCCGCGCAGGCCAACTTCGGCTACCGGGGCCGCGATGTACAGTTGCAGGGCTACCGAATTGGCTTCGCGCAGTATTCGCTGGGCGGGCGCAAATCGTTCACCAACAAGCGGGGCAGTATCGGGCTGGCCGCCGAAAATTTCCTGACCAACGGCATGCGCTTTACGTCGGTGCTGAACTCGGCGCAGTTCAATCAGGATTTCCGGCAGTACATCTACAACTCCAGCCTCCGGCTCACGTTCAGCTACAAAATAGGCAGCCTAAACGGAGCCAAAATCAAAAAAGGCAAGACGGACGGTGAGGAAGAGCAGTAAAGCTTTACCTAAAGTAGCTATTCCCGAAGTCGTGCCGGGGACTACTTCTTCTGGCTCTCGCTTTGCAGGGCGTCAAAATCACCCGACACCCACCGGGGTCTGCCGAGGTAACTGGGGTTCACAATGAAGCGGCCTGTTTTAGCGTCCAGGATAACCGTTTCCCGTTCGTGGACGATCATCTGAAAACGGCGCGTATCCAGCAACGCCGGTTCCGGCTGCGTTTTATCGGCCGGGGTGAAGTTAGCTAAAAGCAGGATGCTACCCACGGTGAGTGCTCCCAGGAAAAATGACTTGATGTCGATGGAAAAGGTGATTGTTTTCATCGTTGATTGGTTTGGTTTTGGTTGACTATTTTTTACCCCTACTGACCGGGTCTGGTTTTCTGACGTTGTGCCTGCTAATCATAGCGCAGTGCCAGCCATTAAATCAAGTCAGGAATTTGCTTTGGTAAGATAAATGTCTTTTTAACCCGGCTGTCAAAATCAGATGAAAAAATTACTCCTGCTCGTCGCCCTAATTGGCCTGTTCAGTTCCTTTAAAGACGACTAACTAACCTGGACGGCCCTCGGCGATTCGATCACGTACCTGAACGACCACCTGAACGAAACCGGCAACCGGGTGACGAAGGGATACATGACCCGCGTCGTCGAAAAACTACCGAATATTCACTACACCAACAAAGGGTACAACGGCTGGACGGCGGTGCGTATCGCGCAGGAAATTGACAAACTGAGTTTAGTGAAAGCCGACGTCTATTCGGTCTTTCTGGGCACCAATGACTGGTGGGGCGGTAAAACGCTTGGGCATTTTACCGATTACCAGACCAGTACCGGCAACGCCACCGTCTACGGCTCGTTTCGCATCATCATCGACAAACTCCGCAGCCTGAATCCGTCCGCCCGTATTATCCTGATTACACCCATGCAGCGGGCCGATTTTGTGTATCTGACCAATTTCAAGAACAATGCCTTCGGGTCGTATAAAGCCAAAAACGGGCAATCACTCGAATCCTTCGCACTGGCCGTTGACTCCATCGGTCGGTTTGAACAGTTCCCGGTGGTCGATTTGTACCACACGAACGGGCTAAAGGTAAAGAAGCTGGTGAAGTACAAGCGCCTGAAAGACCCAAAAACCGGTCAGTACCGAAACTACAAATATCCGGCCTTCATCGACGTCCCCTTCAACCCCGAAACCGACGAATACCCCTACCCCACCGAGGCCATCAACATGACGTACGACGGGCTACACCCTTCCGACAAAGGCAACGCAATCATCAGCAAGCAGTTGATACGCGTGATGAAAAAGTACTGATTAACAGGTTACAGTATAGCGTTGGGCGATGGTTCGCGCCCCCGGAATTTCTTGTACAATTCCATCGGCTTTTCATTTTTTCTGATACTATCTTTTCTTGGTCTAACGTTTCTGAGAAAAGTAACATCAGTGTTATGGTCCGGCTCTTACTACTCACCTTAGGATGGCTACTGACGAACTTTGTCGGTTGTGGTCAGTCTGTCGATTGTAGTACTATTGGCTTTGAAGAAGGCTCTTTTCAGGGCTGGGAACGATGGACAGGCAAAATGTCTCCATATATTTTTCCTCTTTATTACAAGCTAGAGCCAGGGAGCAACTACTTACGGGATGGACAACCCGGCCACATCATTACCAACCTCAGCGATGGTTATGACCCAAACGTTCGGGAAAAAATTTCGGTCGTAGCACCTGGTAGCCAGCACTCGGTCCGAATCGGCGATTTGGAACCGGGCGGGTACATAGCTCAGCTTCGGACAACCTCCGTAGTGCCTACCGAAAAGCCGTTGCTTCGCTATCAATTCGCGGTGGTACTCCAAAATCCGAATCACCAGCCCGACCATCAGCCAGGTTTTAGTTTGGTGATTCGAACCGTTAACGGCGACACGATAAGCTGTGGGTCGTATGAGGCTATAGCTACTAACCAAACGGCGGGATTTACGTATCAACAAGATGACAATCTGTTCGAGCGGCTCCTTTACCGCGACTGGACGGCGCATGTGCTGGACCTACGGGCCTATGCCGGTCAGTCACTCAGTCTGGAGGTGACAGCTCATGACTGTGTGGAGGGCGGGCACTTTGGTTACGCCTACTTTGACATGCAATGCCTGGAAGTATCCCCGGAAGCCATCTCTGTTTGTACGGAGCAGGGTTCGTTTATTCAACTGGCGGCACCGGTTGGTTTCGACCGGCACCGATGGAGTACGGGCGATACCACGGCAACGATTCTGGTGAGGCCCCAACCGGGCGATACCTACTGGGTAGATGTAGAATCCCGGTCTGTGCTTAACCCCGCCTGTACCACAACGCTGCGCCTGACGTATCAGGTCAATCAGTTCCCGATTCCAACAACCCGGCAGGTGACCTTGTGCGCTGGAGAATCATACCATCTGGGTGATTCGACCTACACGAAATCGGGCACTTACCGGAACGTGTTTTCTCGACCTCCCCTTTGCGATAGTATTATCATAACGGAGCTAACGGTGCTGCCCATCGTCCGGTCTACGCAACAGGTAACGCTTTGCCAGGGTAGTCAGTTGGTCGTTGGCGATAGTACGTATCGGACAACAGGCACCTACGAGACCCGCATCCACCGGGCGGCTCCGCTATGCGATAGTCTCGTAACTACGCACCTGGTTATCAGCCAGCTAAACAGCAACCCCTTGCGGGATACTTTGGTGATGCAGGGAGACAGTATTCAGTTGATAGCCAGTAACTTTATTGGTACTGGTTATGTGTATAGCTGGTCACCCAAAGACGGCTTATCCTGTCCCTCCTGTGCAAAAACCTGGGCAAAGCCTGCTCAAACGACTCAATATCAAGTAACCATCAATGATCCCGCTATCAACTGCAACACCAGTTACAACCTGAATGTAGCCGTTATCCCCTGTGCCCTGGCTATTCCCAACGCGTTCACCCCGAATGGAGACGGTTTAAACGATACCTTCAGCGTAATTATCAATCCCTGTCGGGGTAGGCTCAGACAGTTGACAATCTATAACCGCTGGGGTCAGGTCGTTTTCCACCAGACGATTACTTCCGTTTCGGATAAGTTGCTCGAATGGGATGGTACTTATCTGGGAGTACTTGCCCACACGGGGGTGTACAGCTACCAACTAACCGTTGAATCAACTACCGGCAACGTAAGCAGTCATTCCGGTGCGCTAACATTGATTCACTGACCACTGAATTTAACGCGAACTATGGGATTTTTGGCCGCATAGCGGCTGAAAATTTGTAAAAAATAACCTTACGAGCCAGTCGGCGGGCCGTAGGTACGCGACAAGGGCTACCCGTTGCGTACCTACGACACGCCAGCAGATAAGATGACCGCTATGGCTATAAACATTATGTGCCTACGGCACGTAACTAACTAAAAATCCAGTTAAAAATCCCATAGTTCGCGTTAAAATAAGTACGCCTTCTCCAAACCATCGGCTGTTCAACAATCAGCAAATGGCTTGGATAAGACCTATTAGTGACTCTATCTACACAATCAATCCGCTTCGGCGGAGCATGGCTTTGGGCGACGGTTCACGCCCCCGGAACTTCTTGTACAACTCCATCGGCTTTTCGCTACCCCCGCGTTCCAGCACGTTCCGTCGGAAACTATCGGCGGCTGCTTTGTTATCCAGTCCCCCTTTTTCCTCGAAAAAGGCGAAGGCATCGGCATCCAGCACTTCGCTCCATTTGTAGCTGTAGTACCCCGCGGAATACCCCCCCGCAAAAATGTGCGAGAATGCCGGACTGGTAGCTACCCCGGCCACGCGAGGGAACAGATTAGCCACGGCATCAACGCGCTCCTCTACCTCGGTAACGGTTTCGCCGGTTGGTTTCTGGCTGTGGTAATACATATCCAGCAAGCCAAAGCGGAGTTGCCGCAGCGTAGCCATACCCGCCAGGAAATTCTGGCTGACCCGGATTTTTTCGATTAGTTCGTTTGGAATCACTTCGTCCGTCTGGTAGTGCCGGGCGAATAGCTTGAGGGCTTCGGGGTCGTAACACCAGTTTTCCATGATCTGCGAGGGTAACTCGACAAAATCGCGGGGGACGTTCGTACCACTCAGGCTCTCGTACTGGCTACTAGCTAACATTCCGTGCAGGGCATGACCAAACTCATGAAACAGGGTCGTTACTTCGCCAAACGTCAGGAGGGATGGTTTGCTTTCCAACGCCGAGTCCACGTTGTCAATAGGACGCGTGAAGTTGCAGACGTTGATGATGTGTGGGCGGATATTCTCGCCAGCTTCCATTCGCTGCCCCCGTACATCGTTCATCCACGCGCCACTACGCTTACCAACACGGGGGAAATAATCACCATAGAATACGGCCAGGAACGTGGCATCTGCATCGAACACCTCGAACGTTTGTACTTCGGGGTTATAAACCGGAATATCGCTGCGCTCCCGGAACGTAATACCATATAGTTTTTCAGCCAGCGCGAAGGCACCATTCAGCACATTCTCGAGCTTGAAATACGGTTTCAGCGTTTCATCGTCGAGGTCGTATTTTTCCTTTTTCAGTTTGTCAGCGTAGTAGCTGCTGTCCCACGCCTGAAGGGTATCTTCCGGAAAGCCGTTGGCTTTGGCGTAAGCGGTTAGTTCAGCGAGTTGGCGTTCGGCGGCAGGGCGGGCGAACGCCACCAGTTCATCCAGGAACTCCTGTACTTTATCGCGTGAACCGGCCATGCTATCTTCCAGCACAAAATCGGCGTGAGTTGTGTACCCCAACAGGGTAGCCCGCTCGTAACGCAGCGAAACAATCGTCTGGATAATGGCCGAGTTATCGTTTTCATCGCCGTGAAAACTACGACCGTTATAGGCCAGGTACAGTTTTTCGCGCAGTTCGCGGTTACCGGCGTGCTGCATGAACGGACCATAACTGGGAGCCTGCAAGGTGAACGCCCAACCATCCAGACCTTTCTCAATGGCGGTTGCTTTGGCGGCTTCGCGGACGTAATCGGGCAGGCCAGCCAGGTACGTTTCGTCGGCAATGGGCATCACGTAGCCGTTGGTTTCTTCCAGAATATTTTCGCCAAACTGAAGGCCCAACTGCGATAACTCTTTATTGATTTCCCGGATGCGCTCCTTGCCCGCTTCGTCTAGGTTAGCCCCGTTACGGGCAAATCGTTTGTACGCTTTTTCGAGCAGCATGGCACTCTCCGGATCGAGGGAGAGACTGGCTCGCTGTTCGTAGACCGTCCTTACCCGCGCAAACAACGGCTCGTTCAGGGAAATATCGTTCTGGTACTCACTAAGCAACGGCGAGGCATCCTTCACCAGTTTCTGTAGCTCGGGGGTAGTTTCGGCACTATTCAGGTTAAATAGCACCGACAGCACCTTACCCAGCAAATCGCCGGACCGCTCCAGGGCGACAACGGTGTTCTCGAACGTGGGGGTAGCCGGGTTGTCGGCAATAGCGGCTACCTCCCGTCGACCCTCCGCCATTCCCTCTGTGAGAGCGGGCATGAAATCGGCATTAGTAATTTTGTCAAATGGGGCCGTTTGATGAGGTGTTGCGTACGGCTGTAAGAATGGATTCTGTGACATTGCTAGATTAAGAATGGAGAATGGCCGTGTCTCATTACCGTTACCGCAATCAGTACGGTAACGACGGACAACAGGCCAGTTTAGTTGATTCGTAGCCAATTTAACAGTTAGGCTTGCTGACTAAGTTTCCGGGAGAGGGTTATAAACGAAGTAAGGGCAACAGTTGACGAAACCGCGTCGGAAGCAATAGGGGCGGATTTTGAGGAATATATTTCACCACGCTACTTCGCCATTCGTATATTCGTTCTATCAGGCTACAAACTATCTTTGGGCGCGTACCTCATGATACCCGCAATTGTTAAATTTTCCACTTTTTCAATGCTATTTCCATGAACATGAACATAACTTAATCCAAGTTTATTAAAGTCAAATTCATTGTTTGAATGGGGATGTTTAACCAACCAATGATCAGCTACATGTATGTTGGAAGGGAAAACTCTAGTTATGAATACGCCTGAAACTGAGGAATATGAGTGTTTGTAGTGTTCACCAAAAATTCCATCATCGCTAGTCT
Organism: Cytophagales bacterium; assembly: GCA_038236215.1. Taxonomy (GTDB): domain Bacteria; phylum Bacteroidota; class Bacteroidia; order Cytophagales; family Spirosomataceae; genus Spirosoma. Next base: position 624 of record JBBSTD010000117.1, on the reverse strand, counting down.
TAAACTCCTGATTATAATTATTTAAATCATTAAAAAATTTAACCCTTTGACGACCAAACAACGCATCATACACATCTTCGGTATGAGTATGCTTATGACTTAAAGAATTTATACAGACAATATAAGGTTTATCGAGATTCCCATATCGGTAGCCTTTCGCTTTCATAGCGCTTACAAGGGATTTTTCACAACCGCCCGTATAACCTCCACCAAGGTAGGAACCAATAGGGCGGCTTTTTTTTATCGAACATGGCCACAGTGATAAGGCGATTTCTATATTTTCGTCTGCGTATGTTAAATACTTGCCCCTTTGGTCAGAGTAGGTACCTTCTTCTCCTGCAACCAAAAGCTCACCATATTCATTTATCTGCTCCTCCAAGAATTGCTTGATTCTACTAAGCTTGGCTTGCTTGCTAGACAAGAAGTTTATCTCTTCAATGCTAATCCAGTAGTTAGGGCATTCTATTTGATTGATAGCATCATATATAGTGTACCCCATTCTTTGTACCACCATCCGGCCAAACGGAATGGTTAGTTGATACATTTATTTTGTTTTTCTTCCCCTTCCACCAAGACTTTAGCTGGTGTGCGGTAGCCCAAAGATTGATGAGGCCGCTGGTGATT
>JBBSTD010000116.1:0-19286 GCA_038236215.1 Cytophagales bacterium | reverse complement strand
GAAACGATTCGCAAAATTCTCACCCCCCTGGTCTAGCCCAGTCTTTGCCCATCCAGACAAAGACCATCAGCCAGGAACATTCGTGTATGCCTGTAACACCCCTGACTAACCGGTTCTCAGGTAGCAATCTCAATCAGAATTCCGTCCTATTGAACATCTTATGCGGGATTTCTCCTTGTTAGTAATTTCGAGAGGAGATAACGGGTTTATTCATTCCCGTTATTTCAGCAAATCCCAGGCAAACCGCAAAATAGTGGCGGCAATGACGACCAGGAAGAATACCCGGATAAAACTATTGCCTTTCAAAATTGCCAGCCTCGCTCCCAAGAACGCCCCAGACAGATTGGCCACTGCCATTGGAAAAGCAAACACATACAGAATATAGCCTTTGTTAGCAAAAAACAGCGTGCAGGATAAATTCGTGGCGGCATTGACCAGTTTGGCGTAGGCACTTGCCTTCAGGAAATCGAAGCCAATCAGACTAATAAAACCCAGCACCAGAAAACTTCCGGTGCCCGGCCCAAAAAAGCCATCGTAGAAACCAATCACGCCCCCCATTAGCCACATCCGTACGCGTTGCTGATTCGCAGTTATCAACCGTTGCGGTACCTGGCCAAATCCTTTCCGGGTGAGGGTGTAGATAAATACAGCAATCAGAATGACCAGTGCGAATGGCTTCATGAAGCTATTTGGTATCCGTGTCAGCGTCCAGGAACCCAGCCAGGAGGCTACGAAGGCAATAGCCATCATCGGGCCAATGAACTTCCCTACTACAGCCACGCGTCGGCCGTACTGAAACGCGCCCATCAGGCTTCCGCCCAGCGAAGGAATTTTAGTAGTTCCAATAAGGGTCGGAACGGGATATTGCGGCAGGGTGAACAGAATAGCTGGTGTTTGAATCAACCCGCCCCCGCCAATAATGGCATCGATAAAACCCGCCAGAAAGGAGAATCCGCAGAGAATAAAAACAGAATGGTAGTCCATGAAGCGCATCAGAACACAAAACTATTTCTTTTTCGCGTCGACAGCGCACCGTAAATTTGCAGCATCAGGAAAATAACATGGCAGAATCAGTACGGCAGATGGGTGCGTTGATGCGGAAGGAATTCCTGCTGGAGTGGCGGCAGCGCTACGCTCTAAACGGTATGCTGTTGTACATTGTGAGTGCGGTATTCGTCTGTTACCTGAGTTTCAACGCCCGGCGTGGGCAATTGACACCCATTGTCTGGAATGCCCTTTTCTGGATTATTCTGTTGTTCACCGCCATTAATGCCATTGCCAAGAGCTTCGTTCAGGAGCGTGCCGGGCGGCAGTTGTACTACTACACCCTGGCCAGTCCGCAACAAATTATCCTGTCGAAAATCCTGTACAACACCGTCCTGATGCTGGCTCTGGCTTTTTTGGGTTTCGGCGTTTATGCTTTTGTGCTGGGTAATCCGGTTAAGGATGTGCCTTTGTATCTGGTCGCGTTGGTACTGGGTGCCATCGGCTTTTCGGCTTCGCTGACCCTGGTTTCCGGAATTGCCAGCAAGGCTGAAAACCCATCGACGTTGATGGCGGTATTAAGTTTTCCAACAATGCTACCGTTGCTGCTGGAGTTATTGAAAATATCAAAGAATGCACTCGACGGTCTCGACCGGAGTGTAAGCTGGAAAGAAGTTGGAACCGTACTGGCCATTGATGTCATTGTATTGGTACTGTCCCTGTTACTATTTCCGTTTTTATGGCGGAGTTAAAACACTTAGTTTGATGTTCGTAGTTGGCTGACGCAGGAGTAGCTGACTCGACACCCAACTACAAACATCAAACCGCAACGGCGGACCGTAACGAACATCAAACTGATGAAAAACACTTGGTGGAAAGCCCTCGCGGTCGTCATTATGACGTATGTTATTTTCTGGGGCTTACTTGGCCCCGTACCGCGCCAGCCGATTCTGAACGAGAGTATTCGCAACGTGTCGTTTCACGTGCCGCTTTGGTTCGCCATGATTATTTTGCTGGTCACGTCGGTTACGTACTCCGTTCGCTACCTGCGCAAGGGGCGGATGGATGATGATCTGATAGCCGTTGAGTTTGCCAACACGGCTATTCTGTTCGGTGTGCTGGGATGCCTAACGGGGGCTATCTGGGCCAATTTTACCTGGGGAGACCCGTGGCCCAACGACCCCAAGCTGAACAGTGTAGCCGTGGGAATGCTTATGTACATGGCCTATCTTATTCTGCGCGGCTCGTTTGACGATGAGCAGCGACGCGCCCGTATATCAGCGGTTTATAACATTTTCGTCTTTGCGGTCTTTATTCCGCTCATATTCATACTTCCCCGCATGACCGACTCCCTGCATCCGGGAAACGGGGGCAACCCGGCCTTCGGCAAGTATGATATGGACAATAGTTTACGCATGGTGCTGTACCCGGCCGTTATTGGCCTTACGCTCATCGGCGTCTGGATTACGCAGTTGCGGGTCAGGTTACGTCGGGTGAAAGTCGCGATGGATGATTAAAGTCCACTGGTTTTCCGGAATGATTCCCGCTATTTTTACGTTACTTTTTTAGCTATTTATGTTCCCAATGCAACAAATTCCCTTTTTTAAATCGTCCCTGCTAGTTCTCCTTATGCTGAGTCAACAGGTGATGGCGCAGCAACCAATAACCAATGGCGTTGAAATGGCCGACCGGCTTCGGGCCGATGGGAAGATATGGGTGGTAGTAGCCGTTATCGCAACGGTTTTTGCGGGCATCGTTTTTTATCTGATCCGGCTCGACCGTCAGATTGGCAAACTGGAAAAGGAAGTCAAAGAAAAAAAGAATGAAAATAGTTTACGGTTTTAGGTATTCGGTTTACGGTGGCCTGACGCAGAAAGCGACTCTATACCGTAAACAGAATACCCAAAACTGTAAACCCATAAAATTACCAACATGAAACTCTCTCATATAATCGGCATTATCGTTATCGCAGTCGCCATTGGTGTCATCGCTAGTACGGCGGGTGATGCCAGCGTGTACACAACCTTTACAAAAGCTCAGCAAATGGCGCAGAGTGGCGACGACAAAATGATTCACGTCGTTGGTAAGGTGAATAAAGATGCGCAGGGCAAAGTTGCTGACATGCTGTACAATCCAGCCATCGACCCAAACCACTTCGAGTTTACGCTGATCGACAACGACAACCGGGCGCAGAAAGTAGTGTACAACAGTCCAAAGCCGCAGGATTTCGAGCGTTCGGAGCAAATTGTGGTGATTGGCGCCATGGAAGGTGACCATTTTCAGTGCAACAAAATTTTGCTCAAGTGCCCATCCAAGTATCAGGACGGAAAGTTGGAAACGACCGAGCATACGGCGAAAACAGCACAGCTATGAGCCTACAGGAAATTGAACAAGCAGCAAAAGAGTTACCACCGAATGAGTTAGACTGTCTCGTAACCCGTCTTCACGATTTTTTCAACGAATGTTGGGATAAACAGATGGAAGACGATGCGAAACAGGGTCGCTTGCACAAGTTGATTAATGAGGCTAGAGAAGATATTTGTTCGGGTCGAACCAGATCCTTATGAATCACCGGACAACTGATAAGTTTTGGAAACGGTATGATTCATTACCGACTAACATTCAGGAACTGGCTGACAAGAACGTTGAACTGCTTAAATCAGACTTATTCCATCCATCTCTGCATTTCAAAGAAGTTAGTAGAAAAGATAGTTTATGGTCAGCACGGGTTGGTGATCATTTTCGAGTACTGGCGATACGCGAGGAGACAGAATTGTATTGGTTCTGGATCGGTCATCACTCAGAATACGATAGATTAATTAGTCAATGATACACGAAACAGTAGGTCAACTCGGCCATTTCTTTGTTATTCTTTCGTTCGTTACGGCACTCGTTGCAACGGTTGCGTACTTCCTGTCGGCTTTGGGCAGTGGAAAAAAAGCTCAGACCGAATTGGTTGAAGAGCGGCAGCTGGTCTATGCCGGTGAGTCAACGTTCAATGGTAAAACGGCCAAACGAAAACTCCCACCCCAAACAGCGAAGGGCACATCGACTTCCAAAGCGAAAGACGATTGGCGGACGCTGGCCCGCTTGTCCTATTACCTGCACGGAGCGGCCGTAGTTGGGGTAGCGTCGTGCCTGTTCTACATCATTTTCAATCACTATTTCGAATACCACTACGCTTGGAGTCACTCCTCAATGGCATTGCCTGTTCAGTATATGATTGCCTGTTTCTGGGAGAGCCAGGAAGGTTCATTCATGCTCTGGCTATTCTGGAATGCCGTACTGGGTGCTATTTTAATGCGCAGTAGCGGGTCGAAGTGGGAAGCACCCGTCATGACCATTTTTGCTCTGGTACAGGCGTTTCTGGCTTCCATGATTCTGGGCGTTGTCTTTGGCGAGACGTTTAAACTGGGTTCCTCCCCGTTTCTGCTGTTGCGGGATGCAATGCCCGAAGCACCCATCTTTGCCTCGGACCCAAATTTCATTCCCAAAGACGGAAACGGGTTGAATCCCCTGCTACAGAATTACTGGATGGTTATCCACCCGCCTACGCTGTTTCTCGGTTTTGCCCTAACGCTGGTGCCCTTTGCCTACTGCATTGCCGGACTGTGGCGTAATCAGCCCCTCGAATGGATTCGCCCTGCCCTGCCCTGGACCTTGTTTGGTGCCCTGATTCTGGGTATTGGCATCATGATGGGTGGCTATTGGGCCTACGAGACGCTCAACTTTGGTGGATACTGGAACTGGGACCCCGTCGAAAATGCGGTTTACGTCCCCTGGCTGGTTATGGTAGCAGCCCTGCACACGATGCTTATTGCCAAACGGAGTTCGACCGGACTTAAGTCGGCCATCATTTTGACGATTAGCACGTTTCTCCTGATTCTATACGCTACGTTCCTAACCAGAAGCGGCATTCTGGGTAATGCTTCGGTACACTCCTTCACGGATTTAGGTTTATCCGGCCAATTGCTGGTTTATCTGCTGGTGTTTGTGGCCCTGGCCATATTACTAGCCACTGTCAAGTGGAAAACGATTCCGAGCGACGAGCAGGAAGCGTCCGTTTATACCAAGGAGTTCTGGATTTTTATTGGTGCTGTCGTTGTTTGTCTGGCGGCTTTTCAGGTTATCGCTACTACCTCAATACCAGTTTACAACAAGATTCTGGAAGCGTTTGGCAAGGTATCAAACATGGCCTTACCCGCCGACCAGGCAGCTCACTACTCGAAGTTTCAGATATGGTTTTTCGTGGTTATCGCACTACTCACCGGCATCGGTCAGTTTATGTGGTGGCGTAAGCTGGAAAACAAAAAGTGGGATGCGCTGATTACGCCCGCCATCCTGACGCTGCTCATCAGCGCGGGACTGATTACGTTTGGCTCCGTTAAAAACCCGGTTTATATGGCCTTGCTGGTCGCATCGGTTTTTGCGCTAACCACCAACGGTACCATTTTACTGGGCATTATTCAGGGAAACTATCGCATGTCCGGGGGGGCTATTGCACACCTTGGTCTGGCTCTCATGCTGATTGGCATTCTGTATTCGTCCGGCTACTCGCGGGTTATTTCCGTGAACAACAGTGGCCTGATGATTTCCAACTCGGACGATTTTACCAAGAATGCGAATAAGGAAAATAAGGAGAACGTGCTGCTATGGCTTAACCAGCAGGAGCGCATGGACCAGTACCAGGTTACGTACCGGGGCCAGTGGGTTGAGGTGCGCGATGTGCCGGGTTATGTGCCGCGTCAGGATGTGATGCCGATTCCGGGCGACTTCCACGGTATTGCCCAGCGCGATATTGAGCAGAACGGCAAAGTATACCATAAGAAAGGCGATACGCTGGCTTTTTACCCCGAAAACGTTCACTACGCCGTGGAATACCGCGAGCCGAGCGGTCAGATTTTCACCCTGTATCCCCGCATTCAGGTCAACCCCCGCATGGGCGTAATCCTGTCGCCGGATAGCCGTCACACCATCGGCCGGGACATTTATACCTACATAGCCACGGCGCCCGACCCAATGGAGGAGAGTAAATGGGAGAAAACCGAAACATTTTCAGTCGCCGTTAAAGACACGTTCTTCCTGAATGATTACGTAGCCATTCTGGACAATGTGGTACGGACAGATAAGGTTGATGGCATTGACGTAGGCCCCAATGACGCGGCCGTTCGGGCGGTAGTGCGGGTACTCGACAAGAATGGTGAGCATATACTCAATCCAGCGTTCGTCATTAAAAATCGCATGGTGGCCCATCCGGCCGAAATGAGTGATGAACTGGGCGTACGCATTCAACTCAACGAAATAAACCCTCAGACCGGCAAGTTCACTTTCGCCGTGAACCGGACGCAGCGCGATTACATCGTGATGAAAGCGTTTGAAAAGCCGCTTATCAACGTCCTCTGGATTGGCACGTTCGTCGTTATTATCGGTTTTATCATTGCTATCGTGCGGAGATATCGGGAAGGGAAGAAAGTTAAGCAGTTAGCCAGTCGGTGAGTTAATTGGTCAGTGAGTTGGTGAATCAATCCCTGATGATACAATCACCAACCAATCGACTGACTCATAACTGATTTATGAAACTCCGTGAAATAATACTTCTGGCGGCTGCCGCTGGTTTTCTGGTCATCTGGATAGCCGAGTACCAGCGTACCACCTTTGGTGATAGTTACTGGCTGCTAATGCTGTTCCTGGGCTTTTTGCTGGCGTTCCAATACGTTCGTATTAAACGTATCGGACAGAAAAAACCCCTATCACCTCCTGTTAAACAACCGGTAGGAAAGAAGAAGAAAAAATAGTTTGATGTTTGTCGTTCGATGTTTAAAGTTGGTTGACGCCGACTAATTTTTTGACGCGTCAGTCAACATCAACCGACAACCATTAAACATCAACTTATAAACCTGTTTGGAACCCTACGTCCTTTTGTTTGGTGCTTTGCTTGCCCTCGTACTGGCCGGTTTTTTCTCGGCGGTCGAGATGGCTTACGTGTCCGTCAACCGACTCTATTTTGAACTTCATAGCAAGCAGGGGCCGCTTGGGGAGAAACTGGTGTCTGGATTCCTGAAAAATCCCATACTTTTTGTGGGCACTACGCTTACAGGCAACACACTCTTTATGGTGCTGTACACCGTGCTGGGCGTGATGGTGCTAAATCCACTGCTGCTCACATTACTACCGCCAGACTGGGCTGCACATGAATTTGTCATAATTTCCATTGAGACCCTTATTCTTACGCTCATTTTTTTGCCATTGGCCGATTATGTTCCAAAAAGCCTGGCTCTTATTCACCCCGACCGTTTTCTGGAAGCACTGGCCATCCCCATTTGGATTATTTATAAGGCGATTGCCCCCGTTGTCCGAATGCTTGTGGGCACTTCTCGTTTTTTTATCCGGTATGTACTAGGCAAAAAAAATCCGGAAATCCTGCCCGTTTTTGGCCTTACTGACCTGAACCATTACCTCCAGCAACTGAATCAGAAAACCGATACCGAGAAAGATGTTGACGTAGATACGCAGATCTTCAACAATGCCATTGAGTTTCGTGATGTGCGGGTGCGTGACTGTCTGGTTCCCCGTACCGATATTACGGCCATTGATGTGGAAGATTCAGTAGAGGAACTACGGCAGGCCTTTCAGGACAGCGGGCACTCCAAAATTTTAGTATACCGCGACACCATCGACAATGTGATTGGCTACTGTCACGCCCTGGCCCTGTTTCGGAAACCGGCCACCGTCGAGGAAATTATTACGCCTATTATCACCATTCCCCAAACAATGCCCGCCCAAGACCTCTTTCTGCGGTTTCTGGCCGAACATAAAAGTCTGGCCCTAGTCGTTGATGAGTTTGGCGGAACGGCTGGTATGGTCAGTGTGGAAGATATGGTCGAGCAGATTTTTGGTGAAATTCAGGATGAGTATGATACCAACGAAGACTGGACCGAGCAGCAAATTGACGAAAATACTTGGTTGCTGAGTGCCCGCCACGAAATTGACGACCTGAACAAAACATACGGCTGGCAAATACCCGAAGGCAGCCGAACGGCGGCCCGCTACGACACCCTCGGCGGGCTGATTCTGGCTATGCACGAAGACGTACCTAAAGTAGGGGAAGTCGTTGACGTATCTCCTTTTACGTTTACGATTATTTCCATGGACAGCACACGCATCGATACCGTAAAAGTCCAGCTCAACCCCGAAAAAGAGTAAGCATATAACCTGAATTTCTGTGGACGCAACAACCATTCAACAGGCAGTAGCCCAGCATTTATTAGCTGTAAAAGCGGTTCAACTCCGGCCGGAGGAGCCTTTCACCTGGAGTTCAGGCTGGAAATCGCCAATTTATTGCGATAACCGGGTCACCCTGGCGTATCCCGACGTACGCAGTTTTATTAAGAATGCCCTGGCCGAACTTATTCAGTATCAGTTTCCGGGAGTAGAGGTAATTGCCGGGGTCGCTACGGCGGGTATTCCGCAGGGTGCCCTGGTGGCCGATGTCCTGGGTCTCCCCTACTGCTACGTTCGGCCCGAACCAAAGGCCCACGGCATGGGGAAACAAATTGAAGGCCACCTGCCCCAAAACGGACCACTAGGCCCTCAGAAGGTGGTCGTCATTGAAGACTTGATTTCCACGGGCGGCAGTTCACTCAAAGTCGTGGATGCGTTGCGGGCGGCTGGTGCTGAAGTAATTGGTATGGCGGCTATTTTTACGTACGGCTTCCCGGTGGCAACCGAGAATTTTGCCGCTAAAAACGTGCCGCTGGCCTGCCTGAGCAACTATGAAACGCTATTGACCGAAGCTCAATCACTCAATTATATTTCAGCCAGTGCCATGCAATCCCTGGCCTCCTGGCGGGAAAACCCGGCCGATTGGGGGAAATAAGTATTGCCCCGGCTTCGTTGGCTGAAGCCTGACGGCAATGGATTAAATGGATTCAAAGTCCTGGCGGGACTTAAGTTAGCTAGTCCCAACGGGACTTTTAATCTGTTGGCGTTAGGCTTTAGCCAACGGTACGCGAACAAAAAATGATCAATTATCCACTAGCTGAATCATGCCTACCGTTATTGCCCGAATTGAACGAACACCTTACGAAACGCACCTGACAACGGGTACGCAGGTTGTTGTTGCCGACGAGCCAGCCGACCTGGGCGGTGGGGATAAAGGGATGAAACCGGGTGAGCTGCTGGCGGGTTCGCTGGCTGCCTGCACGGTTATGACCCTACGCATGTATGCCGACCGGAAAAACTGGCCGCTCGATTCGGCCGTTGTCCACGTCGACTATAGCCATGACCTGACCACGAATCGGTCATTGTTCTCGATTCAACTCATTCTGAACGGCGACCTTGACCAGGAACAACGCGCCCGTTTACTCGAAATAGCCGACCGTTGCCCTATTCACCGAACTTTGCAGAACCCCATTGATTTTGACACCGTTCTGATCGATGATGCCCGGTTGGGAGCAACCAGTAGTATTGAACTTATCAGCTGATTGTAAAGGTTTGCTGGACTCAGCTGCCTACCGTATCCAACGCGAAAGAGCGAGCCAGTATTAAAATGGACGGTGCCTCTACCGATCGAAAACCAGGGCAGGTATAGGCACCGTCCATTTTAAAGTCACCGTCTTTTGCCGGTGCGGAGCCAGCAGAAATAAACCCTACTACGACGATTCAAACATCAAAAGTGGGTTTGTGGTTTTAATGTTTATTTATGTCACGCTGGAAGCATCGAACTTATATCAGACGCACGAGTAGGGTAAGCAAACAGCGTTTCACTCAACTCCTTAGCCGGGATGCCGTACTTCATCGCCAGCGTGAACAGGTTGATGAGTTCATCACTGCCCACACCCAGCAGATGTGCCCCCACCAGCTGCCCGCTTTTTTTATCAACGAGCGTTTTGAATCCGCTGAATGGTTCGTCAATTCGTCGGCTGGTGTACCAGTCGGACGTCTCCTGAAACGTTACCGTTACCGAAAGTTTTTCCTGTTTGGCCTCCTTTTCTGTCAGGCCGACGGAAGCCAATGTTGGCACCGTGAATACTGCCGACGGAATGGGATTATCGGCAAACGTTTGTCTATTTCCATTCAGGATATTTTCGGCCACAATTCTGCCTTCGTATGAGGCCAGGGGAGTAAGGAGCAGCCCCTTATTGGCAACATCCCCACAGGCATAAATGGCAGGATTCGACTCACTCTGAAGGTATTTATTGACCACCACGCCTTTTTTGTCGACGTCAACACTGGCTTTCTCTAGATCCAGTTCCGCTACGTCAGCTACACGTCCGGCTCCATGAACTGCCAGCATGGTGGACATGGAATGGGACTTATCTTTTTGGTCGTAGTAAACCGTTAGCTCACTCTCCCGGCCTGCTACAGCCGTTACCTTAGCGTTAAAGATGAACTTGATGCCAACAGCTTTTAACGCTTTCACCAGCAGACCAACCAAATCAGCATCGAAGTTTTCGAGTGGTCGTTTACCCTGGTGAATGATAGTCACTTTGGCCCCCGCCCGGGCGGCAATGTGGGCAAATTCCATCGAAATGTAGCCCCCACCAATCAGTACGATTTTCTTGGGCAACTGGGGTAAATCCAGGAAGCCGGTACTATCCGTCAGAAGTTCTTCGCCAGGAATAGCAAGCAGCTGTGGTCGCTGTCCGGTGGCAATAACGATGTGGTTGCCCTGTAACGTTTCATTCCCTACGCGGATGGTGTTTTTGGACAGGAACGTGGCCGCTCCGTGAAAAGCCGCAATACCCTGTTCGGCAAGTTGGGCTTCGGTGTTTTCCGGTATATCGTCCGTAAAGGATTTCTTGAATTTCATCAGGGCCGGCCAGCTAATGACGGCTTTGGATTTGATACCATTTCCAAGCATCTGCCCCACCCGATCTACCAGTTCGGCAGCTCCCACCAGTACTTTTTTAGGGTCGCAGCCCCGCTGGGAGCAAGTGCCCCCAAATGGTTGCTTGTCAATAATTGCTACAGTTTTACCCGCTTTTCGAGCGGTTTGGGCCACTGTTTTCCCGGCCGAACCCGTGCCGATAACTATAAGGTCAAATGATTGCATGTTCAATAATACGTAGTGAATCGTTGGCCTTATAACTAGCGGGCAACCGGACAGGTTATAAAAATAGCTGTCTTATTTGAGTGACAGGCCTTTTACATCTATATACCACCCGCTCCGACCAATATGAACGCAGTGGGTGTGCTCAACATTGATTATCGTCTGAACTGAGCGAACGCTAAACAACCGTGACTCGACCTCAAATCCTTTCTAACGAATTAACGTAGCGGGTTGCGTCAGCACACAACGGGGCGAAGGGTTCGTTGGCCGCTATGCCGGTCGGACGGAAGACAATTATAGCCTTAAACGACTCCAGAATGGCATATTTGTGTTTGTACTGAGCGGTGTTTCTGAGGTACAGAACTGGCTGTTACACCAGCGGGATGGCCTAAGCCTAATGAATGTGCAAGATGGTGAAGTTGACTTTGAAGCTCAGTCAAACGACGCGGTATTGTTGTTAATGGAAATTCCGCAGTGAGGCTGTTCGAACGGGGACTGGATCAATTAAAAAGCCGGGCCTGGAATTAACCAGCCCGGCTTTTTAATTGATCCAGTTTCTAGAAATTTCTTAGTCTACGCTACCGCTTCGTACAACTCCTCGCGCTGTGCTTTTACGCGGTCGTCGGTGAGGTATTCATCGTAGGTCATGAGTTTGTCGAGGATGCCCACCGGGGTGATTTCGATGATGCGGTTGGCCACCGTCTGCACAAACTGATAGTCATGGCTAGTGAAACCGAGACTAATTTTTCATCAAGCAGACATGAAGTAGTAATAGACAACGTAATGATAATTTGTAAACTTTTACCTAATTTATGGTCTCAAAATATCACTATGATTGTATTAGAGCCTGCCGTATCTATTCATCTACCAGACCACCAGATACTTCAGGGAAATGCTAAGAATTTAGAAACTTTAGCGTCAAGTTTTCCAACTCAAGGATTCGACGTTATCGTGACTTCTCCACCTTACTGGAAACGTCGGGACTATGAGCATTCAGACCAAATTGGTCAAGAAGACACGCCTGACGAATTTGTCGACACATTGGCAAACACAGTTAATAATTGGATTCGGTGGTTAGCTCCTCATGGTTCAATTTTCATCAATTTAGCGGATACTTATCACAATGGTTTTTTAGTTGGCACTCCCACGTTATTCGAGTTAGCCATGCGTGAACGGGGTTGGCGAATTGCCCACCGGTTGATCTGGAGTAAGCCAAGTAGCGTACCCACTCCCTCACCCCACCGCTTGGCCAATCGGCATGAGATTGTGCTGCAACTTGTACCGCCAAAAAAGAGACCTGACGAACCGTACTATTTTGATCGCTTTGCCCTGAGCAACCGCATTCCCGACGCTGAAATTGGCGACGTATGGCACGTATCACCAAGCCGGGGGCAAAGTGGACATATTGCCCCCTTCCCAAAGGAGTTAGCCCGCCGTATTCTATTGCTGTCGTGTCCTGAAAAGGTATGCGAACGTTGTGGCAAACCCTATCAGAGGCAAGTAGAGTCATCGACCACGCTCGATAGTAAACGCCCCCAGGCGCAGCGTGCCATGAAAATTTTTCAGGAGAAAAACCTGACAGAAGATCATCTGGCAGCTATTCGGGCGGTAGGCATTTCGGATACGGGTATGGGGAAGAAACTACAAAAAGGATCAGGGCGTAACACCGCACGAGTGCAACAACTGGCCGACGAGGCCAAATTGGCGTTGGGTGGATATTTCCGCGAATTCACCTTTGCCCCCAAACAGCACGTGGGTTGGGTATCCTGTGGGTGTGGCTTAGCAACCCGTCCCGGCTGGATGCTGGACCCCTTTGCCGGGTCTAACACATCACTAATTGCCGCAAAAGAATTAGGATTCAGAGCCGTTGGCGTTGACTTAACCCCCCATCCGTTTTAGGTATGCCTGTTTTTCAAAAAAAAGTATTATCCGCCTATATTCGGAATGGGTGCAAACGACGTCTTCGCCTGAGTATGTACCCTACTGACAGTGAGCGATTGAATAATGGTATGCCCAAAACTCAGAAAGCGCGAGCCGGAATTGGGATAGCAGGTCAATTGGGATATGATTGGCAGGAAGAGAAGGTCGATGAATTGACCGACGTATTTGGGGCAGATAGTATACTACAAACGAAAGGAGGACCAAAAAACCGGGCGCAACCTCAGGACCTTCTGATGTTGATACACGCGGGACTACAGCCATACCAGTTTATCGTCGAAGCCAGGTATTCCGCCGACACAGTCTCGTTTCGTCAGGGCATGGGGCTTATCTCACTGGTCGATGAAAACGGCAGTACACTTGATTTGAGTAACAACCATGCCGATTTGCTACAAGTGCTTCCTCCGTGTTCAGTAGCAGATCCCAATGAAAAAGCCGCCTACAAACTGGAAGTGCATCCTGATGGCTCACTAACCCCACTGGCTGAACACGATAACCGCCTACGGTTGCGGGTTATCGACATAAAACTGGCGGCTGAGCCAGGAGCGCACTATTTCGCTGAGGTTGTGTATTACGCCCTCACACTGGCAGGCTGGTTGCATGAGAATGAGTTAACCGATCAGGTGGTAGTGGTAGCGGCCTCGGCAGTCTGGCCGGGGAGTTATGATACATCGGCAATTATGATTGCCCGAAACGACCTGATCCGACGCGCCATACCGGTTTCGCTTGCTAATCTGACCAACGCCCTCGAAGAGGATTTGGAACTGGCTCCCTTCGACACGTTTGTGGCCCGGCTAAAACGGTTTTTCGTTGACGTTCTCCCCGACGTCCTGTCTTCTCCCTGGCAACAATTACCCTGGCATGTTGATTATGGATGCAGTGGCTGCGAATTTCTGGGGTATCCATGGCCGTTGAAAGATGGCTCCCTTGATTACGATCCGTTATGGTGCTGGCCCGAAGCCGCCCTAACGGGTCATGTATCACAAGTAATTGGGTTGAGTCGAGGGAATCGAAAACAGTTAGGTACGCCTACGCTGGCTGAGTTAGCCACATTTCTGCCTGATGACGATCTGTTCCGCCGTACGCCATCGCTACGGATGCAACGGGACCGGTTTCCGGGTCGGGCCGAGTCGCTGCTGACCGATACGGTCACGGTACTACCCAATTCTGGGTCGGACGCGCTCATGCCACGCTGGCCTGACCTGCATATCTATTTGTTTCTGGATTATGACCTGTCCAGCGCAATCACCGTGACATTTGGCATACGGGCCTTTTGGTCAGAACCGGTGCCTTTTGGCGTAGAACATGCCGATGGAAAACACCGAAAAAACTGGAATGAAAAGAGCGGAGACTTAGAAATTTGCTTAGTAGAATCACGTAACTTAGACCGTGAGCGAGATGAGTTTATTAAATTCCTTCGAACCTTACGTGGCATCCTCGATGATGTGCAGGGTTTTGACAAGAATGATATAGAAGCGGGTCGCCGTGCTGACCCCTCAAACCCAGACCGCCAGCCCAAACGCTCTTCGTATCAAATTTTCCTGTGGGATGAAGCGCAGCGTCGGCACCTTCAGCGAGTGGCCGGGCGGCATTTGGCGGCCATACTCGCCGACAAGAAACTTCGGGATTTGGCCTGGTTATTCCCGCCCCCGGAGTTGCTCGGCAACTACGAAGAAGCGTCTGTACGAAGCCCATTCACGCTGGTAGGACGGGTAGTACACAATACAATTGCGGTCAATTTACCCCACCACTATACGCTGGCTGGCGTAGCGCAGCAGTACCATACGCCCGAATTTACCCCGCCCGCCGTTTTTACGCTTTATCAAGACCCGTTGAGTGACCTGATTCCTGCCGAACGTATCCATGAATTATGGACTAAACGCGGTAATTGGATGAATACAGGAAAGAATATTCAGGAGGCAACCCGTTACAAGCTACTTGCCCTCGGCGTAATAGTTACCCGTCTTGAACGGGATTTAGAGGCTGGTTTATTACCAACCCGGCTGGCGGCTCCTATGCTGGATACTCCTCCGCCACGCCCCTTGGCGGAGGAGTATCCAGCATAGGAGCCTGCTCTATGAATTTACCCGTCTAAACGCGGCATTACAGGAATTGGAGTCCTTTGCAATAAGGGCCATGCCCGCGCACGAGCGCGAAGCCCGGTTCAAATCCGCGTATCTACCGTTGCGTTTAGAAGGACAGGAGCGTGCCATTGCCCTGACCCGGTTGAGCGCGACGGCGGGAAAAGCGTTGCCAGCCGGTCCGGGATTGCTGGTCTATACGCTGGGCGACGATTCACGCGATCTGAACGTTCGTCCGGGCGACATTGGATTTGCCTTGGCTCCCCGCAACAGACCTGATTTTTTGGTACAATGGCCTTTTCTGGTATGTCTTCCTGACTACAAGGTAGAAGGCATGGGTGCGATGGCCAAAACAATTGCGGACTCCGGGTTAACAGGTGTCAGCATCGAAGCCATTGACCGACAGCACGGGTACATCGCACTCAAACCTGACACGGCCACCTACCTCACCCGCGCAGATGACCCGGAAAAGGGAAAGGCCCGGACACCGTACACGATTGAAGAAGCGGAGTTGATCGATTTGTCGTCCGACGTGATGCTTGATCCTGTGGAGAAAGACTATTTAGCCAGTAAAGTGGAGTTGACGCTGAAAGGTATCGGCTACCCGGAACTGGCGGAAACCCACTATAACGAAACAATTGCTACCGCCCTCGGTCTTCCTCAAGTAACGCTGCCCGATAACAAAAGCTATGACCCCCTCGTACCCGCTGCTCACTTCCTCTGGAATGGGTCGGCACTGGCCACCTCAACGGTCAGTCGTGATTTGCCAGTAACCCGCCCGGTGGTCGAACAGGTGTTGCAAACGCAGCAACGTAACCTGAACCCCTGGCAGTGGAACGCCTGGGAGACCGCTCTCTCCAGCCGACTGAGTTTGATCTGGGGTCCACCGGGTACCGGCAAGAGTCAAACCCTGCGGGCGTTGATTGCGGGGGCCTTGCTGAACGCTCATCAACGCGGAGTTCCATTGAGAATACTAATTTCAGCAAATGGTTACTCCGCCATTGATAACGTCTTACTTGGTTTACCTGCACTGCTAAAAGCCATCATGCCCACCGTACCGGTTAGCCTGATCCGTCTACAGGGACAAACAAAAGAAGCCCCTGAGTTGCCAACCGGTATTCAGCCAATGACCGTAGTATCGACACAGGCTCCCTTGGAGATTCAGCAATTACAGACTGAGTTGAGTGCGCCAATTGGATTAACCGTAGTGAGCGGGGTTCCTCATCAACTTCACAACCTGTCTGTTGCCACGAAGAACAAGACAGCACCTGATCGTAAAAAACGGGGCGAGTTGACCCAACGTCAGTGGTTTGATCTCGTCGTGATTGACGAAGCATCGCAGATGGATGTTGCTTCGGCTACGCTGGTACTTTCCAAAGCCGTCGAGGACGGAGCCTATATTCTGGCCGGAGACGATCTGCAACTTCCCCCTATTCACCAAGCCGACGCTCCCAAACTGCTTGAACAGCATGTGGGGTCAGTTTTTGAGTATGCGAAGTACGTAGGACATGTGCAACCCCTGCCACTGAATATCAACTACCGCTCCAATAAGACCTTAGTCGATTTTGTTCGCACGGCGGGGTACAATGCCAAACTGACGGCCTTCAGCAAAAACCTGCGACTCAATCTGCCGCCGTTACCCGATACGTCACCAGCAAACTGGCCGGATGAATTGGTATGGTCTGCTGGCTGGGCAAAACTCCTCGACCCTGAGTTTCCGGCTACGGCATTCGTGTATGACGACGATACCGCCGGGCAGGTGAATGACTTCGAGGCCGATGCCATCGTGGCAATGGTCTGGCTATTGAGAGGTAGATTGAGACGGCAATTACTACACGAACTCAACCCGGACGAAACCGAGAAAGTGGCTACCAACCATGTTTACAACATACAAGCTGAATTTTGGGAAAAGGCAATCGGTATTGTAACGCCACACCGTGCGCAGATGAGCCGTATCGTTACTCGGCTTCAACAACTATTCCCGTTGGATGATCAGGAGAAAATCCGGGCGGCTGTTGACACCGTTGAACGGTTTCAGGGACAGGAACGCGATGTCATTTTCGCGTCTTTTGGCATAGGAGACCCGGACTTAATTCGCTCAGAAGACGAGTTCCTATACAATCTTCGCAGGTTCAATGTCTTGGCGTCACGAGCGCGGGCTAAATTGATTGTCTTAGCAACGCAGTCGCTGATTGACCATTTGCCAAACGATGCACTGGTTCTTGAAGAATCTCGTCTGCTGAAACGGTTTATTGAGTCGTTCTGTCTGCCAGTTGGTCCGCTCGATCTATCTCACAAAACAAATGATGGTGTGATCAATCAGCCGGGCTATATGTATCGCCGATGAATAATTTTACCGTCAGGACTACACATTTCCAGCAAAAAAGCCGCGCCAGTTGGTACAGACGCGGCTTTTTTGTGGTAGGTCGTTGGTCGTCGTTATGCTACCGCTTCGTACAACTCCTCGCGCTGGGCTTTTACGCGGTCGTCGGTGAGGTATTCGTCGTAGGTCATGAGCTTGTCGAGGATGCCCGCCGGGGTGATTTCGATGATGCGGTTGGCTACCGTCTGCACAAACTGGTGGTCATGGCTAGTGAACAAAATCGGACCTTTGAAGTCGATCATACCATTGTTCAGCGATTCAATACTTTCGAGGTCGAGGTGGTTGGTTGGTTCATCGAGCATCAGGGTATTGGCACCCGACAGCATCATTCTCGATAGCATACACCGCACCTTTTCGCCCCCGCTCAATACCGTCGATTTCTTCAGTGATTCTTCGCCCGAGAAAAGCATCCGGCCCAAAAATCCCCGGATAAAACTCTCGTCTTTTTCCACCGAATACTGCCGGAGCCAGTCCACCAGGTTCAGATCCGTCTCAAAGTATTTCTCTTTCTCGGCATCCGTCGGGAAATATGACGAGGTGATGGTAATACCCCAGCGGAACGTACCAGAATCAGCTTTACGCTCACCGGACAAAATATCCAGCAACGCCGAAACGGCCAGCCCATCGCGGCTAAAGAGGAAAATCTTATCCTGTTTATTGACCGTAAATGTTAAGTTTTCAAACAGTTTAGTACCGTCCTCGGCCGTGTATGTCAGGTTTTCAACCGTCAGAATCTGGTCGCCGGGTTCCCGTTCTGGTTTGAAATTGACGTAGGGGTATTTCCGGGACGAAGGCTGAATGTCTTCCAGCGTAAGCTTTTCGAGCAGTTTGCCCCGGCTCGTTGCCTGCTTGGATTTGGACGCGTTGGCCGAGAAACGACGAATGAATTCTTCCAGTTCTTTTCGTTTATCCTCCGTTTTCTTGTTCTGGTCCTGCCGCTGTTTCAGCGCCAGTTGGCTCGATTCGTACCAGAACGAGTAGTTTCCGGCAAAGAGTTTTACCTTACTAAAGTCAACATCCACAATCTGCGTACAAACCTGGTCCAGGAAGTGACGGTCGTGAGAGACCACGATAACGGTGTTATTGAAGTTGGCCAGGAAGTTTTCGAGCCAGCCCACCGACTCCACATCAAGATTGTTGGTCGGCTCGTCGAGCAGCAGCACATCGGGGTTACCGAATAGTGCCTGCGCCAGTAGCACCCGCACTTTCTCGGAACCGTTCAGGTCGCCCATCAGCGAGTAATGAAGATCTTCTTTTATGCCCAGTCCGGATAGCAGACTAGCCGCGTCCGACTCGGCATCCCAGCCGTTCATTTCGGCAAATTCGGATTCAAGTTCGGCGGCTTTTTCACCGTCGGCATCCGTAAAATCTTCCTTGGCGTATAGTATATCTTTCTCCTGCATGATGTCGTACAGGCGTTTGTTGCCCATAATGACCGTTTGCAGCACGGGAAACTCATCGAAGGACGACTGATTCTGGTTCAGTACCGACATCCGTTCGCCGGGGGTCATACTTACCGACCCCGTTTGGGCTTCGATTTCGCCCGACAGTATTTTCAAAAAAGTTGATTTGCCCGCTCCATTGGCTCCAATAACGCCGTAGCAGTTGCCGGAGGTGAATTTTATAGTAACATCATCGAAAAGCACCCGCTTTCCATAGCGGAGGGAGACGTTTTGTACCGATACCATTGTGTGATTTACTGTTCAGATTAAGCCGCAAAGGTACGAAATTTTAGCGAAAATTGGGGTGATATGACTAGGTAACCCTATAATCTAAACTCAATCGTGTGTTCCATCAGCGGGCGAATCAAAAACCGTGTGTTCCGTCAGCGGGCGAATTAATTCGCCCG
>JBBSTD010000115.1:0-19489 GCA_038236215.1 Cytophagales bacterium | reverse complement strand
TAATAAGCCTCCCGACGTTTGCGGATCGGCGAGTATGTATTTTTGCCGTTCTTCCAGTTCGCTGATTTTGTGGCCGTAACTGTCCCAGTTGCGGACGGTGCCGCCCGGAAAACTTTTCTGAGCCAGATACTCATCAACCATGGGTAGTTTGGGTACGGCATCAAAATAAACGGTAGCACTGAGTCCCGACCCTTCGGCCATTTCAACCAGATGACCCAGCAAGCCAAAGCCCGTTACATCAGTCAGGGCTCTTACGTAAGGCAACTTGCCCAGAATGACCCCAAAACTGTTGAGCTGGGCCATCTGAGCGGGTGCCGTATTGGCATGTTCAGGCTTCAGGATGCCTTTCTTCTGAGCGGTTGTCAGGATGCCCACACCCAGGGGTTTTGTCAGGTATAATTTACAACCCTCAGTTGCAGTGTTATTCTGTTTGAGGTGGTCGAGCCGGACTTTGCCCGTTACGGCCAGGCCAAAAATGGGCTCTACCGTGTCGATGCTGTGACCACCCGCCAGGGGAATGCCTGCTTCCCGACAAATAGAACGCGCTCCTTCCATCACCTGCCCGGCTACCGCGGGTGGGAGTTTATCGACCGGCCAGCCCAGAATGGCAATCGCCATAATGGGTTCTCCCCCCATAGCATACACATCACTGATGGCGTTGGCGGAGGCAATACGGCCAAAGTCGAAGGCATCATCCACGATGGGCATAAAAAAATCGGTGGTACTGATAATGGCCTCTCCATTGCCGAGGTCCAGAACGGCGGCATCATCGCGGGAGTCATTACCAACCAGTAGACTCGGGTAGGCGGGCTGTGAAGCGGTAGCGTTGCTGTGCAGAATCTGATCCAGTATTTTCGGCGAAATCTTGCAACCGCAGCCTGCGCCGTGGCTGTATTGAGTGAGTTTAAAGGAAACGGTTTCAGTTGATGTCATAACAGGATAAAACTAAGAGCGAAAAAGGGAAGTTACTGGTCATTCCCTTTAAATAAGTACACGTGTAAACGATTAATGATTCTCTAAGTGGCAGGAGTTATCTACGTAATGCTGCGTTGTTAATAATTTGGTAATACGTACTGACGGGAAGTAGGCTCTTAGAAATAAGATTATTCCAAGGGGAAATTTTAATAATCAGGACAAAGTGGTACTTTTTCGAGATAATCACTTTTATGCCATCAAAAAAAAAGAGCATCTTTGCACCCAAATGGATATGCTGGCTGATTAGGCTCACCCTATCGAACTACTAACAAAACAAACACTTCTATGTCTAAAAAACTACTGCAATTTCGGCTGGCTCTGGTGCTGGTCGGCAGTATGCTACTGGCTTTGCTCAGTGGGAGCGGAGCCAGTGCGCAGGTCACATCTGCTGCAATCAACGGCGTTGTAACGGATCAGCAAAACTCACCTTTACCGGGAGCCACCATTGTAGCGGTACACGAGCCTTCGGGCACGCGCTATGGTACGACTACGAATGCTGAAGGCCGGTATTCATTACCTGCCGTTCGGACCGGAGGTCCTTACCAGGTAACGGCCAGTTATGTTGGCTTCAAAGATAAGGTAGAAGCCGGTTTCAGCACCGCTCTGGGTGTTAATGCGGTGATTAATTTCACGCTGCTTGATGAAGGTAAACAACTGTCGGAAGTTGTTGTTTCGTCGCAGCGGGGTGAAGTATTCAACGCGGAAAAGACCGGTGCTGCCACCAATATCAGCTCGCAACAATTACGGTCACTGCCCAGCATCAGCCGTAGCTTGGACGATTTCACGCGTCTGACGCCCCAGTCTAACGGTAACGGTAACTTTGCCGGTCGGGATGGGCGTTATAACAACGTAACGGTAGATGGCTCCAACTTCAACAACAACTTCGGCTTGAGCGCCGACAATCTGCCCGGTGGTGGTTCGCAGCCTATTTCGCTGGATGCTATCGAGGAAGTGCAGGTAAACATTGCACCGTACGACGTTCGTCAGGCCAACTTTACGGGGGCGGGTATTAACGCTATCACCCGCAGTGGCGGCAATAAATTCAAGGGAACCGCCTATACCTTCTACCGCGATCAGTCGTTCAGTGGCAAAAAGGTGGGTGACGTGGAAATTACCAATATTCAGAAAGTAACGAACCAGATTTACGGAGGTTCACTGGGTGGTCCACTGATTAAAAATAAGCTGTTTTTCTTCATCAATGGGGAGTATGAAAAAAACGTACAGCCTGGTACCTCGTTCGTACCTACGGGCTCTACAACGCCCGCAGATCCCTCGAACATATCCCGCACAACGGTAGCTGACCTGCAACAGGTATCTAATTTTGTTCGCGATAAATATGGCTACGAAACCGGTGCCTACGAGAATTTTGCCAATGACTTTACCCGGCAAAATACGAAGTTTCTGGCCCGCATCGATTGGAACATCAACGACAAAAACAAGCTTTCCGTACGATACACGGACTTGAACAGCACGAGTAATCAGTTGATTAACGGCACAAGCGCGCCAAACCCCCGCTCTTCGTCTAATCGCATTAGTCAGAACTCGATGTCCTATGCTAACTCGCAGTATGGCTTCAAGAACACGGTTCGGTCGCTGGCTCTGGAGCTGAACAGCACGTTTGGTGGTAAGCTTTCCAATCAGCTTCTGGGCACGTTTACCAACAGCCGCGACCTGCGGACCTCGCCCAGTTCGCCGTTTCCCTTCATTGACATTCAGAAAGGGGGCGATTCCTACATCAGTTTGGGTTACGAGTTGTTCTCCTACAAAAACGATGTGAAGAACAACACCTTTAACATCATCGACAACGTGACGTACTACGCCGGTAAGCACGTATTGACGGCGGGGGTATCGTACGAAAATATGGACTTCGGTAACAGCTTTATCCGGTACGGAACCAGCTACTACCGTTTCTCGTCCGTCGAGGATTTCGTAAACAGTGGTACGCCGAACGCTTTTGCCTACACGTATCCGCTACCGGGTAATGACACCTACGCCCAGCTTAACTTCGGTCAGGCTTCGGTTTATGCGCAGGACGAGTTTAACGTGACCAGGGATTTCAAAGTGACGCTTGGAGTACGGGTCGATGCGCCGATTTACCGGAAGCCACCGCTCGAAAACCCAGCTGTATCGGCTCTGTCTTTTGCCAACGGCGAGAAAATCAATACGGGTCAATGGCCAACTACCAACCCAGGCATCTCGCCCCGTGTTGGCTTTAACTGGAACAAAGGCAATACGCTTCAGATTCGGGGTGGAACGGGTATCTTCAACGGTCGTATTCCGTTCGTGTGGTTCACCAACCAGCCTACCAACGCTGGTATGAGCCAGTTTACCTACGAAACGACCCGGGCGGCTGATTTGGCTAAACTGAAGTTTAACCCGGATCCGGCGGCTTACCTGAGCACACTGCCCCAGATAGCTGGTCAGACATCACCGAGCAGTCTGGCCGTAGTTGACCAGAATTTCAAAATGCCGCAGGTGTGGCGGACAAACTTCGCCATCGAGAAGAAATTGCCGGGCAAATTGACAATTGGGATTGAGGGTATCTATACCAAAGAGCTGACTACGGTTTATCAGCGAAACATCAACCAGGCGGCTCCCGTTGGCACACTGACCGGCCCCGACAACCGGCCCGTATGGAGCAATGTAAGTGCTACCCGGCGCGTTAACTCCACCATCTCAGAAGCCATGGTGTTAAGCAACACAAACCAGGGAAGCAGCCTGTTCCTGACTGCTCAGGTGTCGAAGGCTTTCAATAACGGTTTCTACGCGTCGGCTTCGTACACGTTCAACGATACAAAAGATGTTACGGGCAATCCGGGTTCGCAGGCCGCTTCGGCCTGGTCTGGTAACGTGGCGGTTGGTGATTTGAACCGACTGGAGCTTAGCCCGTCCAACTATGCCATTCCGCACCGCGTAATTGGTTCGATTTCGTATAAGCTTTCGTATCTGAAGACCTTGGCAACCACCATCTCCCTCTTTTATCAGGGTCAGCATCAGGGCCGTTTCTCGTACCGGTATGCCAACGACATCAACGGTGACGGTGTAACTGCCGACCTGATGTACATTCCCCGCGATGCGTCGGAGATTGCGTTTAGCCCAGTCACAACGGGTACGGGCACCAGTACTGTGGTGAAATACTCGCCGGAGCAGCAGGCTGCTGCTTTCATGAACTACGTCAATCAGGACAAATACCTGAGCAGCCGCAAAGGTCAGTATGCCGAACGGAACGGTGCGTTACTGCCTTGGCTGAACCAGGTAGATATGAAAATTCTTCAGGATTTCGGTATTCAGGTAGGGAACCGTGTTCACAAGCTACAGGCCAGCATTGATGTGTTTAACATCGGCAATCTACTGAGCTCGAACTGGGGTGTCAGAAGCCGTACGGTGATTAGTAACTCAGCCCCATTAACGGCCGTAACGTCAACGCCAATCACGGCGGCTAAGCCTACGTATCGGCTGGTTGAGTCGGGTGGTCAACTACCAACCAGTACATTCGTCAACAACGTAATTGCCTCCAACACTTGGTACGCGCAGGTTGGTCTGCGGTATATTTTTGATTAGTAGTCTGAAAGGATCAATAGATAAAACGCTCCGACCAATTCTGGTCGGAGCGTTTTATTTTGAGGTGGTTACTACTCATTTCACTCATTACAGCCGCTCCAAAAAGGAGTTTGGGGATGCCAATTACCCTGAGGAGTTCTTAAACGACGGAGATCTGGCTAAGTGGCGCGCCGGACTTAATAATTTAGTAATGTGTTTTAATATAATGCAACCGTCATAAAATAAAGCTATTTCTATAAAGAGGCTGGTTAGTGTCGTAAATGCGGTACTTTTTGAAGGAGTTTAATTTTTATGAGATAAAAAAAATATCACCTTTACACTCAAATTGGCAACCTGATTAACAGGTCTGTCAGTTCAGCAAATCAATCAAACAAACACTTCTATGTCTAAAAAACTACTGCAATTCAGGTTAACTCTGGTGCTGGTCGGCGGTATGCTTTTGGCTTTGCTCAGTGGGAGCGGAGCTATGGCTCAGGTAACGTCGTCTGCTATCAATGGGTTTGTAACCGATAAGAAAGGGGATGCCCTGCCCGGTGCTACCGTGGTGGCTATTCACACGCCGTCGGGTACTCGGTACGGTGCTGTAACCAACACGGCGGGCGTTTACAACATGCCTAATGTTCGGGTTGGTGGCCCATACACGATTACGGTATCGTACGTTGGTTTCAAAGAGAAGATTCAGGAGAACATCTTTGCTTCTTTGGGAACTACGGCCAACAATAACTTCAAACTGGATGAAGAAGGTACGAACCTGAGCGAAGTGGTTATCTCAGGAAGCCGGAGCGAAATTTTTAGTTCAGACCGTACGGGTGCTGCTTCTGCCTTTAACCGGGAAGCCATCAATACGCTGCCAACTATTGGCCGTACACTAACTGACATTACTAAATACAATCCTTATGGTAATGGTCAGTCGTTTGCCGGTCAGGATGCCCGTTTTAATAACTTTACCATTGACGGGGCGGTATTCAACAACGGATTTGGTCTGGGTAGCTCGGCATTGGCTGGTGGCCGTACCGGTACCACTGCCGTTTCGCTGGATGCTATCGACCAGATTCAGGTAAACGTAGCACCGTTCGATATCCGGCAGTCGGGTTTCACCGGTGCTGGCATCAACGCTGTAACCCGGTCGGGGACCAATGATTTTTCGGGATCGGTTTATCACCTTTTCCGCAACACGAGCATGGTAGGTAAAACGGCAGCAGGAAACTCGATTGGAACGGTCAACGTAGATGAAAAAACGTACGGTTTCCGGTTGGGCGGTCCGATCATCAAGAACAAACTGTTTTTCTTCGTCAATGCGGAGAAGTTCAACAGCAGCAACCCGGCTTTAAGTTATGTTGCCAATCGGGGAGAAACCAGCGGTAACAACATTTCCCGCGTTTTGGCTTCTGATCTTACGGACTTGAGTAATTTCATGCAGACCAACTTTGGATTTGATTTGGGTGCGATTGATAACTACAACAATGAAGTAAAGAGTACAAAGTACTTGGCTCGTATTGATTATAACATCAATGACAACAACAAGCTGTCGGTTCGCTATTCGTACCACAATTCATCGTCGGGGCAAGTGATTAGCAACAGTAATAGTAGTAACACGGCGGGTAATGGTAACCGAATCTTTAGTAACCTCGCTCTTTCGGCGCAAAACACCGGCTATATCATTGCTGATAATACCCGCTCAATAGCCGTTGAATTGACATCGAACTTCAACAGTAAGTTTTCTAACAATCTAATAGGAACATACAACAAACAGATTGAAGATCGGACGTACCGGACGGCGTTGTTCCCAACCATCGACATTCTTAAAGATGGTAGTACGTATACATCTGTCGGTTTTGACCCGTTCACGCCGAGTAACAAGCTGAATTACTCGACCTTTAACATCACGGATAACCTCAGCTATTTTGCTGGTAAGCATACGCTTACTGCCGGTGTCGTGTTCGAGCATTACACCTCAAACAACGTCTTCTTTCCATCATCGAATGGCGTATATGTGTATAATTCGATTGCTGACTTCAAGCAGGCTGCTTTAGCGTCTATCGCTAATCCTACAGCTATTTCGTCGCCCGTTGTTCTGAACAAGTACAACCTTCGTTATTCGTTGCTGCCTAATGGTGCTGAACCACTCCAGCAGTTGAAGCGTAACCTGTACAGTGCTTACGTACAGGATGAGTATCTGGCCAGCCCAAATTTGAAACTAACGCTTGGTCTGCGCGGTGACATCTTTGACTATGACAACAGTACGGCCAAAAACTTTAACAATACTGTTGTAGAAGGTCTAACCTTCAAAGACGAAAATGGAGCAGATTATAAAATTACTACTGGTGCATTTCCAAAGCCGAAGTTGTTGTTATCGCCCCGTTTCGGTTTTAACTTCGATGTGAAGGGTGATAAAACCACCCAGATTCGTGGCGGTACGGGTATTTTCGTATCCCGTATTCCTGAGGTATTGGTGTCCAATCAGTTGGGCAACAACGGGGTCAATACTATTTTGACTACGGTGAACAGCACAACGGCTATTCCGTTCAGAACCGATCCGAATCTGTTGCCGGCTGCCGTTCGGCTTGATCCTACGAAGGTCGAAATTAAGGACCTGCCTCCGTACACAATCAACGCATCGGACCCGAACCTGAAATATCCGCAAATCTGGAAAACGGACATTGCGGTTGATCAGCGGTTACCTTTTGGCTTAGTCGGAACGGTGGAGTTTATCTACAACAAGAACATCCAGGCCCTGCGTTACATCGACGCCAACCTGAAGGCACCAACAAAAACGCTTAGTGGCCCTGATACCCGTTCGTTGTTCCCAGCTTTCGGTATAGCTAATACAGGTGGTAATACGGCTACTAACCCACAAAACGTGGCTCGCTATATAAATCCGCAGATTGCCAATGCATTCGTACTGAAGAATACGAATAAAGGTGATTCATACGTAATTGTTGCCAAGATCGAGAAGCCCGTTACCCGGAACTTTGGTGGTGTAATTTCCTACACCTACGGACAGGCTCGCGATCTGGCCTTTGTGGGTAGTACGGTTCAGGCCAACGTACCAACTGCTTATGGGCAGAACTACCTGACTACGTCGTATGCTGATAATGACCTGCGGCACCGGATCAATGGCTACGTGAACTATCGCCTGAACTACGGTGGTAAGTTTGGCGGATCTACTATGTTTACACTCGCTGGAACTTACTCCAGCGGCAGTAAAATTTCATATAACTACAACCAGGACGTAAACTTTGATGGTCAGAACAACAATGACCTGATTTACGTACCGAAGACAGCCTCAGAACTGACTTTCAGTCCTCTTACTGTGGGCTCAGGAGCCACTGCGGTAGTATATTCACCAGAGCAGCAGCAAGCGGCTTTAGACGCATTCATTAACGGCAACGATTATCTGAGTACCCGTCGTGGACAGTATGCCGAGCGGAATGGTGGTGCCTACCCCTGGCTGGCCCGGTTTGACTTCACTGCTATTCAGGAGTTTTATGTAGCCGTCGGACAAAAAGGCAAGCGGAACACTATCCAGTTCCGGGTCGATATCCTCAACGTGGGTAACCTCCTCAATAATGCATGGGGTGTAAGTAATTTGGCTACTACGTTCAACCCATTGGTTTTGGCAAGCACCAGCACTGCGGGTGTACCAAGCTACCGGTTGGCTACGCAGAACATCGGCGGTCAGACGGTTCTGCTCAAAGATTCGTTCGTGAAGAGTTCCTCGTTTAATAACGGTGACGTATATCAGGCCCAAATTGGTCTACGTTACATCTTCAACTAAGCGTAGCGGGTAATAAATAAAAGCGGCCCCGGTCTTGATGATTGGGGCCGCTTAATTTTTCGGGTAAGTTTATTTCAAAATAGACGAATCGGCGGTCTGCTTCATTTTTAGCGTAACTATACCTGCCTGATACCCCTGCACGATCATCCGGCCGATGTCGTCGGAGTTGAACTTCATCAGGTTGAGCGACAGGGGTTCTGTAGGCCGAATAATGGTCAGTTTGAGGTCGCGTCCGTGCAACTTTTCCCGTTCGGCAAATCGCTCGGCCCAGGCAATGTCATTGTTGACCAACTGATTGACGGTGATGTCTTTAACCCGGTCCATCAGATTCAGCAGGTTGCGGTAGTTGAACTTCTCGTTGTATATTTTTTTGGCGTGGCAGGCTACGCAGGCAATATCCGTTGCTCCATCTTCAATGGCTACCCGCAGCGGAGCCACTTCGCGGAGTCCCCCGTCCAGAAATGCCCGCCGGTGATCTCCCCCGATTTGCATGGCTGGCATCAGGAAGGGAATGGAACTGCTGGCATACACGAAATCCAGAAAATTTGGATCGTTCAGGTCGGCATAGTACATATCGCCTTCAATGATATCAACGGCACCTACCTTCAGGGTTAGCGGTCCCGCTCTGAGGGCCTCAATATCAACGTTTTTACGGATCAGGTTCTGGATAGGTGAGTTGTCCAGCAACCCATCAAACCGACTCATCAGGGTATTGTAACCCATACGGAACCGCGACCGGATAACGGCTACATCATCGGGCCTGGTAATGTTCCGAATCCAGAACTCAATTAGATACTTACCAACCTTTATCCAGTCAATCTGGCCATTGGCGGCATACTGACGGGCCGCTTCATTAGCCAGAAATGTAGCATTGAGGCTCCCTACCGAGATGCCGTACAGGTGATTCGGTACAAACCCCGACTCAAAAAGGGCCATAGCGGCTCCCGCCTGAAAAGCTCCTTTGAGCGAACCACCCCCCAGCACGAGCGCACTGCCAGATGACGGGGATTTAGGGGTAATGCTGGCGGTTTTCGGAACGGGAGGTGTCGGATTGTCGATCATGCAGGGAAATAACAAAAGGTGTACGCTGGCTGAGTAGCTGGTAAATTGAGGTTTTTCGTGGAATAAACAAAACGAATTGAAAGCAGGGACAGTTATCAAAAAGGATAAGTACTACCATGAGCAGCTTTTCGATGTCTGCGCTTTCCTTACTAATATTGCCAAGAAATAGCCAGTAGGTTGTGCTAATCGTAGGTCGTACTCGTCTCATGTATGGCTGGCGTATCCGTAGCCTGTGCCAGCCACTTATCACGAGTACAGCTTATTACTACCAAACTCACTTACGCTTCCCACTTACTTATAACTCGCCCAATGCCCCTTACCGTCGCTGATATACAGGCCCCCATTGCTGCCGAAATGGAATTGTTCGAGCAGAAGTTCCGGGGACAGATGAAAAGCGATGTGATGCTGCTCGACCAGATAATGAAGTACATCGTGAAGCGGAAGGGGAAGCAGCTTCGGCCCATGTTCGTTTTTTTGATGGCAGGCGTATGCGGAAAGATTACTGAGGCAACGTACCGGGGAGCATCGCTGATTGAATTACTGCATACTGCCACCCTGGTTCATGATGACGTGGTGGATGAATCAAATTACCGGCGCGGCTTTTTCTCCATCAATGCGCTCTGGAAAAATAAAGTTGCCGTGCTGGTGGGCGATTATCTATTGTCTAGAGGGTTACTGCTTTCCGTTGAAAACGGGGATTATGAACTGCTTAAAATCGTTTCTCGGGCGGTGCGGGAGATAAGTGAAGGCGAGTTGCTCCAGCTTTACAAAGCCCGTCGATTAGACATCACGGAGGATATTTACTACGAGATAATCCGCCAGAAAACGGCATCGCTCATTGCCGCCTGTTGCGCCGTAGGAGCACGCTCAGTCAACATCGGGGAAGACGTTGTTGAGCAGGCGCGGGTATTTGGGGAGAAAGTCGGCATCGCCTTTCAGATTAAAGATGACCTGTTCGACTATGGTACTGCCGAAATTGGGAAGCCTCTGGGTATTGATATCAAGGAGAAAAAAATGACCCTGCCGCTCATTTATGCCCTCAACAACGCTGGTTTTCTGGAAAAGAGACGGATTATCAATATTGTCAAAAACGAAAGTGAAAAGCCTAAAAAGGTAGATGAGGTCATCACCTTTGTCAAGCAATCGGGCGGTATCGAATACGCTACGGCAGCCATGAATAGCTACGTTGCCGAAGCGCAGACGTTGCTCAATTCGTTTCCCGAATCCCCCTATCGTCAGTCCCTATACCAACTGGTGCAGTACACGATTGACAGGAGTAAGTAGGTGAATGATGAATTACATTTTGTAAATCATTCATCATCGCTCCGGCGACCCGGTCTCCATTCTTTTTGTTTTCTCTTTAAACAGCCGATGGAAATCGGGGCTTTCCGTATCCATCCACTTATCCCAGAATGTGAAGTAAAGTCCGTAGTTGAACCGGAACTGCGTATGATGCAGGCTGTGGTGTGTAGCACCGATCAGCCATCGCCCCAGCCAGTGGTTATTGAAATTGCAGGGATATATTTCGGTGTTAAGGTGGTTAATCGCACTCGATACGGTCATAATGGCTAGAATGATGCCGATAGCCGATATATGCAAGGGTATCACGAAGGTTAGCAGCGGGATAATAATCGCCTGTAAGGTGCTTTCCGTGGGGTGGAACGAGAAGGCAGTCCAAGGCGAAGTCGTCAGGCTGTCGTGGTGCGTTTTATGTACCCATTTGTACACGCCGGGTCGGTGCATCCAGCGGTGAAGCCAGTAGTAGTAGGTTTCATGAATAAGCATAACCAGTAAAATGCTGAACGGATACCACAGCATTGGGTAAGCATTGACATCGCTATAAATCAGGCTGTAGCCAGAGTCGTAGGCCAGAATGACGGCCACAGCCACCAGGGTAAAAATGAGCGATGTTATAACCGACCAGCCAATTTCACGCCAGTCCTGACCCGCTTTACGGGGTCGCATCTGCACCGCACGGTGGGCAAATCGCTGTTTCATTGACACCTTGAACAGCCACCAGAACCCCAGCGAAAACAAAACATACCGGCCGAAAATGGCACTGAAAAACAGTAATCCTGTTAGCCACAAGGAACCCGGACTCAAAATCTGACTCATACTGTATACCCTGATTGACTACCCTGAAAAATACGTAAGCAAAAATCTTCGACAAAGTTGATAGGCCATTGCTTTTCGTATCAACGTTGTCAGCGTTCAGTTTGGATTGCTCACGGGCTGAAATCTTTCCTTTCGTTAAACGTGAGTGAACAAACTTCACATGCACACCATCTGATGAAGTCGATTGTCCGGAAATTTGTTTTGTACATTTGTCACAGCATTACTAAATCATTCACAAACGGCTATATGCGCCTGATCTCCTCTCCTCTATTTCTGGTTTTACTGACTCTAACCACCTTTGCCCAATCCCGGAAAGCCGCAAATACTTCGGCAAAGACTGCAACTGCAACGCAGGTGAGTCCACAAATGAGTAAACCAAAACTCGTTGTTGGCATCGTCATCGATCAAATGAGGTATGACTACCTCTATCGGTACTACGCTAAATTTGGCACCGCAGCTACTACGGGGAGTGGATTCCGGCGGTTGATGGACGAGGGATTCAATGCCCGAAACAATCACTACCATTACGCGGCAACCTACACCGGTCCTGGTCATGCGGCCATTTATACGGGGTCGGCACCCGCCATCAATGGTATCGTTGGTAATGACTTTTACGAACGAAATCTGGGACGGCTGATGTACTGTGCCGAAGATACGACCGTAAGCACGGTAGGAAACACCGGCACAGCCGGTAAAATGTCGCCCCGAAATTTGCAGGTGACTACTATTGGCGATCAACTTAAACTGGCTACCGACGGGCGGGCCAAAGTAATTGGCATTGCCCTGAAAGACCGGGGAGCTATCCTGCCAGCCGGTCATGCCGCCAATGCCGCTTACTGGTTCGACTCGAAAGACGGCAACTTTATCAGCAGCACATTTTATCAGAACGAGCTGCCAAAATGGGTGCAGGATTTTAACGCCCGGAAACTGGGTGATCAGTTTTTGGGTCAGAAATGGGAGCCTGTACTGCCCCTGAACCAGTATACGGAGAGTACTAGTGATGATCAGGCGTATGAAAACAATATGCCCGGCGAAGCAAAACCCGTTTTTCCGCATGAATTTGCGGTTCAGGCGGGTGGAAGTAAGTACGAGGTGTTGCGTACCAGTCCTTATGGCGATCAAATCACGAAAGAGTTTGCTCTGGCTGCCTTGAAAGGGGAGGGGTTAGGGCAACGCGACGTAACGGATATGCTATGCGTGAGTTTCTCGTCGCCTGATTACGTTGGTCACGCCTTTGGTACGCACGCCATTGAAACGGAGGATCAGTACATCCGGCTCGACCGGCAACTGGCCGATTTGTTTACGCAACTGGATGCCAGTATGGGCAAAGGGCAATGGCTGGCTTTTTTGTCGGCCGATCATGGCGTAGTGGATGCACCGGGCTTTTTGCAGCAGTACCGTATTCCGGCGGGCGTGAGAGGGTACGGCGACATTGGCGAAACGGTGAAAGCATCGCTCGAAAAAGCCTACGGACCCGGTAAATGGATGCTGGCATACATCAATCAGCAGGTATACCTAAACCACACCCTGCTGGCCGAAAAGAAGATTGCACTACCGGACGTGTATGCGTTGCTGCGAACGGATTTGCTCCGGCAAAAAGCCGTTGTCAATGTTATCAATCTGCACAATCTGGGTGCGGAGGCCATGCCACAATTGCAAGAAAACCTGGTACGAAATGTGTATTATCCAAACCGAAGCGGGGATTTCTACATCCTTCAATCCCCCGGCTGGATTGAGGGGCGTAGCAAGGGAACAACCCACGGGAGCACCTATGCCTATGATACGCACGTTCCTTTTCTGCTCTACGGCTGGGGTATAAAACTGGGGCAAACGCTACGCCGAACCCATATTCATGACATTGCCCCCACCATAACGGCCTTACTAGGCATACTCGAACCCAGCGGCTGCATCGGTAACCCGGTTGAGGAAGCAATTAAATAATGATGAGGTGAATAATGATGAATGATTTTACAAAAAACTATGCATCATTCATCATTATTCACCTCATCATTGAATAAAACTCACTTCTTTAAACCCGAAGTGTTGCACCTGCCCCTTGCTGGTAATGGCTAGTTGTCCGGTCCCATCTACGCCGGTAATAGTCCCCTGAAATGAACGGCCATTAGCCTCGAAGGTATGTTCCTGCTGGTATCGATAGAGCACATCTAGGTAATCTTTTTTCAACGCATTCCGTTGCCCCGCACGTAGCTGTAGATAGCGTTGTTCCAGCGTTTCGCACAGCAGACTGAGCAGGCCCGGCAGGTTGTATCCGTTGGGTAGAGGAGCCTGTAATTGCATCGATGTAGCGGTCGAAAACGTAAAATCGGTTTGATTTATATTCAGGCCAATGCCTGCCACCGACCAGGCAATGCCGTACCCGTGCAGGGTGTTTTCGATCAAAATGCCGCCAAGTTTTTGATTTCCCACGTACACATCATTAGGCCACTTGATGCGTAGCAGTTCCCCCAGTAGTGGCTGGAAGGCATCGTAAACGCCCATTGAAATGGCCATGTTGAGCCAAAACTGCTCGCTGGCGGTCAGAAAATTGGGTTTCAGAATGAGCGAAAAGGTCAGGTTCTGCCCCGATCTGGCCTCCCATTGATTCCCCCGTTGTCCCCGGCCGACAGTTTGGTTATCCGTTATGACAAGCAGTCCTTCGGCTGGGTCCTTTTGAGCAATCAAAGCAGACGCTTCGTCGTTAGTAGACTGACAGCTTGGCAGGTATTGGATTATTTGGCCAAGAAAAAGGGTTTTGGGATAGATTTTGTACAAAATATTGTATAGTTTAGTATAGAGCTAGTAAATGGTGCTCAGGGCTTTTGGCCCCCAGGCAAAGTACCCGCTGATTAGCGTGGCAATGTTAAATCGAAAGTATGAGAATCAAGAATAATAAAGAGTTTACCGCCGAGCAAATGCGTGATTTCGTTGTTCGGGGCATGCAGGAAAAAAAGGCGCAGGACATCGTAGTAATGAACCTGCGCAACGTTAAAAATGCCATCTGTGATTACTTCGTCCTGTGTTCAGGCACATCCGACACGCAGATTGATGCCATTTCAACATCCATCGAAGAAGAGGTTTACAAAGCCAGTAAGCAAGACCCCTGGCACAAAGAGGGTAAGCTTAATCGGGAATGGATTCTGCTCGACTATGTTGATGTAGTCGTTCATGTGTTCAAAAAAGACCGTCGGGAGTTTTATGATCTCGAACAACTTTGGGGAGATGCTGAAATTTACTCCGTTGCTGACAACGATCTGATCGAAGCGTCCTGAAAAAATGATTTTGCGCGTTCCTGCGAATCACCAATAAAAAGGGCTTGTCAGGGGCCGCTTATTGGATAAAGTGACCGCTTATCCTAACCGTTTGCAGCAAGAAACATTCATCTGCAAAACGGTGTTACTTCTTGAAATCCGTTTGTATAACCTAGAAAATGGCAGAAAATAATAATAGGAATCCATTAGTACCCCGTGGTGGGCCACGTAAGCCCAACTTCCAGGGTTGGATTGTTGCTTTACTCATTGCCGCTATCCTTGGCATCACGTTCTTTAACAAAAGCTCAGCCGTTCACGAAACATCGCAAAAACGGTTTGAAGCTATGGTGAAAGATCATGAAGTAGCTCAGGTAGCGGTGGTGAACGATAAAATTGCTGAGGTGACACTCACGCAGCAAGCTGCGCAAAGTCCGAAGTACAAGGCCATGTTTACAGACAAGCCTTATTTCGGCTCAAGCCAGGGTCCGCAATTTCAATTTCAGATCGCTTCCAGCGAAACGTTCAAGAAAGATCTTGAAGCGATGCAGGAGGGTGTGCCGGCCAGCGAAAAAGTTGATTATAAATTTGAACAGCGCAGCGACTTTGGCAGTATCATCAGCACTTGGGGATTTCTGATCGTCATGATTCTGGCCATGTATTTTTTACTGGGTCGGATGTCGGGCGCGGGTGGTCCGGGTGGTCAGATTTTCAATATCGGAAAATCCAAGGCAGCTCTTTTTGATGCGGATAGCAAGGTGAAGATAACGTTTAATGACGTGGCCGGGCTTGACGAAGCGAAAGAAGAAATTAAGGAAATTGTCGATTACCTGAAGAATCCGACCAAGTTTACGAAACTGGGTGCCAAGATTCCCAAAGGTGCGTTGTTGATTGGTCCTCCGGGTACCGGTAAAACCTTGTTGGCGAAAGCCGTAGCGGGCGAAGCGGGTGTTCCCTTCTTTTCGCTGTCAGGTTCTGACTTTGTCGAAATGTTTGTGGGTGTTGGTGCGGCACGGGTGCGTGACTTGTTCAAGCAAGCCAAGGAGAAAGCTCCCTGCATTATTTTCATTGATGAGATTGACGCTGTCGGTCGGTCGCGGGGGCGGGGTTCCATGCCCGGAGCCAACGACGAGCGCGAGAACACGCTGAACTCATTACTGGTAGAAATGGACGGTTTTGCGACCGATTCAGGTATTATCATTTTGGCCGCTACCAACCGTCCCGACGTACTTGACTCGGCGTTGTCGCGTCCCGGTCGTTTTGATCGTCAGATAAGCATCGATAAACCAGATATTATTGGTCGGGAAGCGATTTTCCGGGTTCACCTGAAGCCAATCAAATTGTCGGCCGATGTTGATCCTAGAGAACTGGCCGCTCAAACGCCGGGCTTTGCCGGTGCTGAGATTGCCAACGTCTGTAACGAAGCTGCCCTGATTGCTGCCCGTAGTGATAAGGAATCCGTTGATATGGTAGACTTTCAATATGCTATGGATCGGGTAATTGGTGGCCTGGAGAAGAAGAACAAAATCATTTCGCCGGAAGAAAAGGAGATTGTGGCCTATCATGAAGCAGGTCATGCCGTGGCGGGGTGGTTCCTTGAGTTTGCCGATCCGCTGGTGAAAGTATCGATTGTACCGCGTGGTGTAGCCGCTCTTGGCTACGCGCAGTACCTGCCTCGTGAGCAGTATCTGTATCGGGCGGAGCAACTTACCGATGAGATGTGTATGGCACTGGGCGGTCGGGCGTCCGAGGATATTATCTTCGGTAAGGTTTCGACAGGCGCTTTGAGTGATCTGGAGCGTATTACCAAGCTGGCTTACAGTATGGTGACTATGTACGGCATGAACGATAAAATAGGTAACATATCGTTCTATGACTCAAAACAGTCTGAATACTCCTTCAACAAACCTTATTCTGAAGAGACGGCTAAGCACATTGACGATGAAGTTCGTAAAATTGTTAGCTTGGCTTACGATCGGACAAAGGCTCTTCTGATCGAACACCAGGATGCGCTGGAAATTCTGGCAAAAGAGCTTCTGTCCAAAGAAATTCTGTATCAGAATGATCTGGTTCGGTTGATTGGTAAGCGTCCTTTTGAGCGCGAAACCGTCTATGAAGCCTACAAGAATAAGGGCATTGCCGAAGAGGTTAAAGAACAAATTAGTAAGGAATCAAAACCGGAAGCTATTGAGCCGCAAACGCTGCCTATCTGACGGATATAAGTAAACGAAAAAGGGGATTCCTGTACAGGAATCCCCTTTTTCGTTTACTACTTTTTGCCCAGTTCAATCACCTGCATATCCAGGATTTTTCCGGCATCCAGCGAGAAACGGATGGCCGTTCGCATGAGGTGAAACCCTGTTTTGCCAGCCGCACCGGGGTTCACAAAAAGCAGGTTATTCATAGTTGAGTCACGCACTACTTTCAGGATGTGCGAATGCCCACAAATAAACATATCAGGCGGGTTTTCCCGCAATAGGGGTCTAACTACTGGATTGTATTTTGGTGGAGAGCCACCAATGTGGGTCATCCAGATAGTTAGCCCTTCGAGCACGAAACGTTGATTGCCTGGTAATTCGACCGATTCCCGATCAATATTTCCAGACACAATTCGTAACGGACGAAAAGCCTGTAGCTGCTCCGCAACCGCCATCGCACCCACATCGCCCGCATGCCAGATTTCATCGCAGGCATCAAAATGGGTGAAAATCTGAGGGTCCAGGCAACTATGGGTATCGGATAGAAGGCCGATTCTGGTCATGGTTACGATGCTAAAATTGCCTCTTTCATCTCGCTTCGGATTCGCTTTTTATCAATCTTGCCGACGCTGGTCTTCGGAATTTCAGACACGATTAAGATACGGTCGGGAACGTACCATTTGTGCAGTTCGCCCCGTTTTACTCTGGCTTTCAACCCTTCTTTTATAACCTCTGCTGTTAGCTGAAAGCCCGGCTTCTGCACAATGAGCGCATGGGGACGTTCGCCCCAACGGTCGTCGGGGAGGCCAATGACGGCGGATTCTGCTACGCCTTCTATCTGCGAAAGAGCATCTTCCATATCCAGCGAGGATACCCACTCCCCCCCGGTTTTGATTACATCTTTGGTCCGGTCAGCCACCACAATCCAGTGGTCTGGGGTAATGCTAGCCACATCACCGGTATGGAGCCAGCCGCCTTTCCAAAGTTCGGCTCCCCGCTCAGGGTCGTTGAAATATCCCTGCGTCGACCAGGGCGTACGCACCACTATTTCGCCCAGTGCGTGTCCGTCGTGGGGTAAAAAATTGCCGGTATCATCCATCAGCCGCGCATCCACGAAGGGAGCAACCCGGCCCGCCCGTACCCGAAGGTCTATCTGCTGGTCGGGGGGTAATTGACGTTCGGCATCGTTCAGGTACACGACCGATAAGATAGGAGCCGTTTCGGACATACCGTAGCCCGACGATACGTTGATGCCCAGGTCCATCGCCATTTTGGCCAATCCTTTCGTCAATGCTGAGCCGCCAATCAGTACACTCCATTTGCTCAGCGTATCCCGGAATTTCTGTGCGGCCGGATTGCTGACCAGCATATTCAGGATGGTGGGTACGCAGTGAGATAGCGTCACCTTTTCTGTAACCAGTAGTTTCAGCAGCATTTCGGGCTCGTACTTGCCCGGATATACCTGTTTGGCCGCTAGTAGCGTAGCTAAAAATGGGAAGCCCCAGGCATGCACATGGAACATGGGGGTGATGGGCATATACACATCCGTTCGGGAACGGAAGGGGAGGGCCTCGTAGCCAATCAGGTAGGTTAGCAGGCACATCGTATGCATAAATAACTGGCGATGAGAGAAGTAAACGCCCTTCGGATTGCCCGTTGTGCCCGTCGTATAGAACGTAGTAGCCCAGGTATTTTCGTCGAAGTCCGGGAATTCGTATTCCGGACTTTCTGCTTTCAATAAGGCTTCGTATTCTCCGGAAAAGTAATCTGGTACGTCAGAAAGCGCTGTTGCTGCGTTTTCTCCGTACACTTTATCGCTCAGAATGACGTACGTATCAACGGTGGTAATCTGGTCTTTTACGGCGGTCAGAATGGGTAGGAAATCTTCGTGTATCAGGATAACCTTGTCCTGCGCGTGGTTGATGGTGTACAGAATCTGAGCGGGCGACAGGCGTACGTTGATGGTGTGCAGGATAGCACCAATACCGGTAATGGCAAAATAGCATTCGAGGTAGCGATGGCTATCCCAATCCATAACGGCTACGGTATCGCCCGGTTGTACGCCCAGGCTGGTGAGTGCATTGGCCAACTGCCGAACGCGCTGATTGAACTGGCTATAATTCATACGAAACAGATCGCGGTAAACGATTTCCCGATTGGGTTCGTACTTAAGCGACTCGGCCAGAATATTCTTTATAAGCATAGGCGGTTCATTGGCTTCCGCCGTGCGTGGGATTAGTTTTGTCTGAATCATTCGAACAAAGGGTTTATTACGTAAATGCGTTGTTCGAAGATATGATTGAACGATGGAAAGAAAAAATAGTACTGCCCGCCAGTAGCTATTATCCCGGCAAGTGGCAGAGAGGAATGCTTTATACGATTCTTTCCGGTTATATTTGGTGGAGACTAGTACTCGACCAACTTAATGGGTAGCGTATCCATCAAGCGGTGGTGTATACCCGACGTTGTTCTGGGATTGTCTATCAAAACCAGACTGAAATCACGGGTTCACCACCCGACATGTTTTCAAAAATCAAAATGGAAGACGACTAGGT
>JBBSTD010000114.1:0-19552 GCA_038236215.1 Cytophagales bacterium | reverse complement strand
ACTGTCGTTGTTGCTACTCTTATAAAGCCTACTAATGTTTATATAGATTAGTAGGTTTTATAAAGGTGCTGCTGTCACTGCTGTCGTTGTTGCTACTGTCATTGTTGCTACTGTCGTTGTTGCTACTCTTATAAAGCCTACTAATGTTTATATAGATTAGTAGGTTTTATAAAGGTGCTGTTGCTTCTGCTGTCACTGCTGCTTCTATCGTTGTTGCTACTCTTATAAAATCTACTAATGTTTATATAGATTAGTAGGTTTTATAAGAGTTAAAGTATACAATTTCGATCATAAATATAGAATTCTAGTAGTCTTGAAGACTTATCACTTCAATGCCGCTCCTGATAGACTCTTGCAAACTGTGTAACAAGAGGGTTTTGCTACACTCTTGTTACATATATCTGTATAAATAGTGTAAGAATATGATAATCAGATACTATGCTGAATCCTTCTCGGGCTACAAGAAGAAGGCTTCCTTGATAATCAAGGAAGCCTTCTTCTTGTCATACTATCAACTCATTGCGATACAGCCTGTTCCTGCTCTTCCACCTGTTGATTGCGTACTTGCTGACCAATGGGTACATAGTCCACTTCGCAGGGATAGCCGAACAGGCAATTGGCTTTGATCTGTTCGGACACCCGCTCTGGAACCATTTGCTCCCAGCCATCTTCACCTTTTTGGATCATCTCAAGCACACTATCGGTTGAGATGTGCAGATTCTGTTCGTTGAAGTCAGTGATATCCTCAATCTTGTCATTCCGAACTAGATACTGAAACAGGGGTTCTAAGGTAGGGGGTAGTTTGAATTCGTTGCAGGTATAAATAGCTCCCTCTTTCAATGTTGGATAAACGAACAACTTTACCTTTCGGCTAAATAATGTGGCAAACGACTCCAGAATACCCCCCAGCAGAAACTCATAGTGGCTCTCCTCGAAAATGTATTCCAGGTTGGGGATACCGATAACCAAACCAATTTTTAGCCGGGTCAGCCGGGCCAGATAGGCGACAAGTTTATAATATTCCAGGTAATTGGAAATCATCACGGTTTGGCCCATCGAGCACAGAATATCGACTCTGTCCAGGAAATCTTTCTCGTCGATTCCCTGCTCATTTGCTTTCAGATTATGGAGGGTTAACTCGGCCATGGATAGCACCCGGCCTTCGTCAACGTCAGGTTCATCTTTGAACTGCTTTAAGCCGTTCTCAATCATATCCATCTGCACATTCGTAACCGGACGTAACCGCCCGCGCATAACCAGAATGTGCTTTTTATACAGGGCTTCAGAGGGTTGCAATACTTGCCCATCAGCTCCAAACAGGGCGGCATCGGTAAAGCCGTTCTTGACCAGATGTAAACTCATGAGCCGATTGTCTACATCCGCGAAGTCGGGTCCTTTAAAGCGGATCATGTCAATCTGAATGCGCTCCGGGGCCATGTCATCCATGAGCGACAGTACCAGCGTTTCGGGTGATTTAGCGTAGAAATAACACCCGTAAATCAGGTTTACGCCGATAACGCCTAATGCCTGTTGCTGTAGAACATTCTCATTGTCGAGCATCCGGACGTGAATAATCACGTCATTAAATCCGGCTTGTGGGTTTAACTGAAAGCGGCAGCCAATCCAGCCGTGCGCTTCGTTGGTTTTCTGATAATTAAGAGCAACAACAGTATTGGCAAATGAAAAAAACGTAGTGTCAGGACCACGTTTTTCGGCTAATCGTTTCTCCAGCAGGCTATATTCTTTACTAAGCATTTTCACCAGGCGTGACTCTACAACGTACCGGCCACTTTCTTCTACGCCATAGATTGAGTCACTAAACGTCATGTCGTAGGCTGACATGGTTTTGGCTATTGTTCCGGATGAACCGCCTGCCTTGAAAAACATAGCGGCTGTTTCCTGACCCGCCCCGATCTCGGCGAAAGAGCCATAAATACGTCGGTCGAGGTTGATACGTAACGCTTTTTGTTTGGTACCTACATTCTTTTCGTACATAGTGCTGACGACTTGTTGATGCTAAAGTTACAGTATAAAACGCCAGAAGCAGCCTTTGAGGCCGCTTCTGAACCAAAATAATACAATTTTAACCTAGTCTATCAAAATGGCTTGTCGCCGATAAACATATTGCCTCCACCGGCTTTGCTGTCTATGGATGAAAACAAACTTGGCCGGGTAACCTCCGTAGAGGCTGCCCGCCGTGCCATACGCGTACCGGATATTTGGAAAATAGCCTCGCTCAGCATGGCCTCCGTTACGTCACCGAATGCTTTCATACCGTATGATGGCTCTTTTACTTCTACCGTTGGGGTAAAACCACCGGCATAATCTGTAAAGCCCTGCGCGTTGGCCGATTTGAACGTAATAGGCTGCATACCCCATTTGATTTTACCAGTGTTATCGGAAATCGTAATTGAACCCACGTTTTTGCCAGTTGTGGTAGTACCAATAGTACTGACCGTCATAAACGGACGTAGGCCATTGATAATCAGTTCGCTGGCTGAGGCCGTGCTGCTAGTTGTCAGCACATAAACGCGGCTCAGATTACCACCAGTATTGGTTGATTTTGAGAGAAAGTTCTGGTTATTCCAGCCTACACCGTACTCTTTGTTGTTGGCAGCCGTTACGGTACTATTCCACTGTTGAGTGTAAAATACTTTAGAGGCATCAATATTCCGACCAATTAAACTGGCCAGGTTTGTCGCTGAACTGACGTAGCCCCCCCGGTTGTAGCGTAAATCGAGCACCAGTTCATTAACACCCTTCTGCTTAAACTTGCCAAAGATATTATCCAGTTTCAGATCATAAGTTTTGTCCTTGATAGTACCATCCGGGTTGATACCAGGAATGAACTGGTTATAAACAACGTAGCCAATCGTTTTGCCACCAATGGTATACGTTGTGTCCAGCAAAACAGGGTCCTGCTGGAAAACCAGCGCAGTAACCTGCTTTGTCTGCGTGTTATCGGTCAATGTACTATTCACAACGCTGGCAAAACCATACGTATAGCTGTCAGTATTGCTCTGAAGTAAATCCTGATAATTCGTACCGGTTAAACCCTGACCGTTGACTTTCGATATGATGTCGCCCCGTTTGATACCGGCTGTTGCGGCTGGCGAACCCGGCAAGACGTAAATGACGGAGGCCGCAACGCCCGTTTGTGTATTGTCCCGATAGTATAGTTTGTATTCCATACCCGTCGTTTTAGACTGCCCGCCCAGCGAAGCCTTCAGGTCGGCGGCACTTTCCTGAATCCAGGAAAAACGGTCGCGATCCGCATTAGCGGTGTTGTTATGGTCATAGAGTAACGACAGAAAATATTGATCGGGAGACAATGTTTTGTCCGTACCAGCCGGGATTTTATCCGTCCAGAAGTAGTTGTATTTCATGTTGGAAAGAATCCAGTCGTTTACCTCGCTGGTTGTGGCTACACCCGTTGGTGTAACGCTATCCATGTTCTTTCTACAGGAAGATAAAAACGTAGGGCTACAGACTACCAGAAGCAGGGCCAGCCGTCCAAAAATGCTTGTTTTCATGTATGTTTATTGATGTGTTGATGTATACTCACTAATAACGTAGTAATCAGCGAAATAATTTATTGACTGACTACTATTTCAATCAGTAAAACGGCGCAGAAATCGGCCTAGCAGAAAGCATCTTCAATATGTTTTATCCGCAGTTCATTGCCCGCTATAGTTACGGCAATAATGTCGAACCGGATGTCATGGAGCCAGCCATTGGCAAAAATGTAGTGTTCGGCCGCCTTCATGACGAGTTTCGCTTTTGTGTAAGAAACGAACTCTTCGGGGTTCCCGAAACTGAGGTTGGTTCGGGTCTTTACTTCGGCAAAAACCAGCAGCTTTCCCTTTTTGGCAATAAGGTCAATCTCGGCATGCTGGTAACGGTAATTCCGGGTCATAATTTCGTAACCCTGCTCGCGCAGATGACGGGTTGCTTCTGATTCGCCCTGCTTTCCGGTTTCGTTATGTTGCGCCATTCATTTGCTGTAAGGGTACAAATAAAGTCAATCCGAACGAAACTTACCTGCCTGTTTGTTAGTACAGGAACGGAAGGCTTCTACTTCCCGGATGTGATGAACAGGCGTATCAATAAACAAGTTGGCATTAGAGAATTAGGATTGATTGAGTACCAGTCTGCCTGGGATGAGCAGGAACGCCTGTTTGCTTTGATTGTTGACGAAAAACTGCTGAATCGCTCCCGTACAGACGAAGAGCAGCAAATTACCCCGAACTATTTGTTGTTTTGCGAGCACCCTCCCGTTTACACGATAGGGACGAGCGGCCACGCCGAAAATCTGCTGATGGATGAGATCCGGCTGGCTACCGAAATCGGGGCAACGCTCTTCAAAATCCGGCGCGGGGGCGACATTACCTATCACGGTCCCGGTCAGTTGGTGGGATACCCAATTCTGGATTTGGATAACTTTTTTACCGACATTCATCGGTATATGCGGTTATTGGAAGAAAGTATTATTCTGACGCTGGCAGACTATAGTATTGCATCTGGTCGTATAGACGGATTAACGGGGGTATGGCTG
This sequence comes from Cytophagales bacterium, assembly GCA_038236215.1. Lineage (GTDB taxonomy): Bacteria > Bacteroidota > Bacteroidia > Cytophagales > Spirosomataceae > Spirosoma. The sequence goes on along the minus strand of JBBSTD010000114.1, from coordinate 14,997 downwards.
GGAAGCGATGCTGAGGGGAATGCCCGTAAAATTTGCGCGATGGGCGTAAAAGCAAGCCGTTGGGTAACCATGCACGGCTTTGCTTTGAATGTGAATACAAATCTTCGTTATTTTGACCATATTGTCCCCTGTGGCATTACCGGCAAGGCAGTTACCTCAATGGCTGTTGAGTTAGGATATGAAGTGCCTCTGGACGAAGTATCCCGCCATGTTCAGCGACACATGGTTAGCCTATTTGATATGAAAATTGACGAGATGAATGGTCAGGAAAGTAAGAACGACTAGTATATTAGTTATCGCTAATACGTCATTTTCTCCATCCAGCATTGACGGTTTATAATGAAAAAAGACATTAACTTCTTGCCCGTTGAGGGAGTACAAATAGTAATTGCCCGAAAAAAGAACGACATCGGCGATTACGCTTGGCACGTTTATTTGATCAATCAGAATGATGTGCCCATAAAAACCGTATTTGTTACGTCGAAGGGATACGGGCTGAAAAACGAAGAAGAGCAGAAAACGTCCACGCTGCGTCACTATTTCGTTGAGATTCAGCCGGGGGCGCATGAAGTAGTTGAAACCATCATGCCCGACGTGTTTCATCTGAACAATGAGTACTGGGTGAGTTACTTCATTGATGAACAGATTTTCGATAAGAAATTTATTTTCGTTCCCGATAGTATAACCGAGCAGAACCTTGTAAAAATTCCGGCGTTGGGTTTAGAGGGAATCCTGCACGAATGACTGTTTAAATCCTATGCCCCAACCCATCACCTGGAAACGTCGGCTTAAAAACCTGTTATTTATTGACATCAAAACGGTGGCGGGTGAGCCATCGCTACTATCGGTAGAACCCCGTCTGCAGCGGCAGTGGGAAGAAAAAAGTCGATACTTCAAAGGCGATGATGAACTTTCGGCCGCCAGCTGGTACGACCGCCGGGCATCATTCTTCGCCGAGTTTGGGAAAATTATCTGCATCGGGGTAGGGGGCTTGTTCTTTGATGACAGCGACCAGCCGCACCTGAAAGTCAAACTGATTAGCAATGACGACGAGGTTGCTCTGTTGCAGGAATTTGTGACGATCATCAACCGCTACCCGCCCGGCGAACTTACCCTGTGCGCCCATAACGGCAAGGAATTCGACTTCCCATTTTTATGTCGTCGACTGATGGTGAACGGGTTGCCGTTGCCGCACGCGTTGCAGATATCGGGTAAGAAACCCTGGGAGATTACGCATAAGGATACGCTCGAACAGTGGCAGTTTGGCGACAAAAGGCACTTTGTGCCGCTCGACCTGCTGGCGGCTGTTTTAAATATACCAACCCGCCCCCTCGAATGGACCGGTGATCGAACCAGCGAAATTTACTACCGCGAACACGACTGGTCACGTATTGAGCAGTACGCCCGCGATTCGATGGTAATGCTGGCGCAGGTTTATTTGAAAATGGTGGGTGCCCCGCTCGTGGCCGACGAGCATATTGTACTAAGTGATTGACAAGGAGAATGTAGAATGAGAAATAGTAAGGTATCAACTACCAGTGCTAATTTCGTTGTACATGCCGTACTTCCCCCAACCACACTGTAGTTAACATTTTAGCCTGTCCCATGAGTCAGGCACACAACATGAGAAACGGAAAACCGAAACAAGATAAATACCCTCGCTCCACATCAGGCAAACCCACTAGTGGGCAGCCGAACACAACCCGATCACGGGAAAAAGGAGCGGAAAAATCAAACAGTATAGTTCAGACTGATTCATATCTGGACGAAATGAAAAATGACCTGCTGGCATTTTTTCAGATTAACGACGAACAGTCTTTCACGCAGGAGCAGATTCTTGACCACTTTGGCACCAGCGACCGGCGGATGAAACTCATCATGAACGGAATGATTGGCGAACTCGTAGATGAAGGTGCCATTGTGCGCCAACCGGACAAAAGCTACCGGGCCGATGCCAGTGCCAACCTGATTGAAGGTGTAGTTGACCACGTCAACTCACGCTTTGCCTTTGTTATTCCCACGACCGCCAACGGCATTCGGGGTGACCGCGATAATGATATATGGGTATCTACTGATGACCTTGCCGGAGCCGTTGATGGCGATAAGGTACGAGTGCTTCGCTTTGCAGACTCCCGTAATGGGTCGAGAGGGCGTTCTACGCGTCGGATTGAAGGGAAAGTAGCCAACATACTGGAGCGGGGCCGTACAGAGCTGGTGGGGAGTATTGAAGTATGGGAAACTTACGGCTTCGTGAGTCCTGACAGCAAGAAGATTTATGATGATGTTTTTGTCCCGAAAGAAAAACTGGGGGGCGCCAAAAACGGCGAGAAAGTTATTGTTCGCCTGACCAAATATCCCGTTCCAGATAGTCATAAGCAACGCTTTGAGGGTGAGGTCAGTACGGTATTGGGCATGGCTGGTCAGAATAATACCGAGATGCACGCTATTCTGGCCGAATTCGGTTTGCCGATTGTTTTTCCAACCGATGTGGAGCAGGAAGCAGAAGAAATTCCAACCAAGATTCTAAAAAAGGATACCGCCAAACGGCGTGACATGCGCGACGTAACCACCTTTACCATTGACCCCGTCGATGCGAAGGATTTCGATGATGCGCTATCTGTGCAGATGCTAGGCAATGGCAACTATGAGATTGGTATTCACATCGCCGATGTGACCCATTATGTATTGCCCGGCTCGAAACTGGAAGCTGAAGCCTACAAACGGGCTACATCGGTTTACCTGGTTGACCGGGTAGTGCCCATGCTGCCCGAAAAGCTGTCGAATGGGCTGTGTTCACTCCGGCCGAACGAAGACAAACTAACTTTCTCGGCGGTATTTGAGATAACTCCCGATGCCAAAATCGCGAATGAGTGGTTTGGCCGTACGGTAACACACTCAGACCGGCGTTTTTCCTACGAAGAAGCACAGGACATTCTGAACAGTGGCAGTGGCGACTACCTAAAAGAACTTCGGCTATTGAACGAATTGGCCTACAAACTTCGGGATGAGCGGTTCAAAAACGGAGCCATCAACTTCGAAACGGTTGAAGTTCGCTTCAAACTGGATGAGGATGGTGTACCGCTGGCGGTTTATCCCAAAATCCGTCAGGATACGAACAAACTCATCGAGGAGTTCATGCTGCTGGCAAACAAGCGCGTAGCCGAGTTTGTCCATTTGCTCTCGAAGCGCAACAAGAATGGTGAAGAGAATACCATGGTGTATCGCGTTCACGAAGCACCCGACGATGAAAAACTCCGTAGCTTCTCGGATTTCGCCCGGCGGTTGGGCTACAAACTCAACGTGGATGATGAAGACCTGTCCAACTCCATGAATCGGTTTATGAGTAGCATTGAGGGGAAACCAGAAGCGGGTATGCTACAGCAGCTGGCCGTTCGGACTATGTCCAAAGCCCGATACAGCACTGAAGATTTGGGGCATTTTGGCCTGGCTTTTCGCCGATACTCTCACTTTACATCGCCCATTCGTCGCTATCCCGACATGATGGCGCACCGATTGCTCCAGCATTATTTGGACAAAGGTAAGCCCGTCGATGCCGAAGAATACGAAGAAAAATGCCGTCATTCATCGGAGCGGGAGAAAATGGCCGCCGAAGCCGAACGGGCCAGCATCAAGTACAAGCAGGTTGAGTTTATGAGCCGCATGGCACCCAACCAGACCTTTGAAGGCGTTATTTCGGGTGTTACCGATTTCGGTATTTTTGTGGAAATCACGGAAAATAGTTGCGAAGGGCTGGTCAGAATGCAGGACCTGAGCGATGACTTTTACGAATTTGATAAAGACAATTACCGCATCGTTGGGCAGCGGCATAAGAAAATGTACACGTTCGGCGACCCAGTTGTCGTGCGGGTAAAAGAAACGAACCTGGCCCGCCGGAGCATGGATTTTGCGCTGGTGAGTGATAAAGCGGGCCACGCTGCCGACTCAGACGCATCGATTTCCCGTCGGCGCGACGATAATCGACGGTCATCATCAGGTAGTTCCCGGTCAGGAGCATCTTCCTCTCGTCGAACGGATAAGGCAGGAAGCAAAAAAGAACCAGCAGCAAAAGGGGAAAACCGACGTGGTGGCCGTGGCCGCCGGTAAAAAGTAGCGGTGTTTTAGCGTCGGGCTTGCTAAAAAGCCATTGCATCTGTTATATTTGCAGCCCCAACCGGGGGGAATACTGCTTCCGTAGTTCAATGGATAGAATTTCGGTTTCCGGTACCGACGATAGGGGTTCGAATCCCTTCGGGAGCACGAGTATATTGCCAAAGAAGCCCGTAATAGGGCTTTTTTAGCTTACAGGGATTTAATAGGAACGTTGTTTAGTATCGTTTAACATCGTTTAGTATCGTCTATTTTGATACATCTTTGATACACACCATTCTATCAACATTATCAAATAGGTTTGAGCCGTAAATCAAAAAACGCGGCAAAATGACCAATAAAGTACGATACCGGATTTTGTACAACCGGGCAAAACGAATGGATCAAAACGGCCTGGCTGCCGTGATTGTCGAAGCGTATCAGCAGGGCAACAGGCGTTACTTCTCAACGGGTTTCAAACTGAAGCCTGCCGATTGGGATATTAAGAAAAAAGAAGTGAAAGGAAATCCGACCTATAACCGGCTTATCCGTACCCGACTCGATGAATTGGAAGCCTTCGAGATGCGTTTCCCGTTGCAATATCAACGCCCCTTTTCGCTCGAAGACTTCAACTTGTTACCCGAACGTCAATCTGCTAGGGCAACACCAGCACAACTTACCTTTACCGATTTCATGCGGCAACAGATCGAGCGGGAACGGCCGAAGCTCCACCGGTCTACATACAGCCGATACATCTTGGTGGTGAAGATGCTGATCGACTACAATAACGGTGCTTCTGTACCCTTCGAGGCCTTGACATATAATTTCATCGAAGGATACGATTATCACTTGCGTACCGTGCATAAATACAAGCAGAATACGATCTTCAAGCAGCATCAGGTTATTAACAAATACCTAGTCAAAGCGGGCTTAATGGGTAGTACTGACAACCGGCACAACCCCTACCACGAGTTTGATACCAAGAAGGAGCCCACGGAGCGGGTTGTATTCTATCCGAGTGAGATCAAGCGGATTGAGGAGTTAGTATTTAACCAGGCTAATCAGCATCTGGCTTTCTACCGGGATGTCTTCCTGCTGGCCTACTACACGCTTTTACGGATCAGTGATATAACCGCGATTCGGCAGCGTCATTTAATCGACGAAGATGGAAAGCTGGAATTAGAGATGGCCGCGCAGAAGACGGGGAAAATTAACCGGCTACCCCTATACAAACTCCACCAGACGGCCAGTGGTGGTAGTAAGCCCGAGCAGATCTTACGCCAGTACAGCCGGACGGATGGTAAGCCACTATTCAACCGCTCCCATCCTAGAATCAATGAATACGTGAAAGACGTATTTCGCCTGGCTGGTATAGCTAAGTCAGCAACCTTTCACACCGCCCGGCATTCAGGCATTACGTTCCTAGTCACTGTACTGCCTTTACCGTTCGTTCAGCAACTGGCCCAGCACTCAGACATTAAGACAACTATGATCTACGTGCATATCTCAAAGCGGATGATCGGAGATGCTCTTGATGCTGTAAAGTGGTATTCTCGTAATTGAATAATTAGATAATAAACTACTTAGAAATCAATGGTAGCTAAACGCAGGAAAAATAGTACTGAAGGTAAGATCACTATTTATCCTTATGCTAATAATAAGCTAAAGGGTGTGGTTTATGAGGATGCTGACGATGCGTCCCTAACAACAACAAAGTACCCTTTGTATATACGAGTGATTGCAAAACAGCAAACTACATCCTTTGTTAGCGTTTCTTTTTTAGCCAGTCTTTTTGATATTCCAACTGTATTATATGATGTAGAAGATATAGAGGAGCAGATTGACCAAAACCCTACAATTAGAGAAATTGTAAATGAAGAAATAGAAGTAGTGTTACAAATTATAAAGGATCTCAAACCATTCGAGGACGATAGCTTTAATATAAAAAATGTTGTAAAACGGGTTAATAGATGCTACGAGACTGTATTCATAGTAATAAAGCAACACCTAGAGCGTAAGATGTGGGATGTGTTTTCTTCGTATGCTACTGAAAATCCTACAGTGGTTCCGACAATAGAAGCCACTAAACATTCCACAGGATTTTTACAAATATCTGTTAGTCAGAAAACACTTGACAATAGCTGGGTTTTATCTCCGGAACTAAGGAAAAGTAGGGAATGGATTGACGCAAAAAATTATGTTTGGGCTCTGTCAGATGTTATGCCTGGCATGAAACAGCTAAAAGAAAAGTACTCCTTAGCCCTCTGGTGCTACGATGATATCCTAGCTCACATGTTCTCTCACTATAAAAAACATCCAAAAAAGAAGCGTCAATATTTCGTAAAAGACTGGGAATCAGGAAAAATGCAGGAGAATTTGCGAACGATTTTTGCTCATGACAAGGATACTATTGAGGTATTTTTGAGAGAAGTAGATCAAATAATAAGGGAATTTTAAACCCAATTGGAGGATTTATTTAAGTAGATTTTTTTATTTAAATAATTATTATCAATATTTGCCTATTGTAATGCGTTTTTTAACCGCTTTTTACATTGTTATGGCAAAAAATCCCACTTCCCCTACCGAGACCGCAGATGAATGGCTGCGTACCTCTGACCTGAAATCCATTCTCAAGTGCGGAGATAGTAGGGTTCGCCAACTCATCCGCGAAAAAGCCTTTCCCGTCAGCAGGCCCTATGGCCGAACTATCTACGCCCGTCGCTCCGATGTCGAGCAATTCATGGTTAAAGGCTTTCAAGGTGAACTCAGTCTGAGCGTTCAGTAAATAACGACTCGCTGCGGCCTATCTAGCCAGATCGTCTAACCCCATCCCATTTCCAGCATGTATCCACACTACGGCGAAATACGCCCACCAAATCACTGTGTCTATACTATTAGGATTCGATTAAAATTAACAAACTGATAGTTAACTAATTAACACAAAAAAAGACTGACCACTATCCAACTAGCGGCCAGCCCAACACCTTAGGGAAAATCCCTAAGTCTAAGTTCACCCCCCAAAAGTACATAATAATGTCTAAGACAGGAAGGCAAAAAAAAGTCCGTAAACCGGCCAAAGCAGGCACACCCAGGGTGCGATTCAACCGGTGCCATTTCCAGTGGTATTTTCGTGGAACTACCAACGTACTATACGTCTGGGTAGTCGTTGACGGAAAAGAGAGTCTGCGAAAATCCACTTTTATTTCAGTAGCCGACAAAAGCGACTTCAACCGGAAAACGTACCAGATCGCCGGGGACCCCGAAAACACCGAACGGCTGAAACTATTCACCGACACCGTTTTACGGGTGTTTCGGGAGCGGGAAATCCTGTGCCTAAGCATGGACCCTACAGTTATCCTTTACATCGCGCTGGGCCTGCGCGGTCACCACGATCACATTCCTACCATCGTTGAAGGACTGAACATCTATCTGACGCACAAATCAGAGATGTCTGGCCAGGGCCTATCTGTACGGAGCATAAGCCGCTACCAAACCTACGTGGATACACTAGCCACATTTGTAGAAATCACATATGGGAAAGACACGCATTTCAGAGACCTGAAACCCGCCCTCCAGCATGATCTACTGGGCTACTTGAAAGGCAAAAAGAACTACGCTCACAACTACGCCTTGAAGCAATTTCAGTTTTTCCGCTCGGTGCTGGAATACGCTGTTTCCTACGAATGGACTAACCGGAATGTGCTGCGCCACGTCCGGCTAGTGAAGTACCGAAAACCCGTTTTGACGCTGAGCATGGATGATCTGAAAAAGTTGCGGGAAGCTACGTTTGCCGAGCCCAATGCTACATTAGTCCGCGATATTTTCCTACTATCCGCTTACACTGGAATGGCCTATTCTGACATGGCCGAAGTGACCAGAGCGCACATTGTGGTGGTCAATGGGGTGGAATGCCTGATAAAAGAGCGTCACAAGACGGGCGTTCAGGCATTCATCCCCATCTTCCCGGAGGCCCGGACAATCATGGAAAAATACGCTTCGCATCCACAGTGCCTACTAAATAACCTGATTGTGCCGGTCCTATCAAATGTGAGAATGAATCTGTGGCTCAAAGTTATTGGCAATACGGTTGGTATCCAGCAGACGCTAACTACGCACCTCGGTCGCCGGACGTTCACCATGTACGCGGAAGAATTGGGGTTTAATCTGGGCGAAATGGCGGTGATTTTGGGCCATTCAAATCAAACGCAAACCGAGCAAGCATATTACCAGCGTCGGCAGGAGCCGGTCATCCGGAAATTCAAGACCATTTTCGGGAGCAATAGCGATCAACGCCAAGCCGGATAACTCATGACCACCACCGGGGAAACGAATGCGTTACCGGATGATTTGCCCGATGATCCATTCTTTCTCAAAGAGTTAATCGGCTTGCAAAGGGAGGTTATTGGTACGTATGCCGCCTACATGTCGGTCCTCAGTAAAGAAGTTGCTGAGCTGCAACGTAAGATGGAAAATATCGAGAATACACGCAGTAATAACTAAAAAATGCCTATTACTCAATCGTGCAAAAACGATTCAGTAATAGGCGAAAACCAGTCTTAACCATGGAGAATCAATCCATCACAAAGGTAAATCACATTGGCCGCCCGGCCAAACGCCTGGGCGGCCCACTGTCCATCGGGACCATCATCAACCGGTGCCTGCCCCGACTTCGGGTAAAACCCAGCGTCAGCGAACAACTGTCGGTGGGACTGATCCTATTCCTGATATACTGCCTGTTTCTGGGGCTGCGCTCTCAGTCCACCAAACAGCCGTCTGTTTAGCATGTTCCTGTCAACGCCCACCGGTAGAGTGGGCGTTGCTTGTATTCAATGAACTGTCGATATGAGAACCCCTTTCAGATGCTCCCCAATCAACGTCCCTATTACGGGCCCGTTTACTCTGATGACGATGTAAACGGGTTGCTAGACACTATTTCCCAGTTGCAGGAAACCCGGCGCTACTTAAGGCGCGAAAACAAGCGAGTGGTGATGCTTTGCCAGTTTATGCACGTGCGAGTTCTACGGCTGAAATCAGCCAACGAATCTTTACAAAAACAACTTCCCTAACAAACCCGACCATGAAACAAGTACCGGATACGGATACGGCCGCAACGGCCGTCAGCTATTATACCAGTCGAATGCAGGAGCTCGGCATTTCCGACGAGCAGAACACGGTCACGGTGGAATACACCTGCTACGATGATTTTACGTCCCGCCCTGCCCATATTTTCAGCGAGAATGAACGGGATGGCATCAACATTCTATACGTTGGGCTGAACGGCCTGAAAACGTACCTCAAAAATGGCAAAAAGGAAATACCCTACGTACGTACCCGGCTCTACCCTGGTCACGAAAAGGCGGGGCTACCCAAATACCTAACGCCCAGAGGAGCCGGTACCCAGGTCTTTATTCCGCCCCTGGTGCTCATGGCTTACCACGAGCAGCAACCCATTGACACCCTGTTTATTACCGAGGGTGAATTCAAAGCCATGAAAGCCACCCTGCACGGGCTTTTTTGCGTTGGTACCCAGGGCATTCACAACACCCACGAGCGGGACGAATTGGACAACCGGATTTTGAATACGGAGATCGAGCAGCTCATCAAAACATGCCAGGTGAAGAACGTCGTCTTACTCTTCGATAACGACTGTTTAACGGTGGAATTTGAGGAAGAAAAAGACCTCTTTAAACGGCCAAACTCGTTCTACTCGGGCGTGAAGAACTTTCGGGAGTATACCAAGCATCTAGCCTGTGATGTGTATTTCAGCCACGTAAAAGCCGATCTGGCGACCAAAGGAATTGATGATTTATTAGGCTCAGTCAAGGGAGAAGAGCAGCCTATCATCGACGATCTACTAGCCATCAACAAGCGGGATGGAAAGTATGTAATTACCCAGAATATTACTGAAAAATCGCTTAAATCGCTTAGAAGCTATTTCCACATTAGTAACGTCGAGGAGTTCTACACCGAATATGACGATATACTGGAGAAAAAGAAATTTCGGTTCAACAACGCATTTTACCAGTGTGACGACGAAGGGAAGGTGCAGCTACTCATCGACGATGCCATTATGCAGTACATACGGGTAGCCAATGAATACTACAAGCGCATTGAAATTCCTGACCGGAGCGGTAAACTGGTGCCTACCCTAGCCATTCGAACCCGCCCCACGATAAAGGAAGATTTTGGCCAGCAAGCCTTCAAATACATTCCTAAACATGAAGCGTTCACGCTTGTTCCGTCCCATCATCATTACCAACAAGTCATTGCCAACTGTTACAACGCCTATCACCGTCTAAGTCACCTGCCTTTGCCTGGACCGATACCCCATAGCCTGGCCATGGTGAAGCACATCTTCAAGGACAAGTACGAATTTGGGTTGGATTACCTGCATCTGCTCTATATGAAGCCAGAGCAGCTTTTACCCATTCTGTTACTTCAATCCAAAGAGCGCAACACGGGTAAGTCTACGTTCGGTCAGTGGCTCATTCTAATCTTCCAGAATAACGCGGTGAAGCTGGGTAACGCCGATCTGGAGAATGATTTTAACAGCACCTACGCGGAACGCCTGGTGATCGTGGTGGACGAAACGACCCTATCCAAAAAAGTGACCTCGGAAGCCATCAAGCGGATGAGTACCGAGCAGGGCAAAATATTCGTCAACGCCAAAGGTCGGCAGCAGTACGAAACGGATTGGATTGGTAAGTTTATTTTCATCACCAATACGCTTAATACGGCTCTTTACATCGGCAAGGGGGAGATGCGGTATTTTGTCCGCACCATTGACAAACTACCGGCGATTGATGATCCGGACATGATGGAGAAGCTACGGGATGAGATTCCCGCTTTTTTGCATTTTCTATCCCACCGCACGTTGCATCATGCCCGGCGCGGACGGATGTTTTTTGACTTTTCCGACTACCAGACGCCCGAACTCGGTACCGCCATCGATGAAAACAAATCCAGCGTTGAGCGGGAGTTGACGCAGCTCATCGAGGACACCTTCGACGCGTTCCCGGATGCGGGGGAATTGCTACTAGGCCTGGGCGATATAACCGCAGAGCTGAAAGACCGCAGCAAGTACAAGGTTGCGGAATCGGACGTGAAGAAGGTGCTCCAAACGGAATGGGATATCGAGCCCCAGAAGCAGCGTCGGTACGAGTACCATAGTTTACGACTGAGTCAGCTTTCGGACGATAGTATGGCGGTCCAGCATCGGAATGGCAAGCCCTACTCTTTTGCTCGAAATCGCTTCCGCCCCTGAAAAGTGCAAAAACAGCCTTTCTTCCCGTTTTCAACCATTTTTCCACAAAAAACTAGAAACGTTATGTATTTTCTATTTTATATTATGTTTCTGGCCCTTTTTTGTTTCTATCGTTTCTAGCCAACCGCATTTAGAAACAGAAGCGTGTTTTGTGAAGTAGCTGGTTTTGCGGCTAAAAGCCCCTAAAACACCTATAAAACTCCCCTTTTTTACTTTTTAAAAAATATAGAAACAATAGAAACAATAGAAACAAGAGAATAAACTACTGATAGCTAGAAAGTTAAGTCCTTGTATTGTGTTTCTATCATATATCTTTTAGAAACATTAGAAACACGTTGTTTCTTGTTTCCAATGTTTCCGTTTTTCGAGGGGTTCGCTAACACAGCGTAAAACGCGCATTCGCTAAACCGTCTTTTTCCCGGAAACAGTCAATTTCACCCTACGATGTCAACCCCAAAAAGTACGCCGGTCCCAAGCCCCCAGGGCAAAGCCAGTATGAGCCGGAAAGAGATAGCCGCTAAGTACGGCATCACCGATAAGTTACTTAGTCGGAGACTAAAAAATCACGGTCTTGATTTCGGTGCGGTCCGGGTACTGCTGCCTAAACAGATTGAGGAGATCATTACCGCCTTCGGCCATTGGCAGGACACCCATAACGAGCCATAACGAGCGATACCCAACCTTATCTTCCCCTATCTATCCCTTCGGGACGCTAAGCCGACAGCGTCCTTTTTTTGTGCCGTAGTGTTGCATTACACTTTTACCCAATCACTATGCCACAACTTACAGAGCAGCAGACTACCAAGGCTCTCCAATTTCGCCGGGAAGGCTACTCCATCCGCGATATTGCGGACGAATTGGGCGTGCCCAAATCGCAGATTGAAAAGCTACTCAATCAACATTCCCGTTCGATGGTACCGGTAGGCCATATAGGATCTCCAATGGTTGAAAAGGCTGCCTCCCCGCTACGATCACCCGTATCGGCTCAGGAGCAAGCCCAGCGGGAAGAGCGCCTGGCACAAATGCAGTCAAGTATCGAAGCTGACCGGCAGTCCCTCGATGAGAAAGCGCGCATACTGGCCGATCAGGAACAGCAGATCCTAAGTCGCGGTAGCGTGTTTGCGGTCTCAACCCGTGAACACAGTCGCCAAATGGAGCAATTAGCCGAGCGGGAAAAATCTTTATCCCAAGAACGTTTGGCTCTGGATGACCGCTACGCCGAAATACAACGGCTATTGCAGTCCATGCCCAGACAAGAGGAACAGTACGAAATCTTCCGCAAACGTGCCAGGCAGGACAAATTAGTCAATCGGTACAACCGGCTTTTGCAAGAAGTACTGGAGCACTGCGATGGTTGCCGGTGGTCAGGGGATGAAGTAGATGAGTTTTTGGAGAAAGCTGAAAGTCTTAAAGACCAGGTTACTGCTTTTTGTGACGCCAATCAGATCGACGAACGTCGGCTGCTGATTTTTCAAGGACTTACGTTCATCATCAACGATGTGCAGGAAGAGCAAGACGAGCAAACGTCTGGCCTGTTTTCGGGCTCCTCGGTCGATTTTGATTACAGCCCCGAACACCAGGGCAAAATCAAAGCCTACATGGTGCAGAACTTCGACCAGGAAGCCCCGGCCCCTGTCTCGACTGAGGATGACAACGCGCCAACCCCACCGGACAGCCAGGACGATGAATGGGACAATGAAGACGACGGGTAATACCTCAGGTAATACCGTCTCCGACAGTCAGGTAATACCGTCCGGACACTGGTTTACCTTGTCTGGACATTAGATTACCTCTGTCTGGACAAGGTAATACCGGTAATACCCCAAAAGGTAATACCTCGAAACGACCTTAGGTAATACCTGAAAAAGCGGGAGGTATTACCTGCACTGCTGCCAGGTATTACCTCGGTAATCCAGAGCAGAAGTCGGGACACGCTCGCCTAGGTGTATTACACTGCCTAGACACTGTAGTACAAGTAATGCGGACGCTGTAATACAGAATTACACTGTCTGTAATACTGTCCAGACACAGAATTACATTGTCTGGACATTGTAATACAGGTAATTCCAGACAATGTATTACATCCCGGCCAAATCGTGTATTACACGAATAACTATGAGTAGTACTGGTTCAGCGAAAATGTATTACACTGGATTACTCATGTAATACAACCGGGTAATCTGTGTATCACATCAGTAATCCAACGCCAAATTTCAGTACACCACTAAAATTGATCAACAAAAAACAACAATGGCAGAACTCAAACCAATTCCACCCGTCGGCGCACGCTTATTAGCTGTCAGTGGCCAAGAGCCTTATTTTGTTCTCTGGAATTACCTGGTCAAACAACCGATTGACGATGGTTGGCACAACTACGCCGACTTTGATCGCGTCCTGTCTAACGGAAACCTGGTGACGGGAACCGACGGGAAGAAATGGCTAAAAGCGACGGGCTATAATGGCGACCAACCCGCTTTTACGGGCAATGTTTATTACGAAGACCGTGATGTAAACTGGTATGATTTACCAACGGAGTTGGTCCCTGTGCCCAATGTGATTGGTAATCTAGCGGCCAAAGCCGTTTCCATATCGGAGATTGATTTGATGTGGTCCAACACAGATCGCGCCAGCACCGAACTGGAACGCTCAGAGGATATGAATGGTCCCTTTACGAAGGTCAAATCATCGACGGGAGAAGCAGTGGGATGGGCCGATAAAAACCTAAAAGCCAACACGCAGTATTTTTATCGAATTCGAGCCGTTGCTTCATCGGGCAGTAGTGCCTATGGGGATACGGTTACGGCAATCACCCAAACGACACCCGTACCGGCTCCTTCCTCAGTGCCTACCCCGGCTCCTACCCCATCAACTGCTTTTGCCCCATCCTCACTACCCGTTGGAAACGTTGCTAGCACCCCGGTAAAGCAGGATTGGCTGAAGGGAAATGAACTACTGGTATATGGTGGTGGAGCGATGTTGATGATTTTGATTTTTGTTCTGCTGATGAACCGAAAGTAGCAGGGTGCCCATTACAAAGCCCGATGCGCGCCAAATAAGTACTTAAAATAGATGTTGTTAGTAACTTTTCTGCTGTAGTAGTATTAGTTAGTCATTGAGGTTAAATAGCCCTATCCGCTTGGATTAGGGTTATTTTTTTGTTGGTGTGATTTGGCCAGGTTGTTTAGCCCTCAATGGCTCACGGTGTGAATGACCGGCTGATAACCGACCGCGCAGAGTCACATTGTGATTGGTAGCCACTGGCCTTATTCCGGAGGCTCATACTTGATAACTGTGAATGCTCGATCAGGACTAAGCGCAGCTCACTCACATTGCTCCAGTAAAGATGAAACGGTCTATGCTCGATCTGATATCGCCAATACATTTTAGTCTATGTCGACCGGGTTGCCATATCCAGTATAGATAAATGGCTCTATGCAGCCAGGTAGTCGCCGGATTGGGTTCTTGTAGAAGAAGCCTAAAATAGCTATCATCGTCTGCTATAATGGAACAGGATGAAATCTAAATCAACAGGACTGGGAAACCGCCACATTATCAAAGCCAGGCAATACGTCGAATCAGCCAGACAGCTATTAGCTGAAAAGGCCGGATACGATGGGGTGAACTATCGTGATCGCCAGTATGTCCGT
>JBBSTD010000113.1:0-19580 GCA_038236215.1 Cytophagales bacterium | reverse complement strand
GTATGATTGGGCAGGTTCGCGATCAAATGGAGGGGCAGGGGAAGATGTCGGACGAACAGGTTGATCAGGCAATTGAGTGGATGCAAAAATTCCAGTCGCCCGGTTTACAGTTCATGTTCGGTCTGCTCGGTACTATTCTGATTGGTGTGGTTCTCTCCCTGATTATTGCGGCTTTTATACGCCGAAACAAAACCAATCCGTTTGATTAGGAATAAGGTTTACGGTTCGTGGTTCCTCGTTTATGATTGCCAGCGCGCAGGGTGAACAGAAGAACAAAAAACCGACTACTATAAACTGCCTCCATGCTGGCTATTTTTCGCAAAGAAATCAATCAATTCTTCTCGTCGCCCATCGCCTACATCATCATGGGCGTTTTTCTTGCGGCCATGGGGTTGATGTTGTGGGTATTCCCGGATACCAGCCTGCTCGAAAATGGGTACGCCGATATGGGGATGTTCTTTAATCTAACCCCTTATTTACTATTGTTTCTGGTGCCTGCCATCACGATGCGCTCCATTGCTGATGAAGTTCGCTCGGGAACGCTGGAATGGTTATTGAGCAAGCCCGTTAGCCGATGGGGTATAGTAGGAGGGAAGTTTCTGGCAAGCTGGTTGCTGGTTAGTATCACACTACTGCCAACGCTCCTGTACTACGTTACGCTGTATCAGCTTGGTGCCCCCGCTGGCAACATCGACTCTGCGGGCGTGTTCGGCGCGTATATCGGTTTATTCCTGCTGGCGGGTGTCTTCGTAGCCATTGGTTTGTGGGCTTCTTCGTTTAACGACAATCAGGTGGTGGCCTTCGTACTGGGCGTATTCTGCTGTTTTCTGTTATACGTTGGACTCAGCGCGCTGGCGGGTTTAACCGCGTTGAGTGGTATAGGTTACTACCTATCACTGCTGGCACTGGATGAACAATACAAGGCCCTGGGACGGGGCGTAATCGATAGCCGGAATGTTATTTATTTACTCAGTTTAGCCATTTTGTTTCTGATTTTGACTACTAATCGGTTGAAAGCAACTATATGAGAATTCCCCCTCCCACATGGCGTCTGCTGGCTATTGCCTGGACAATTATTATGTTGATTGGCTGCCTGACCCCGCACGACCAAATACCGAGCGAATTGAACACCTGGAACGACAAATCTCTTCATGTTCTCATATTCGCTCCATTCACCCTGCTGTGGATGCTAACGGGTTTGCGGATGGGCTACGCGTTGGCGGCCGGATTACTTTTCGGGGTACTGATTGAAGTGCTACAGTATGCGCTACCCATTAACCGCAGTGCCGACTGGAAAGATGTAGTGGCCGATTGTATTGGAGCTGCACTGGGTGTTGGACTGGCCATCTTCTGGCAACGGTTATTCCCGAATAGCATCTCCTGATTGTATGCACTATGCTGCCCCAACCAGCTCATGTTCTACACGCCCTCGTTACTCGTTGTTGCCCACTGCTACCGGTCTGGAAATGAGCGTTGTGAGCAGGTTAAGATTGTTTGCAAAACACCGCGTTTAGAAAAAAATATTTAGCTATATAGGGTAATTGGTCAATCCAATTCATTTTTTTTCGTTAGTATTACACGAAGGTTCAAACAGTTTCGATTGTCGATAATAAAATCGAAATTGTTGAGCCTTTTTCTTTTTTCTCAACACTGTACACCTACATGAAGGTACTGAGCACAATACAGGATCCAACGTTTACGGGGCGTGACTATAGCCGCCTTGATAAGTTCTTCCTCCAGTATATCAAAGACGAGCGTGACCTGCCCTTTATCTACCTGACCATCCAAATCAGTCTGACTGTTATACCACTCAGCGTATTACTGTTTATGCCTTTCGTGGTGGGTTGGGCCTGGTGGGCGGTGGCGGCTGTCCACCTCTTTATTACGAACTTTCGATTCAAAGGCCCCTTTGGTCTTATGCTTCACTGCACCAGTCACCGGCAATTTTTTAAGTCAGAGTATGACTGGATGAACAAGTACATCCCCTGGATAGTAGCGCCGTTTTTCGGCCACACGCCCGAAACCTACTATAGCCACCATATTGGCATGCATCACCCTGAAAATAATCTTGAGGACGACGATAGCAGCACGATGGCGTTCCAGCGGGACAGTTTCCGGAGTTTCCTGTCGTATTTCGGACGGTTCTTCGTTCTGGGTGTGCGGAATCTGCTGGATTATCTTCGGCTGAAAAATCGTCCTAAATTAGCGACTCGCGCGCTTGCCGGAGAAATTGTATTCGGCGTTGTTTGCGTCGGCCTTTGGTTCGTCAGCTGGCCTGCCACGATACTGGTTTTCCTGTTACCACTTGTTATTTACCGCCTTATTGCCATGTTGGGCAACTGGACACAGCACGCCTTTGTGGATGCCAATGACCCGGGCAATGCCTATAAAAACAGCATTACCTGCATTAATGTAAAGTATAACAAAAAGTGCTGGAATGACGGCTATCACATCAGCCACCATGTGCGGCCTGCCATGCATTGGACCGAGCATCCTACTTTTTTTCTTAAAACCATCGACAAATACGCTCAGAATCGGGCCGTTATCTTCGATGGTCTGGACTTTCTGCAAATCTTCTCCCTGCTGATGCGCGGAAAATACGATGTATTGGCCCGGCACATGGTTAATGTAAACGGCGCATTCCTTAACGATGCCGATGCGATCGAACTGCTGCGGTACCGGACGAAACGCATTACTATACCAAACGAAGTGGTGCAGATACCGGAACGTCGTGCTATGGCTGCGTAGTGCTGTGGATTAGCTATTTCCTCCGTCAATGCGCATTTCAATGACGCGCTGTACGTCTACGGATAAATTAGACATAAAGTCGTAGCCTGTTAGCTTCTCCAACTCATCAACACTGGTTAGGTACGCCCGCCAGGGTTTATCGGCGGCCAATTGGTCGTTCGGTATGTTGACGGCAATGACACGCGTATTTTCGTTGATTTGAAAGGTATCGTTGCTGCCGGCTGGTACAAGAATCAGTATCTTCCAGAGCGTAGCCGGAACAGTTAGTTTACCGTTGGCGAGTGTAGTAGCGTAGCCGTTTTGCCCGGTACCCCCTGAGCCACTTGTCCCCGCAATAATATAAACATCGTTGCCGTTGCTCATCAGTTGTCGTTCGTAGTCTTCCACTGATTTCCAGACTTCCCGGTTGTGGCGCGGAGCTTGTGGCACGATGTTGGATAGAAGGAACGTAGCGGCATTGTCTTCGGGCGTTGCATCCCGGTCGTCGGAGGGGCAAAGGTGCCCCCGGTCAAAGCCCGTATTAGTGTAATCGGAAGTGCGGGCTGCATACCAGCCGGAAGGTATTTCAGGATCGGGTCGGAAATTATCACTGCGTTTGGCATCGCCTTTCCAGGACGGACTGAGCCGCCAGCTAACCCAGTTGGCAATACCCCGGCTGCGATTGTAGGAAAGTACGTATTGAGGCCGGCTGATGAGGTAATTGTTCGGGTCCCCCGCCGAGGCTCCACTAGGGTTGCCCAGGGCTATATTGTCGACCCGATTCAGTTCAGGATTGCGACTTCCTGTAGCTGGTGGACGAATGGTTACGCAGCTGTTGATGAATAGTCCAAGTCCGGTTGCTAAGACAATTGTTTTCAGTTGAGCGAGCATCTTAATTGATTTTACTGACATTGTTGTTGAACTTTACAATCAAACCATAAATGTAGTGATTCTCTACATTGTCCATGTAGTTATGGGAGCGAGAGTCAGAACATCCAAACCCAGTTGAGTACCTGCTGTTATGGCTAAAAAAAAGCAATCTCAGGGCTACGAGAACCCGCGCTCTACTCCGGCAAAGGTAGTAACGGCCAAGCCTGCTCCCAATACGTCTGGTAGTAGCCAGGCTCGTTCTGGCACCAGTCGGCCAGCCGACCCGGTACAGCGACCGGTTACCCGCCCGTCAGCCACAAAAACAACGCTTCCACCCACCCAATCTGACTTGCCCATCGACAGACGACCAGTTGAATGGTGGCCACCTGCAGTACTGGCTTTACTAGGCTTCGCCTTGTACATCAACACATTCGGTCATCAGTATGCGCTGGATGACATTGCCGCTGTTGGGCAGAATTTGTTCGTGAAAAAAGGCATTGCGGGTATTCCCGACCTACTTCGTACTGAGTTTTGGCACTTCAGTAATATTTCGCTGGGATACTACCGGCCCCTGTCGCTCATAACGTTTGCGATGGAGCAGGAGTATTTTAAAGACAATCCGAATATCAGTCACATGATAAACGCTGGCTTGTATGGGCTGACAGGTCTGGTTATTGGGGTACTGCTCCAAAAATGGCTCACCCGCAACACCATCCTGGCTTTTCTGATTGGGCTGGTTTTTATTGCCCATCCCATTCATACCGAAATTGTTGCCAACATCAAAGGACGCGATGAAATACTAAGTTTCCTGTTTATCGCCTTGATGCTCCTATCCTACTGGAAGCACCTGGAATCGAATGACACATTCTGGTTCAAAGGACCCCCGTCCGACTGGCCACTTGGTGGTATGCTGGGCCTGTTCTCTCTGGTGGGGGGATGGGTAATTGGTAGCAGTCTGATGGGTAGTACAGTTGGTGGTGTATTGGGCGTACTTATCATGGGGGCGTTGTCGGGTAGTTGGCTTGGCCTGGCCTGTGCATCGCTCTACTTTGCCTTCCTGTCCAAAGAATCCTCCATCGTTAGTCTGGCGTTGATTCCGGCTATGCAATATTGGTTTGCCCGTCGGAATGTCTGGCAATCAATGATTAGTTTATGGCCCTTCCTGATTGTAACGGCTCTGTTTTTCTACCAGAAACAGAAAATGATTGGTACGCTGAGCGGTACACCGCCGATTGACTGGGCCAACTATCCCTACGCCATTGAAAAAACCCAGAAGTCGACGATGTTCAAGTTTCTGGAGTACTACCTGCGGCTGCTTATTTTACCCCACCCGCTGGTTTATGATTATTCATACAACGTTATTCCGTCGGGGGGCAAGGGCGACCTATTGACTTGGGCTGGCTTTTTTACGTTCATTGGGTTAATCTGGCTGGCCTGGAAAGGCTTTGTCAAGCGCACACTCTGGGGCTTCGGTATCTTTTGGTTCTTCGTAACGATGGCACCGGGTCTTGGCTTCATCTGGATTCGGGGCGGTATTTTTGCCGAACGTTTTACGTACGCTGCTGTAATGGGTTTTGGGTTTGTTCTGGTATGGGCATTGCAGAAATTGCTCGTTCGTGCTCCGGAAAGTTCGGCAAAGCCACTGTTAGTTCGGTATGCCCCTTTGCTGGGCCTGATGGTGATTGTTGCTGGTTTTTACTCGTTCAAAACCGTAGAACGCAACCGGGATTGGGAAAACAACTTTGTCCTCTTTAACTCAGCACTGCCTTATGCTCCCAATAGCTGCCAGGTGCAACGGCATGTAGCGAATGAGTGGATCGAGAAGGGATTGAAAGATCGTGCCAAAGCCGATTCGATTGCCAACGCGACCAATGCTATCAAACCAAAACCATCGCTGGAGCAGGTAAGAAAGGCGCAGGTAGTGATCGATACGAACATTGCACACGCCAACAAGCATGGCCGCTGGGCACTCGATCATTTGCAGGAATCGACCCGGATTTATCCAAATTTTGGCGAGGCTTACTTCTCTATGGCTTACGTATTTCAGAAAATTACCCCTAACGTCGATTCCGCTAAATATTATTATAAGCAGACAATTCGGGCCGCCAATGCGTATGCGCCAGCTTACAACAACCTTGGCGTTATTTATCAGGGTGAAGGACAGGCGGAGAACAACCGGCAAAAACTGGATTTAGCTTCGTACTACTATAATCGGTCTATGATAGTAAACCCAGCTTATGTGGATGGTCAGAACAACCGCGCCAGTTTGCTCAAGGCATACGGTATTGACGTAAAAGTATTACCCGATTCGATTGTCAATAAATATTAGAGACGATACCAAGCAATTCCTGCAAGAGAAACCCGCTCCCAATTAGGGCGGGTTTCTTTAGTTGTACAGGTTACCAGATGGCAATAAGATTAACATAACGCCTATAATAAGTAAGTACGAAACAGAATGGCATACTTATTGACATATTTCCATTGTGTTGTTTTTAATTAATTATTATCTGCTCTTCATTTACATATAGTATGGTATTTGACTATTTACTACCGAATTTTCCAGCTAAACTATTTACTAATAGACAAACGGATATTAATGAATTGAGCAAATCAACCTATCGCGCAGTTTCACTGATGGGTATCCCGTTTTGCGTGGCTGTCGTTAGTATGGTTACTCTGCTACAAACGATAACTTTCCAGGCAAACAGCCAGGCTCCTTATCTCAGTTCGTTGACCCCCACCCCCCGCGCCAACTTTACACCGACACCTCGCGAACAAAAGGGGTATTGGAACGCGGATGTAGTGGGTGATTTTTCGCTGCCTGCCGGCAAAACGATGACCTTTAGCGGAGCGGGCCGAAACCTGCATGTCAATCAGGACCGGGAGAAGTTATTCCGGCGTGGTTTCACGGCTATAGAAGCTAGTCGGATGACGAGTGATGAAAAAATATCGGGATCCGAAAACCCCAAACCACCGGGCTGGGTAAGTCCGCTCAAGCAGAGTCAGCGGGCGTTGATCGTTTATCAAAACTACCTTTATTATCCACCAGATAATCCTTTCAACTTACTTTGGGCACGGAGGGATTCGTATGCACCCTATACTTATTTCAGGCGCCCTCCCGGTGACTCGTATATTCTGAACAGCGTGGGGGCAGCCATGGATCAACTGGCTTATGAATGTGCCCATTTTGGCGATTGTCAAGGCTCACCGCTAAATACATTTGGTCAGATAGTTTTGGACATAGAGAATGACTATACTTATCTTGAAAACCAACAGCAGAGTGTGAACCTGTACGCCTACATGATGTACACGTTACGCAAGGCTTGTAGTCCTGCAACCGACATTGGGTCTATTGGACCCGTACCGCACAACAACTTCGGTTTTACCCGGTATGCTGACTATGACGCAGGCGTTGACTGGGGTTGGAGTATGCGGGCTCAACACACAGACGCTATACCCGATTTGGGAGTACTGTCATCCCGGGATCGGGGTATGCCTGATTTCCTTGTGGGAAAATCCTTTTCCGATTACGCCGACTTCCAGATGCCCGGCGTTTATTACACGTCAATGGCATTCGACTATAGTTTCCCACACTCTGGTGAGATGGATACCCACTGGCTGGCCAGCGTGCTGGGTGAGCAGGAGATAAACAGTGCGCTTTCTCCTAAAAAACGTATTGCGTGGCAGTGGATGTTCAATACCCAAAGTCCAGATTATCCCAATAGTCCGAAAGCTGACTACCCAGTTCCACCGGTTATGGCCGAAGGACACGCTATTTTCTATTGGCTTACTGGAGCGAGTGGTGTATTATTCTGGGATGATGAGGTTAACTTGATGCCTAATCGCAATACGCTTCCTGATAGTGATCCAAACAAAGGGCTGGGTAGTGACCGGAATTATGCCTGCTATGAACACTATATTCATGGCACCTGGCGCTTGTTCAATCACCATAAAGATATGTTTAACGGTCGGGAGAAATATCTGAATCAGGAAACGGAATGCTCATTCGACAAAGGGCTTACCTGGCACAAATACAACGCCGGTGACCTGAAACGAAAAAGCCTGCCCTTTGCCCGGGCTATTGTAAACGACAATCAGATTCTGATTGCCGCTACGGCTCCTTATGCTGCTTCCGACAAAAAAACGTCAATGATGGTACGGTACATCGATGGAACCTACCAGTTCACGACGGAAATTAACCTAACGGGCGACGAAATTTATCTGGGTCGGGCCACGATGACAGCCCCGCCAAAGATCAAAAGTGTTAGTCTGTTGCTATGCCAGGACTGCATCAAGTAAAACTAGTCAGCCAGTAATGTCTGTAAAATTTTCTGTGCTGCTATCGAGATGACAGTTCCGGGGCCAAAAATGCCTTTTACTCCGGCATCGTACAGGAACTGATAATCCTGTGCGGGAATAACGCCCCCGGCAATAACCAGAATGTCGCTACGACCAATTTTAGTTAGTTCCTCAATAAGTTGCGGAACCAGGGTTTTGTGACCAGCCGCCAAACTCGATACACCTACGATATGGACATCATTTTCGGCCGCTTGCCGGGCTACTTCGGCCGGGGTTTGAAACAGGGGTCCCATATCGACGTCGAAGCCCAGATCGGCAAAGCTGGTGGCAATCACTTTGGCACCTCGGTCGTGGCCATCCTGGCCCATCTTGGCAACCAGAATACGCGGCCTTCGTCCATCAAGTTCGGCAAAGCGGTCGCTCATTTAGCGGGCCAGCCGGAAATTTTCATCGTCTGATACTTCGGCCGAATAGATGCCGGATACGGCCCGAATGGTGGCTTTGTGTCGGCCGAATGCGTTTTCCATAGCGTCAGAAATTTCACCCAGTGTGGCACGGTGGCGGGCCGCTTCTATGGCCAGGGCGAGGAGGTTAGTGTCGGGGCGGTCCGGCGGCCCGGTGGAGTTCATGGCCGCTTCCGTAATAGCCGCTAATGCCTGTTCCACTTTTGTCTCATCACGTTTCTCCCGTACCTGTTTCAACCGGGAAAGCTGACTCTCCCGAACAGCCTGATTATCAATATCGAGCAATTCTATTTCTGTTTCAGCATCAGGCTTGTACCGGTTTACGCCGACAATAATATCTTTTCCACTATCGATTCGGGCCTGTTTACGGGCGGCTGCCTCTTCAATACGCAGTTTGGGCAGTCCGGTTTCAATGGCTTTGGTCATGCCACCCAGTTGTTCTACTTCCTCAATGAGTAGCCAGGCTTTTTCGGCTAACTCTTTCGTCAAATACTCAACGTAGTACGATCCTCCCCAGGGGTCGACAGCACGGGTAATATCGGTTTCGTGTTGCAGATACAGTTGCGTGTTGCGGGCAATCCGGGCCGAAAAATCAGTGGGCAGGGCAATGGCTTCGTCCAGTGAGTTGGTATGCAGACTCTGTGTGCCACCCAGCACGGCGGCTAGAGCTTCGATAGTAGTACGGGCTACATTATTGAATGGGTCCTGCTCGGTCAGGCTGTAGCCGGATGTTTGACAATGGGTCCGCAGCATCAGCGACTTCGGACTTTTCGGGGCAAACTGCTGCACAATTTTTGCCCACAGCAGCCGCCCGGCCCGGAGTTTGGCAATTTCCATGAAGTGATTCATGCCAATACCCCAAAAAAACGATAATCGCGGGGCAAAATCGTCGATACCCATCCCCGCCCGCATCCCCGTTCGGATGTACTCAAGCCCATCGGCCAGCGTATAGGCCAGTTCCAGATGGGCCGGTGCGCCCGCTTCGTGCATGTGATAGCCGCTAATACTGATGGAGTTGAACTTCGGCATGTGCTGGCTGGTATACGCGAAAATATCCCCCACAATCCGCATACTTGGCTCTGGCGGGTAGATGTAGGTGTTGCGTACCATGAACTCCTTCAGAATGTCATTCTGAATCGTACCCGATAGTTTTTCCGGTAGAACACCCTGCTCTTCGGCGGCTACAATGTAAAACGCCATAATGGGCAGCACAGCCCCGTTCATGGTCATACTCACCGACATTTCGTCCAGTGGAATCTGGTCGAACAGAATCTTCATATCCTCCACCGTATCGATAGCAACACCTGCCTTGCCCACATCACCCACTACACGCGGATGGTCGGAGTCGTAACCACGGTGGGTGGCTAAGTCAAAAGCGACTGACAGCCCTTTTTGGCCGGCGGCCAGGTTGCGCCGGTAAAAGGCGTTCGATGCCTCGGCGGTGGAAAACCCCGCGTATTGACGAATCGTCCAGGGGCGCTGCGTGTACATACTGGCATACGGCCCGCGCAGGTAAGGCGGAATACCAGCCGCATAATCCAGGTGCTCCGCATCCGCTACGTCCGGGATAGTAAAACGGGATTTGAGTTTGATGCCTTCCGACGTAGTAAACGACTTACTGGCCGAAGGTAATTCCTGGGTACGTACTTGTTGATTCGGTATGTTGGTGAAGTCAGGGCGCATAGTCAGGTAGGTCGTTCATAAAGTGGTTGAGCAGTTCGCTGAATTTCGTCTTTCAGTTTTTGGTTGCTTAGTCCATCCCAATGTAACACATCGAAAAAGAAGGGCATAGGACTCTCTTCTTCCAGAACGAAATGAATGTGTCTAACGGTTTCGCCTTTTACGTCAGGACCAATCAGGGCCAGATCGACATCGGAACCGGGCTGATTCGTACCCTTCGCCCGTGACCCATACAGCCAGACCTGTTCAATATCGGAGTGTTGTCGGAACAGATTATCCATGTACAAAAGGTCAGCATCACGCAGTCCGAATGTCAGATTATGCCCTGAAATCGTATCCATAATCGGTCGATAATAATATAATAGCGTTGCTTTATGAGTGCTTCGGCATCCATACTTCGCTGTTCGTCATAGGTGTGTGATAACAAATTACGTTGTTTGAGTGCATCCACCCATTCGTACCCATCAGCTTCACTTATCAAATTGGCAACTACTGCATGCTGTATGGACTCGCGTGGTGAGTTAACTGTATAACCTAATTCTTTGCAGTAGTCCTGCATCAATTTCCAGCCTAGCTCAAACGTATATTCAAAAATTTGGATGAGACCTGCGCGTTCGAGCTCACTATACTCAACTTTCTCCGTGGCTGCTTTTAGTTGCTTCACGGCCCGCTGATAAAACTCGTACCTTTCCTGCCAACGCTTTGCCGTAGTTGTATAAAAAAATGATTGACTAGTCGAATTCCCCCGCCAGTCGTCGGTTGGGGAGCGAATCTGTCAGGGCTTCCGGAGACTGACCGTCGGCCCGGCTTGTCGGCTTACGTTTTTGGTTATCCTTTCCCCCGTCCGACCGATACTTCGTAACGCCAACCAGTACCTTTCCATTCTGCACGGCTTCTACTTTAGCCTGATAGGACTGGTCAATCTCCTGTTGAATAAATCCATTGGCCATTGCCTTTTTGTAACCTCCCCGCTTTTCAACGTCCAGAAACAATGCCCAGGCCGACTCCACTAGTTCATGCGTCAGGGTTTCAACGTAATAAGACCCTGCCGAGGGGTCGGCAACTTTGTCCAGATAACTTTCTTCCCGCAGCAGTACGGATATATTCCGGGCAATACGCTCACCGAAAGCCCGGTCCGGCATCTGGCCCGAAACGGCGTTGTACGGGTGAATGGTCAGCGTATCACAGCCGCCCACCACAGCCGCCATGGCTTCGGTTGTTGACCGTAGCAGATTGGTGTACGGCGAGGCAACTGCATCGTAAAAGGTTGAGGTTTGGGCGTGGATTTGGAATGATAAATTATGAACCGGTCCGCCGACGCTAACGGGTGATGGATGATAAGCACCAACGAACCGCAGGGATAGTACGCGCAGAGCCCGGAACTTGGCGATTTCCATGAAATAACTCGTCCCGACAGAAATGGACAGCGTAGTTTTAGGAACAAGTTGGTCGATTGTCAGGCCATCATCCGTGAGCGTATCGTAGGCATCCGCCAGCGTATTCAGCGTAAAAGCCAGTTCCTGCGTAGCCGTAGCGCCGGCATTATGGAATGCGTGACTACTGATGCAAACAGTCCGAAATATAGGAGAATCAGCCGTTTGGCGGGTAATATCGGCCGTTTGGTCGTTTGTATCCGTCAGTAGTCCCCCTCTGAGTTGATAGGGTGCAATAGTCTTTAGTGCCCGAACGAAATCAGCGGTATTGAACGACTGCTGACCGGTATTGAACCGAAAAAAAATGGGTGTTTCACTCAGTTTGATTCCATTCAGCAAAAGAGATAGATCAGGCATGGTGGCTAGCGTGAGCACCAGCGCATCGGCTCCGCGCGTGAGTGCATCCCGAAGGATTACGTTGTCGGATTTCTCGTTGGAAATCAGATATTCAGGGGCATTTAACCATCCCGGAACCTGTTTTTGGGCATCCTGTATGCTGGCTAGCGGCAGTTGATTCAGGTTATCGGCCGTATAGTATGGTTCCAGCGTAAACGCTCCATCCGTTTGCCAGCGCATTCGCTCAAAGGCGTCTGGGTCTTTTGCTTCTTTATGAACCTGAGTTATCCAGTCCAGCTTACTGGAAGTGGGGAAGAGAGACGAGAAAAGTGGTTCCATTGAATACGGCTGGGATGATAGGGTGGTAAATGTACTCTTTTTCTCTTTTCGGGGGGAAAGTACATGCCTTACAGCATAAATGTTGTTTTGATTGCATTATTCAAAGGGATTTACGTTGCGCCTTGACGTTCCGATGGAATGGCGTAATTTTAGCTTAACATTGGAAGGCCGCCTACAGTTTTTTACAAAAAACGTGCTGATTCTGGTGTGGACGGGTCAACTATTATCCTCATATTTGTCTCCCTTTTTTACGACCCCAACCGTAATGAAAACGTCTCCCCGTGAATATAATCTCTCAGACCGGCATGCAGCGTGAAATAACGACGGTGTGGAATCGCTGTCTGAACGTTATCCGGGAGATTGTACCCGAACAGAGCTTCAATACGTGGTTTGAGCCAATCGTGCCGTTGAAACTCAACGGTCATGTACTGACGATTCAGGTCCCGAGCGAATTTTTCTACGAATGGCTGGAAGAAAATTTTGTTCATGCCCTCCGTAAAGCCCTCGATACCGCTATCGGTCCAAATGGGCAGTTGGAGTACTCGATTATTGTTGATAAAGGCAATGAAAAAAACCGTCCGCTCACAGTAAACATACCGACTACCAAATCGACGCAAACCTCCAAACCGGATAATGTTAGCCCGGATCTGGTCAAAAGCCCGTTTGTTTTCAAAGACCTCGATTCACTCACGCTGGATTCGTACCTGAATCCAAGTTATACGTTCGACAATTACGTGGAAGGCGATTGTAACCGGCTGGCCCGATCAGCGGGGTACGCCGTGGCTGAACGGCCGGGTATTACGTCGTTCAACCCGCTTATGGTGTATGGAGGAGTCGGGCTGGGCAAAACGCACTTGGTGCAGGCCATTGGTAACTATATCAAGAATAACAACCAGAATAAGTTCGTCCTTTACGTTACGTCCGAGAAGTTTACAAACCAGTTTCTTAATGCCGTTCGGTCAGACGGCATCCGCGATTTTACGTCGTTCTATATGCAGGTGG
Source organism: Cytophagales bacterium (assembly GCA_038236215.1). Classification (GTDB taxonomy): domain Bacteria; phylum Bacteroidota; class Bacteroidia; order Cytophagales; family Spirosomataceae; genus Spirosoma. The sequence goes on along the minus strand of JBBSTD010000113.1, from coordinate 6,430 downwards.
ATGTACTGGTGATTGACGATGTGCAGTTTTTGCAGAAAAAGGAGAAAACGCAGGAAATCTTCTTCCATATCTTTAACCACCTTCACCAGTCGGGGAAGCAGATCATCATGACGTCCGACCGCGCTCCCCGCGCGCTGGATGGCCTGGAGGACCGGCTTCTGTCGCGGTTTAAATGGGGGCTATCCGCCGATTTGCAAACGCCGGACCTCGAAACTCGGATTGCTATTATCCAGAAAAAACTACAGGCCGAGGGTATTTACATCGAGAACAACGTTATCGAATACCTGGCTCACAGCGTGAATACCAACGTTCGGGAGCTGGAGGGGGTCATCGTGTCATTAATGGCACAGGCATCGCTGAATCGTCGTGATATTGACCTCGAACTAGCTAAGCACACGCTACGGAACATTGTGGTCGATTCTGAGCGGGAAGTCACTATCGATACGGTGCAGGAAGCCGTGGCTGATTTCTTCAATGTGTCGATTGCCGACCTGAAAGCGAAGAGCCGCAAACGGGAATTGGTGCATCCCCGGCAGATTGCTATGTACCTGGCTAAGGAGAAAACGGATTTGTCTCTTAAATCCATTGGCTATCATTTTGGCGGACGAGACCACAGTACGGTCATCCATGCGGTGCAAACCGTTAGCGATTTAGTGGCTAAAAGCGCCGAAACCCGCGCGGCTGTCGACAAATTGAAAGCACTGTTTAAGTAGGCTTTCTGCCCAACGTCCGGTGCCTGCTCCCAGCCATCTTACCCCTCAACTGATTCCCCGTGCTCAACTCGACAGCAAGTCGTGGGACGTGTGCGTAGCGGCTTCGGCCGACACGGTACTGTACGCCTATTCCTGGTATCTGGACGCGGTGTTGCCCGCACCCATGTGGAAGTGGGTGGGTGTTGTATTACTGGATGAAACCGGGCAGTATCGGGCGGTGATGCCCGTTCCGTTGCGCCGGAAAACGGTTGCGGGAATACCTTACGCATGGGTTGTACACCAACCATTTTTCTGCCAGTTTTTGGGCGTTTTCAGCCGCGATAACCTCACGGACTCAGGCCCTTTTTTTCAGCAGGTGTTAGAGCAGTTCCGATACGGCTCCCTGCTTTGCCTGAGGCAGAAGCCCGATGAATACCTGCCATTTGATGCAGTTAGTTCAGGTTCAACCCACATTCTCAATCTTTCCACTGGTTATCCAGCCCTCTATCGGGGCTATACCGATGACCGCAAGGCCAATCTGCGCCGGGCCATCAGGTCAAACTGGACGATAGTAGAATCTGTCGATATAGAACCGCTGCTGGCTTTGTTCAGGAACAACCACGCCCCAACGATTGATGGGGGAGTGGCAGACTGGGCGTATGCTGTTTTGAGAAATCTAACGGGCGAACTGGCAAAGCGAGGCATGATGACGCTGCGGTACGCGCTTCATGATGGTCAAGTTGAAGCGGGGGTATTGTTTGTGCAGGAGGGAAATCGAATAATCTATCTGTTCAATGCCGCTTCGGAAGCGGGCCGGCGCGGAAACGCCCGAACGCTATTGATTGACCAGCTAGTAAAGGAAAAATCCGGACAACAACTCGTTCTTGATTTTGAAAGTCCGGCAAAACAATCTATCCGTGATTTCTACCAGAGTTTTGGTGCTTCCACAGCACCTTTCTGGACGATGCGCTGGAACCGCCTTAACCCGGTAGAAAGAGCACTTATCAACGTGAGAAACTGGCTGACTGGCCATTATTAGTAGAACTTCAGCGGTTGCTTTAATCCACTGTTCTGTCTCAAATCCATCACCATTGCCCCAACCCAGAAATCGACTTCCACTTTAACGGGTACTTTGTTGACATCGTCGGAAACGAAAATACGAATGGATTCTTCTTCCTTAAACAGCGCGTTGCCTGGTGGTAAAACGGGGTTCAGTTTTATGACGTTGGTCTTGCCAAATTTGGTCTTAACTACGTCTTTACCCCGATACCGAACTTTCATGTTATAAATGGTATCGTCATAAAAAGCAGGTATTTCAATGACCTGGCCATTACTTACGTGGCTAAAATCAATGGTTCTCAGAAAATAATAACCACTAATCAGGTCGTGGACGTTGTCAGGAACTTTGAAAACGCCTTTTTCCATACGTTCTTCCGCCTTTACGGTATTTGTTGCGTGGTTGAACGTAACGTTCTCCTCTTTGCGGTATTTGTTTTCCTGAAGGCTGGTGTAAAACTTCTGTGGTAAAATCGCCGATGTATCGATGTATGACCGCCAGGTGTCCCGAATGCGGGTAACGAGGTCAAACGCACCCAACGTTCGGGCATCTACATTGACCCGGTAGCAGGGGCGTTCATTTACCTTGTATAAAGAAGGGCTAACGTCCACGATAGCTTCGGCAGCATTGATAAAGCCGTAATGAACCCGGAATTCAAGGTGTTCTCCCGGCCCGAAACTGTTATTCACCACACGCCGGTAACTGTTCAGGGCGACGAAGCCCGAACACAGAAAAAAAGCGATACTAATGCCTGTTATAACCTTTTTCATAAGAACAGCCGCCCGTCTGTCGGGCTTCGTTTATAGGGATGGATACGTTTCTTTGAGGTACGCGAGGTACCGTTTAAAATTGCTTCCAAACCGGTTTTTAAATTCCTGCCGAAATCGATTTTGTTGCTTTCGGTAAGTAAGGTACCCAATAAAATACGCATTATTGGGTAGGTTTAGTTTGCTAAGTCGTCGTTTTTTTACTGAACGTACGGCTGCTGTAATTCGCTGATCGGTCAGTGTATCCGACGAATCAACGATTTGCCGGATAGTTTTTAACTTCAACGAATCTTTAACAATCAAGGGCGTTTTGGGTTTAAACGAGTGATATAAACTATCCAGTAATCGGGTTCCGTGTAGGATATGTTCGTCGTATCGTTCGTAAAACGCTTTCGTGGCCAGATAGTTTGTATACTGGGCCGTGTTCGTGCCATACTTCCAGGCCAGAAATTGAAGTGCTCCATACTCCCCTACGAAATCGGCCAGATTTTCGTTGTATTCCAGGTTATCTTTTATAAACAGCGTGCCATGCGTTAGTTCATGAATGATCAACTCGGCTAAACTCCCTTCTGACCGGTCAAGAAAACTAGACAGGATAGGGTCATGTAGAAATCCTAACGTCGACCAGGCCGAAACCTCCCCAATCCGGGTATCCAGCCCTTCTTTTTTTAACTCAGCTACCAGCGTATCAGCTCTGTCTTTCTCGAAAAAACCTTTGTACGAGAACGTACCAATTATGGGGAAATGCCACTTTCTGGCAATCAATTCATAAGGCTCACAAGCCGTAATCACCCATAAAATCGGCTTCCCATGCTGGTCGTAAAATGACTCGTAACTTCCTGACGGTTCCAATCCGAGCGAATCTACAGAAAAACGCTTTATTTCACGGATTAGTTCTATTTTTTTCTTCAGCGAATCGGGATAAGCCGGGTCAGCCATCACCTCGGAAACGGGTTGGGTATTCCACAAAATATGCAGTTGCCCCCGTGCCTGCATCCAGCCATAACTTACCAACTCCCGCTGCCAGATGGCCAGTGCCACCAGCGTCACCACAAGAACAAGACCTATTTTTTTGAGCATGGGTTAGAATTAATGGCCAGAAAATGTACCTGCTTTGGGATAGGCTGGATAGAGTAAGGCACAGGATCGTGTGTTCAGCCTCGGATTTGTCGATTACTCCAACGCCTGATAAACCCCGATACGGAACTTCCTGACAAAATCGCCGTAATACGCGTAGGGGTGGACGTTGGTGAAAATAAGCAGGATGAGTTCTTCTTTTGGGTCGATGGTAAATTCGGAGCAGTACATGCCTCCCCAGGTATAAGAGCCGGGTGTAGCCAAATCACCATAATGCGAACTCTCCGTAATCAACTGGAAACCAAGTCCGAATTTGTCTTTCCGGTCCCAGACCTCGGCCGTGCCAATCTGGTTGCGAAGCATCATGTCCACCGTTTTTCGGCTAATAATCCGGTGGTTGTTGAACGTGCCGCCATTAAGCATCATCTGACAGAACCGGGCGTAGTTTTCCGCCGAGCTAACCAACCCGGCCCCACCCGACAAGTACGTTCTGGCGCCCGACGTAGCGAAGTTCCGATAGTCGCTGTTGGTATGTATTGTCAGGGGTTTATCCATACTCTCCTTGCTGTATAGCTCAACCAGACGGCTGGCCTTCGCATCGGGCAGATAGAAATAGGTATCCGACATGCCGAGTGGCTCCAGCACTCGCTCCCGCATGGCCACATCGAAGGGTTTGCCGGATAGAATTTCAATTAAGCGCCCGATAATGTCGATGTTAAGGCCATAGGTAAAACCTGCCCCGGTTGAGTCGGATTCTCCCGGGTCGCGGAGGAGGGGTCGCGTGGCGAGTTTGTTTATGACATCGTCGAGTTTGTCAGGCGCAGTGGAATTGTAGAAGGGGACTTTAAACTCAGGTCGCTGGTCGAGTGGATGCTCGTACGGAATGCCCGCATTGTGGCTCAGGAGTTGGCGAATGGTGATTTCGCTTTTGGACGGACGGGTTTCGTAACTACCTCTCACCGGGTCTTTTTTATCGTAGCGAACCAGTACTTTCGGATTTTTGAAGGCTGGTATATACTTCGAAATAGGTTCATCGAGCAGGAATTTCTCTTCCTCGAACAGCGTCATCAGCGTAACCGTTGTGATCGCTTTCGATTGCGACGCAATGCGGTACAAATCATCCCGTTTCAACGGCGTTTTCTTCGCCATGTTGCTGTATCCAAAGGCTTTGTAATGCACGATATTACCCCGGCGGGCTACAAACGTAACCGCATTGGGGGCAATGTCTTTATCGATTAACCCCTGTAGCCAATTATCCATACGGGTCAATCGCTCGGCCGAAAAGTCGGCCTCTGCGGGTGATTTAGTCGTCGTAAATGATTGCGGAAGCGGCTGGGCACGAAGCGTGTACGTAACGAACACCAGGAGGAGTAAGCGCATGTCAATAGAAGTTAGTCTGGAAACAGAAAGGCTGGACATTTACACCATCAACTCACGAACGGCCAGCCAACTCATCAGGCCCGCGCCGGTTTCCAGGGCGGCTTCGTCAATGTCGAAGGTAGGGGTATGAACACCGGAAACGATGCCACGCGATTCGTTGCGCGTACCCAGCCGGTAAAAACACGAATCGACCACCTGTGAGTAAAACGCAAAATCTTCGCCCGCCATCCATAAATCCAGGTCAACCACATTGTCGGCGCCCATGTACTCAACGGCCTGCGCCCGCACACGCCGGGTTAGTTCGGGGTGGTTTTTTAGGAATGGGTAACCGTGCACAATGGTAAACTCGCAGGAGCCGCCCATGGCTTCGGCTATACCCTCGGCCAGTTTTACCATGCGCCGTTGCCCTTCCGCCCGCCATTCTTCATTCATGCACCGGAACGTGCCCTGAATGGTTACTTCATTTGGAATGACATTCGTTACGCCATCGGCAATGAACCGCCCGAAGGATAATACCGACGGGCTGGCGGGGGGACGGTTGCGGCTGATAACCTGTTGCAGGGCCACGATAATGTGTGAGGCAATCAGGACCGGATCAACCAGGTTATCGGGCATGGCAGCATGACCTCCTTTACCCCGAACGGTCAGGTACAGTTCGTCCGTGCTGGCCATGTACATCCCTTCGCGAAAGCCGATTTTGCCCACCGGAATATTGGGTGCTACGTGCTGCCCGAGCATGCTGGCGGGTGTGGGATTTTCCAGCACGCCTTCCTTAATCATCAGGGAAGCACCACCGGGGGCTTTCTCTTCGCCCGGCTGGAATACCAGTTTTACGGTGCCATCGAACTGATCGCGTAACACGTGCAGAATGCGGGCAACGCCGAGCAGACTGGCCGTATGAGCGTCGTGTCCGCAGGCGTGCATAACGCCTTCTACGGTCGATTTATACGGTACTTCATTCGCTTCGTGGATGGGTAACGCGTCCATATCGGCCCGCAGGGCTACAACGCGGCTGGTCGGATTTCTGCCCTCAATTAGGGCAGTCAGGCCCGTGTCTGCTACACCTTCCTGAGGTGTTATACCAATGGCTTTCAACTGGTCGGCCACGAAACGGGCGGTGTTGCGCTCCTGAAACGACAGTTCCGGGTGCGCATGGAGGTGACGGCGGGTTTTGACAATGTCGGCCGCGTATTGGTTGGCCAGAGATTTGATGGAGTCGAGCATAGAAATTGGAGCAACCGTAGCTAATTCGTTTAAACAGTGATAGTAATATAGCAATGCCAGCCTTTTGCCGTTATTGTGATGTGACAAAGTGATAGTCATTGATAACCGTTTGTAAAAACACCCGGTCATCGAGGGTACTGCTAATGCCCGTTACCGCCTTTATTTTATCGGCAGTACGTTGTAATGTATCGGCGCTGTTTTGCTGGATAACCGCCCGGATAACTCCCATATCG
>JBBSTD010000112.1:0-19797 GCA_038236215.1 Cytophagales bacterium | reverse complement strand
TGGGCTTACTTTTAAGAGCTTTGAGTTCGCTGTATTTTTGACGGGCTAAAGCTACATATTCTTCTTCGGTGAAGGGCAGGGCAGTTTCGTTATGCATACCCTAAGCTACGGCACGAAAGCGACAATTTGAATTGCACCCTCTGAAGGGGAATTTGGTAAAACTGGCAGTGCAGGATCTATTAATAAAATTAAGGAAAATATTATCAAAAATTTATTATATCTAGATAAACCTAATTCGTATCAAAACTTCGAAACTTTATATAAAGCAGAGTATTTGCCAAGATTTAATGCTGCTCTTGAGAACCTAAGAGAGTCTGGACAGCTTAGACTCACGATTTGAAAGAAATACTATACCGTATTTAATTTGGATCATCGATCCAACGCTTATCGGTATGATGATTGAGGGGTAATTCTGCACTTATTGTGAGCAGTGCCCCCTTATATCCGTGTCTTCGTCCGGGTATTGATAAAGGTCCTGTAATGCCAACGGTTTCCGAAAGAATGAATCAATACACCGCTGGCCCCACATAGCACTGGTGTAGTTGCGAGAAAGGAAAATTAAGTCCCAATCTTTTCCCCAAACAACGTTGTCTCGTTCGATTCGGAATCGTTTAAAATTGACTAATCAACGGTACTTGCTATGTTGGGGATGGTTCATAAGAAAGGGGCCGAAGTCGACGACCTGTGCTGTACCATCCGAGAAGGTAAGCCGTAACCGATATTCGCCATCATATTCGGCTTTAGTGATGGCAAGCGTTCGCATAGGTCGGTTGGTTGAGGTAGCACAAAATAGGTTATAAAATTGTTACCTTGTCTGTAAATAAGACTACGCCAGTATGGAAGCGACATTTGTAGCGAGACCCAGCGAATTGAAAGAACAGCTACTGCAAAAAATAGAACATCTATTTGAGGGCGATGACCGTCCCGTAACCATCGTGCTGAAACGAGACGATAAACCGCGCTACGATTCACAAGAGGTGCTGAAGCGGATGGATGAAACCCGGAAGAAATACCCGCCAATGGAAATTCCGGCAGATATTGACATTAATAAGTTGATTGACGAAATGTATTGGGAGGGGAATCACTAAATGATTTACTTCGACACGGATGTGCTGGTGAATTACTGCGTTAAACAGCAAATCGTCAAGCATGAGCAAGCTATTCAACTTGTCGAACAGGCCATCAGCGATGGTCTGTTTTTCATATCTGCCTTATCACTCAATGAATTAGCGTTCGTGCTAGTCAAGTTAAGACTAAGCCGGGAAGAGATTACAAAACACCTGAACGACTTCTATCCACTGGGGGCAGCCGCTATTACATTGGAGCATATACAGCGGGCTGCACAGATTGGTTACCAGGTCAGTTTTCATCATATGAGTGACTGCCTGCACACCGCCGTAGCTGAATCGTTTTGTACAGAACTATACACGTACAACCGGTCGGATTTTCAACTGATTACCCACCATACGACGCTGAAAATTACGATTCTATAATCAACCCACTAACGCCCGTAACTCTTCCACACCGCCTTTTACACCTTCTACGGCTGCCAGCACGTCGGCTTCAGTGTTGAAGCGGCCCACGCTGAAACGCAGGCAGGAAAATGCTTCGGTTTCGTTCAGGCCCATAGCCAATAATACGTGTGAGGGGTCAATCGAAGCCGCCGTACAGGCCGACCCGTTGGAAACCGCCATGCCCTCCAGACCCATAATCAGCGCGTCGGAGTCGCAGTTTTCAAAATAGACATTGGTGGTGTTATAGAGCCGGTATTCCCGGTTACCATTGATGCGGGTGCCGGGAATTTGTAACAGCGCTGTTTCGAGTTGGTCCCGTAGCACTGTTATCCGCTGCGTTTCAGGTTGTTGCTGACGAGCCTGTAGAGCCGCAATACCTTGCGGCTTACCTCCGGATGGGTTTTGCTGACGCACAGGAGCCGCAAGGTCGGTCCGACGGTTCGGTTGCGGCTCTACTAATCCGCCGGCCGCTCCCATGCCCACAATGCCGGGGACATTCAGGGTGCCGCTACGCAGGCCGCGTTCGTGACCACCCCCGTGCAATATTGCTTCCAGCTTCACCTTGCGGCCCGGCGTACCCGAAAGGCTGTGCTGCCGGACGTACAGGCCCCCCACGCCTTTGGGGCCGTAGAATTTATGGGCCGAAAACGCCAGCAGATCAATCGACGCATCGTCAACATCAATGGGCAGTTTGCCCACCGCCTGCGTGGCATCGGTCATGAACAACGCCCCCGCTTCGTGGGCTAGTTGGGCTATTTCCTGAATTGGCCGAATGACCCCTGTTTCGTTATTCACCAGCATCACCGATACCAGAATTGTATCGGGGCGGATAGCTGCTTTTACGACCTCCAGGTCCAGCAACCCATCCGACTGAACGGGTAGATAGGTGATTTCGCAACCGTGTTTTTGCAGATAGTCGCACACGTCCAGCACGGCTTTGTGCTCGGTTTGTACTGTAATGATGTGTTTACCCCGATGCTGGTAATTTTCTACAACGCCTTTGATGGCCAGATTGATCGCTTCGGTGGCACCGGACGTAAACACCAGTTCGTGGGTTTCGCACCCCAGTAAATCCGCCACCTGTTGCCGGGCGGTTTTCACGGCTTCGTGCGCCGATACACCGAATGGGTGCGTACTGGCGGCATTGGCGTAAGTGTCCGTCAGAAACGGCATCATGGCTTCCAGCACGCGCGGATCGAGTCGGGTAGTGGCGTTATTATCCAGGTAAATCATACCATAAAAATAAGCAGAAAAGTCGGAAGCAACGGCGGGAAGTACTGAAGTGTATACCCCAATACGTACAAAAAGCGCAGCCCATTAAACTGGCTGCACTTTTTACCTTTATCCGCCAGAATTGCCTACTGTTTATCAGCCCGATAAGAATACTGTCGAAAAATCAGGTTAATCGCTTCGTCGATTTTCTCCTTCTGGCGATTAAATCCGTTAGAGGATGTCAGGCCAGAGGCTACACCCGTCCAGATAACCCGATCGTTCTTGGTGTCGACCAGGTTAACCAGCACACTGCCGGGTTGTACCTTGATATCCTTTTCATCGCCCAGGCTTTGTAGTTCGCCGGGACCGAAATAACCAGAGCCTGAATTAGTATATCCCTTGATGGTCGCGGGCCGATCAAAAACCCGGAAATTGACAAGGAGATCGGAATTCTGACGCTGGAATTTGTACCCTCGCCCATCCATCGAAAAGCCAACCGCATCCCGTATCTGTTTCTTCAGGACCAGGTCATTTAGAAAATAAAGCCCCGGATCGAGTTTGCTATCGACCTGCGAGGCCCACGTGTATGTTTTGTACTTACTAAAGTCAATATTTGGCGTGGTTTCAGTATTTACCGTAATCTTTTGAGCCTGTAAGAGGCTGGTCGTCAGGGCTAAAGCTGCGACAAAAAATAACCGTTTCATAACGTTGAGTTAGCGTTTATAATAAAATTAGTACTTACTCTAAATAACTGATACCAACAAAACTGGTTATTAAAAGACAATTAAAGCTGTGCATAGGCGTGAATCAGGTGCGCAATAGTTGCATTGGTGCGCACTACGGAGGCTGGCGCCCCAATGGGTTCTATTGGCATGACTACCACCGGAAGTTTCGCCCGGTGAAAGGCCCCTTTTAGCCGGGCGTCCTGTTGGATGATAGTCTCCGTTGGATGCGCTTTGCCATTTGTAGCAATTCCTTTTGCAGGTCGACAAGAACAGGGGCTATTTGGGTGTCGAGGGCTGTAAACACAGCGGACAAAGGGGGTTAATCGTTGGGTTTACAGCCAATTAAAAGAGTAGTAGCCTGTTTCGTAAACCTGTTTTTGCATTGAGCGGATTTATACACGGTAAACATGAAACTACGACTATTTTTGTGCTGAAATCAGGTTTATGCAGTACGTGAATCCCTAATCAATTGTAGCCAAAAGGTGTTCGCTTTCAAACAATTCACTATCCATCAGGACCGAACGGCCATGAAGGTCTGCACGGATGCCTGCGTACTGGGTGCCTGGGCCGACGTGGGTACGGGCGGGCGGGTGCTGGACATTGGTACGGGTACGGGCCTGCTGGCCCTGATGGCGGCTCAGCGGAATCCAACCGCCCTGGTCGATGCCGTTGAGGTGGATGACGCTGCCTTTGGTCAGGCGGTCGAAAATGTATCGGCTAGTGGATTTGCAGCACGGGTACGGGTGATTCACGCGCGCATACAGGATTTTGACCCATCCGTACACTATGACCGTATCATTACCAACCCACCGTTTTACACCCGACACCTGCGCTCGCCGGATGCGGCCACTAACCGGGCGTTGCATACCGACGAACTATCCTTTGATGACCTGATACAGGCGGTGACTCGCCTGCTGAAACCGGATGGCCAGTGGTGGGTACTGTTGCCCCCTTACGAAACCCGGATACTTACCAATCTGGCGCATGAAATGGGCTTAGTGCCATTCCGGCAGCTTGCCCTGCAACATAATGCCCAAATGTCGGTTTTTCGGGTCGTAACCGGGTTCTCCTCTCATCCGCATCCACTACTGACGGATGAACTGGCCGTTTACGAAACGGACAACAAAACGCATACGCCGGCGTTTCGGGCCCTGCTGCGTGATTTTTACCTACTGTTTTAAAAACGCTACCTTTGTTTCCTGTCTACCTCGTTTTATCTATGGAAAAAGGCCAGATTGTACGGACTATTCAGCATTATTTTGCCGACAAGCCAGTTGAGCGTGCCTGGTTGTTTGGTTCGTTTGCCAGAAATGAGCAAGAGCCTGATAGCGACGTTGATGTGTTGATTGAGCTTGATTTCTCAAGCCCTATCGGGCTGGAATATGTTCATTGGTGGATGGATTTAGAGAATAAGCTAAATCGTAAAGTTGATTTAGTTTGTGAAGGGACTCTCTCCAAATATATAGTGCCTTTTGTTGACCAGGATAAGCAATTGATTTATGAAAGGTAGATTACCAGATAAAGCCCGCCTTGAACATATTCTCGATTCTTTGAAGACGATTGAGCTGTTTATTGATGGGTTGACCTTCGAGGAGTTTGCACTGGATCTGAAAACTACATTTGCCGTAGTAAAAGCGTTGGAGATTGTTGGAGAGGCAGCCAATCATGTCTCAAACGAGACTCAGGCATTGGATTCTACTGTTGACTGGAGTGCGATCATTGCCCTTCGTCATGTACTGGTTCATGAATATTATGGCATCAGACCCGAAATTCTCTGGCGCATTATTACTAAACACACGGCTGAACTGAAACCCAAAATTCAGGTCTTAGTTAATCAGTTAACGGAGCCTTAACGAATGTCTGACTTACTTCAACTAACCATCTTGATTCCGCTCTACAACGAAGACGAGTCGCTGCCCGAACTGCACGACTGGCTTGGGCGCGTTATGACGGAGAATCACTACACCTACGAAATTCTGTTTGTCGACGATGGGAGTACGGATACATCCTGGGAGGTCGTCGAGCAACTGGCCCGCCGGAACCCGCACGTACGGGGCATCCGGTTTAATCGAAACTACGGCAAAACAGCCGCTTTACAGGCCGGTTTTCAGGCGGTGCGCGGTCAGGTAGTGATTACGATGGATGCCGATTTGCAGGACAGCCCCGACGAAATACCGGAACTTTACCGGATGATTGCCGAGGATAAATACGATCTCGTATCGGGCTGGAAACAAAAACGCTACGACCCTATCACCAAAACGTTGCCGACTAAGTTGTTCAATGCGGTGTCGCGCTGGGTGTCGGGTGTGCCGCTGCATGATTTCAACTGCGGGCTGAAAGCTTACCGGCAAAAGGTAGTAAAAACCATTGCCCCGGCCCTGTACGGCGATATGCACCGGAACCTGCCCATCGTGGCCAACTGGAACGGTTTTGGCCGCATTGGGGAGAAGGTTGTACAGCACCGCGCCCGTAAGTATGGCACGACTAAATTTGGGCTGGAGCGATTCGTAAATGGCTTTCTGGATGTACTGGTCATTGGTTTCGTCCAAAAGTTTAGTAAGCGGCCCATGCACTTTTTCGGTACTTTTGGCACATTGTCGTTTTTTGTCGGCTCGGTACTGGCCATCTGGCTCATCGTTGAGAAGCTGATAAACATCGCGCAGGGGGTCAAATTTCGTAATGTGACCGATAATCCACTGTTTTTTTTCGGCCTGGTCGCCATCATTCTGGGCGTTCAGTTATTTTTGGCGGGCTTTTTGGGCGAAATGCTCGTACGGCAATCGCTGGGTAAGTCCAACGATACGCTCATTGCCGAACGGGTTGGTTTCCTGGAGAACAAGGTGCCGGTTTAACTGGCTTAAGTAAGGCTACTACGCATCAGTAGAAAAAAACGATACAACCAATTTTAACAGTACTATCTAAAAAACATCCAATGAAGAGTAATTTTAAAGCGCATCCCTGGCACGGCATTCCAATTGGTGATCTGGCTCCCAAACAGGTAACGGTTTTTATTGAAATCGTGCCAACCGATACGGTGAAGTACGAAATCGATAAGGCAACGGGTTACCTCAAAATTGACCGGCCCCAGCAGTATTCCAACGTGTTGCCCGCGCTCTACGGTTTTATCCCCCAAACCTACTGTGGCGACCAGATTGCCCGGCTGGCTACCGAAAAATCGGGACGCGTAGTGGAGACGGGCGATGGTGACCCGCTCGATATTTGTGTACTGACCGAACGGGAGATTACCCACGGTGACCTGATTTTGCAGGCTATTCCCATCGGCGGCTTTCGCATGATTGACAAGGGCGAAGCCGACGATAAAATTATTGCTGTTCTGAAAGGGGATGCCATGTATGGACAGTACACCGAATTGGCCCAGTTGCCCGAAGCGGTAGTGAAGCGCCTTCGGCATTACTTCCTGACGTATAAGAATTTGCCTGAAGAACCCGCCGTAATGGAACTAGCCAATGTGTATGGCCAGGCCGAAGCCTGGGAAGTTATTCAGGCATCCGTCGGCGATTATAAGTTGATGTAAAATAAAGGGTGCAAGGCTGATATGGGATACAGGATGCCGGATGGCTTCACTCTTTCGTCCTCTCATCGCACCGGCGACCCGGTCTTTCCATTCGTCCGCCGTTTTCATACACTCAACACTTTTATAACCCGGCAATTTATGTCCGGGTTATATTTGTAATAGCCTATCATCAAAGGCACTAATTATTGGTTTATTCATGCGACAGTTTCTTAAGTACGTCCTGGCCACCATCGTTGGCCTTTTGTTGTTTTCATTCGTTGGTTTTTTATTGCTGGTAGGCATTGGAGCCGCTTTTTCCTCGTCGGATAGCAAAAGCAATGTCAGTGCTAATTCCGTCCTCAAACTTGACCTGAACGAACCCGTAGAAGAGCGGAGTAGTGAAAATCCGTTCAGCAATATTGGCCCATTTAACCAGCAGGGCGATGCAATGGGTTTGGTGGAGATAAAACGGGGTTTGAAAGCCGCCAAAGACGACGACAATATCAAAGGCATTTACCTGAAAGCAGAAAGCCCGATGGCGGGTTGGGCCTCGCTCGAGGAAATTCGTAACGCCCTGATCGACTTCAAACAATCCAAAAAGTTCGTATATACCTACGCCGAGGGTATGACCGAAAAGGGCTATTATCTGGCCTCAGTAGCCGATAAAATTTACCTGAATCCGGCGGGTGATCTGGAATGGAATGGCCTTAACGCCGAACTTTCGTTTTACAAGGGAACACTTGATAAGCTGGAAATTAAACCCGAAATCTTTAAGGTTGGTGATTTTAAAAGTGCGGTAGAACCGTTTATTCGGAATGACATGAGCGAGCCCAACCGCCTGCAGGTGAACTCGTTCCTGAACTCGATAAACAACCATATGCTGGTGGGTATCGCTCAGAGCCGGAACTTACGGGTCGATTCGCTCAACCGTTATGCTGACAACCTGACCATTCAGAAGCCGGAAGATGCCCTGCGGACGAAAATGATTACCAACGTGGGGTATGAGGACGAATTACAAAGTCTGATTCGGAAAGAGTTGAAACTGGACGAGAAGAAGAAAATCAATTACGTATCACTCAGTAAATACGATAAATCGGAGAAGGACGATACGGAGGGCAGTAGTTCTAACCGCATTGCGGTCATCATCGCATCCGGTGATATTCACAGCGGAAAAAGTGAGAGTAACAGTATCGGTTCTGAAACAATTGCCGCCGAGATTCGGAAGGCGCGGCTGGACGATAAAGTGAAAGCCATTGTGCTGCGCGTCAACTCCGGCGGGGGTAGTGCCCTGGCCTCCGATGTGATGTACCGGGAGGTTGAACTGGCCAAAAAAGCCAAGCCGGTCATTGGCTCTATGTCCGATTATGCCGCGTCGGGCGGGTATTACATGCTCATGGGCTGTAACAAAATTGTGGCCCAGCCCAATACCATTACGGGGTCTATCGGGGTATTTGGTATGATGTTCAATACCGAAACGTTCTTCAAAGACAAACTTGGCGTTACTTACGACCGCGTGAAAACGAATGCAAACGCTGATTTTCCAACGGCTACGCACGAAATGACTCCGTTCCAGAAGCAGACGATACAACGCGGTGTGGAGCGGGTTTACGCGCAGTTTACGGGTAAGGCTGCGGCTGGCCGTAAACTGCCGATTGATAGTCTTCGGGCCATTGCCGGAGGGCGGGTCTGGACGGGTAGTCAGGGAAAAGCCATTGGCCTGGTCGACCAGCTTGGTGGGTTGGATGAGGCCATCAAACTGGCTGCTCAGTCGGCCAAACTGAAAGACGGGGATTACAAACTGAAGTATCAGCCGTTCAAGAAGCCTTTCTTCGAGCAACTGATGAGTTCAATCTCTGGTGATGACGAAACCCGGATTCAGGCGCAACTGGGCGAATTGGCACCGTACGTGAAGTACCTGAAAAAGCTAAAAACAATGGAAGGTATTCAGATGCGGATGCCCTTTGAGCTGGAGATTCGATAGTACTTCACCTGGTTTATAGGTGGCAGACCCATAAGGTTTTTAAAACCTTATGGGTCTTTTTTTTACCTTGCAAGTAAATCAACTCTTATGCAAACGCTTCCCATACACCTCGACCTGTTTGCGTTTATCATCCTGCTGGGGATAGCGCAAGCAGTCTTTCTGGGCTTTTTCTTCCTGACCGGCACCCGGGGCCGCAGTGTGGGTAATCGTTGTATGGGCTGGCTGATGCTGGCACTATCGGCCGTAATTGGGGAGATATTTCTGTGTTACAGCAACTATATCATTCGGGTATTGGCACTAGTCGATTTTTCGGAGCCGTTCAATTTTGTGATGGCACCGTTGTTTTTTCTGTTTGTTTTTGCCCGAATCAAGGGGCAGTTACCTCGCTACTGGGGTTGGCATTTTTTGCCCGCTGGCCTGTGGGCTGTCTATAGTATTTCGTGGCTCAGTCAACCAGCAGTAGTCAAATACAACAACTTTCTTGATGCCTACCATCCTGAACTGCCCTTTGCACCGGAACCGCCGTATTACCTGCTCGAAGATTTTTTCGGGATTCGGGATTACATAAACGAGTTAACGCTGATTAGCTGCCTGGTGTATAATATGGCGGCTCTGGTACTTATTTATCGCGCTTACCGCACGTCGGGCAACCCGTTTTGGCAAGGTTCGCCAAAGCGGTTGGCCCAGTTGCGGAATCAGACACTCTTGTTTCTGGTGATACCGGTGTTAATTGTGATTACCAAGTCCCAGTATGATGAAGATCTGGGCGATTACCTGCTGGCCTGTTACCTGGCGGTCATTATTTATGTGACAAGCGCACGGGTTATGCTGGGTTCTACCTATTTCAACCCTGAACCGGAGCCACAAGTACAGGCTACTGAAACGGACCCTGAACCCCGGAAAAAGTATGAAAAATCATCCCTGTCGGAGGAGGTTGAAGCAGCCATTCTGCAAAAACTTACCCACCTGATGAATGAGCAGAAACCCTACCTGCAAAGTGACCTCTCCCTGTCAAAGCTGGCTGGTTATCTGGGTACATCACCGCACCACCTTTCGCAGTTGCTCAACGACCGGCTCAACCAGAGTTTCTTCGATTTGCTGGCTACTAACCGGGTTCAGGCAGCCTGCCAACTCCTGAACGACCCCGCCACGACTTACCTGAAAATTGATGAAATCGCCGAGCGGGTAGGGTATAATTCAACCTCGGCCTTCCATACGGCTTTTAAGCGTATTACGGGTCAAACCCCCGCCCAATTTCGCGATCAGCCCTTGCTGGGCCGCATCGATGCGGCTTCGTCCCGGTCGGCATGAACTTCGTGAGGGCCGGGGAATAGGGCATTCGGGGCTGTTAACGCACACCTTTGTGTCAGAAAATAACACGTTCCAGTTATGACAAATAGTACTACAGTCCGGCGTATCACCAGCCGACGAAAAATTCAACTAACCGCGCTGGTTATCCTGCTGTTTACGCAACTGAGTGTAAACGCTCAGCCGGTTGGTTCGGTCGAGTGGCCTGCCTACGGCAATGATGGGGGGGGAATGCGCTTCTCACCGCTGACCCAGATAAACGCACAAAATGTAACCCAGCTAACCGTTGCCTGGACCTTCCGAACTGGCGAACTGGAGCAGTACAAAGGCACCGATGCCGCCGAAAAAGCTGCCTTTGAAGCGACGCCCATCATGGTGGATGGAACCTTGTTTTTTAGTACGCCCACCTCCCGCGTCTTTGCCATTGATGCCGTTACGGGTCAGAAAAAATGGGACTATAACCCGGAGGTGTACCTGCGGCAGGAGTTGTCCGAAATAACCTCACGGGGCGTTTCGTTCTGGCCCATTCCCAATGACAACACGGCCTCTGGTGGCCATCCAAAAAGAATTTTTGTGGCCACGCTCGACGGTCGACTCATTGCGCTGGATGCGCAGACCGGTAAGCCGATTGCCACGTTTGGCAAAGCGGGCAGTGTCGATTTGCGGGAAGGCGTGGGCAACATCAGCGTTACCTCGCCCCCGGCGGTGATTGGCAATACCATTGTGGTCGGTTCGTCAATGGGCGACAATCAGCGGTTCAATTACGAGCGGGGCGTGGTGCGGGCTTACGATGCCGTGACGGGTGCCCTGCGCTGGAGCTGGGACCCCATTCCCCGCAAAAAAGAAGATGCTGGTTTCGATACCTGGAAAGGGCCGAATGTAGCCCTCACGGGCGCGGCCAATGCGTGGTCACTGATATCGGCCGATGCGGAGCGCGATCTGGTTTTTATCCCCACGACCAGCCCCAGCCCCGATTTTTATGGGGGAGAGCGACTGGGCCAGAATCGGTTTGCCAGTTCTATCGTGGCTATTCGGGCGTCTACTGGTAAAGTGGTATGGGATTTTCAGACCGTTCACCACGACATCTGGGATTATGACAATGCCTCGCAACCGGTACTCATTCCGTTTACGCAAAACGGGAAAACCGTGCCTGCTGTAGCGGTAGGCACGAAAATGGGCCATGTATTCATCCTGAATCGGGAAACGGGGGTTCCGCTGATGCCGGTAGAAGAGCGACCCGTTCCCAAGTCCACCGTGCCCGGAGAAGAAGCTTCTCCAACCCAGCCTTTCCCGACAACGTTTCCCGCGTTGGGATTGCAAAAAATGGAAACCTGGGGGCCAACCCCTGCCGATAAAGCAGCCGCTGAACAGCGTATCAAAGGACTTCGGTACGAGGGTATTTTTACGCCCCCATCACTGGAAGGGACGCTAATGACGCCGGGTAACGTGGGAGGTATTCACTGGGGGGGGATGAGTTACGATCCCCAGTCGGGGTTGTTGATTACGAACGTCAACCGGCTGGCGGCCCTCATTCGGCTGCTACCCCGCGAACAGCTATCGGCCTCCGTAAAAAACGACCAGGAATTACTCCGGGCCGAAACCGGAATGCAGTCTGGAACGCCGTATGTCATGAAGCGTAGCTATCTATTTGCCAAAACTGACATGGGCCTGGTTATGCAGACACCCCCGCCCTGGGGAACGCTGGTGGCCCTGAACCTGAAAAAAGGGACGCTGGAATGGGAGGTGCCCCTGGGCTATATGATGGACCCGGCCAAATACCCGGACGCTAAAAAATGGGGTTCGCTCAATTTCGGTGGGGCCATCACTACGGCGGGTGGGCTGATATTCGTAGCGGCCAGCCTGGACGGCCATTTACGGGCCTTCAGTACAAAAGACGGGAGTATGCAATGGGAAGTGCCGTTACCCGCGAGTGGGCAGGCCACGCCCATGACTTATCAGGTAAACGGGAAGCAATACATCGTGATAGCCGCCGGTGGGCACGGCAAGTTGGGTACTAAACTGGGCGATTACGTGGTGGCGTATAAGTTGCCCTGATTGTCAGGTTGATAAGTTTTTTGTCATTCCGACCAAAGGAGGAATCTCAAGCATATTGACGTGTGAGTTGGAGGACTTGAGATTCCTCCTTTGGTCGGAATGACAAAAAATACTAACTAAGCGCTGTATTGATGCTGGCGGAACTTCACTGGTTGAAACCCACATGGCCAGCGTCTATTTGGGCTGCGGTTTCACGATGTGGTCGGCGAGGGGGAGCTGCTGGGCTTTGATAGCGGCCAACACTAGTTGGGCCATTTTCCGGGCACCGAGTTCGTTGAAGTGGGTGTTATCTTCTTTGCCTTCCGGGTAGTTCGGATGTTCGCCGGGAGCCAGTTGCAGAAAGAGTAGTTTGGAGTTTTCAACCCCGAGCTGTTGCAACAGCGCCTGACTGTCTTTGTCGAGGTCAATCAGGGGCGTTTTGTACTCGCTGGCCACCGCCCGCACCAGACCCGAATAAACTTCGTGCGTTTCTTTCACCCTACTCGCATCATCGAATTGCCTTCTGGTAACGGGGGTAATCAGAATGGGACTGGCCTTTTTATCCAGGCTTTCCGTGACGAATCGAATCAGATTAGCCCTGAATTCGGCTTCGGTCGTGTACGTCTTTTTTGTTTCTACTTCGTCATTATGTCCGAATTGAATCAGCACGTAATCGCCTTCGTGCAGGGTAGTCAGCACTGACTGCCAGCGGTTTTCTTTGATGAATGACCGGGTACTACGCCCATTCATCGCCCGATTATCGACCGTTACACTTTCGTCGAAAAAGTTGGCGAAGGGCATACCCCAGCCCGTTTCGGGATAGGCTTTCACCTGCTTGATGGAGATGGTCGAGTCGCCGATGAGGTACACGGTTATGGGGTCGGCGGGGCGGGTGAAGCCCAGCAGAACCAGCAGGCTGAGGCAACTGAAAACAGAGCGTAAACGATTTCGATTGGTTGACATGATTAGTTGAGAGTTTATAGGTGGCTGGCTAGTCGTCAGAAACGTATTTTAGCGGGTTTTCCGTCGGGCTTCCACTGGTCGCTACCCGCCAGAATATTCGCTGGTTGGTAGGGAGCGGCTTCTTTGGCGGTGAGTTGTTTCGACCACCCTACCCGACTGGCCGGATCTACCCCCGGCCCTTTTGACTCGTATTCAGCGTAGAGGGTGGTTTTCTCGGCGTCGGGCTTGTCCCAGTTGTGCCAGCCTTCGGGCCGGATGTGGGCACCCAAATGGCAGTTGATAAACACGGTTTTAGCAAAGTTCCGCCAAGGGCGGCCCAGGTATACGCTGGCTGGGGGCGCGTCGCTGGTCAGTGTACAATGCAGAAACACGTAGCCAAAGGGTTTGCCTTCGGGCGTGGCGGCTGCGGTTGCGTAGGTGTCTTTGGCTTTGCTGAAAATGGTACACCGGTCAAACACCGCCGTGGCCGACCCGAAAATGAAATCGACCGTACCTTCTATGTAGCAGTCTTTGTAGTACTGCCGGGCGTCATTTCGGCGTTCCGGGTGGTCGGGCATGCCGGTGTACAGCGTGTCCTGATTGCCCAGAAACCGGCAGTTGACAAACACCGCCCGGTCGCCGGTAACGAAGGTCGCTACGGCTTGCCCCACGCGTCCGGCGGTATTCTCGAACGTGAGGTTTTCGGCCCTGAAATCGTTGCCGAAGATGTAAAACGACCCGGAGGTAGAGGTGCGTAGTTTGGAACCGTCGGGCAGCACTTTGCCCGAATAGTCATCGTAGGTTAGTACCGTGGCTGTTTTGTCTTCGCCAATCAGCGTGACAAAGTGCCGGGTAGAGTCGAGTTTGAGCTTCTCTTTGTAGATGCCTTTTTTGATGCGGATAACGACCCGGCTGGAGTTGTTGGCCGGAACCGTATTGAGCGCAGCCTGCACGGTGGTAAAGTCACCACTACCGTCCTGCGCAACGGTAATTTGCTGCCGCTGGGCAATTGTCACTGAACTCAGCCCGGCGAAAAAGATAAGCAGGATAACGTGTTTGAGTAGCATTTTTAGTTAGTCAGTTCCCCATTTTTTCTCCCATGTCGGGTGGTCTTTCGAGAGCAGTTTGGCGGGCCAGGTACCGTACCAGCCATATCCCGCCCGGCGTTCGTTTTCAATGTCGGCCAGGGCGTATTTTTTAACCCCGTCCCTGCCACAAAAGAATGGCTTATTGGTCTCTAAATCATAAAAACGCGCCCAGATTGTGGAGGCCTGATCCTGCACCACAACGACATCCTTTCCTCTGGACTGGCTGGGGTCGGGAATGGTTTTGGTGGCGATACCAACCAGTTTGACCGATTCCAGCCAGGCTATGGCGGCCCGAATGGCTATTTTAATCCGGGTTGAAGGATGGTCGATGGCCATGAGAAACGCTACAATGCCAACGCTTTCACTACCACTTAGCGAGGACAATTCAAATGTACGTGCGCCCGTTGGTTTGAGGGTGATATGGTCGTGCTGGGCGCACCAGATGGTGAGGGTGCCGTGTTGCATAACCTGCGTATTCAGGATGCAGGCAATCCCCCGGTTAACCGCTTGCCGGGCTTTGGGAATGAGTTTTTTGTCCACCCCGTTAAAGTCGTTCGTCCCATCGACAACGTGTTTCATGACCCAAAGGACGTCAATCATCGCGTTGTCGTTGTAGGTAATCTGTTTTCGGTAGGTGCTCGAATCGGGGTAGAACTGGCCCCAGCCCCCGTTGGGTTGCTGCGCCGTCAGTAGGTAACGGATGCCCCGCCCGTACGCTTCGTTCTGCGTCGTTTTAAAGGCTGTGACCAGATAATTGCTTTCCCCCGTCGTAGCGGCATCGTCTATGGTGGTATCGAGCCACCCCTTTTCAGTCAGCAGCCGGTTTTGCTGCGCGGGGGTGAGTGTGTTTTTGTACTTAATTGCGTCGCCACCGGGTTGCGGCCATCCGCCGTTGTTGCGCTGATAAAGCAACATCCGTTCGGCGATGGAATCAGTAGCCGCCGAGGGTAAGGGCATAGGTGCTCCTAACGCGCTGAAACTGGTCAACAGGCCGGTTATCAGTAGAATAGCAATTATAGGTATGCCGAAGGGTTGTCTCATTGGGCGGAGCATAATCACCATAAATAACGGTCAATGTAGCCGGTAAATCATTGACTAGGACAACGAAATATCCGTAATCCAGCGTCAGCCTAGAGGTTGTATTGCGTGGGCTGGGTAATGGGCCGGATGTTTTTAACTGATTAAATTAGTGTTTTCTTTACTTACTTCATCGTCAGGGCATTGGCTGGTGCATCGGCCGACGTTTCGCTGACTTTTTGGCTATGGGATGTATTCGTATTCAGTAAATGAATGGCCTTGGAGCGGCTCCCCGAAACACGCATCAGCAGGGCGGTATTGTTAGAATATCGGAGGTTGTCGATGGTTACGTTCTGGCTATTCTGTACCTGCACAACGGGCGGTTGACCAGTAGTCCCGGTGGGTGTGAGCAGGGTCACGTTTTTCAGTCGGATACCATCCGCTTCGATACAAACCAGGCCCTTATTGCTTTGTAACACGGCATTTTCAATCAAAATATCCTTCACCGCCATTTCGGGCAGCCCTTGAATCAGAATACCTGTTTCGGCTCCTTTGCAGGTTATATTTCTGATTTGAAACGAGCGGAACCGGGGCGTACCGTCGGAGAGAGGCTGGGCCGGAATCTCGGGCAGTTCGTTGCTCTCGCCGTGTTGCGGAACCGGATCTTTGGCCGCGTAATACATATCGAACAGGATGGCCTCACCCGCAATATTGGTCATGTCGATGCCGTCCACGAACACGTTTTCGACGATACCACCCCGGCCACGGGCGGTTTTGAACCGCAGACCCACGTCGGTACCCATGAACGTGCAGTTCGATACGTACAGATTCTTAACACCCCCAGACATCTCGCTGCCTATAACAAAGCCGCCGTGCGCGTGATATACCCGGCAACCCCGCACAACGATATTCTCGGTGGGCACACCCCGCTTACGCCCCTGCTCATCCCGACCGGATTTGATGCAGATACCATCATCGCCCACGTCGAACAGACAGTTTTCGATCAGGCCATTCCGGCACGATTCCAGGTCGAGGCCGTCACCGTTCTGGGCGTACCAGGGATTTTTAGCGGTTACGTTCCGCAGGGTAATATGTTCGCACAGGAGCGGGTGCAGGCACCAGGCGGGCGAGTTCTGAAAGGTAACGCCTTCCAGCAGAATGCGCTTACAACGCGTCAGGCTCAGCATGTTGGGGCGCAGGAAATCCTTGATGTCGTTGTAGTAACTCATCGGTTGCCCGGACTTGATAGTCATTTCGGCTCCTTTGAGCGACTGAGCCGACGGATACCAGGTGTCCTGTTTCTGATTGAGTACGCCCCCCGATGCCACTAATTTCTTCCAGTGGTCGGAGGTCAGTTTGCCTTTTTTAACCATCCGCCAGGTATCACCGGCTCCATCCAGGATGCCCTCACCCGTGATGGCCACGTTTTCCAGGTCAGTGCCGGAAATGGGCGCCTGATTCCGAATGGCATCTTCGCCTTCCCAACTCGTTTGGACCAGTGGGTACGCGTCGCGCTGATCGGTGAACTGGATCAGCGCATCCCGATTCAACCGTAGGTTGACATTGCTTTTCAGAACAATTGGCCCCGTCAGCCACAGCCCACGCGGCACCAGCACCACGCCCCCGCCCGCACGGCTACATTGGTCGATGGCTTTGTTGATAGCGACGGTATTGAGCGTTAATCCATCCGCTACGGCCCCGAATTTCGTAATGATGAGGGTATCGGTTTTGAATACGGGCGACTTTACCGGTGGTAAGTCAGCCGGGGGTTGAAAGGAATCCTGAAAAACGTTTATCAGGAAAAAAAGGGTTAGGCCAACGGATGGTATCATTCGATTCGTATCTGTTTAGAGAAGATGCGCTATGGCATTTTTCTATAAATAGACTACATAGTCTGTACTTTTTCAAGAAAAGTTTACCCTTTCTTTATGCAAGCGTTACCGGTAACGCTTGCATAGAATAGTGCTGCCTGCTTAAAGCAGAGCGGTAGCCATGACTGTGCTTTAAGCAGGCAGCAAATACGCAAACGCCTGTCAGGAGGGATTTATAACGCCACAAAATTCGCAATAACTGGCTGTAGCTTAGGCAGGATGGCTTCAACCTGCGTTTTTTCTTCGTCGGTCCACTGGCGCGTCTGTTCAAAGACGCAGGGTTCAAGAATTCCCCATAGTTTTCCGTCACCATGAATAGGGGCATGAATCAGGGCCCGATGACCGAACGTTTTATTCTCGAAGGCTTCGTTCAACACACCGGGACCGGCGGTCTTTACGTCGTCTACATAAATAACCTTTGCATTGTCCAGGGCCGACCGGAACAGCGGGTCTTCCTGTGGCAGGTCGGTTGTGTCCGGTTGCCAGTCGGGTTGAACCACGTCGGGAATGGACCCGCCTTTACGCCAGCAAAAGGCGATACGGCCGCGTTCCTGGTCCGGCTGACGGATGTAGATGAAGCAACGGTCGGCGTTTAGTGTTTCGCCCACCACTTTCATGGCTTCATAGAGTGTTTTGTCGTAGGTAAATCCTTTTTCTAATAGCGCGTCGATAGCTGCGGGGAGTTTTTGTTGAGTATCCATATATAGTTAACACCCTGACGCGGAATCTGTTTTCGGCTTTGTTTCCCTCTTTACATTATTACATGCATGGAAGATGTTTCCGAAGAACTCCCGGAAGCCATATCTTTGTCGCCAAAGTAAGCAGTAATACCTTTTAACGCGTCAACATGCTCCGTACTGATTGGACCCGCGCCGAAATCGCCGACATTTATAACTCGCCCGTGCTGGACCTGATGTACCGGGCCGCTACCGTTCACCGGCAACACCACGACCCGCAGGAAGTGCAGGTTTGTACGCTGCTATCCGTCAAGACGGGTGGTTGCCCCGAAGACTGTGCCTATTGCCCGCAGGCAGCCCGCTATCATACCGATGTGAAGGTGCAGAAGCTGATGGAAGTGGAGGACGTGTTAACGGCTGCCCAACGGGCCAAAGACACGGGGAGTACCCGCTTTTGCATGGGCGCTGCCTGGCGCGAAGTACGCGACAACCGCGATTTCGACAGAGTCCTCGACATGGTGCAGGGCGTAAACGAAATGGGGCTGGAAGTATGCTGTACCCTCGGTATGCTCACCGAACAGCAGGCACAGAAACTGAAAGAGGCCGGACTGTATGCCTATAACCATAACCTGGATACGAGCGAAGAATTTTACGGCGATATCATCAGCACCCGCACGTACGACGACCGGCTGGATACGCTGGGCCACGCCCGTAAAGCCGGTATTTCGGTTTGTTCGGGTGGCATTATCGGTATGGGCGAATCCGATACGGATCGGATTGGGATGTTGCATACGCTGGCTACGCTGCCCCAGCACCCGGAGTCGGTACCGGTCAATGCGCTGGTGCCGGTAGAAGGTACCCCGCTGGAAGACCAGCCGCGTGTGTCGGTGTGGGAGATGATTCGGATGATTGCCACCGCCCGGATTATTATGCCCAAAGCGATGGTGCGGCTCTCGGCGGGGCGCGTTCGGATGAATACCGAAGAGCAGGCACTATGTTTTCTGGCCGGAGCCAATTCGATCTTCGCCGGTGATAAACTCCTCACGACACCCAACCCCAGCGAAGATACCGACGCACAACTGTTCCAGACGCTCAATATCCAGCCCCGAAAAGCCTTTAAAGATGCCAATCAGCCAGCAGTAACGTTCGAGCAGATACCGATGGCGGTGTAACGACTGACTTATACCAGTCTTCCACAAATCAATACTGTGAGCAGTTTTAGGACTTGATTTGGCCAAATGCAAAAAGGGTCGTAAGCTTGAAATCCCCATTTCATATACTACGACCCATGAGCATCGATGCGATTCTCAAGCCAATATTGGCCAAACATTTCAACGTGAACAAGCATCAGCGCACTTTTCTAACCGAACTTTTCTCTGTCTTATTAGGCAGACAGGGACGTGCTACGTTTGAAAATCTGGCCCGCTATTCCCGCTTTACTGAACTCACTTTTCGCCGACACTTTGCCACCTGTTTTGACTGGCTGGCCTTTAACAAGGCCTGTATCGACTTCACTCAAGGCCCTTTTATTGGGGTCGTTGATTGTAGTTTCATCGCTAAAAGTGGCACCAAAACCTTTGGAATCGATAAATTTTGGTCGTCCTGTGCGGGCAAAGCCCAACGTGGTTTGGAGGTCAGTTTGTTGGCTTGTGTCAACACCCTGACCAAGCAATGCTTCGCCCTCGAAGCCAGCCAGACTCCCCCTGACATCACCCAACAGGACGACAAACCGAACCAGTGCGACGGAGCGACGGCCCGACCCTACTCCCGGCTAAGCTGGTATGTGGAACAACTCGCCGATTGTCTGCCCCATCTACCCGCTCTTTTACACTGGGTAGCCGACGGCTACTACGCTAAAAGAGAGATTTTTACGCTCTTCATTCGTCATCATCGCCACCTCATCACCCGGCTGCG
>JBBSTD010000111.1:0-20264 GCA_038236215.1 Cytophagales bacterium | reverse complement strand
TAAGCTCCCTTAGAACTCCGTAGGAGTGACATAATAAGACGGAGATGCCACTCCTACGGAGTTTTAAAGAGCGTGTAAACGGTCTATTTTCTACAAAGATGACACCTCTACGAGGTTTTGAGTTTTTATAAGAAAGCCCTGCCTAATGGAATGAATTCTCAATTCTCAGAAAGTATTATCCAGGAGGTTCCGAATTTATCCTGTAACATGCCAAAGCGATTTGCGAAAAAAGTTTTTTCCAACTGCATAAAAATAGGCCTGTTCTGCTCTTTCGGGCGTATCAACTCGAATGGTTATATAGACACTGCGCATGGGTTTGGCATTAGGAATATCGGCACCCATAAGTGTTATACCGCCTATCTCAATTCTGGCAAGTGGTATGGGGTCTTGTACTCTTTTGGAAAGTTGGGTGGTAATTGTTGATGAGTAGTCATCATTGTAATCTTACCCCCAAGATGCTGATCATAAAAAAACGGAATGCTGCTTCGCAATTTCCAGGATAATTGATATAGATGTCTACTTTCATTGAATTACTACCGCCATGAGTCAAGTTTTATTTTGCTTGTGTGATTGATAAATGAATTTTTCATAAGATCGTGAGCATGGATTATGAGCATAGAAATTATAGCCTTTTGTAAAGGATGGTTATTCTGCATAAGTGACGATTGATTGATGAACTTTCATGTCACCCTTGAAACACATTAATTCAACAGACTTTTTGTTGGAAGCGGTGTTGAACAGGTGTATACCTACGCTATTTACACCAACCAAGACATCTAAAAGCTCAAAATACAAGTTGGGACTTTTTTCCAGACCGATGGCCCAATATTTTCTGACTTCACTTTTACCGACAACCGTTCCACCGCTTTGTGGGTAAAGAAGCAGCGCCATTGGTGTTTCAATGATAAAATCCTCCGAGTAAAACGATAGGATTTCCTCCAGATCATGCGAATTCCATGCTTTCACCCAGCGCTGAGCAAAAGCAGTCGCAAATTCTTTAGTCATGATCGCGTGGTTTATTCAGAGTGTTTTAATTTATACTACATCAAACTAAGACGTACCCAGAATGGAGGGTGATCGGCCATAACACCGCTATATTTGCCATAGATCCTGCCTTGTTTTAGTAGGATTAACGTCAACGAGTATACGTATCAGTGAATTATTAACCCTATCCGGTAACCCGCTCATTATTTGTCTTTATGGACTTTTCTGGTTTGTAGCTGGTGCAGAGGTTTTGACCTCAATGCCTTTTCTTTTCTTTTTCGGGTTTCTCAGACCATCGCTTTTTCCGGTGTTGGGTGGCTCTTTTGCTTTTTGGATTGGGAGAGTACCAATGCGGTCCCACAAAATAGTAGCGCGTCAAACGCACTGACGATTGCATTGCCTCTACCGGCATAGGGATTGGCGATGGCATTGGGTACGTGCAACAAAACAAACCACAAAAACAGCATGGTTGCCAGCAGCAGAGAAACTGGTTTTAACCAAATCTGTAAAAAAATGGCTGTTCCAGCGCCTATAAGGGCAACACCCCCAAAATAGCTCCAAAATGTTAGGAGCCCAAACCATTTAGGCACCATCGCCGAGATGTCATAGACAAAATGATTACACCCGAATAAGATGATTGTGGTACAGTAAAATATTCTGCCAAGCGGAATAAGTTTCTCCAAGGTAGTATCAACAGCATCTGGAGCGTTAAAGGGAGCATACTCATTGGACCAGGAACCAGCCATGATAAATCCCCCCCCAGAAAAAGCCAGCCCTTTAAGTGCATCTCCCCACGAGCCCAAATGGCTTAGCTTATGAGGATAAACAAAAAGCAGGTAAGGTAGATGACTGACCAAAAGAAGGACAAGAAAGTAAAACCCTAAATAAAGAAATAGCCTTTTCCTGATCACCACTCGGACCTTTAACAACCCCGTGATGAGTAGTCCAACCCCAACCATAACGATGCCTGAAAGTATAGCGAAGATGCTCCACTCATGCGCCCAGGCAGGGAAACCAGGCAATATCTGCGGTCGAAAATCTCTTATGACGATTTGTTGTATTCCATAAGCAATGATGCCAATGCTATAAAACAAGCGTCCGATGTACCGAAAGTCGCTCATACTCAAACCATTTTTTGTTCCTTCGCTTAAAGTTCGATAGAAAGTGGGAGGAGCAAAACGGAAATCAATGAACGACGGGTATAAACGTACAGACAACCGTTTAGTACGCTATGCTGCTGAATTAAGGGTATGATTTGGCGCTATTACAATCTTCCCAATGGAACAGCGATGCTCAAACTAAGGTGATGACGAGGCAACAATAGAATTGCTGGGAACGGAAGTAGCATGGGCCCGGAATTAATGGTCGTTGCTAGTATCTATCCACGATGTAATTCAGTTCAGTTACCCCAGACGTGAATTGTCGGGTAGTCAATAGCTTTAATTTTGTTCTGTCTTTGATGTCGGCAAATAATGGGATCCCTCGCCCAAGAATAATTGGATTAACAAGTAGCCAATAGCCGTCAATTAAGTTCAATTGGATCAGTGAATGTGTAGCGGTTGGGCTACCAAAAAGCAGGATGTCTTCTCCAGCCTGTTGTTTTAGTTTATTTATGCTATCCGCAAGGTTCGCACTAATAATTGTCGTGTTCGTCAAAGCCGCGTCTTTCATTGAGTTTGATATAACAACTTTGTGAACGTTGTTATACCATTTAGAATGGTCAATGTCATGTCTGGACGCTGTTGGCTTGTCTCCGGCAGTAGGCCAGTAATTTTCCATCATCTGGTAGGTTACCCGTCCGTATAAGGCCGTGTCGCTTTCGCTTATCCGCTTGCCGATATAATCAAAAATTTCTTGATCGACTTTAATCCAGTCCATTTCTCCGCTCGGTCCAGCTACAAAACCGTCAAGGGATAGGTGCATAAAGGAGATTATCTTTCTCATCTGTTGCTCTTTTTTTGGTTATCTATGGTTTACAATGACCCCAGGCCTGCAATTCAGAACACAGGCGTTACTAGTTACACTTGGTTTTTGACTTTGGAAAATAAGACTGACTTGAATGAGTAGGATCGTAAAGTACTACGTTTAACTCGAAACCTTGAATAACCTGTTGCTACGCCATATAGGCCCTGAGGCACAGGCCACCCCCTCTCTATCATTTTCTTAAAATTCGCTTCAGATGCTTTACAGTAAACTTACCTGACGAATAGGTGCCGTTGGTTTAGAAGTTGCTATCTTAATCTTCCGCAACTCCATCTCAAGTCCATTTGACACTTTGAGCACGTAATCGCCATCATTTAACTCGGCTAGATTTAAATTAAATCGGGTTCTTGTATCCTGAGGATAAAGCGCTAGTTGGTAGTATTCAGCCCCTTCTGAATCCACAAATTGAATGGTTACTTTGCCACCCACCTGCTTGTCTACATTCACTCTAAGCCTTGTACCATCACTCATTAAATAAGCCGATAGTTGAAATTGAGCTAACTGCGTATTTCGATTACTATTTTTATTGATATTTTGAAATGAGTGAGTTGATACGGACGTACAACTCACTATCAAAGTCCCTACCAGGAGCAGGATTACCGGGCTAGGGCAGCTGACAGATTTTGCAAAATGATTTAAGTCAATAAGGAATCCCTGCCTCTTTTGGCGGCCATTTTTCATCGCTGATTTTTATATTTTAGATGCGGTATAAAAATCAGTAGAAAATCATAGTTTTTTAGATAGATTCAACAAACAACCATTTTAAACCCACAGACAACTGGTATTTTGACCAATTGTTTTTTTGAGAGTCCTTATCTGCTAATCACGACAAGCCAGTGTTACACATTTTTGCAGATTTGTTTCAATCCAGCGAATAGGACTCAGGGCTAGTATTATTTACACTTAACGATCCGCTAAAAAAGCAGAAAGGTTTCTTACATGGGTGGGGCCAAAAGTAAACATCTCAAAATAGAGAAGGAACGGTCCGTCGTTTCCGTTAAATCATTCTATTGACAACTCCGTAAAACCAAGTTAGAATGTGAACAGGCATGTGTGTATTTTAAACGCGAACCCTGAATTTGATTCTAATTTTCCAAATGAGAATACACTAAGTCTTTATAGCTTCTTCCAATCGGAATGAGTTTTCCCTGAATTTCAACATCCGTCGCTGAAAAGGCATCGACTTTATTCCTGGCAATAATAAAGGAACGATGGATACGAAGCATATTTTTGTCTTGTAAGAATTCTTCGGTTTGACTTAATGAAAATTTAGTCAGTATTGATTTATCCCCGGTCACAATTTTGATATATTCCCTCAAACTTTCAATATAAAGTATATCGTCAATAAATATTTTTACTTTCTTCTTACCAACGTTGAAAAAAAGAAAATCTCTTTCAACGGGCGGCCCCTTACTTAACATTGCTTTCGAGTCAACTATTTGCTGGCAGGCTTTGTTTACCGCAACAACAAACCGCTTAAATTCAATCGGTTTAAGCAAATAGTCAACTACATTTAATTCGTAACCCTGTAGAGCGTATTCCTGATAAGCAGAAGTTATAATTATTTTCGGGGGAGCACTAATTGTTCTGATGAAATCCAATCCTTTTAGCTTTGGTAAATGAATGTCGAGAAAAATTACATCAGAAGGCGTGTGTGTTAATACATCTATTGCCTGAATGGCGTCGGTACAGGTGTGAAGCAGGTGTAAAGAAGGCATTTGACTGATGTATTCTTCCAGCACTTCAGCCGCTAAGGGTTCATCCTCAACGATAAGACAAGTTGTTTTTTGCATAACTCCTGAGATTAATTGTTAACAATACGTGGTAAAAGCACGCTTCATCCCTCACTTGCATATTGTATTCGGTATACAGCAGTTCTAATTGTCTTTTTACATTCCTCATTCCAAGATTAGTACCGTTCTGGATTTTTGCTTCTTTAGAATTCTTGACGCTGAACCTAAGGATATCATCCTGTAGTTTAATATCAACTTGGATATAGGAGGCACCTTGGCTTTCGCTGGCTCCATGTTTGAAAGCATTTTCAATAAAAGGCAACAGTAGCAACGGCGAAATAGAGGACTTGTCCGTTTTTACATCTTTTGAAAAACTGATGGTTAAGCGGCCATCGTACCGAATTTTTTCCAGGGCAATGTAATCTTCCAGCATCTGAATCTCATCGCCAATGGCGATCAGTGGTTTGGCCGTATCAAAGAGCATGAACCGTAAAATTTTTGACAACTTCATAACCGCATCAGCCGTGTCATCCGACTTTTTTCTGGCTAACGCATAAATGTTGTTCAGGGTATTGAACAAAAAGTGGGGGTTGGTTTGATTGCGAAGATATTTTAACTCGGCCTCCAGTTTTTCTCGTATCAGCTGTTGCTCCAACTGATTTCGTTTAAGCTGTTGCCTGATCTGCTTCAACGCTACGGCCGCGCCTGAAACAAACCCAATATCCATCAGGGCAACTGGAAATGCCAGGGGATAAAAAAAAGCGGACGTGGGCCTTACCCAGCCATAAATAAGTGGATTCACTACATAGCAAGCTAATCCCCGATATCCTAACAAGGTAACGATTAACGCCAGCATAGAGTAAAGAACACCTTTAGTTTGAAAACCCTTACTGGTTAGTTTGTTTAGTGTGCCGTACAAGATGAAATAGGTAAAAAGCAGCTTGGGTAATAGCAGCACTAAGCAGTTATTCAATGACAAAAGTAGGTTGATCGGAGTCGGCTGCTGAATACGGGTAGTATTTAAAAGAAATACCAGCAGCATGTCTTGGACTAAATAGACCAGCCAGAAAGCAAAATGAAATAGGGCTCTTAGCATACGTCCGTAAATTTCCATAAAAAGCAGTATCGATCTGCATAAATCTACGGGTAGCATTTTCCACCCCACAAACAACTGTTTTGGCCTGCCGTAAGTCTTATATCGCTAAGCCGTCCAACCGGAAAGGCCATGGTAATTACCTCAACCACACGTATAAAAAGGTGCTCGTAAGCGATCATCGGCTACGTAAGATGCCATGAACACAACCTATTTTAGACATAGGACCACCTTCAGGTCAGATCAAACTAATCTCAGCCTTGAGTCTGGTTAACTCGCCCAAAATTCGGGTACGACTGGCCAGATGAGGCTGGCCTAATTGCTGGGCAAGGCGGGCTACTGCCAGGTTCAGCGTGTCGATTTCGGTCTGTCGGCCTTGTTGGATATCCACCAGCGTAGAAATCAACTGCCCCTCCGAGCGTTGGCTGATATCCCGCAATCGCCCTTCTACCACCTCCTGATTTAGAGAAATTCCGGCTAGACACGCTACGGCCACGCATTCAGCAATGACCTCGCGGGCCAGGGCCAATGCCGATGTATCCCGGTGGAAGAGGCCGTTATCCACCCCCAGCAGCGGACAGATCGAGTTAAACACACAGTTGGTGATAACTTTTTCCCAGATTGTTTGCTGAATGAATTTTTCCGCCCGGAACGGAAAGCGGGGGGTATTAAGCTGTTCTATAATCGCCGTTAGCTCGGATTCATCCCCCTGAATGATCCCGACTGGCGAAGCTGACACGGGTTTGTAGCTGACTTTTCGCACAGCCTGTACCTGGCTGGTAGCCAGTAAAACGCAGCGATATAGTACTGGGAAGCCCGCATCCAGAAAAGGTTGCTCAATACCCAGTCCATTTTGTAGTAAGACCAAGGGTGACTGGCCCGTTTTTTCGCGCAGCCGCCCGGCCAGTTCATTGTTACCGAATGATTTGCTGGTCAGCAGAATAAGGCCGTTCAGGTATTCAGTCTGTTCCAGAGTATAGATGGGAACATTAGCCGCCTGGATTGTACCATCGCTGCATTCGACAGCAATGTGAGCTTGGTCTTCGGGTTCGCTATCCCGGCGACCCCGTAGCAGCTGGACTTCTTTGCCGGCCTGCCGAAGAAAGACGGCCAGGGTCATGCCAATAGCCCCCGCGCCGATAATAAAAATAGGTGGTTGCATCAGTTGGGAATAAGAGTTATGTCAGTATCGGGGCTACCAGACATCGTGCTGAGTGGCCGACAGGTTGACGAGGAGCTCTAGTTATATTGATGGAGACGTTTACCGATTTGTTGCAGCCCCCACCCTACCCGCTGGTCGAAGGGAAGCCCATAGCTAAGCCGCATGCAGTTGGTGTACTGCGGTTGAAGGCTGAACAGCCGCCCTGGCATGATGCTGATTTGATCCGGGGCCAGCTTGTCGGCCAGTGCAATGGTATCAATGGCCGGGTCTACCTCCACCCACAGGGTGAATCCTCCCTGCGGCTCGCTGATGCGGGTACCCTCGGGGAAATGCGTCCGAATGGTTTGCTGGTAGCGCTGGCAGTTGCTTTTTAAAGTCTGCCGCAACCGTCGAAGATGCAGTTCATAGCGATCGTTAGCCAGAAAAGTAGCCACGCTCTGCTGGGTGATGCCGGGCGAGAAACCAGCTTGGTACCGCTTGATCTGGAGCAAGGTGTCGAAATATCGACCTGGCACTACCCAACCAACCCGGTAGCCAGGAGCCAGCGTTTTGCTGAATGAACCACACCAGAGTACCCACCCCTGCGTATCAAAGGCTTTACAGGGTTGAGGCCGGTAAGGGGAAAAGTGCAGGTCACCGTACAGATCGTCCTCAATGAGGGGCAGCTGGTAGGTCTCCAGCAACCGAACCAGCCGTTTTTTATGGGCCTCCGGCATACAACTCCCCAGTGGGTTACTGAAATTGGGGATTAGCAAACAGGCCTGCACCTGCCCCGCCCGCACGTACCCTTCCAGTACATCCAGGTCAACCCCGGTTAACGGATCGGTAGGCAGCTCCAGCACGTTCAGCCCCAGCGAACGGATGCTCTGCAGAATACCGAAGTAAACGGGGCTTTCCACCGCGATGGTGTCACCCGGCCGGGTCACGGTCTTTAAACACAGGGTTATCGCTCCCGTGCAGCCTTCCGTGGTAATTATTTCCTCGTCGGTAAACTGCCCGCCCCAGAACAGGGCGTAGCGGGCAATCTGCCGACGCAATGCCGCATTGCCGGCCATCAGCTCATACTCAATACCGGCATGGGGCATTTCCCGCTGCGCCTGCTGAAAAGCCTTCGTCAGTTTGGCCACCGGCAGCAGACTGGGAGCGGGAACGCTCAGCGAAAAGGGAAGCCACCCCGCCTGCCGCTGGTGCTGCATCACCCGCAGTAGCACCGTCTCCATATCGTCCGGGCTCACCTGCTGCGCGGTCGCCTGCGGTTCTGACCGGCGCGGTACCCGCTGCTGTCGTTGCCCCTGCGTTCGGGCGTAGTAGCCTGACTGGGGGCGGGCTTCCACCAGCCCTTCAGCCTCCAGACAGTAGTAGGCCTGCTGTACGGTGTTGATGCTCACCCCCAGTTCCTGACTGAGGGTACGAACGGAGGGTAGTTTGTCGCCCTCGCTCAGCAAACCTAGCCGAAGTTTATCGCCCAGCTGGCGGGCCACCTGCTGGTATTTAGGAATGAAGGCAACCATGTCCGGTTTGAGAAATAGTGAATCAGGTCCTACAAAAGTAAGGCCCCGACTGTACGCTTTACCATACACTTACCCCCTAAGAAAGTCGTACAGTTTACGGGTGGCCGAAAATCTGTGGCCGGATTGCCTGTACGCGGCAGAAAGGGATAAACTGTATCTGTTATGGCCCGCGCTGACCGCCTTTTTTTGCCCCATGCAAGTCGAAACGACACACACACTTAATCTTCGCCAGCTGCGGGCCGATACACCGGGCTGCGTCGATACCCTGTTTATGAATAGTGCCGGAGCCTCACTCATGCCCCGGCCCGTTGTCGCGGCCATGGCGGACTATCTCCAGCAGGAAGCCCAGCTCGGCGGTTACGAAGTCGAGCGATTGTGGATGAGCCGGATCAACCGGTTTTACGACGAGACAGCCCGGCTGCTGAACACTCGCCCGGGCAACCTTGCATACGCCTATAGCGCCACTGATGCGTACATACAGGTACTGTCGGCCATCCCTTTCCGGGCCGGGGATACCATTCTGACGACCACCCACGATTACGTATCGAATCAACTGGCGTTTTTGTCCTTGCAGCAGCGGGTAGGCATCCGGCTTCTGCGGATCAATAACCTTTCCAACGGGGAGCTTGATCTTACCCATCTGGAGGAGTTGATTCGGGAACACCGGCCGGTGCTGGTAGCCATTACCCACATACCCACCAACATCGGTCTGGTACAGCCCGCCGAAGCTGTGGGGGCACTTTGTCGGCAATACGGGGTCTGGTATTTGCTTGATGCTGCTCAGTCAGTGGGCCAGTTACCGCTGGATGTGACCCGCATTCAAGCCGACTTTCTGAATGGCACGGGGCGCAAGTTCCTGCGGGGGCCGCGCAACACGGGTTTTCTGTACGTATCGGACAGGGTGCTGGAGGCCGGGCTGACCCCGCTTTATATTGACCGGCGGGCGGCTACCTGGACGGAGCCAGACGGCTATATCCTACAGACCGATGCCCGCCGGTTTGAACTCCAAGAAATTTCCCTGCTGAGTGTGGGGCTGGCCGAGGCCGTTAGGTACGCCAATCAGGTCGGTATCGAAACCATCGCCCGGCACAACCAGCAACAAATGCACCGACTCCGAACCGGCCTACAGGCCATTGATGGCACTCAACTGATGGACCAGGGGGCGGTGCAAAGCAATATCCTGGCCTTTCATACCGACCGCCAACCGCTGGCCAGACTGGAAACCGCTCTTCGGCACGAACGGGTGGTCTTTACGGTGCAGTACCCTCATTTTGCCCTCATCGACTTTCTCGACAAAGGACTGGATTGGGTCATTCGATTCTCTCCGCATTACTTCAACACCGTTCAGGAAATCGACCAGGTAGTGGAGGTAGTCCGTCAGGCGATCGTCTGTTAATTGGGTTGATCACGCTTGTTTTTTTAACCAATACATGATGAGACATTTACTAATTTTACTCCTTGTTGGGCTACACGTGAGCCCCACCACTTACGCCCAATCGTTAGCGCTCAATAACTATGACATCTCGAACGTACCTACTCAATCAGTTTCTAACACTACGTTTGTTGCGTCAATTTCCGCAATTCCTACTACAACCAGGTTGCGCGTTTTGGTTTTTAACAAGTTTAATCAGCGGTTAATAGTTGAACTGCGGCAAGGCGTTGATGACATTCTCTACTGGGACATAATTAATCGAAGGACCAGGCAGTATAACCAAGTTATAAACTTAGAAGGATTACCCATTGGCTCTTATAGTCTAACGATCAGTAATGGTCGTCAAACAATTAAACGAACCCTTTACATCGATCCCCCCTACGCTAGACCTATTAAGCCAACCCACACTATATTGACAGTAAAAGACGAATTTTAATGCTGAATAACGACACCCTACCCAGTCTGATCAGGCAGTTTTTGTATTATAAACTTCTGGGCGAAAAAGTGATCAATCAAATCCCGGATGAAAAACTGAACTGGCAAAACAATGCCACCTGCAACAGGGTAGCAACTATCGTTAAACACCTGTGAGGGAACATGATGAGCCGATGGACAGATTTTCTGACCACCGATGGCGAAAAAGCTTTGCGGGATCGGGATGCTTTCGGGTTTGTTCCCAGATGTGCTTAAAAACCGTCTCCAGTCAAATGTAACAAGTCCACCTAATCGTTTATACAATTAGTTAACCAACCTAACAGTACAATGGCCACCATTGGGCTTATCAAGTACGTTGCCTATTACCCGTATCCACCAAAGCCCAGGGTGATTCCAGCTTAGGACTGGAAGCCCAACGGGCCACTGTCGCTGGTTATGTGAAAGGCGTAATCGTTGGCGACTAAAACGAGGTTGAATCAGGAAAGAATAATCAACGGGTTCAATCAGCAGCGGCCATTGATAAGGTCAAGAAAGAAGGCGCGGTTCTGGTCATTGCTAAGCTCGACCGGTTGAGCCGCAGTGCCTCCTTTATCTTCACGCTGAGGAATTCGGGCGTCAATTTTCAATGTGTTGATATGCCCGATGCCAACACGCTGACCATTGGCATCTTTGCCACGATGGCCCAACACGAGCAGGAATTGATCAGCTCACGAACCCGAGCGGCCTTACAAGCAAAAATTGCCCAAGAAGCTAAATTAGGGCGGCCGGAGAACTTTACCCCTGATGCCCAGCGAAAGGGAGTATTGGGTAACGCTCGACGAGCTGCTACTAATGAGAACAATTGCCGGGCTTGGCTTATTGTCGATACCTTGCGCCAGGCGGGCAAGAATTACAGCTAGATTACTCAGGAGTTAAACCGAAATGGCTATCGTACTTCGAAGGGCTGCTTGTTTACACCCATGTAGGTTCGTCGGCTAGCCAAGTGGGATCGTTGGGACAAACCTGGAAATGGCCCGTTGAGGCTTTGGCAATTGTCAACACAAATAGAGCACAAAGATGGATAGCCTATACACGTTGATCTACGCCCTCAACCCTATTTTAGCAATACGTTGCTAGCAGTTCGTTTTTTAGACGCCAAATTGTCTCAGATGATGATCGTGATGTTTATACACAAATTGGCCGACTTGTTCTTTAGTCATTGAACCAAAAAATGGATGCACAAAATTAGGATTAGTAAAATGCGCATAGGCACTGATTCGTTTACGCCAATCCGCCTTTTGTAACGCGATGCTACCTACTTTTTCATCACTGATTAATTCAGGGGCAGTGGGTGAGTTTTTTCCCAAAGGCTGCTCGTTTTTTAACACATTTTTTAAGGCCATCCTGCCAATTAATCGTCCCAAAAGCATTCGCTTTACAGGTAGGCTACCTTGAGTCATATCGTCCCACCGGGTACAATGGGTCAGCATCTGGTAAAGATTCATGGTTCCCCATTTAGCAGCGCCGTTTTCAGGGAGCGAATCGATCCTGGTCAACAATTCGTCTCGTGTAGCCTGGTCAAATACCGTTTTCATGGCTACGAATTGAGTTGGGCCAATGAAAACCAATTCCCTGAGTCATCAATGAATAAGGCCTCAAGGCCATAAAATTCCTGGGTGGGTGGCTTTTCAAACACCACACCTTTCGCGCTTAATTCGGCATAGGTAGCTCGCAGGTCTTGGCAGCTAAATACTGCTGGGCCAAACGTACCCTTGCTGATTAGAGTTGTCATGGCCTGTACGGTCTCTTGATCAAACATGGCTCCTTCAGCCACTAGAAAAAGGGCTATTTCCACTTCTGGTTGGTCGGGTACTGTAACCGTAAGCCATCTGGCTCCTGCCCCCATCGGTGCGTCGGTATGCACCTGAAAGCCCAGCTTATTGACATAAAAATCGTAGGCACTCTCCTGATTAAGGACATAAATGCACATGTGGGTGATTTTGGCGATCATCGTTACTTTTTTTGCAAAAATGCAACCTGTCTTCGTCTATAACCTTTCCAAACTTGCTATTTTGTCCACCAGTAGGTTTGGGCAAAGCAGTTTGGCACTACCAGTAAGGGGTTTGTCTGGATGGCCTTTTTTGGGTCAGGAAGAACGATAAATGGGGCTGTATCGACAAAACCGGCACACTGCGCATTCCGCACCTATACGATAAAGCGACCGGCTTTACGGCCGAAGGCAGGTCAGCCGTGGCCATCAATGGCAAGTTCGGCCATATTGACAAGTCCGGTACCGTGCGCACGCCGTTAAAATACGATTTTGCGTCCTACTATAATCACGGCCTTTCGCTGGTTCGCATCAACGACAAATACGGTTATATTGATACCACCGGTCGCTTCATCACCCAAACCATCTACGACGAAGCGCTACCATTTGACCACCCAACAACCCGGGTTGAGCGCTCGTGGCTGTGGTTCGAACTATCGCGGGATGGCAGGGAGAAACTTACCGGGTTCTCCTTCAAGCTGAATGCGCTGTTGATCATCGTTGGCATGCTGCTCTTTATTTGGCTTAGTAGTTTGTTTCACCAGGTAAGAAGCAAGTTGCGGCCCGGGTCTGATAAGGCCCACCGAAGTAAAGGCCATCGACCACCAAGATGGTAACCCTATACAGAGGTTCGGTTCGAAAATGGGCAATAGAAAGCGGCAGTCCAGTTCATCTGGCGACCATGAAAGGGACACGACTGCCCGCCTTTTTCGATGCTCCAACCCATCCTTGATGAGAATAAGTAGCTTTCCTGACAAGCGATGCTTTTCTACAGGACACCGGTGGCCCTAACGACCCCAGTCTGTAGCATGAGACATATACTGGTTGCTATTCTCCTCCCCTTTTTAACCAAAGCAATTTTTCTTATCAGTGGCTTCGACGCAGCAAGTCAATCGATAGAGCTTAATTCGCCGGTTGGCTCGAATAAAATTACCTTGTTTTTGACCAGGCAGGGAGAATTGCATTACCAGGTGAGCCGCGGAAATAAAACCATTATTGGCGATTCTCCGCTTGGCCTGAACAGTGACGACCAGAATTTTATGGCTGCTCTCTCCGTCGTTTCGGTTTCACCCGTGGGAGTCAGAAGGGAGAAGTACGACTTGAAGGTGGGTAACCTCAAAACGATCGATCACACCTTTAGCACGAAGAGTATAACGGCTAAAAACAGGTTGGGTGCGCTCCTTATTATTGATTTAATTGCTGGAGAGGAAGGCGTTGCTTTTCGCTACCGGTTACCGGATCAGGATAAAAAAATACGGGTGATCACCAGCGAGAGCACCGGCTTTCAGATTGAAAAAAATGCGCAAGGTTGGTTGCAGCCTTATAATAAGGCGGGAAAGTACACCCCGGGCTATGAAGATTTTTACCTCAAAATACATCCCGGCGACTCAATTAGCCGTCCCCGTAACCCTTCTGTGGGGTGGTGTATGCCTGCCTTATTTAAGGTAAATGAGGGCAAAAACTGGGTGTTACTAGCGGAGTCCGGAACGGATGGTTCGTTTCCCGGTTGTCACTTACAACCCGATTCCAAGGGTGGACTGTACAAAATTGCCTTTGCTGAAAGAGACGAAAAATATACCCTTCCCCTGGACGATACTAATCATCCGGCAGCCACGCTTCCCTGGACTATGCCCTGGCGGGTAATTATCATTGGTGAACGGGCCGGGGACATCCTGCTGTCAACCCTGATTACGGATTTGGCTCCTGCCGCTAAAATCGATGATACATCCTGGATCGAACCGGGAAAAGCCACCTGGTCCTGGTGGTCCCATCCTGATGATCATTCACCGAAAATGTATAACCAATTCACTGATCTTGCTGCCTCTTTTGGTTTCGGATATACCCTGTTCGATGCTGGCTGGGAGAAAGCCGACTCAGCAGGAGGTATCATCGCCAAAGCTATTTCCAAAGGGGTCAAACCAATGGTATGGGGCTATTCAGCCGCCTATTTCGAGCCGGAAAGACGAAAAAAGCGATTCAAAGAATTGGCGGCCATGGGCGTCAAAGGGGTTAAAATAGATTTTTGGTGCTCCGACCGGCAGGAGGTGATGGCCTGCTTTCAATCACTTTTTGCCGATGCCGCCAAAGAGCATTTGCTGATAAACCTTCATGGCACTACCGTTCCCAGAGGCTGGCATCGAACCTGGCCAAATTTCATGACAGCGGAGGCTGTCTTGGGCACGGAGAGTTATTTTTATGAACCTAGATTTCCAGATAAAGCCGCCGAGCAGAATACCCTGTTGCCTTTCACCAGAAATGTAGCCGGTCCGACGGACTACACCCCGTTTGCGCTGACGATGCGAAAATATCCCCGGTTGAACACGGCCATTCATGAGCTTGCTACGGCGATGATCTATACGTCGGGCATCATTCATTTTGCGGATTCTAAAGAGGTGTTTGATTCACTCCCTATACCGGTCAAACACCTATTGAAGGATATGCCTGCCAGCTGGGATAAAACGGAAAGTATTGTGGCAGAACCGGGGGAACAGATCATACTCGCTCGTCAAAAAGACCACCTTTCCTACATTATCGGCATAAACGGTACAAATAAAATACTGCCGGTCAAACTAAATCTTGCCAGGTATGCCAGGGGCTTTTCTAAATTCAGAGTCATTACGGAAGGCGCAAACTCATTGATGAGCTTTAAAACGGAAACCTATCCGATCACCTCTACCTGGCAATACGCTTTTGCTCCCAAAGGCGGCTTTATTATCCAGTTTGTTGATGAGTAAGATTGGTCGAGTCAGGCAATTAACCCTTCCTGTAATCAGTTGAAAAAAACGCTCCTTCTCGAGACAAAGCGGCATTTACTTGAATAGCATAGTTTATCAGAGAAGCTCTGGAGCTACAGTAAAGCCGTAACGAGTGTTCAGAACCACCTCTGTTAGACTTTTTACAAATTGACAAGGAACGCCTTCCGGTTGGGGCTAGCCAAAGTTAGATCAGCAACAAAAGCTAGTTTTAGAGGCCGTTCGCGCCCGAGACAGCATCTTTCGTATCTTTGAGTAACTCTTTTCGCTCGATCGCCTGAACGCTCACCATGGCTCAAACTACACCCCCTTCCGCTCCAACATTGCCCGAATTGATTAAGCAATACCAGGCGCTCACCACCGGTGTGATTAACTTCGAGCTTTATAACCAAATGGTGCATACCCATCATTCGACCGCTATCGAAGGTTCTACCCTGACACTGCTGGAGACCCAGACCTTGTTAGAAAAAGGGCTTACGGCGGGGGGCAAGCCGTTGGAACACCACTTGATGGTCGTTGACCACCAGGCTGCTCAACAGCTGGTCCTCGACTGGGCCACGCAACACGAGCCCTTGAACCGGGACCGGCTACAGGCCATTGCCGCATCGGTCATGCGCCAGACGGGTGGGCCGACCAACACCCTATTAGGTACGTTCGATTCGAGTCTGGGTCAATTCCGCACGGTTAGCGCCATGGCCGGTAACCGAATGTTTTTAGATGCTAAGAAGGTACCGGCGGCCGTTGATACCTTGCTCAAAGAGATGAACACGTTGTTGCCAGCAGCCAAAACAGTCCGGCAGGTCTATGACCTTTCCTTTCAGGTACACTTTCAGCTAGTCAGCATTCACCCCTTTGGCGACGGCAACGGACGCACCTCTCGACTGCTGATGAACTATGTTCAGCAGTATCATGGCCTGCCCTTGAGCTTAGTGTATGCCCAGGATCGGACGGCTTATATTGCCGCCCTGGAAGAGTCGCGTCGGCAGGAAGTGACCAAGCCGATGTCGGATTTTATGTACGGTCAGCTCACCCAGTTTCTTACCCAAGAGATTTCCCGTTTAACCAAGCCACAAGTTCCCAAGGCGGGGAACATTTTGAAAAACAAAGGGGGGCTGACTTTACTTTTTTAGTGGTTTGCTGGCCAACGAGAAGTCGTGTAAAGGTTTCAAATTAAGGCAACCTACCGTTCATCTATCTGCTTCAAAAATGGGGCGTTTGAAGAAACGATTTCCTACCGGTTGTTCGCTACGTAATATTGGACATAACCAAGCAAAGAAGTTTGATACGTTGGTCCATCGCGGGCCACTGCGGCAAAATTCCGACCACAGTTGTAGACCGCATAAGCTCAAAATGTAGATCATGTAGCTTAACACAACTAAGGTGTGCTAAAATAATCATTTGATTAGCCAATAAATTCTACCCAAAACCGCGTATTTAAGCCACTTTGACTTCTTATTTGCTCAAGTAGAACTGTATTGCCTGAATCACTAAATATCATCAATACGAAAAGGTCACGAACACGATCTTACAAAGTTTTTGATTCAAAAGTAAACTAAAACGTCTATCAGGCTAAGACATAAAGATTGTAGGCTTCATGGTTGGAACCAGCAGATGAATAATTGTCAGGGCCACCAGATAAGCACTACCACATATAACAAATAGAATATTGTAGCCAGTACCAATGTTACCAAGCGCCTTATAATTATCCAGTAAGGAACCTACTAACAGTGGAAAAAGCATGCCCCCAAGCGAACCAGCCATACCACCAATTCCTACTACAGAACTAACGGCTTTTTTGGGGACAAGGTCGGAGACAAGTGTAAACAGATTAGCACTCCACGCTTGGTGAGCGGCTACAGCCATGCTCAGCAAACCAATTACCAACCAAAGGCTGGTAGCAAACTGGATGGCCATGATTGGGACAATACATACAGCAAATAGTAGCATCGCTGTTTTCCTCGACCAATTAACAGACCAGCCTCTTCGCAAAAAATACCCGGAAATATACCCACCACCCACGCTGCCGATGGTAGCGGAGGAGTAAATTACAATGAGGGGTAAACTGGGCCTGGTAAGATCAACATGAAATGTTGAGGCTAAGAATGAAGGCAACCAGAATAAAAAAAACCACCAAACCGGATCAGTAAAGAGCTTTCCCATGATAAACGCCCAGGTTTGACGACGGT
Organism: Cytophagales bacterium; assembly: GCA_038236215.1. Classification (GTDB taxonomy): domain Bacteria; phylum Bacteroidota; class Bacteroidia; order Cytophagales; family Spirosomataceae; genus Spirosoma. The sequence continues at coordinate 2,966 of JBBSTD010000111.1, read as the reverse complement.
TTAGCAACGTAATCCACCTGACAGGTACTTGAGTCTCCTCATTTGGGGATGATTCGTTGACGTATGCCAGTTCCTCTGGTGAAATTTTCTGATGGCGATTCGGTTTTTCGTAATATATCCACCAGAAAAAGAGCCAGACAAAGCCAATGGCTCCTGTAACCAGAAATGCAGCCTGCCAACCGTAGTTACCCAAAATCCAGGGTACCATCAAAGGGGCTGCTACCGCGCCAATGTTGGTGCCTGAATTAAAAACGCCCGTTGCCAGGGCTCGTTCTTTCTGTGGAAACCATTCGGTGACCGTTTTGATGGAAGCCGGAAAGTTACCGCCTTCACCTAAGCCCAGTAAGGCTCGAAAGACGCCAAAGCTAAAGGTACTGCTGGCTACGGCATGGAGCATAGCCCCGATGCTCCAGACAAAGACCGATACACTATACCCAATTTTAGCTCCGACTCGATCAATGCCCCAACCGAAACAAACGAAACTAAGCGCGTAGGCGCCCTGAAAAGCCATGACAATATAGCTATAGTCCGTTTCGGTCCAGTCGAATACCCGTTCCAGCGTTGGTTTAAGCAAACTGATAACCTGCCGGTCTAAGTAGTTGATGGTTGTTGCCACAAAGAGCAAAGCAATAATCTGCCACCGATAATTAGTTGGGAATTTTGGCATAGAAAACGAAGCGAGTATAAATGCGGGGCTTATCGCTCTGTTGTAATTTAGTCAGAACAGGAGAGTTCTAGCATTCAGGCTGCTCTGCCGGGCTAACGCGATGACTCTGGCTATTTGCTGAATTTCATGGGGTTTCACAATTGGGCTGGCACCATGGGCGATGGACTCATAAAGGCCACTGTAAAAGGCTGAATAATTGCCCGGTAAACTCTCAATCTGTTCCGATCGCTCATTGGATGTCAGTATTCCCCATCGGTCGTTTGGCTCATATCCCCATTGCGCCATGTTAGGGAATAGCTGCCGCCGTAGGTCCTCTTCCTGCACATCCAGTCCGCTTTTAACAAAAGAACCTGCTGTTCCATGCACGATAAAACGAAGCCGGTTCTGATGCACCATCAGACTGGATTTTAGGGTGACCTGCTTATCGGGGTAGCCGAGCCTGATCGTAAAAAAATCCTCAATCTGACTATTAGGCCTGATCAATCTAACCTCTGATGAAACAGATTCTGGCTTGCCAAATAAGTTTAGCGCCTGATCGATAAGGTGCGGGGCCAGGTTGTACAAACTACCCCGCCCTGCACCCGGTCGCTCTTTCCAGGACTGGTTTCTGCTATCTACCGGCATTAACCGATCATAGCGGGCTTCATAATCGATAACATCGCCCAGTTTATTCTGATTAATTAGCGCCTTAATGGTCAGGAAATCAGAGTCCCAACGCCGGTTCTGATAGGCAGTTGCTATGAGTCCCCGCTTCTCAGCCAGTTCCAGCAACTGCTCGGTTTCCCGCTCATTTGTAGCAAAAGGTTTCTCTACGACAATATGCTTACCATGTTCCAGTGCAGCCTGGGCATACTGGAAATGTGTTTCATTGGGAGAGCATATAAAAACGAGCTGGATAGACTGATCAGCGAATAATTCGTCGGCGGTTGCTACCGTTGTAAGTCCGGGATCAAAGGCAGAAACTTCGTCGGAACGACTACTAACCACCTTTTTTAGTTCAAAACCAGCATGTGCAGACAGAAAAGGGGCATGGAAGTACCGGCCTGACAGGCCAAATCCTACCAACCCAACGGTGATTTTTTCCTGAGGTATCATCAACAAAAAGACAGGTTGGTAAGAGATACTTCCTACGCACAGAATTCTGAGTGGAATTAATTAAACTCGGCATCCTGAGCCACTTTCAGGTCTTTCAACAAGGCTGGCACCAATATGTAAGGATCGTAGGGCTTATCTTTTACATACAGCGTTTCTACCGGTATGTAGCCCCGGTAGCCGCTCTTTTTCAGAATCTTCATCAACCGGGGAACATCCGTCGGTACGTCACTACCGATACCAAATACACTTTCTTTTACCTGCCAGTTTACCGTGTATGGAATGACGGCTTCGATATCGAGGTAAGGATCTTTCACCTTGAAATTGCCCGTATCCAGAATAAGGCCTGCCCACTTGGAATTAACAGCTTTCACGACTTTAATGCACTGGTCGGCAGTCTGGAGCATGTCGCCGTGGTTTTGAATGCCAATAATTACCCCATGCTGCGCGCCAAAATCAGCGCATTCTTTGTAACAGTCAATCATCCATCCAGCTACTTCGTCCCATTTATTTTCGTAACCCTTAGGAATAGCACCCGCAAACAACCGAAGTACGGGCGCCCCCAGTTTTGAGGCCACGATAATCCATTCTTTGGCCCGTTTTACGTCGGCTGCTCGCTCTGCCGGGTCAGGTGAAGCAAAGTTGTTTCTGATACCGGTACCACTGATGTCGATGCCTAATTTGAAAGCTTTGCGCTTGAGTTCGTAAATGTATTCATCGGAAGGGATTCCCGGATAGCCCGGAAAATAGTAGCCCGTTAAATCAACGGCCGCAATGTTTTGGGTAGCGCACCAGTCAAGCAGTTCGGGTAACGTTAATGTTGGCTTATTGTCTTTCTGGCGATTACCCGTTAGCATGTCGTTGAACGAATAGGCATTTAGGGCCAGCTTGATATTGGCTGGCAGGGCCCTTTTTTCAGTACCCTGTGCCACGATTGTGGTACTATGCAAACTGGTTACAATGGCGGCTATCAGGACAGTGCGCCAGACAGGCATCCCGCTCACAATATTCAGGCTTCGATTCTTCATAAGAAATGGAATTTTATTGAATTTAAATACTATGTGAATTTAATACTGTGAGCATTTTAGTGGTCCGGTTAAGCAGCCCTACGTTGCCAGAACTGACAATTCAAGCTGTCAAGCCGATTTAGATCAACTGAGCCATCTACACTGAGTTGGCTGTATATCGTTTTCCAAACGCGCCGGTT